>SBEH01000014.1 GCA_009668945.1 Actinomycetota bacterium
CCCACGGCACCCGAGCCCGCGCCCACACCCGAGCCCGCACCGGCACCGGCGCCCGCGCCCGAACCCGAGCCCGCACCGGCGCCCGCGCCCGCGCCCTCGCTGCCCGGCTACTCGCTTGCAGACGAGCTAGAACGACTGATGCTCGCAGCCGAGCACTCGGCGCCGCTCCTCACGCCAGAGGAGCACGAAGCTGTCGTTGCGCCGTCCGCACCGCCAGTTGCGGATGAGCCCTTGTTCGGTGCGGCGGCGGATCCGATGTTCCCGCCGCCGTCGGTCGGGCAGGTGCTTTCGGCAGCACCGGCTCAGTTGCCGCTGACGCCGGCAGTAGCCTCGGAACCGGTGGTCGAGCCCGCACCCGAGCCCGCACCGATCCCGGCGCGCGCGCGTCCGGCTGACGTTCCTGAGTACAGACTCGTGGCGCCTGTGGAGCTGCACTTCACGGTTGGGGAGGGGCGCATCGGCGTGAAGGCGGGTACCCGCAGCTTCGCCGAATTCCAGCGGCTTGCCGGCATTCTTCTGCAGGATCTGCGGTCCGTCCGCGGCCTCTAAGACGCCCGACACTTCTGTCGCTTCCCTCGCATTCTGTCGTACTATCGTTGGCGTGGGGCTCGACTCCGCGCATGGTCGATGACTCGGACGGAGTGATGCCGCTGTGGCGGAGGCTGGTCAGCGGCTAGGCGTGCTTCTCATGCGCGCCGGGATCATAACCGAGCGGCAACTCACAGACGCCCTCGAGGTGCACAAGGCCACGGGCAGTCCGCTCGGCCGCGTCCTCGTCGACCTTGGCTATGCGACGCAGGGCGGCATCCTGTCGGTGATGGCCAAGCAGATCGGGATCCCGTACATCGACTTCTCCACTCAGCGCCCCGATGCCAACGCGGTAGCAGCCGTGCCGAAGGACCTGGCGGTCCGGTACACACTGATGCCTGTCACGATCGAGGACGACCAGTTGGTCGTCGCGATGGCAGACCCCCAGAACGTTCTCGCACTCGATGACTTGCGCATCATCACGGGCTACGAGATCAAGCCCGCGATCTCCACCAAGGACGACATCGTCGCCGCGGTCGAGGAATTCTACAAGGTCGCAACTACGCTCAGCGATCAGGACATGGGGGGTGTCGAGGACCTCGAGGTGATGTCGCTCGAAGACCTGACCGAGGTCACCGACGAGGCGCCGATCGTCAAGTTGGTGAACTACATCATCAACAAGGCGGTTGCGGACAGATCGAGCGACATCCACGTCGAGCCTCAGGAGAAGGACCTCCGCGTACGGTACCGGATCGACGGCGTTCTCCACGAGATGATGCGCAGTCCGAAGAACACGCAGCAGGCGATCATCTCGCGCTTCAAGATCATGGCCGACATGGACATCGCTGAGACCCGCAAGCCGCAGGACGGGCACTCGGCGCTCACCATCGGCGGCCACAAGATGGACTTCCGCGTCTCGACGCTACCCACGGTCTATGGCGAGCGCGTCGTGCTGCGTATCCTGCGCAAAGACAACATCATGCTCAGGCTCGAGGACCTGGGCTTCCTGCCTACGGCACTCGAGCGTTTCGAGTCAGCGTTCCGCAAGCCGTACGGGGCAATCCTGGTCACCGGCCCGACCGGTTCGGGGAAGTCCACGTCTCTATACGCGGCCATCAACGTGTTGAACGAGCCGGGCAAGCACATCCTCACGGCCGAAGACCCGGTCGAATACCGGCTGCCAGGCGTGAATCAGATTCAGACGAACGTGAAGGCCGGACTCACGTTCGCACGCGCTCTGCGGTCATTCCTGCGCTGCTCGCCGGACATCATCCTCGTGGGCGAGATTCGTGACCAGGAGACAGCGAAGATCGCAATCGAGTCTGCGCTCACCGGCCACCTCGTCCTTTCGACCCTGCACACGAACGATGCCGCGGGCGCCATCACCCGTCTCACCGAGATGGGTGTCGAGCCGTTCCTGGTCGCGTCATCGGTGGACTGCGTTCTTGCACAACGCCTGGCTCGGAGGCTTTGCCCGGACTGCAAGGAGGAGTACAAGCCCTCGAAGCAGGTCTTGCTCGATGCCGGGTTCCCCGAGGACAACCTCCCCGAGACCCTCTGGCGCACCAAGGGGTGCAAGAAGTGCGGTAACACCGGCTACCGGGGCCGACTCGGCGTGCACGAAGTGATGCTCGTCTCCGAGGAGATCGGCGAGCTGTGCGTTCGGGAGGCTACCGCTGAGGCAATCAAAGACGTGGCAGTTGAGCAAGGTATGCTGACACTCAAGATGGACGGTCTAGAGAAGGTTCGGTTGGGTCGGACATCACTCGAGGAGATCGTTCGAGTCATCGTGTAGCCCGGCCGGTCATCTGCCGATACTGCCGGTGTGATATCGTCAGGCTGTCAGTGACCACGCGAGAGGGGCATGCGCGATGGCGACCGTCACTTTCAAGTACAACGTACGCGACAAGACCGGCAAGGTCATCAGCGGCAAGCTCGAAGGCGAGAACCGCGAGGCGGTAGCCAAGAAGCTCGCCCAGATGGGCTACATTGTTCTCGACCTCAACGAAGACCGGCTCGCAGCGCTGAGCAAGATCCAGTTCGGCACGACGGTCAAGATCAAGGACGTCACCATCTTCGCTCGGCAGTTTGCGACCATGATCAACGCCGGTCTCTCGCTGACCAAGTGCCTGAGCATTCTCGGCAGCCAGTCGGAGAGCAAGGAGCTGCGGGAGGTCATCAACCAGCTCGCCAAGGACGTGGAAGCGGGGCAGTCCCTCTCGGAGGCGATGATCAAGCACCCGAGGATCTTCCCGCCGATCTTCTACAACATGGTTCGCGCGGGCGAGACCGGTGGTGTGCTCGATGAGGTCTTGCTCCGAGTCGCCGACCTTTTTGAGGCGGATGCTGCACTCAAGGGCCGGATCAAGTCGGCGATGACGTACCCGATCGCAATGCTCGCGCTGGTCCTCATTATCCTCGTCGCGATGATGATCTTCGTCGTGCCCACGTTCCAGAAGATGTTCTCGGACATGGGAGGCACGCTGCCGCTTCCCACGCGGATCCTCGTGAGCATCTCCGAGGGCGCGACCAGCTGGCCGGGTCTGGTAGTGGTCGGCGTGGGAATCGCCCTGACGATCGCCTTCCGCGCGTGGCATGCTACGGAATCAGGGAGGTACATCTGGGACGGCATACTGCTCCGTGCGCCGATAATCGGGCCGCTGCAGCGCAAGACCGCTATCGCTCGCTTCACCAGGACGTTCAGCACGCTCGTCGCCGCCGGCGTTCCCATACTGTCGGCTATGGACATCGTTGCGGACACGGCAGGCAATGAAGTCGTCGCTCGTGCGTTGAAGAGCACCCGTGCTGCCGTCAAGGAAGGCGAGACGATCGCCAAACCGTTGGGGGAGTCGCCGGTATTCCCCTCGATGGTGGTGCAGATGGTCGCTGTGGGCGAGGAGACCGGTGCGCTCGATCAGATGCTCTCCAAGATCGCGGACTTCTACGATGAAGAGGTCAAGCAAGCGGTCGACGCCCTCACGTCGGTGATCGAGCCAGTGATGATGGCGACACTCGGCGTGGTCGTTGGTGGCATGGTCATCGCGCTCTATATGCCGATGTTCCAGTCCATCACGCTCATCAAGTAGTCCAGGCCATCCCCGGATTCCGCTAAAGTCGGACACTCCGACGGCCGATACTTCCCACTGTGAGCACATGCTTACACACCCGCACATGAAAGGGAGGTGAACATCGATGCGGATGTTCAAGAAGAGTGAGGGCTTCACCCTCGTCGAACTCATGGTCGTCGTTCTGATTATCGGTATCCTCGTTGCAATCGCTATCCCGGTCTTCAACGCTGCACAGGCTTCTGCTCGCAAGAGCGCGTGCCAGAACAACCTCCGTGTTCTCGACGGTGCGACCCAGCAGTTCCTCGCGGCTGACCCTGACAACACCACTGCCATGGTTGACGCCAACCCGTCCCTCCGTCTCGGAGCCTACGTCAAGCAGTGGGATCCCAACTGCCCGCAGACCCCGAACACGGCCTACACCGTTGCTTCTGGTGACTTCACCTGCGTAGTGCAGGCCAACCACAACTACGAGTAGTCCTCACTGTGCCGGACTCGATTCGGCGAGCGTGAAACGAGAGGGCCGACGGGCAACCGTCGGCCCTTCGCTATGCACCGGTGTGGGTTATCCTTGTCGGAGGCAGTAGCCGGTACGAAGCGAGGGCATCTGTGTCCGCCATCCCTGATTGGTGCTGGATAGTGTGCTTGGGTCTGCTTGGCCTCCTCGTGGGGAGTTTCGCGAACGTCGTCATCTGGCGGGTGCCGCGAGGAGAGTCGATCGTGAGTCCGGGCTCTCACTGTCCCCGCTGTGAGAAGCCGATCGTGTGGTACGACAACATCCCGGTCGTCTCTTGGCTGGCCCTGCGCGGACGGTGCCGGATTTGCGGCGCGCCGATCGCAATCCGATACCCGTTCGTGGAGGCTACGTCGGGTGGGTTGTTCGTCGCGGCGGGGCTGCTCTTCGATCTGCCCGTGCAGGCGCTCTTCGGTGCGGCCTTCTTCTGGCTCCTTCTCGTGCTGTCCGTCATCGACACGGATACGATGCGACTGCCCAATCCGCTTGTGGGCGTGCTGGCGGCGGTCGGTCTCGCGGGCGCGATCGTGGGTCAGGCGAGTGCTGCGCGGCTGACACCCCTCGTGGGTGTGGCCGCCTCCGGGTGGCTCTCCAGTCCGCTCGTATCGGGCTTCTTCGGCTGTGCTCTCGGTGCCGGATTGTCGGGAGGTATCGCCGCAGCTTACGGAGCTGTGCGAGGCAAGGCCGGCCTCGGGATGGGTGACGTCAAGCTGCTCGGCGCCATGGGGTTCTTCCTCGGGCCGTACGTGCTGCTCAGCCTCTTCTTCGGGAGCCTCATCGGCATCGTCGCCGGTACTGTCGGACAGCGCGGCAAGAGGGGATTGGCCGATCGCAAGATCCCGTTCGGGCCCTGGCTGGCCGCGGGAGGGGTGTTGGCTGCGACGATAGGTCCCCCGCTCGCTGAGTGGTACTTCCGTGTGATCGGTATCGCATGACGGGGGGCGGGCCGTTCGTCACAAGCTCTTCAAGCGCTCGGCATACGCTGCCGATATACTCACCGGAGGCGCGAGTGCGTCTTGTCATGGTGTGCGTCGTACGTGATCGGAAGGGGTCGTGATGAAGGGCATATCCAGGCGCTTCACACGAGATGAAGGAATGTCGCTGCTAGAGGTGGTTATCGCGGCAGCGATCCTGTTCATCATCATGACCGGCGTTCTCGGCCTGATCGGCAGGACGCTCTCGATGGGCGCGCAGGCCAAGGAGATCAACGTCAGCAACAACGCGGTGAACAGCTACGTCGAGTGGGTTCGTTCGCTGCCGTTCGACAGCATCACTACGACTTCAACACCCCCATCGATTGAGACCACGGTTGTGGTGGCAGACGAGTACACGATCACCATCGTTCCACAGATCGCGCCCGGGTCCAATGATGCCCTGAAGGAGATGACGCTCACTGTCACTGTGAATCGCGCCGACGGGTTCACAGAGACCTTCTCGACTATGGTTGTGGTCCGGGACCGCGATCAGAATCTGACCGAAGCGACTCGCAATCCGTCCACCGACCCAAGAATCAAGTACGTGTCGCCGAGCCCGCCGGACGGTACGGTGGTGTGGTACGAAGGCGGACAGTCGTGGTGGAAGGACGCCACTGGAACCCTGCAGCCCCTGCAGTTCAAGGTCGAGGTGAAACCGTCGTCCGGTCGCACGATCCAGATCGTTCGCCTTGAGGGCGAGAACAGCTGGGTGCTGATGGACGTGTTCAACAACCAGGCATCTTGGTCGCAGCCGACGTGGACGGTGTCCCCGCTCTTCGCATGGGACCTTGCACAGATGGCGTCGCTCACCGAGCCGCAGGTGAAGGAGGGCCGGCGGGACGTCTGGGCGCTCACGACGGACAACGCGAGCGCACAAGGTTCCGACATGCGGGTCTATCTGGTGGACAACCTAGCACCCTCGAATCTGCCTGCCGCCCCGACGTTCACCCCAAGCACCACATCTTGGGGTGGCAAGCTCGATTGGGCGGTCGTGAATGACGGCAACACGTTCGCGGATCACTACTACCTGCGAGTTCTTCGGCACGACGTGTATGGCACCTGGACATCTCCCGGCTGGCCTGCGGTATTCAATGGCGCCGTCCCGTCCAACACCTGGACGGTTCCGTCGAGCGAGCAGCCGTTCTGCCGGTACGTTGCGGAGGCCGCGGCGGAGAGCCCGCGTGGCTTGCGCAGCGCTACGACGGCGTGGACGACCTTCATCACACGGCCAAAGGTCACAGGCACGTATACCCTGTCAGGCAATAACAAGAAGTGGGACGTCACGACCGTGTCGCTGAGTTGCGGCGCACCTCGATTTCCGACCACTGGCACGATCACGTATCAATGGTACACAGTGGACGGGACGACCGAGACGCTGTTCGCTACTGTCACACAGTCAAGCCCTTCGCCCCCTCCGGGTCCGGCGGTCACCGCATCGCGCACCAAGGATTCGGTTGCAGACTATCCGACGACACCGCTTCTGGGTTATCGCTGCAAGGTGACCTTCACCCCGTGCGGGATGTACGCGCCAACAACGATGACCCTGACCTCGAACACTGTCTACGCAGAGATGCCCGCCGGCACCAGCAAGGCCTTCACCGAGGGGGCGTGGTAGGTCGTGGCTGGCCATCTCAGGCGCGACATGGGTTACACGTTGACCGAGATGCTGGTCGTCATCGGCCTACTCGGCTTCGTCGTTGGCGGCGCGTACGCGCTGTTCCACTTGGCACGAACCGGCACGGACATGAGCGACAAGCAGGCCTGGACGAGCCGAGAGATCGGACAGCCTCTCGAGCACATGGAGCGTCTGCTGTCACAGCAGGTTCCGCCGCTGATCACCGGTGACGCATACGTCTGCGAAATCAAGACGGACCAGGACCGTGACAATCACTACGAATACCACAGGTTCGAGGCCACCGCGGACGGCCGGCTCGTCGAGCGCGTGTACGAGCTGGTCGACAACCCAACGCCGCGCACGGTGGTGTGGTCTCAGAACAACACCAACCGGGCAACCGGCAGGCGCATATTCACCTACTACGACATTGCCGGCAACAACTTGCAGGGGCAGCAGCCTCTGTATGTCCAGCAGTACGCCGCGAGCGTCGTCATCGAGGTGGTCACTGACCGCGACGGAGATGTGTACTCCGATTCCCGCCAGGTGTTCTTCCGCAACCGCTAGCCGCGTACGCGACGATTGGGGTGCTAGGGACATGACGAAGCGACACGCAGCGCACTCGGCGATGTGGGCCGATGACGGCGTCGCCCTGATCACGGTGATCGGCGTGATGCTGGTGATCACCATCCTGGCGATCGGGTCTTTCAGTCTGGCGAGCCAGACGCTATTCGACGCTCAGCGCGCCGAGGATGAGACGCGTGCGTTTCGCGCGGCGAGTGCCGGAATCGACACCGTGATCTCCGCGTTCGGGCCGAGCACGCTCGCGTCATACCAGGGGATGCAGGTCACCACGCCCGACGGGACGGCCACGCTCACCGTGAGTCAGACCGGCGGAGACGCCGGCGAGTATGAGATCGTCTCGCGGGGCCAGGGCCTCGATGGAAGCACCGAGACACTTGTACAGCGGTTCTTCTACATAAATCTGTGGGAGATGAACTTCGCCGGCACCGGCTCTCAGTCCCTGATGAGCGGCTCGAGCGGTATGAACGGTTCCTCCAACATCTACGGCCCGTTCTACATCAAGGGGAACCTGGCTGTGGAAGCGAACATGTCTGTGATGGAGGGCCCGCTATTCGTGAAGGGCGGCAAACTCTCCACCAAGTCCGGGGCCTCACAGATCGGCGCGTCCACCCGCCCGGTCAAGGTGTACTGTGACGGCGGCACCGATCTCGCCAAGGGCAGCGTCTTCGTCGCCGGTCCGTTCTTGTCGGTCCCGGAGATCACGCTCCCCGGCATCACCTACGACGACATGCGTGCCTACTCGATACGCGCGCAGTCGGAGTCGATCGATGGCCTGATGAGCAAGCAGTACATCGCGGCACCCCTCGCCAACATGGAGCTGACCAGCCGCGGCGGGGCGATGTACAAGTACTTCGGAGACACCACCGCCACTATCGATCCGCTCGGTGCCGGCGACACCGTGCTGGCACTCGGTGGGGCAGCCAGTAGTGTCACGATCACCGGCTACGGCACTTACCCGTGCAGGGGCACATTCGGCTCGTGGGGCGCGGTCGATACTACTGGCGCCGTTGTTCCCGCCGGTGGCTCGGCGCCTTACGACGCAGCGCACAGGAACACGTTTGATGACTTCGCCTACTGGGACGAGTTCACTGGCGAGTGGGACCTCATCTACATCAGTGGCACTGTCTTTGTAGACGGCCCGCTGGTCATCAATGACGATTGCCTGTACATCGGCAACGGCACGATCGTTGCCAACGGTCCGGTGATCCTGAACGGGCGTCTCCGTCCGTACAGCTACTCGACGGCCGACGTAGTCGTGAACAAAGTGGGTGAGGACAAGAAGTGGGCGATGGGGATCGTCACGCCGAAGTCCATCACGCTGAAGGGGCGCGGATCCAACGACGGCACGACGCCCATCCGCGACAACGCATTCGACTACGCTGGCGCGTTCTATACCGACGACACGATCTTCGTGCCTCAGCCACTAACATCTCTTCGTGGTTCCATCCTCTCGAACAAGATGGAGTTCTCTTCTCCTAACACCGACCTGGTCACCAACCCGCTTCTGCCGACCTATCTGCCGGACTCGCTGCCCGGTGGCGGCGAGGGCATCATCACGCCCGGGTTGTGGAGTCGTATGTAACGCTGGAGGCGTGTTCGGCGGCTGCTCTACACTTGACAACCCGGTTGTGCGTGCTGTTGGATAGTCACAGGTGTGTCCCTGTATGAGCGAGTCTGAACTTACGGGAACGTGCATCATCTGCCCGGGGGAACGTCGCAGTAGCACCAGAAGTCGCAGTTTTGTCGCACTAGCAGTTGAAGGAGGACACCGTTGGGTTCCCTCTCCTTCGGTTCGAGCCAGAGTGCTATCGGTCTCGACATCGGAACCGAGCACGTAAGGGTCGCTCAGGTCAAGCCGTCCGGCGCTGGCTTCACGCTGACCGCGTACGGGCATGTCGATGTCCCCATGGGCGCGGTCGCCGACGGGGAGATCATCGACGCGGCTGCCGTCTCCTCGGCAATCAAGGAACTCTGGCGCCGAAGCAACGTCCGGGGCAAGGAAGTGAGCACGGGCGTATCGAACCAGCGGGTCATCGTGCGGCTGATCGACCTGCCGTTCATGGAGCGCGGCGAACTGCAGAGCGCTATCCAGTATCAGGCTCAGGACTACATCCCGATGGCGGTGGAGGACTCTATTCTCGACTTCCAGATCATCGGTGATTACATGACCTCAAACGACGAGCACATGATGGAGGTTCTGCTTGTCGCTGCCCACCGCGAGATGATCGGCAACACGGTAACCGCGATCGAAGGCGCCGGACTCAAGCTCGGGCAGATCGACGTATCCTCCTTCGCCATCGTTCGCGCACTGATGGGCGAGGGACCCGGCGTGCTCCCGGACGATGAGGGGCAGGCAACCGCGATCATCCACATCTCCGCGGGTATCACCAACATCGCGGTAGTGGAGCGCGGCATCCCTCGCTTCAACCGCATCTCGTCGCTCGCCGGCAGCACGTTCTCGCAGGCGATCGCGAACGCTCTCAACGTGAGCTTCGAAGAGGCGGAGCAACTCAAGATCGTCGTGGGCCTCCCGGATGTCGAGACCGGCGAAGGAGAGCAGACGCCCGGAGTGAGTCCGGAGCAGACGCAGATGGTCCACCAGTCACTCGAGCGTGAGGTGAACAAGTTCATCGCCGAGGTGCGGCGTTCACTTGACTACTACCTCACGCAGACATCGCAGGTCAGGAACATCCAGCGCATCCTGCTGACCGGCAGCGGCGCGCAACTCCGCAACTTGTCTGCCTACCTATCCAAGGGTCTGCAGGCCCAGGTGCTCATCGGCGACCCGCTAGAGCGGATGCAAGTCGCCAGCTCCGCGCAGGCTGCGGTGAACGCGGACAGGATGGGCAGCGTGACCGCCATCGGGCTCGCGCTGGGAGGGCTGCAGAAATGATGCGCATCAACCTGCTCCCGCCCGAGATACTCGACCGCCGCAAGGCTGAGAAGCGCATAGGTTGGGTGGTGTTGGCTGCTATCGGCGTGGCCGTCATCCTCGTGGGTGTCTGGGCGTTCGCGTTCCTCAACCTAAGAGGTCAGGAGGACGAGCTTGCAGCGATCCAGCAGCAGGTGCAGACCACGAACGCGCAGGCCGCACAACTTGCGATCTTCGAGGAGCGAGCCGCGGAACTCGAGTCTCGCCGGGTGACGGCGGCCCAGGCCCTCGACGGGCGGCGGAGCTGGGCGAAGCTCTTCAACGAGCTGTCGCTGGTTCTGCCTTCCGATGTATGGATCCAGACTCTTTCCGCCGACCAGGCGACGGGACTGCAGATCGCGGGCTACGCGGTCGATGTGGCAAACGACTCGCCCGACGCGGGACACAAGGCGATAGCGAAAATGCTGGTTCGGCTAGCGGATCTAGATCAGCTCAGGAATGTCTGGCTGTCCAGCTCCACCAAGTCGGACTTTGAGGAGCAGCCGGCGATCCAGTTCGCAGTCTCCGCCGAAGTCGTCGACCCCACGACGGGAGCGACGCAATGATGACGGTCCTGACACGCATCCATCCGCGACGGGCGAGCCTGCCCCGCCGTGTACGCTCGATCCGACGCGGAGGATGTGAATCATGAGGCAGCTCTCGGCGCAGGTGCAGATGTACATCGCGATAGGCGTCATCGTGGTGGTCACGCTCGCCGTGGCGTTCCTTGTGATCCTCCCGCTGTTCCAGGAGGCGTCGGCGATCAAGGGTGAGATCGCCACCGAGCAGCAGAATCTGGCGACTGCCCAGGCGTTGCTGGCCAGGCGTCAGAGCGCCAAGGCGCAGTCTGCCGCGAACGAGGTCGAACTGATGCGTATCGCGAACGCGATTCCGGATGCGCCGCAGCTGCCGTCGGTGATAATCGAATTGCAGGACATCGCGAACGCGTCAGGCGTCGAGTTCATCTCGCTGTCGCCGTCCGATCTCACTCTCGCGGCGGCTCTCCCGGACGGGACCGTTCCTGCATTCAGCAGCGTTCCGATGAGCTTGACCCTGAGTGGCAGCTGGTCCGAGCTGATCGACTACATGAATCGAGTGCACGCGCTCGATCGCGGCGTGCGCGTGACGACCTCCTCCTTCACCTACGTACCGGCAACGGAAGAGGAGCCGGCATTCATCAATGCTTCGGTGACTCTGGAGGTCTACGTCATGGCCGCAAGCACGACCACCGGCGCGAGTGCGCCCTAGCAGTCCGAGAAGGAGGTGACGACCGTGTCCGATGAACTCACCAGCGCGCCCGTACCGCCGAGCGCATCTGCGGACAAGAAGTCTGGATTCCTAGCTACGTCGACGGGCAAGATCGTCGCGATCGTCGTCGGGCTCGGCGTGCTGGGCATCATAGCCGGGGTGGCCGTAGCGATCGTCCTCTACGTATTCGGCAGCCAGGCCGTGGACCAATTGGAGGAGCTGGCGCAGCAGCCTGCGACCAGTACGAGCGGTGAGGCCACGAGCACTGCGGGTGCCGATGTTCCGGCTCCGGCGGCCGAGCTCCCCAACTCGGAGATCTTCACGTTCCGGGACATCTTCGTTCCGCTGCTAAAGCCGCTGACGGCTGCGACGACGACAGGTACGAGCACGGGGACGACCGACACCGTGACGCCTACCAGCAGCAACACGCTGTACCTCGATGGCGTCGTCACGGAGAACGGTGTTCTGATGGCCCAGCTTCGCTGGAACGGCACGTCGTACTCGTTGGCTGCTGGCGGGACGATTCCGAACTCACCGTGGCAGGTCCTGCGGGTGTCATCGACGAGCGTGACGATGCTCTACGGCGACACGCAGGTGACGCTGTCGGTGGGCCAGGGCATCACGAAGTAGCGCTTCCGAGCCATGGGACATCGCGGGCGTCGCAGGTGCGGCGCCCGTTGCGTCTTCGGGAATCGTCGCGTGCGGTAGAATCGGCGGATAGGCGGTGCGGAGGGAGGGGCCGTGCGCTACACCACGGCAGGAGAGTCCCACGGGCGGGCGCTGCTCGCCATTGTATCCGGTGTTCCAGCCGGTGTGCCCGTGTCGCAGGACGCTATCGACGTACAGCTGGCGAGACGCCAATCCGGCTACGGGCGTGGCGGACGCATGGGCATCGAGACCGACACAGCGCGGGTCTTGTCCGGAGTGCGGTTCTCACACACGATCGGAAGTCCCGTAGCGCTGCTAATCGAGAATCTCGACGCGCAGAATTGGCTTGAGGCGATGGATGTGTGGGGTCACGGCGCCGACGTGGAACCGGTGACCGCGCCCCGTCCCGGTCATGCGGACCTGCCGGGACTGCAGCGCACCGGGGCGGCCGACGTGCGAGACGTCCTAGAGCGGGCGAGCGCACGGGAGACAGCCGCGCGCGTAGCCGCGGGGGCGATTGCCCGAGCGTTCCTCGCAGAGGTGGGCGTCCTGGTCCGCTCGTGGGTGGAGGCGATCGGCGGGGTCGGCACGGGAGCGCTTGTCCCGTCCGCGGTGGATCAGGCCGCGGTCGCCGCCAGCGATGTGAGCTGTCCGGACCCGGAGACTGCAGCGCGCATGCGCACGGCGATCGATGCGGCGCATGAGCAGGGGGAGAGCGTCGGCGGCACCTTCACCGTGTGCGCGGAGGGGCTCGTTCCGGGCCTCGGCACGTATGCCGAGGCCGCGGAGCGTCTCGATGCGCGTCTTGCGGCCGCGGTGATGTCGATTCCGGCGATCAAGGGCATCGAGTTTGGTGACGGCTTCGCCTGCGCCGCGCGGCCCGGGTCCGCGGTCCACGATGAGATCGTGCTAGAAGCGCCTGGGCGCCTTCGGCGGGCCAGCAACAGGGCCGGCGGCGTGGAGGGCGGCATGTCTAACGGAGAGCCGCTGGTGCTGCGTGCGGCTATGAAGCCGATTCCGACGCTCATGCGGCCGCTGAAGACGATAGACATCGCGACCGGTGAGGTAGCCGACGCAGCGAAAGAGCGCTCTGATGTCTGCGCTGTTCCGGCCGCGGCGGTCGTTGCCGAGGCCGAGGTGGCGATGGTGCTCGCCGACGCGTACCAGGATCTCTTCGGGCACGGCCCGTTGGCAGACGTGCAGCGCGCACTGGGGGACTATCGGGCAAGGATTTCGTGGTGAGCCACCTGTTTCTGACAGGCTTCATGGGAGCCGGCAAGTCGACCGTGGGGCGGATCGTCGCCGAGAAGCTTGACCGGCCATTCATCGATCTCGACGCTGAGATCGAGCGCCAGGAGGGAGTCAGTATCGAGGCGCTCTTCGAGGCGCGCGGGGAGGCCGCCTTCAGGGACGCCGAACACGCAGCGCTTGAGTCGCTTGTGGGAGCTCAGCCGTCCGTGGTGGCGACCGGAGGCGGTCTGGTGCTCCGTGAGGACAATCAGGGGCTGCTCCGAGCGCACGGTGTGGTGGTCTACCTGGCAGTGACACCCGAGGAGGCCATGGCGCGGTTGGGGGGTGCAGCAGGTCGTCCGCTGCTGTCCGGCGGGGGCCTCGCGGCCGCGCGGGACATCCTGTCGGCGCGACTCTCAGTCTACTCGGCCACCGCTGACCACGTTGTGGACACGGACGGACTGACACCGCAGCAGGTTGCGGAGACCGTTCTGGAGGCCATCGGGGCGACGGGGTCGGTCCGCGTGGTGCGGGTAGGCGGCGAGCAGGGATACTGCGCCTACGAGATCATCCTGGGAGACGGGCTTGTCGGACGGCTCGGCGAGCGCGTTGCACCTGTGTGCCATTCCCGATCCGTGGCCCTGGTCACGGACGTGAACGTGGATGCTCTCTATGGCAGCGCGGCTGCGGCGTCGCTGGAGAACGCCGGGCTTTGCGTGAGCCGTCACGTACTGCCCGCGGGGGAGGAGTCCAAGTCCTGGACGGTCGCGGGTGGCTTGCTCGAGGAGTTCGCCGCCCGTGGCGTGGATCGCAGCTCGGCCGTGGTGGCGCTGGGTGGCGGGGTGGTCGGAGATGTAGCGGGGTTCTGTGCCGCTTCGTACATGCGAGGCGTCGACCTGGTCCACGTGCCTACCACCTTGCTTGCCCAGGTGGACAGCTCGATCGGCGGGAAGACGGGCGTCGACCTGGCGGCGGGCAAGAACCTTGCGGGCGCCTTCTGGCCGCCGGCCCTCGTGATCACGGACTCCGCGGTCTTGCAGTCACTTCCTGCGTCCGAGTGGACGAACGGGCTTGTCGAGACGGTCAAGGCGGCGCTTCTCGCAGGCGAGGCGTCACTGGCGAGGGTCGAACGGGACCTCGAGCGGCTCATGGACCGGGAAGGCGAAGCAGTGCGGGCCACGGTGGCCGATGCAGTCATGTTCAAGGCGCGAATCGTCACCGAAGACCTGCGCGAAGCCGGTCTGCGGGAGTGCCTCAACCTCGGCCATACGCTTGGCCATGCACTCGAGCTCCTGAGCGGATACGGAAGCCTCTCGCACGGTCTTGCCGTGGCGGAGGGGATGCGGTTCGCGTGCTCGCTGGCGACCAAGGTCGTGAATCCGGATCCAGGACTGGCGGCGCGTGTTGGCACGATTCTCGACGGGATCGGCGCAGGTCGCGAACCCGTCCTGCATGCGCTCGTGCCGCACCTGAAGGCGATCACGCCGCAGTCCGTGCTCGCGGCGATGAAGGGGGACAAGAAGGCGCGGGGCGGGGTCGTGCGCTTCGTCCTGCTTCGGGCCCCGGGTACCTGGCGAGTCGAGGAGATTGATGAGAGTCTTCTTCTCGAGGAGCTGACGGCGTGGGCATCCGATCTCGCGGAGGGGGGAGTGCGGTAGTGCTGCGCATTCTGGTCGTCAACGGACCGAATCTGAACCTGCTCGGCAGGCGCGAGCCGGATGTATACGGCACGGCGACGCTCGACGAGATAGAGGCGATGGTCGCGACCCGCGCCGCGGAGCTCGGTGTGGACGTGTACTTCTTCCAATCGAACCACGAGGGCGCCATCATCGACCGGCTCCACGAAGCGATCGATGTCTGCGACGGCGTCGTGATCAACCCGGGTGCCTACACGCACTACTCCTACGCCATCCGTGACGCGATCGCCGCAATCGGAATGCCTTCGGTGGAGGTGCACTTGAGCGACATCAGCGCGCGCGAGGACTTCCGCGCGGTGAGCGTGACCGCCCCGGTCTGCATTGACCAGGTGTCGGGTCTGGGGGCAGCATCGTATCTTGAGGGCCTGGAACTGCTGGTGTCCCGGTTGCGCGAGGAGGACTGATGGACGTAGCGGCTCGGATAGAAGGGGTTCGCAGACGGCTGGCCGACGACATGACTCCCGCGGCGGTCGTGTCGGTCACCTCCAACCTGAAGTACGTCACCGGGTTCAGAGATGTCATCGATCGCGGCATCAACGCGGCGTGTCTCGTCACAGAAGACGAAACCCTGTTCTACACGGACGGCAGATACTTCGAGGCGGCGCGCAGTGCGGCCGAGGGCGGGCCCTGGGAGGTGCGCCTGCAGAAGGAGAACCTCTACGTGGAGCTCTGCGAGGAGCTCCATGCGCGGGGTGTCACCTCGCTGATGCTCGAGGCGGGGGTGCCGTACGGCCGCTTCAAGTTCGTTTCTGAGCAGTTCAGGGGAGCGGTGCGTGTCGTGGACCGGCTCGTCGAGGAGATGCGGCAGATCAAGGAGAACGAGGAGAGAGATCTGATCGCTCAGGCCAGCGCGATCGCCGATCGCGGATTCGAGCACATCCTCGGCGTGCTGGCTCCGGGCGTGACGGAGGCAGAGATCGCTCTCGAACTCGAGTACTTCATGCGCAGGAACGGATCCGAGGAGATGCCGTTCTCGCCGATCGTCGCCTCAGGCCCCAACAGCGCACGACCTCATGCCATCCCGGGTGCCCGTGCGCTCGCCAAAGGCGACCTCGTCGTGATGGACTTCGGAGCCCGGGTCGGTGGCTATTGCTCAGACATGACGCGGACGATCGGCGTCGGCGCGGTGTCCGATGAGCTTCGCCGGATGTACGAGTCGGTGCTCGCGGCGAATGCTGCGGGAATCGAGGCCGTGAGAGGCGGGCGTCCGTGTGCTGACGTGGACGCAGCGGCGCGCGAGGTGTTGCGGAAGACCGGTCTGGATGACTGCTTCACGCACGGTCTCGGACACGGGGTGGGCCTCGACGTCCACGAGACGCCGACGGTTGGCCCCAAGAGCACCGAATCATTGCGCGTCGGGCAGATCGTGACCATCGAGCCCGGCGTATACGTAGGGGGCACGGCGGGTGCTAGAATCGAAGACCTCGTGGCGGTGGAGGAGTCGGGATGCCGGCTCTTGAGCCATGCGCCCAAGGAGTTCATCACAGTCTAGGAAGGCCGAAGAACCATGCCCGTGTCCACGAACCAGTTCAAGACCGGTATGTGCATCAGCTACAACGACAAGATGTGGATCATCGTCGATTTCCAGCACGTGAAGCCCGGCAAAGGTGGCGCTTTCGTGCGCACCAAGCTGAAGGAGCTGAAGACCGGCCGGGTCGTGGACGTGACGTTCAGGGCAGGCGAGAAGGTCGACGATGTACGAGTGGAGAACAAGCGCCTGCAGTACCTCTACAGCGACGGCGCATCATTCCACTTCATGGACACGAACACCTACGAGCAGTACGAGATCGCTGCCGACTTCGTCGGTGACTCGGCCAAGTGGCTGAAGGAGAACGACGAGGTCCAGGTCATGTACGCCGGCGGGGAGATGATCGGCGTCGAGCCGCCCATGTTCGTCGAGCTAGAAGTGGTCGAGACGGATCCCGGCTTCAAGGGGGACACCGTCCAGGGCGGGACGAAGCCGGCGACGCTTGAGACCGGCGCCGTAGTCCAGGTGCCGATGTTCGTCGAGGTCGGCGAGACGCTCAAGATCGACACGCGCGACGGCTCCTATATCACGCGCGTCTAATCGTCGGCTATACTTACTCGATTGACGCCGCGGGCATTGCTCCCGCGGAGGTTGTAGGCTACCCGCCAAAGGACGGTTCGATGCGGCCGATCAGCATCATGGATACGACGCTCCGCGACGCACATCAGTCGCTCTGGGCGACGCGCATGGAGCTCGGAGACATGCTGCCGATCCTGCCGAAGATGGACTCGGTGGGGTACTGGTCGCTCGAGGTCTGGGGAGGCGCGACGTTCGACGCCGCGCTCCGCTTCCTCGACGAGAACCCGTGGGATCGGCTGCGGATCATCAAGCAGCACTGCCCCAAGACCCCGCTACAGATGCTGCTCCGCGGGCAGAACCTTGTGGGGTACCGGCACTACAGCGACGAGATCGTCGAGCGGTTCGTCAAGGCGTCCCACCGCAACGGCATCGACATCTTCCGCGTATTCGACGCGCTGAACGACATCCGCAACGTCGAACCGGCCGCGCGGGCGATCAAGGAGTCGGGTGCGCACTTCGAGGGCGCCATCAGCTATACGGTGAGCCCGGTCCACACACTCGACAGCTATCTGACCTACGCTCAGCAGCTCAAGGATCTCGGCGCGGACACCATCTGCATCAAGGACATGGCCGGCATGCTCACGCCGTTCCGTACAGAGAAGATGGTGCGCGCGCTCAAGGAGGAGATCGGTCTTCCTCTGCACGTCCACTGCCACTACATCGGTGGCATGGCGCCGATGAACTACCTCAAGGCCGCGGAGGCCGGTGCCGACATCATCGACACCGCTGTGGTCGCTCTCGCGTTCGGCAACAGCCAGCCCGCAGTCGAGATGATCGTCGCGGCGCTCAAGGAGAGCGAGTACGACAGCGGCCTGGATCTCGACACGCTCTTCCAGATCGCCGAGTACTGGGAGAAGGTGCGCCAGGACAAGCAGTTGAAGCGTGGTGTCACCTCCCTGCTGCACATGGAGGTCTTCAGTCACCAGGTGCCCGGCGGCATGATGAGCAACCTGATCAGCCAGCTCGAGTTGCAGCATGCGAGCGCGCGCCTGCCGGACGTGCTGACCGAGATCCCCAAGGTCCGCGCGGAGGTCGGGTACCCGCCCCTTGTGACGCCCATGTCGCAGATCGTCGGCACCCAGGCGGTCATCAACGTACTCACGGGCAAGCGCTGGTCGGTCGTGCCGCAGGAGATGAAGGACTACCTGCGCGGCATGTACGGCAAGGCGCCCGGTCCGATGGATGAACGCATAGTGGAGCGAGTACTGGGCGACACTCCGCCTCTCGCGCCGGATGTACGCCCGGGTTCGCTCGTGACATCCACCTACGACGAGATGGCCGCGGAAATCGGTGACCTGGCGCGCACCGAAGAGGACGTGCTGATGTACGCCCTGTTCCCGAACGAGGCCCGCGAGTTCCTGCAGCGACACCAGTCCGGAGCCGAGGGTGCGGTGTTCATGCACTCGCGGGACATCGATAGCGCAAGAGAGGACGACGCCGTGAACTTGAACCAGATCCGCGAGCTGGTGAAGCTCGTCGAGGAATCCGACGTGACCGAGATCGTGGTCGAAGAGGGCGATGCCCGAATCGTGGTTCGGCGCGGCGGTGCGTCGGACGAGCCGGTTGTGGCCGCGACGAATGCTCCGTCGTCGGGCTCCGGCGAAGCGATGCCCGCGTCTCCCGAGTCTCCGCAGGTGACCGATGCCCCGGGAGCGGTGGGCGAGAACCCCAGCACCTGGAAACCGGTCGTGGCGCCGATGGTGGGCACGTTCTACTCGGCTCCGAACCCGGGCGCTCCACCCTATGTGTCGGTCGGTGACACCGTCGCCGAGGGGCAGACACTGTGCATCCTTGAGGCGATGAAGCTCATGAACGAGATCACCGCCGAGGAGCCCGGGGTCATCCGTGAGGTCGCGGTCATGAATGCGAGTCCTGTCGAGTACGGCACCGTGCTGTTCTACTACGAGCCGGAAGCCTAGTGGCGCGGTTCAGCAAGATACTGATCGCAAATCGCGGTGAGGTTGCGCTTCGCATAGTCCGTGCGTGCAAGGAGATGGGTATCCGCTCGGTGGCGGTCTACTCCGAGGCGGACACGGATTCGATGCACGCGCGCATGGCCGACGAGTCGGTGTGCATCGGACCGGCGCAGTCGGCAGCGAGCTACCTTAACATGGCGAACGTCATCTCTGCGGCACTCGTGCGCGGCGCCGATGCGGTCCATCCGGGCTACGGGTTCCTGGCCGAGAATGCGGCATTCGCACGCGCCTGCGTGGACTCCGGACTGGTCTTCATCGGTCCTTCGGCTGACGCGATCGAGCGAATGGGCGACAAGGCCGCCGCTCGGAGCACGATGATCGCGGCCGGGGTCCCCTGCGTACCGGGCAGCGACGGGCCGATCGAATCCGAGGCCGAGGCGGCGGCATTCGCACGCGACGTCGGCTTCCCCGTGCTCATCAAGGCGGCCGCAGGGGGTGGTGGGCGTGGGATGCGCGTCGCAGCCGATGAGAGCGAGCTTGGCGGGAATCTCGCCGCGGCGCGCGCCGAGGCGGCGGCGGCATTCGGAAACGACACCGTGTACCTGGAGAAGTACCTGACCCGGCCGCGTCATGTCGAGATACAGGTGCTCGCGGACTCACACGGCAACGCGGTCTACCTGTTCGAGCGTGACTGCTCCGTGCAGCGCCGCCACCAGAAACTGATCGAGGAGGCTCCGAGCCCCGCGCTGACGCCGGGGCTTCGGGCGGAGATGGGTGAGGCCGCGCTGAAGGCGGTGCGAGCCGTGGGCTACGAGAACGCCGGTACCGTCGAGTTCCTTCTGGACGAGGACGGCAGCTTCTACTTCATGGAGATGAACACCAGGGTCCAGGTGGAACATCCGGTCACCGAGCAGATCACCGGCGTGGACATCATCAAGGAGCAGATCCGTATCGCCTCCGGCGATGTCATGAAGCACGCCGAGCAGCAGTCGGTCGTACTGCGCGGGCATGCGATCGAGTTCCGAATCAACGCCGAAGACCCGCTCCACGGTTTCCGCCCGCACCCCGGTGTGGTGGAGTGCTTCAATCCGCCCGGCGGATTCGGCGTACGTGTGGACAGCCACCTGTATGCGGGCTACAGGGTACCGCCGAACTACGACTCGTTGCTGGCGAAGCTGATCGTGTGGGGTGAGACACGCGACGAGGCGATAGCGAGGGCGCGGCGGGCTCTCGACGAGTTCATCATCGTGGGCATTCCGACCACCATCCCGTTCCACCAGTTCGTGGTCGAGGAGAAGCACTTCGTCTCCGGCGAGGTCTATACTGACTACGTCGACAAGCACGTCGATCCGGACGTCCTTGCGGCGTTTGCGGCGGGCGGCCCGAAGGAGGGACGCGATGTCTGAGGAGATAGCACTGGACGGCATCGGTGTCGCCCCCGGCGTTCTCGAGACGATCGCCCAGGTTGCCGCCGAGGGCGTGGACGGCGTCGCCGGCGTTCTCGGCGCGTCCGGCGGCCTGGCTGGCCTCGTGCAGAAGGGAACCGCTCGGGGCGTGTGCGTGCAGGTCGCGGAGGACCAGGCGCTCGTCGCGTCGGTGCGGATCAGCGCGAACTACGGTCGCCCGCTGCGGGAGATCGCCGGTGATGTGCAGCGTGCGGTCACGGACGCCCTGCTGACGCACACGGGACAGACTGTGGCTTCAGTGGACGTCTTCGTAGACGGCGTGCTCTTTCCCGAGCCGTAGTCCTGCGGGCGACGGCGGGTCTGACTACCATGCTGGAACGAACCCGCGCACGCCGCCAGGCACTGCAGATTCTCTACCAGCGCGAGATCACGGAGCAGACGGTCTCGGCGATTCTCGAGGAACACTCATACAGCGAGGAAGACGGCGAACTCTCCGAGTACGGCCGCGATCTGGCCCTGGGCACGGAGGCGAACGGCGAAGCCATCGACGCGGAGATCGAGGCGACGTCGCAGCACTGGAGCCTCATGCGCATGCCGTACGTGGATCGCAATATCCTCCGGTTGGCGGTGTACGAGATACTGTTCGAGTCAGGGGTGCCTGACTCGGTGGCCATCAACGAAGCCGTCGAGATGGCGAAGGCGTACGGGACCGATGACTCTCCGAAGTTCGTGAACGGAGTGCTCGGGCGGATCGCCGAGCTGCACGGGGTGGCGCGACCGGAGACGGCGAACGGGGACGAATCGGATCGATGTGCGAACGCTGAGCCTGGCGGCGAGCATTCGGACTCAGAAGGGACCTGAAGGACCGATGGCGGACGAGAAGTACACATTCGAGCAGGCCAGGATCAGGCTGGAGGAGATCGCGGCTGAGGTTCGGAAGAAGGACACCTCGCTAGAGAAGAGCCTCGACCTCCTCGAGGAAGGTGTGCGTCTTGCAAACGTCTGTACCGAGCTCGTCGATCACACCGACGCCGCCGCAAGCGCCGCAGTCCGCGCGCCGGACTCCGGCGAGGGGGCCGGTGACGTCAGCGAAGGCTTCGACGATGCCGACGATCAGGTCGGCGAGTCCGACGATCCGTCCAGCGACGAGTGACGCGTCCCCTTACAGGTGCGTTACCGCGCGCAACCGCACACGCGCCAGGGTGATACGATTCAGACTCCAGGGCCGTGCATACGCATGGCCGGACAGCTCCGGGAGCGGGCCTCGAACGTGAGCACAACGCCGATCCTCGATTCCATAACAGAGCCGGCCGACTTGAAGGCGCTCGATCAGTCCGCGCTGAGGCAGCTTGCCGCGGAGATCCGCGAAGTCCTCGTCGAGACGGTCGCCTCGACGGGCGGGCACCTCGCTCCCAACCTCGGCGTAGTCGAACTGACGCTCGGCATTCACCGCGCACTGGACTGCCCGAAGGACCGGATCGTTTGGGACGTGGGACACCAGGCGTACGTTCACAAGCTCGTCACCGGGCGTCGCGCGCGCTTCGACACCCTGCGCACGTACGGGGGCGTGTGCGGCTTCCCGAAGCGCACGGAGAGCGAGCACGACGTCCACGACACCGGGCACGCCAGCAACTCGATCTCGGTTGCACTCGGCCTGGCTACGGCAAGGGACCTGCGCGGCAGCGACGAGACGGTAGTCGCTGTGATTGGTGACGGATCTCTGACGGGCGGCATGGCGTTCGAGGCGCTCAACCATGCCGGGCACCTGGGCTCGCGGCTGATCATCGTTCTGAACGACAACGAGATGTCCATCGCGCCCAACGTAGGCGCGATGTCGAGTTACCTCGCGCGAGTCCGTCTCGACCGACGGTACAGGAGGCTGCGCGACGACGTTGAATCTGCGCTCGGCCGGACGAAGCTGGGCGCTGCGATGGTCGCCGCCGGCGAGGCTGCGAAGGAGTCGGTCAAGCAGCTGCTGGTGCCGGGGATGATCTTCGAGGAACTCGGCATCAAGTACGTCGGCCCCATCGACGGGCATGACATCGCGCAGGTGCAGAACGCGGTCACCTGGGCCAAGACAGCCGACGGGCCGGTGCTCATACACGCGGTCACTCGCAAGGGCATGGGATACGCCCACGCTGAGGACCGTCCCGACACGTTCCATGGGATCAGCCCATTCTCCGTGGAAACGGGGAAGGTGAACGGCTCGGGGGGTGGGCCCCTGAGCTACACCGACACGTTCGGCCTCGCGCTGGTGGCGGAGGCGGCAGCCGACGAGCGCATTGTCGCAATCACCGCCGCGATGCCCGCCGGCACGGGGCTGACGCACTTCGCGGAACGGTTCCCGGACCGCTTCTTCGACGTCGGCATCGCCGAGCAGCACGCGGTGGGGCTCGCGGCCGGCCTCGCGCACGGCGGTGAGGTACCGGTCGTCGCCATCTACTCCACCTTCCTTCAGCGTGCCTACGACCAGGTGATCATGGACGCGGCGCTGCAGGACCTGCACATCATCTTCGCGATCGATCGGGCCGGTCTGGTGGGTGAGGACGGTCCTACGCATCACGGTGTCTTCGATCTCACCTACCTGCGCGCGGTTCCGAACCTCATGCTGATGGCGCCCGCAGACGAGGCCGAACTCGTGAACATGCTTCATACCGCGCTTCAGGCCGAGGGTCCGGTGGCGATCCGCTATCCGCGGGGCATCGGCCGGGGCGTCGCGCTGCCGGCCGAGCCTGAGGTGCTCGAGGCCGGTCGTGCTGAGGTCCGCCGCGAGGGCTCGGACGTTGCGCTCCTGGCTATAGGTCGGATGGTCGATGTGGCTGAGCAGTCGGCCGCACTCCTCGCTTCGGATGGCGTGGACTGTCGCGTGGTGAACATGCGCTGGGTGAAGCCGATGGACCTGGAAGCCATCACCGCCGCCGCGACGACGAGCCTGGTAGTGACCATGGAAGAGAACACCGGTCTCGGAGGGTTTGGGGCGGGGGTTCTGGAGGCCCTTGCCGACCTCGGAAGCGATACGCCGGTCTTGCGGCTCGCCATCTCGGACTGCTTCGTCACGCACGGGGCGACAAGCCGGCTTCTGGCGGATGTCGGGCTGACGCCGGATTCGGTGCGGACCGCGGTACTCGGCAGGATGCGAGATGTTCGAGGCACGGAGACGGAGAGCGGCAGTGGCACGGCGCAGGCTCGACGTCGAACTCGTTAGCCGCAGTCTGAGCGTCTCGCGGGAGCAGGCACGCGCTGCGATTCTCGCCGGGCAGGTGACAGTAGACGGTGCTGTCGCGGCCAAGGCCGGCGCCCAGGTGACCGAGGACTCCTCGATCGAGATCGCCGGACCCAGGGAGTTCGTCTCACGCGGAGGCATCAAGCTCGCGGGCGCACTCGATTCGTTCGGCATCGACGTAGAGGGCGTGCGTGCGCTGGACGTAGGCGCTTCAACGGGCGGGTTCACCGACTGCCTGCTGCAACGCGGCGCGGCAAGCGTCACGGCGGTGGACGTCGGGTACGGACAGTTGGCGTGGTCTCTAAGAAGCGACCCGCGCGTGCGCGTACTCGAGCGCACGAACATCCGAACTGCGGACGAGGCGTTGCTGGGCGGAGACTACGACCTCGTCGTGGTGGACGTCTCTTTCGTGGGGCTGGGCAAGGTGCTTCCGGCGATACTGCCTCTGGTGGCGGAGGCGGGCTCCGTTTTGGGTCTGGTTAAGCCCCAGTTCGAAGCGGGCAAAGGCCGAGTCGGTAAGAACGGGGTTGTGCGCGATCCCGTGATCCACCAAGAGGTGCTCGAGCGCACCGTCGAGTCGATTGAATCGGCGGGCTGGGTGGTGCGACGTCTCGGCTGGTCGCCCATCACCGGCCCCAAAGGTAATATTGAATTCTGGGTATGGCTCGGCCGCGCGGGCTCGCGTGCTGAGGATGTGCCCGCGGAGATCGTGTCTGCCGCGCATGCGGCGCTTGGAGGCTAGAGTGCGCGTACTGCTGGTACCGAATCCGGTGAATCCCAGGTCGGTTGAGGCCACCGCTGTGGTGGCCCAGCATCTCCAAGACCTGAAGTACGAGCCCGTGCTCGTCGACGAAGACGCCAAGCGGTGCGGGCTTGCGGCTCTAGGCGTCGCACGTGCGGGGATAGGAGTGCCGGAACTCGCGATCGCCCTCGGGGGCGACGGCACCATCCTGAAGGCCGTCCACCTGCTCGGTGTCTCGGAAACGCCCGTGCTCGGCGTGAACCTCGGCCGGCTCGGCTTCTTGTCCGGTGCCGACGGCGCGCGGTTGCTCGAGGCGGTCGACTCGGCGCTCGCGGGCGAGGCGAGCGTGGAGCGTCGTCAGACGATCGAGGCCGCAGTCACCGCGGGCGGCAGGGATGCGGGCAGCTACCGGGCGCTCAATGAGATCTTCGTGGGTCGCAGCGGACTTGCGCGGGGCGTCGAGCTCGAGCTGAGCGTGAACGGCCAGTCCCTATATCGGTTCGTATGCGACGGGGCTGTGGTTGCGACCCCCACGGGCTCCACGGCCTACGCGCTGTCCGCCGGAGGGCCGATCGTCTCGCCCGAGGTTCGTGGAATGCTCTTCGTACCGGTCGCACCACACTCGTTGGCGGCGCGTCCGGTCGTACTCGCGCCGCAGGACCGCATCACTCTGTCATGCCCGAACCCCGTGCGCGCTGACGCGTGCGTGATGGCCGACGGGGATCCGGTCCCTTGCCGGACGGCGCTCGACCGCGTCGAGATCACTGTCGGCGACCGTGACGTCCACCTCCTCAAGCTCGATGGGCGCGGCTTCTACGAGACGGTGTCAGACTCATTCCTCGGAGGATGACGTGCTGACGGAGCTTCACGTACAAGATCTGGCTCTCGTCGAGGATGTCCGTCTCGAGTTCGGTGGCGGTCTGACGGTGCTGACCGGCGAGACTGGCGCCGGGAAGACGGTCCTGGTCTCGGCGCTCAAGCTACTCCTGGGCGAGCGAGCGGAAGTCACGATGGTGCGCGAAGGCGCGCAGGAGGCGCTGGTAGAGGGCCGTTTCGTCATCGGCGGTGCCGAGCGGGTCGCGTGTCGTCGCGTGTCCGCCGAAGGCCGCTCGAAGTGCACCATCGACGGCGAGATGGCCACGGTGACCATGCTAGCCGACCTTCTGGGCGCCCACATGGACCTCCACGGGCAGCACGAGCACCAGGCCCTGCTCACGCCGTCGAGGCACGCGGGCTACTTGGACCGGTACGTCGGCCCGGCCGCGGAGCAAGCAGCGGCCGCCTATGCCGCGGCGTGGCGCGGCGCCGCGGAAGCGCGGAGCGCCCTTGCCGGCATCGAGGCGGCGCTCGCCGATCGGGACCGCAAGGTCGACTACCTTCGTTTCCAGGTATCGGACATCGATGCGGTGGCGCCTCGCGAGGGCGAGGTCGAGGACCTTCAGTCGCTCCTGCCGAGGCTGCGCCATGCCGAGAGACTGACCGGCGCTGTCAGCGGAGCCTGGGGCGTACTCAGGGATGAGGAGGGGGCTTCGGACAGGATCTCGGCGGCCCTCTCGGTGCTCTCACCGGTGCACGGGCTCGATCCCGCGCTGGACGAGCTTGCCGACGAAGTAGCGCGGCTCGACGTGGAGCTTGCGGAGGTCTCGTCGGCGCTCCGCACCTACCTGGGAAGCATCGAGCACGATCCGGGAGCACTCGACCAGGTGGAATCGCGCCTTCAGCAGCTGAGCGATCTCACGCGGAAGTACGGTCCGACGATGCACGACGTGCTGCAGACGCGTGCGTCCGCCGAGTCCGAGCTGGCGGTTCTTGACGCGGGCGAGGCAGGGCTCGGACGCGCGCGCGAAGAGCTCGAGCAGGCTCAGACGCGGCTCCGTGACGCGGGAACGGCGCTCATGCAGACCCGGAGCGACGGCATCGGTCCTTTCACGGAGAGCCTGGCGTCAGCCGTCGCCGACCTGGCGCTCCCGAAAGCGACGTTTCAGGTGCGTCGCGATCCGCTCGCATTCGAGGAGTGGACTGCCGAGGGACCTGAGAGGATCGAGTTCCTGTTTGCTTCGGGTCCGGGCGAGACGCCCCGGCCGCTCGCGAAGGTCGCCTCGGGCGGCGAGGTCTCGCGGGTCATGCTCGCCATCAAGAGCGTGCTAGGCGCGAGCGATGCGGTCCCCGTGCTCGTGTTCGATGAGGTCGACGCAGGCATCGGCGGGGCCACAGCGCTCGCGGTCGGTCGTCGGCTTGCATCGCTTGGAGCGGCGCATCAGGTGCTCGTGGTGACGCACTTGCCCCAGGTGGCGGCGTACGCGAACGCACACGTCGTGGTGGAGAGGGGGCGCTCCGGTTCCCGTACGGTCACGACGGCGCGTCCTGTCGAGGGCGACGACCTCGTCGGCGAGATCGCGCGTATGCTGTCGGGCAGTGCATCGTCCACGGGGCTCACGCACGCACGCGAACTGCTGGCGACCGCCGGTGTGAGAAGGGGATAGCCCGTGCTGCTCACAGGCACCGCACGGCTCGACAAGCGAACGAAGGACCTGGCCAAGCGCCTCGGTGCTGGCGATATCGCAATCATCGATCACAAGGACATGGATCGGCTCAGTGCGGAATCGCTTCTCGAGACCGGTGTCGACGTCGTCATCAACGCGGCGCCCTCGATCTCCGGGACGTACCCCAATCTCGGGCCGCTGCTCCTCGTGAGGGGAGGCGTCGAGATCATCGACGCCGTGGGCCAGGCGGTCTTCGAGCGCATCTCCGAGGGCGACAGGATCGACGTGGCCGACGGGAATGTGCTGCTGGGCGGCGAGCTTGTAGCGACCGGCACGCGGCTCACGGTCGACGCGATCGAAGCGTCCATGGAGGACGCGAAGTCGCGTCTGGACCAGCAGCTGGACGCATTCGTCCGCAACACGATGGAGTTCGTGGACAAGGAGCGCGCGCTGCTCACTGGGGAAGTGGCCGTGCCGCATCTCCGGACTGCAGTCGATGGACGGCACGCCCTGGTGGTCGTGCGCGGATACGACTACAAGGCCGACCTGCGCACCCTCGTACCGTACATCCGCGAGATGAGGCCGGTGCTGATCGGCGTCGACGGGGGCGCCGACGCGCTCATGGAGCACGGCTTCAAGCCCGACATCGTAGTCGGCGACATGGACTCGGTGTCGGACGAAGCTCTCACCAGCGGCGCGGAGCTCATCGTTCACGCATACACGGACGGCCGCTGTCCCGGACGCGAGCGCCTGGAGGCGCTGGGACTCACCGGCACCGAGTGGCGGAGTCCGGGCATGAGCGAGGACCTCGCCCTGATGCTCGCCAACGAATCGGGCGCCGATCTCATCGTGGCGGTGGGTACGCACTGGAACCTGCTCGAGCAGTTGGACAAGGGCCGCAAGGGTATGGCTTCCACCTTCCTGATCCGACTGCGGATAGGCCCGCGGCTGGTTGATGCCAAAGGGGTCAGCAAGCTCTACCGTGCTTCGGTACAGCCAAGCCAACTCGTGATGCTGGTGGCCGCGGGGCTGACCGTCATCAGCGTGATCATCGTCATTTCGCCAGCGGTGAGGACCTTCCTCGCCCTGCTCATACTCAGACTGCGAACCGCATTCGGACTCTAGGAGACGCCTGTCATGTACAACCTCCGCTATCACCTCGCCTCGCTGGTCGCTGTATTCCTAGCCCTAGCGGTGGGCCTGCTTCTCGGAACGCTCGTGGCGGAGCGGGGCATGATATCGGAGCAGACGGGAGCACTCGTCGCGGACCTGCAAAGCCGTTTCGATGAGATCACCGTCAAGAACGCGGAACTGCAGACCGGTCTGGAGCGCGATCGTGCGTTTGCCGAGTCGGCCGTGGCTCCGCTTGTCGCAGGGCAACTTGCCGGCAACAACGTAGCGATCCTCGTCGGCACGGGCAGGATCGACGGCGTCAGCACGGTGGCGGATGCGGTTGCCTCTGCTGGCGGCACGTCGCTCACCATCACGCTCGAGAAGACGGCGCTCGGCATGCTCGAGGAGGAGCCGGCGGGCCTTGCGGGGTACCTGCAGTTGCGGGGTGTCGAGATGGCTCCGCCGGGCGACGACTTGGTGCAGCAGGTATCGGAGGCGCTCATCGCCGAGTGGCGGACGGGCCCTGAACAGCCGCTGACCAGTCTGCTCGTGGCGGACGGACTGCTGAGTATCGAGAGTTCCAGCGGCACGTCGACGGTGGACGCTGTCGTCGTCATGGACACGGGCGAGGCCGGCAGTGATCCGTTCGCCCTTGCCGTCGCGCAGGCGATGACGGTCGCGGGGGGCACCACCGTTGGAGTGGAATCCGCTCCGACGGCCGACGGGGTGGCAGCGGCCTTCGTGTCCGAGGGACTGTCCGCCGTAGACCACGTCGCGACGCCGCAGGGCCGTCTGTCGCTCGTGTGGATTCTCGCCGGACGCGTGAGGGGGTACTTCGGCTCGGGCGAGAAGGCCGACGCCTACTACCCGCCGCTAGCACCCTAGGCGACGCCGCGCCTAGAGGCGCCGACCCAGCGCGAGGCGCGCGAGTGCTACGGCGACCTGCACGAACTGTCGACCGCGATGAATGAAGCCCGCGAGGTCGCGACCGGTGGCAGCGTGTGCCATCGCGGTCGGCACCTCGAGAATGCGCATGCCTGCGCGCGCCGCGCGGACGGTGAGCGCAACTTCCACGCCGTACCCGGTCGCGAAAGGCGTCGCAGCGTTCCATGCTGCTCTGGACAGCGCCCGCTGACCGGACAGTGGCGCGACGGACTCATAGCCCGACAGCCTTCGGATGCCCCACCGTGCGAGTCCCTTGACCAGCCCGAAGCCGCCGGATGCGGGCGGCCTGGGGAGTGAGGCGATCGTCATGTCGGCCTCGCCTGCCAGCACTGGGGCCACCAGCGCAGCCGCCTGGGCCGCGGTCTCGCCGAGATCGCCGTCGAGCAGCACCAAGACGTCTGCGACCCCGGCCATCGCATCGAGGCCGGCCTGCAAGGCGCCGCCCTTGCCGAGATTCCGATGAAGCTCCACGACCTCCGCGCCGGCTGTCCGGGCAAGATCCGCCGTGCCGTCGGCGGATGCGTCGTCGATCACGAGTACCCGGTCGATGGACGCGACGCCGAGAGTCGCGCACACCGTTGCATTGATGCGCGCGGCCTCGTTGTGCGCCGGTATCAGCGCGACCACGCTCACGTGCCGGCCACCCTGCGGGCGAGCCGGTCCCGCATCCGTCTTGTGAAGGAGGCGAGCTCAGGGACCTTGAGCGCGGCCATGAGTCCGTATGTGACCGCCAGTCCCGTGACTCCCGCCACGAGCAGCTGCACTAGGAAGCCCGCCCCGGCCTCGCCGATTCCAGCGGTCGCCTGGACCGCCATCCGGGCGACAAGCCCTCCGGCGACGGCAGCGGCAGCCACTTTGGCGAACGTGATGGCGATGGAGCGGCCGTCGAGTCCGCCTATGCGACGGCGCAGAATGAGCGTGAGCGCAAGCAGGTGTCCGAAGAAGAAGATGCCGTCCGCGATGGGTATGCCCACAATCCCCAGCCCAGACCACGTGCCCAGGCCTCTCGCAAGGACCGCATAGAGAACTACATGCACTGCTGTCGCCGCGATGTTGGTGTACATCGGCGTCTTGGTGTCCTGAAGCGAGTAGAAGGACTTGAGCACGAACATGTAGCCGGCATAGAACGTGAGTCCAAGGGCCCACCACGTGAGCACTCCCGCGACGATCGGCACGTCTTCGGCGGTGAAGCGCCCGGCGCGGTACAGCGTGATCACCGGAGTTGACAGGGCGGCAAGCAAGGCGGCCAGCGGGACGATCAACACCATCGTGGCGCGAAGGCCGCGGGCGAACATCTGCTTGAATCCCGTCATGTCATTCGCGTTCGCACGTTCGGCCAGTTCGGGGAAGATCGCCGTCGCAAGCGCTACAGCGAAGATGCCGTAGGGGAGCTGGTAGAACTGCCATGCGTACCGCAGCGCCGCCTGCCCGCCCGCCCCGGTCGCCACGGCGAAGTTCGTCCGGAAGGTGAGCGCGACAAGGTTGGTGACGACGTAGACCAGGATCGGAACCATCTTGAGGCCGATCGTCCGTATACCGGGATGGCTCCAGTCGATACGTGCGGTGTACCGCCCGCCGAGCTTCAGCAGGCTGGGCACCTGGACCGCTGCCATGGTGATCACACCGAGCGTCGTTCCGACCGCCAGTCCGGTGAGCGCGAGCCGGGGATTCGATTCCCGGAACGGGACGTAGAAGCCCAGGAGTGTGACGGTCACGACGATGTTGTTGAAGATCGGCGCAACGGCCGGAGCCAGGAAGCGCCGGTACGAGTTCAAGATGCCGGTGAAGACGAGACCCATTCCGTAGAAGACGATCTGTACGGCGAAGAAGCGGAAGAGCCAGATCGCGGTCTCGGCCCGCTCTGCGGATACGGTCAGGGTCTGAGAGCGCACGAACGGGTCTGGCCAGACCGTCGCCAGCAGGGCGATCGTGCCGAGAACCACGACGATGATGTTCAACACGTAGCTGGCGAAGCGCCAGGCGTCCTCTTCGCCATCACGCTTCATCCGCTCCATGAACAAGGGGATGAATACGCTCGACAGCACTCCTCCGGCGAGCAGCTCGAAGAGCATGTTCGGGAGATTGTTGGCGATGTCGTAGCTGTCGGCCAGCACGGTAAGGCCGAGCGCGTAGCCCATCGCCCACGTCCGCAGGAAGCCGGTCAACCGTGACACGAACGTCGACGCGGACATCGCGGCGGTCGAGCGTGCCACTGACGGGGTAACTATGGCTGGCTCCTTACGGGTCGGGATGTCAGCGATGTAAGTGTATCCGAGCGCAGGCTGTTACCGTACGTGCGTCACGTTTCGGTATACTACAGACCGGGCACCCCGGGCCCGGTCTAGCCAGGCCGGTTCCACAGTTCGCTCGAGTCCCCCGATGTCGATTGCGTGTCGACCTATGTGCGCGATTGCGTGCGAGGAGAGGCGATGAGACGGTCCGGTCGCTGGTGTGTGCTCGCGCTCCTCGCGGTCACGCTTCTCGCGGTGTTGCCGGCGTCGGCGGCCGAGAGTACCCCGTCCGGCACGGTTGTCGTCGTACTGGCGCCGTACGTCACCTGGATGGACGTCATGGGTGGTTCCATGCCGGCCACCCGCTCCCTGGCGGAGTCCTCCGCCGTCGGCAATCTCAACGTGCGGAGCAGTATGCGCTTTGCGTCCGACCCGACGCAGTCCCACGTCGCGGTCACGATGTCAGCAGGTTCTCCTTCGGCATTCGATCCGAAGGCGCCTGCGGCGTACGAGACGGACCAGAGGTTCGAGAGCGGCACCGCCGGGGATGCCTACATGCGCGCCACCGGAAACGATCCAGGCAGCGCCTCGATCGTGTATCTGGGCCTCGCCAGGACGGTCAAGGCTGCCAAGGAAGGCACCTTCGAGACCACGCCGGGCGCGTTGGGCGAAGCCGTGGTCGATGCCGGGGGGTCCACTGCGGCCGTCGGCAACTCAGACGGCGGCTATCGCTCGGGCGAGGAGTACCTGAGCCGTCCGGCGGCGATCCTGGCCATGGACGCATCCGGGCTCGTACAGTACGGGGACGTATCGACCGCGTTGCTTGTCGAGCATACGGACGCGCCCTATGGCGTGGCAACGGACACGTCCGCCCTGCGCGCTGCGTACGGCGCGGCCATTCGCGACACGGCGGCCCACGGAGGGCCCGCGGTCATCGTCCTCGATGCCGGGGATCCCGAGCGGGCGTTCAATTCCGCGCAAGACTCGTCACCCGACGCCGCGGAGGCGCATCGGATCGCCGCGGCACAGACGGTCGACCGTGTCGTGGAGCTCGCACTCGAGGGTCTTCCCGCCGACGGGATCCTCATGGTCGTCTCGACCGGCCAGGTCAAGCCCGTGTTCGGCCCGAGCGGCTTCGGCCCGATCGTCATCCACGGCCCGGGGTTCCAGGTGGGCACGCTCTCCTCCGCGTCGACGCACCGTGCGGGTCTGATGACGGACCTGGACGTGTCGGCGACGATTCTTGAGGTTCTCGGCATCGGGCGGCCGGTCGAGATCCTGGGGAATCCAGCCTCGGCATCTCCCTCAGTCACGTCGCTCGAGGCGCGGATCGGTCAGCTGACGGAGCTCCGCGCGACGGCGGTAGCAGTCGATACGGTACGGCCGTTCGTACAGAACTCCTACATCACGATCACCGTCCTCGTCCTGCTGGCCTGCGCCGCTCTGCTGGCGCCCATGCAGCGGGGATTCAGCGGGTGGGGCTCGCGTGTGGCGGGGCTGTTCGGTCGAGTGAT
>SBEH01000021.1 GCA_009668945.1 Actinomycetota bacterium
GGCCGCTCGGTTATGCTGTAAGCGAGTGGCGCGCGGGTGATGCGCAACACGTTAGGCACGATCGAGGTGCGAATCCCGTGTTCGAGGCACTCCTCAAGCAGCTCCACGCGGATCGTGTTCGATTGCCGCAAGCGACGGCACCGGACGCAGCCGGCATCTACGCCGTCTACCTCGTGCAGCCGGATCCGTCCTTCCCGCGCGTCGACGCCAGCGCTCCGCTATACATCGGCCGCTCGGGCAACCTGAAGCGGCGGGCGATGTCACAGCATTTGAAGCCGCGCGCGAGCGGCTCGTCCACGCTACGGCGGAGCCTGGGCGCCATGCTTCGAGGTGGCCTCAATCTGACAGCGATACCCAGAGGCACGGGCAAGTCCGCCAAGGACTGCACCAACTATCGCTTCGACGACGACGGCGAATCGCGACTAAGCCAGTGGATGGATGAGCACTTGGCGATTGCCTTCCATAGGACAGCCCGCTACGCGGAGCTCGAGCGTGAAGTTGTCGGTACGATTCGTCCACCGTTGAACATCGAGCACTGCAGCGGCCCCGCAGTCGAGGAGCTGAGGTCTCTGCGCGCGCGATGCGCCGCTGGCGCCCGGGTGGTTCAGGCGATGTGCCTAACAAGCGCTTCCAGCAGAACGCCGTAAGGTAGACTCGTCCCAGAGCGCTCGGCGTCTGCTGAAGCGCCAAGACGTTGGACACAACACCGAGACCGCCAAGGCCTGGAGCGGGTTATGTCACGGCACTCGGATAGAGTGCCCTGTGGGAGACTGTAGTTGTAGTGAGGGGGTACGCGATTGACTGAGTCACCAACCTGCCCCAAGTGCGGCAGACCGATGCTCCTGAAGACCGCGCGCCGGGGCCGAAACGCCGGGCGCCAGTTCTGGAGTTGTTCGGGATACGCATCCAAGACGTGCGACGGGACGCTCGATGCCGGCGGCCCGACCCAAGCAGCCCCTGCCTCGGCGACCCGGGATGTCTCGAGTGTTGACGCTCTTTCGCAACCACGCATCGTGGTAGCACAACCCCTACACGCTGGGGCGGACACGGTCTATCTCGACCTGCTCGCTGTACCAGCGGACTCGCTGGAGTCGACTGCCGACACTCATTCCCCCCGCAAGCCAATCGTCGGTGCGCAGTGGCGCATGTCGTACGCGAGGCCCGAACCTCGTCCTCTCGACACCAGGGCCGTCCGCGCGCTGTCGGTGGCGGACAAGATAGTCTGCAAGGGACGCATCACACTGCTGCCGGAGGAACTCGAGTCCCTCCTCGATCGTGAGCCGAGCGAGCCAAACGCTCCCCCTCAGCGCGCTTGGGTTCCCGCGCTGGACAGCCCTGAGGAACTGGCGTTTTGGACCGACGTACTGCCCGCGTGCCTAGGCGCGGAGTTCGCCGTATGGTGCACACCCCAAGTTGAGGTTTCGACACTCACGGGCGGAGCTGACTACTCGGGCACCGAGCAGCGCGTTGACTTCCTGATTGCACATCCTGCACTTGAGCGGCCCCTCGTGATCGAGGTAGATGGCGAGCAGCACGCTGCTCGGCGGGAGCATGACGCTACGCGAGATCGGCACCTGGGAGCCACGGGGTACGCCGTGATCCGCGTCCCTGCCGCAGAGGTACGAGCGGGTGGCGGATCCTCTCTGGACCCGCTACGGAACGAGTTGACTCGCCTCGAACCCCCAAGCGCCTTCGGTTTGACGCTGCGCTCGCCGATTCGGCGCGCCGGTCAGATACAAGCTGCGCTGCTTCAGGCAATGCACGTGGGTCTAGTCGATCCTTGCAGGTTCAGCGTTTCGACGGACTTGGTGGACGTGGGCGAGCTGACGCCTGATGAGTTCGCAGCGGTGGTCGCTGACCTCTCAGATCTACTAGTCCGTCTCGGTCGGATGTATGGTGCGCCGACTCTCGGGAGCGACATCGTGACCACCGCACAGGGCTCAGGTGAGCTTCAACTGAGCTTCCACGGCCTGCCATCCTCGGGCGAGACCATCTCGATTGAGGACGCGTATCTGCCGTTCGCTCTCAAGTGGCCCACGCGCCCCGTCACGCCCAGCCGCCCTGTCGAGTTCGATCGAGACGATATCCGCTACTTCCTGCGGAGAGTCTTCAGGAAGCAGGAGTTGCGAGACGGCCAGTACGACATCGTCTCTCGCGCTCTCGAAGCGAAGGACACCGTGGCACTCCTACCAACAGGCGCGGGCAAGTCCATCGCGTTTCAGCTGGCGGGGATGCTCCTGCCCGGCAGGACCATAGTGATTGCGCCGATCATCTCGCTCATACGCGATCAGGTGTACAACCTGCGCACCTACGGGATAGACCGCGCCCTCGGAATCACCAGTGACCTCTCGGGACGTGACGAGCGCGACCTAGCGTACGAGCTCCTCCAGCACGGCGAGGCGTTCTTCTACTACATCGCGCCCGAGCGGTTCCAGATGTCGGAGTTCCGCGAGAAGTTGCGGGGGATGACGGCAGCATTCCCCGTGAATCTGGTGGTGGTGGACGAAGCGCACTGCGTCTCGGAGTGGGGTCACGACTTCCGCACAGCGTACCTCCGAATTGGACAGACATCCCGCGAATGCTCGTCGACTGCAGGATGGGTTCCGGCCCTGATTGCCCTGACCGGCACCGCCTCTCGCGCCGTGCTCCGGGACCTTCAGCGTGAGTTACAGATTATGGACTTCGACGCCATCGTCACGCCGAGTTCCTTTGACCGCGAGGAACTACAGTACGCTGTGCTTCAAGAACGATCCGAACACAAGCAGTTTGTTCTCGAGTCCTACTTGCGTAATGCGTTGCCGTCGGAGTTCGGGCTGCCTCCAGAGGCCTTCTTTCGTCGAGACGGGGGCCGCACCTACTGCGGTCTGATCTTCTGCCCCAATGTCAACGGCAAGTACGGGGTCGTAGAAGTCGCCGGCCTTCTGAGCGGTGCGGGAATCGATGCGGCGTACTACGCCGGGACCCGCCCCAAGGGGTTCTGGGGATCGGACGACGACTGGAAGGCATACAAGCGGGACACCGAACGGCGATTCAAGCGGGATGACGTCCCGGTGCTCGTTGCCACCAACGCATTCGGCATGGGAGTCGACAAGCCGAACATTCGCTTCACTGTGCACTACGGGATTCCGGCGTCGATTGAGGCATTCTATCAAGAGGCCGGACGTGCAGGACGAGATGGCCAGAAGGCCGTCTGTGCCGCGATCGTCTCTGACGATCGCGTGGAGCGGAACCGCCAGCTGCTTGCGCCCGCCACGCCGATCAGCGAGGTTGCGAGATTCGTGGAGGACACCCCCTACGAGCAGAACGACGACGTCACGCGCACGCTCTTCTTCCATGTGCAGGCGTTCAAGGGTGTCGAGACCGAGATCGCCGTCGTTACCGAAGTGCACAACCAGCTGCGGCCGACGGGGCAACGCGCGTCAAGAACCATTCCATTCGGCGTAGACGCTAAGCTCACCGAGAAGGCCCTTCACCGGCTCGTGGTCGTCGGCGTGGTGGCAGACTACACAGTCGACTACTCCGGTCGGACGTTCTCCGTGCTCTTGGCCGATTCGACGAGACGCTCTGTCGTGGACAGGTACGTGTCGTATGTGGCGGCGTATCAGCGCGGTCGAGCCGAACAAGAACGTCGGAAGGCCGACGTCCTGCCGGACGAGTGGGATGCGTTCGTGGTCGGCGTCGTCGAACAGTACGTGCAGTTCGTGTACGACGTGATCGAACGCGGGCAGCGGAGGGCCATCGCAGAGATGCTCGCCGCGTGCCAGGCGGGTTCGGGCGAGGATCTCAGGCGCCGCATTCTGGACTACCTCGAGCAGGCCGAGTTCTCGGAAGCCGTGGAGAGCATCTTGTCGGACGAGCGAGCCGGGTTGGGGATTCTTGCGGACGTGTTGGCCGAAATTGTGAGCCCCAACGATGCAGCCAGGCTGCGCGGCCCAGTGGCGCGCTCACTCGAGACGTACCCCGATCATCCCGGACTCCTGCTTCTCCGTGCGGCAACCGAGGCACTCGCCCGTGACGGGGACGACCAGACGATTCGCGAGAACTTCGAGGCCTTCTTGGTCAACGCCCGCGACGCGTACGGCCGCTCTGATGTGCAGATTGGTGAGGCCACCGGTGCCGTGCTCAAGGTCATCGCGCGGAGGAACAGCGGTGCCGCTGCGCTCGTGGAACACGTCTTCCTCACGCATACACGCGAGCGCGGTGCCCTCCGCAGCTTGGTCGCTGAATCGGGCATCGCGGCCGCACAGGTAGCACCATGGGTACTGCTCGACGAGGTCTCATCCGGGATCGACGGACATTCTGCCTAGCCCCGAGCAATGGAGGAATCAATGGGAACCGACGAAGCAACTGCCAGCGATAGCCGCACCGCGGAGTTCCTTGATGTCGAGGCGACTGCCCGGAGCGTCGCTGCTCGCCTGACCAAGCTCGATGAAGAGTCCAATCGCTACACAGCCGCGGCGACGAATCTAGACGAAGCGGCGGCCGCTACACGTGAACTTGCCGCGTCCGTGCGCGAAGTCGGCGAGTACGCTTCCAAAGCCCTCGACGTAGTTGCCTCCGCGGGAGGCCCCGAGATTGTCGCCAAGCTGGGCAACCTCGAGAATCAGCAAGTCACGCAGTCCGATGCGCTTATGAAGAAGGTCGGATTGGCGGTGTACCTGTCTGGAGCAGCTGCTGTCCTGGCTCTAGTAGCGACGATCGTCGCCTTGGCAAGGTAGTAGCGGCGAGGTGTGTGCCCAACCCGGGCTTCCACCTGACTCGCTTCGCTCGCAGGTGAAGCCCAAGAACGTTAGCCCCACAAACCCCTATGCGCGGTAGTCTCTGGCCAGCCGCTGATAGAAGAACAAGCCGCTCTTCTTAGCACTAGCCTGGTCTTCGAGCGTATCGACCAGCGCCGCGCCTCCTAGCCCCAGCGCGGCAATCCCAGCCGTGGCCAGAGTGGTCGTGACATCGCCTGACACGACGGCTGCCGCCAGCGTGCTTCCAGGTGCCAGGTACTTCCCGAGCGCGCTGCTGCCTCTGGACGCAAGCTGCTTCAGATACGCGTCAACGCTGAACGCCTCACCAATCTCAAGGATTGCGGGCTCCACGCGCTCGATGATGTAGTTGTCGATTTCGGCGACCAGTTCGTCAGAATAGGCCTCTGACTCGAGTTCCTCGCCAACACGAAGCATTTCGGCCCTGAAGCGAGTCAGGGGTGCCTGCAGTCTCGACCTCACGTCGACGAGCTCGTCGATCGTGGCAAAGGGAAGCAACGGCAAGCGGCTGAACAACTCCCCGGCCAACTGGGCCGCCTTAGCGCGGTGGACACCGGGCGCTTTGCCCCGCAGGTCAACGCCAGCGGCGATAATCCCCATCGCGGTCTCATCTGCGAAGACGATCCCCTTCGGATTCCGTATGGCTTCGGCAATCTCGTTCTCCCACCAAGCCACGCCTTTGACCATCGCTTCGAGCGCGCTGTCGGAGTGCAGACCTCGCATCCGTCGCACTTCCACAAGTCCCCGCATCTCGGCGTCCGCGATCTCGATGCCGGCTTTGAGTGGGCCCGTCTGGCCAAAGTCCTCCAACTGGGCTGACCTTAGACCCTCCGCCGCCTCATGAATCTGCCCAAGCGCGACCTTGTCACCAGCAGCCTCAGCAGTATCGAGAGCCTCGAGGTATCCCCTGAGGATCGAAAGCATCGCCCGCTTGCCCTCGGGCTCGAAAGCCTCGTCATCGAGATACTGTGCGGACTCGAGCATCTCGCTGAAGACCTCCCGGTCGCTCAACCCGCCGTGGGCTATGCGGGCGGCGTAGTAGGTAGTGGCGAGAGGCAGACTGCGCACGGTCACCGAATCGCCGTACAGCAGTCCGGACTTCAGCCTGTGAAGATCGGAGTCCAGACCGGTTTCCCAAGACGGCATGCTCAGGACTTCGACCTGCAGTTCGTTCATTGTCCCCCCTCTGGGCGCTCGGACTGTTCACATCATGGTATCGCCGTTTGGGGGCTAACAAGCGCATCGAGCGGACGGCGCAAGGTAGAATCAACCAGTGAGCGCGCGACCGCCGCTCATGCGCAACACGTT
>SBEH01000003.1 GCA_009668945.1 Actinomycetota bacterium
CCCCGACCCCGACCCCGACGTACATGCCGGTTTACAGGTTCTACAACGAGGCGAACGGCAGCCACTTCTACACCGCGTCCGAGTCCGAGCGCGACACAGTCCGGGCGAAGTATGCGGCGACCTACACCTACGAGGGCGCGGCGTACTCGATCAACACTGCGAATGCGGCCAACTGCGCACCGCTCTACCGGTTCTACAACAACAAGAGCGGGAGCCACTTCTACACGCCGTCCGAGAGTGAGCGCGATGCGGTGATCGCGAAGTGGTCCGGCACGTACACCTACGAGGGTCCTGCATACTGCGTCTCACTCACATCCGATGGCTGCGCGCCGATGTACCGGTTCTACAACAAGGTCAACGGCAGCCACTTCTACACCGTCTCCGCCCAGGAGCGAGATGCGGTCATCGCGAAGATGCAGGCGACGTACGACTACGAGGGCGTGACGTACTACATCGGCATGTAGGCCGCAAGGTATCGGCGAGGTGTCGGTAGGGCCGCGTCCCGGCAGGGCGCGGCCTTTCGTGATGGTATCCTGTGATGGTTCGGCGCGTGTTGCGTCTGTTGATGCGCACCCCGGGTAGTGCGAGTGACTCGCGCATACGCCCGACAACGCCAATCGGAGGACAGGGGCATGAAGGTAGTCATTCTCGCCGGCGGTCTCGGAACCCGGCTCTCAGAGGAAACGAGCGTCCGTCCGAAGCCGATGGCCGAGATCGGCGACAAGCCGATCCTGTGGCACATCATGAAGATCTACAGCTACTTCGGCTTCGACGAGTTCGTCATCTGCCTCGGCTACAAGGGCTACATGATCAAGGAGTACTTCTCCAACTACTTCTTGCACAACTGTGATGTGACGTTCGACATGCGTACGAACGAGCTGGCCGTGCACCAGAACGTGAACGAACCCTGGAAGGTCACGCTCGTGGATACCGGCGCCGAGACCATGACCGGCGGGCGGGTGAGGCGGGTGAAGGAGTACCTCGACGGCGAGCGCTTCATGCTCACCTACGGTGACGGAGTGGCTGACGTCGACGTGCGTGCGCTTCTCGACGCCCATATGGCGTCCGGGAAGACAGCCACCCTCACCGCGGTCCAGCCTCTCGGCCGCTTCGGCGCGCTCGACGTGGAGGGCGACACGATCCGTTCGTTCCGCGAGAAGCTCTTGGGCGATGGCGACTGGATCAACGGCGGCTTCATGGTGCTCGAGCCGGAGATCCTGGAACGCATCGAGGGTGATCCGACGGTCTTCGAGGGTTACCCCCTGCAGTCACTTGCGAGTGAGGGGAAGCTCGGCGCGTACTACCACACCGGGTTCTGGCAGCCGATGGACACGCTCCGCGACAAGGTGCAGCTCGAGAAGCTCTGGGACTCCGGCAAGGCGCCGTGGAAGGTGTGGTAGGCGTGTCGGTTCCGCACTTCGGGGGCGTATTCGCCGCACGTAGGGTATTCGTCACCGGTCACACCGGGTTCAAAGGCGCGTGGCTCGCCGAGTGGCTGCTCACACTCGGTGCTGACGTCACAGGCTACGCGCTCGAGCCGCCCACCGACCCGAGCCTGTTCGATGAACTGGCCCTTGCTGGCCGGATGAATCACCACATCGGCGACGTCCGCGACCTGGAGGGGCTACGGGTGGCGATGACGGCCGCCGCTCCCGAGATCGTCTTCCATCTCGCCGCGCAGCCGCTGGTGCGTCTTTCGTACGACGAGCCCGTGATGACATACGACACCAATGTGATGGGCACCGTGAACCTGCTCGAGGCGGTGCGGTCCTGTCCGAGCGTTCGCGTGGTGGCGATCGTGACGTCGGACAAGTGCTACGAGAACCACGAGACCGGTCAGGCCTATCGCGAGACGGATGCGATGGGCGGCTACGACCCGTACTCGTCGTCCAAGGGCTGTGCCGAGCTGGTCGCGGCGGCCTACCGTCGTTCGTTCTTCGGACCCGCGTCGCCCGTACGCGTGGTCACGGTGCGCGCGGGCAACGTGATCGGCGGCGGGGACTGGGCGCTCGACCGCATAGTGCCGGACTGCGTCCGCGCGTTGCAGGCGGGTGTGCCCGTTGAGGTGCGCAATCCGGGGGCGGTCCGGCCGTGGCAGCACGTGCTCGAGCCGCTCTCCGGGTACCTGTGGCTGGCCTCACGGCTGCTTGCCGATGGTGGAGCGGAGTTTGACGGGGCGTGGAACTTCGGGCCGGCCGAGCAGGGTACGGTCGAGGTCCGAGAGGTCGTGGATGCGGTGATCGCCGCATGGGGTTCCGGCTCGTGGGTGGGTCCCGACGCTGCGGCCATCCGGCCGCACGAGGCCACGCTGCTCGCGCTCGACATCCAGAAGGCGCGCAGACTGCTCGGATGGGAGCCCGTCTACGACATCACTCATACGCTGCAGATCACCAGCGCGTGGTATGCTGCGCGGCACGCCGGTGACAGCGTCCGCGCTCTGACCGATGCCGACATCGCAGCGTACGAAGAGTCGGGGAGCCGCGTGGGTGCGTGTTGGGCTGCCGTCCCGAATCCCGAAAGCGAGTCTCACGAGTGAGCGACAACGCACGCGCGCAGATACTGCGCGAGGAGATCGCGGCCAAGGTGGCCGAGTACTACACCGAGGCGTTCGGCGCCGACATGCCGTTCGAGGCGGGCAAGTCACGTGTCCCGTACGCCGGCCGCGTCTTCGACGAGCGGGAACTCATCACCCTCGTGGACTCGTCTCTTGACTTCTGGCTCACATACGGCCGCTTCTCGAAGCAGTTCGAGGAGGGTCTTGCCGAGTGCGTCGGCGTGAAGCACTGCTACCTCGTTAACTCCGGATCATCCGCGAACCTCCTCGCGTTTGCGGCGCTCACGTCGCCGCGTCTCGCCGACCGCCGCATCGAGCGTGGCGACGAGGTCATCACCGTGGCTGCCGGCTTCCCGACCACCATCGCACCGGTAGTGCAGTACGGCGCCGTGCCCGTGTTCGTGGACGTGCTGCTCGAGACCGGCAACGTGGACGTCACGCAACTCGACGCGGCGCTGTCGTCCCGCACGAAGGCGGTCATGCTCGCGCATACCCTCGGCAACACGTTTGACGTCGATGCGGTCACTGCGTTCTGCGAAAAGCACGGTTTGTGGCTCGTCGAGGACAACTGCGATGCGCTCGGCTCCAAGTACCGGGGACGCCGAACCGGAAGCTTCGGTCACATCGGCACGTCGAGCTTCTACCCGCCGCACCACATGACGATGGGCGAGGGCGGCGCCGTCTACACGGACAACGACGAGCTCGCGGCAATCCTGCTGGCCATGCGCGACTGGGGTCGGGACTGCATCTGCCCGTCGGGCGTGGACAACCGGTGCGGGAAGCGCTTCAGTCAGCAGTTCGGCACGCTTCCCTTCGGCTACGACCACAAGTACGTCTACTCGGAGTTCGGCTACAACCTGAAGGTCTCCGACATGCAGGCCGCCGTTGGCGTGGAGCAGCTCAAGAAGCTGCCCGGCTTCGTGGAGGCCAGACGGCACAACTTCGACGAGCTCTCGGAGCTCCTCGCGCCCGTGAGCGACGCCTTGATCCTGCCGGTAGCCACCGAAGGAGCCGAGCCGAGCTGGTTCGGCTATCTGATGACCGTACGCGAGGGCGCGTTGCGTGCGGACGGCACGACTCTCACGCGCGATGCGCTCGTGGGCGCCCTGGAAGCGGCGAGGGTCCAGACACGCATGCTCTTCGGGGGCAACATGGTCAGGCAGCCGTGCTTCGACGAGATGCGCGAGTCGGGTGAGGGCTTCCGCATCGTCGGGGAACTGGCGAACACCGACCGCATCATGACCGACGCGTTCTGGATCGGCGTGTATCCCGGGATGACAGAGCCGATGCTTGAGCACATGGCGAAGACGATCATCAGGGCGGTCCGAGGCTAGCATAGCCTTCGGCAACTCCCGAACGAGTCCGGCGGATGGGGAGTGGTTCTCAAGTGGATCTGCGAGGCAAGAAGGTGACGGTCACCGGCTCCGACGGGTTCATCGGAAGCCATCTGGTTCAGGCGCTCGTAGCGCATGGTGCGGATGTCCGCGCGTTCGTCTACTACAACTCGTTCGGTTCGTGGGGCTGGCTCGACACCCTGCCGAAGGAGTTCACGGACGGCATCGAGGTCGTGATGGGCGACGTGCGCGATCCGGCCTTCGTGCGGCGCAGCCTCGATGGCGTCGACGCGGTCTTTCACCTGGCGGCACTCATCGGCATCCCGCATTCGTATCACGCGCCTGACTCGTACGTGGACACGAACATTCGCGGCACGCTGAACGTTCTGCAGGCGGCACGCGAGATTGAGCTCGAACGCATCATGGTGACCTCTACCTCCGAAGTCTACGGCACCGCGCTCTACGCGCCGATCGACGAGAAGCATCCGGTCCAGGGGCAGTCGCCGTACTCGGCGTCGAAGATCGGGGCCGACAAGATGGCCGAGTCCTTCTACCGCTCGTTCGGTACGCCTGTCGTGACGGCGCGGCCGTTCAACACCTACGGCCCGAGGCAGTCCGCGCGCGCCGTCATCCCGACGATCATCACGCAACTCCTTAACGACGCACCGAGAATCGAGCTGGGCTCGCTGCATCCCACACGGGACTTGACCTACGTCACCGACACCTGCGCGGGCATGATCGCGCTCACCGAGTGCGACGGGGCTGTGGGCCGTGAGGTCAACATCGGGTCCGGGCGCGAGATCTCCGTCGGCGATCTGGCACAGACGCTCATCGGGATCGTGCGTCCCGGCACCGAGATCGTGACGACCGACGAGCGGCAGCGGCCGGAGAAGAGCGAGGTTGAGCGGCTGATCACCGACACCGCGCTCATCCGCGAGCTCACGTCCTGGGCGTCGGCGGTCACGCTCGAGGAAGGGCTGCAGAGGACGGTGGAGTGGTTCCGCGATCCGGCGAACCTCAGCCGGTACAAGTGGGACATCTACAATGTCTAGCCACGAGGGCGAACGCCATCTGCCGCTGTCGGTCCCCGTCGTTTCAGGCAACGAGCGCGCCTATGTGGCCGACTGCCTCGACTCCGGTTGGCTCTCCGGCGCGGGGGCGTACGTCGGCAGGTTCGAGGCTGCTGTCTGCGAGGTCACGGGGGCCGCGCATGCGGTTGCCACCGCAAGCGGCACGGCCGCACTGCATGTTGGCCTGATTCTGGCGGGAGTGGGGGCTGGCGACGCGGTCATCGTTCCGACGGTCACGTTCATCGCATCGGCGAACGCCGTGCGCTACGTTGGTGCGGACCCGGTGCTCATCGGCTGCGACGATCGGCTCGGCCTCGATCCGGTTCTGCTCGGGGAGTATCTCGCCGCCAGCGCTGATTCCTCGTCGGGACTGGTCGTTGACCGTGCCAGCGGGCGTATCGTCAAGGCCATCATGCCGGTCCACGTCTTCGGCGACCCCTGCGACATGGAGCCGATTCTTGCGCTGGCAGATCGCTACGGTCTGCCGATCATCGAAGATGCGACCGAGAGCCTTGGCTCGACATTCTCCTCGGGACGATTCGCGGGTCGCTCTACCGGCACGCTTGGCAGGCTGGGTGCTTTCTCGTTCAACGGCAACAAGATCATCAGCACGGGCAGCGGCGGAATGCTCGTCACCGACGATGAGGGACTCGCGGCGCGAGCGCGCTACCTGTGCGCACAGGCCAAGGACGACCCGCTGCGGTACGTCCACGGGGCCGTCGGTTTCAACTACTCGTTGAGCAACGTCTCCGCGGCTGTCGGCCTCGGTCAGATAGAGACGCTTGCCGCGCGAATCGATACGAAGCGGGCGAATCGTGCGCGATACGCGGAGGGCTTCGACGGAGTCCCGGGCCTTCACTTCATGAAGGCGCCTGACGGGACGGATCCGAACTGCTGGTTCTACTCCCTACTCATCGAGCCCGCCGAGTTCGGGTCGGATCGCGAGCAAGTGATGGCACACCTCGCCGACGCGGGCATACAGACCCGGCCCCTGTGGCTGCCGGTCCACATGCAGCGGCCGTACGCCGGATGCACTGTCGTGGGTCCCGAGCGTGCGGTATGGTACTGGGAAAGGATCCTCAACCTACCGTGCACCAGCGACTTGTCCGAGGCCGACGTCGACCGTGTCGTCCGGGCGGTCCGGTCGCTTGCAGGGAGCTAGAGCGTGAACCCCGAGCTCAGTCAGATCATCGTCTCCCCCGACCTCATGATCGTAGACGCGCTGCGCGTGCTCGACGAAACGGGCGGCAAGATCCTCTTCATTGTTGACGGCGGCGTGCTCGCGGGCGTGCTCACTGACGGCGACATCAGGCGCCACATCCTGGCGGGTCGCACGCTCACGGACGCGATCTCGATTGCGATGAACCGTTCGCCGCTGGTGATTGCTGCGGGCTGTACGGAGGAGCGGGTTCGCGAGCAGCTGCTCACGCACCGCGTGCACTGCATGCCGGTAGTGGACGGGTCAGGCGCTGTCGTTGATGCGGTGTGGTGGGGTGAGGTGTTCGCGGATCCGGCAGGGCAGCCGCGCACGCCCGCAAACGTGCCGGTGGCCATTATGGCCGGCGGGATGGGAACCAGGCTCGACCCATTCACGCGCATCCTGCCGAAACCCCTCATCCCGGTGGGCGACAACCCGGTACTGCGGCTGATCATGGACAGGATGTACGACCAGGGCTGCGCGCGGTTTCTAGTTTCACTGAACTTCAAGGCGAGCCTGATCCGCGCGTACTTCAGTGATGAGGTGCTGCCCTACGGCATAGAGTTCTTTGACGAAGACCAGCCCCTGGGCACCGCTGGCAGCCTGTCCCTCATGTCTGACTCGCTGGGCGAGACCTTCATCCTCACCAACTGCGACAACATCATGGACATCGAGTTTGCGGACCTCGTGAAACAGCATAGGGAAAGCGGGAACCTCATCACGGTCGTCGCGTCCATGAAGCACGTGGTTCTGCCGTATGGCATCATCGACGTCGGGCCGGGCGGGGCGCTCGAGGCACTTCACGAGAAGCCGAGATACGACTTGCTCGCCTCAACGGGCATGTACGTCATGGAGCCCGATGTGCTTGATCTGATCGTTTCGGGTGAGCGCACGGATGCGACTGACTTGATAGCGCGGGCAATGGAGGCGGGATCGCGTGTGGGCGTCTATCCGATTCCCGAGCGGCTCTGGCTCGATGTGGGCCAGCTAGAGGAGTTGCAGTTCGCCCTCGATAGGCTGGGGATCCGATGACGAAGCCACGGGTCGTCGCGGAGGCCGGCGTCAACCACAACGGGTCGCTGGATCGCGCGCTGCTCATGATCGATGAAGCGGCGGAGGCTGGTGCCGACACCGTCAAGTTCCAGACTTTCGACCCGACAGAACTCGTATCTGCCGCTGCGCGCAAGGCCGAATACCAGGAGAAGCAGACGGGGTCGGGCACACAGCGGGAGATGCTCGAGGCGCTCGCCTTGGACGAAGCCGCGCACGTGGAGCTGGTGAAGCGCTGCCAGGAACGCGGGATTTCCTTTCTGTCGACGCCGTTCGACGTGACTAGCGTCGAGGAGCTGGCTGCGCTAGGGGTGAGAGAGTACAAGATCGCCTCCGGCGAAATCACAGACTTGCCGGTGCTCAGGGCGGTAGCGCGCCACGCCGACAGCGTCCTGCTTTCCACCGGCATGGCAACCATCGACGAGATCTCCCAGGCTCTCGAAGCGCTCAAGGAAGCGGGTCTCGACCGCGAGTGCGTCACGCTGTTGCACTGCACGACGGAGTACCCTGCGCCGGTCGAGGAGGTCAATCTGCTTGCCATGGAGGAGATGTGCAGCCTCTTCTGCCTCCCTGTCGGCTACTCGGACCATACCGAGGGTATCGAGATCTCCATCGCCGCCGCAGCCATGGGGGCGGCTGTAATCGAGAAGCACTTCACGCTCGACCGCACGCTCCCGGGACCCGATCACGCCGCGAGCATCGAGCCGGCGGAATTGAGAGCGCTCGTGCGCGCGATCGGACGCGTCTCGCTGGCTCGGGGGGCTGCCGCGAAGCATCCGATGCCCTCGGAGATCCACAATGCCCCGCTCGTGCGCAAGAGCATCGTCGCCGCTAGAGCCATCGAAGCGGGAGAGACGTTCACCGAGGAGAACATCACGGCAAAGCGTCCCGGAACGGGCTTGAGCCCCATGCTGTGGGACTCGGTGGTCGGCCTCGCCGCCCGCCGGCGCTTCGAAGCCGACGAGGCGATCGAGCTGTGAGTGTTCGGGTAGCGGTCGTCACCACGAGTCGCGCGGACTACGGTCTGCTGCACCCGCTCCTGAGTCGCCTGCGCGAGGACGAGCGCTTCGAGCTTGGAGTGATTGTGACCGGCGCGCACTTGGCCGAGGAGCACGGCTTCACGGTGCGCGAGATCGAAGCAGACGGGATGTCGGTCTTCGGTCGGGTCGAGCTGCCGCAAGGCGACGACACGCCGATCGCGACCGCTACGGCCATCGGCGCCGCGATCCCGGCGCTTGCCGCCTGCATCGCGGAGTTCGAGCCGGACGTCGTGGTTCTCCTCGGCGATCGTTTCGAGACGTTCGCGGCCGCGACTGCCGCACTCGTGCTCGCGGTTCCCGTCGCGCATATCCACGGCGGCGAGGTCACCCTCGGCTCGCTCGATGACCAGTTCCGGCACGCGATCACCAAGATGGCGACGCTGCACTTCGCTGCCACGGAAACGTACCGGCGGCGCATCGTGCAGATGGGGGCACCTTCGTTCGCGGTGTTCGATACGGGAGCGCTCGCCGCCGACAACGTGCTCGGCACGGAGCTGCTCACGCCGGAGGAGTTCGCCGCGGAGTACGGCGTGGCATGTGATTCCCGCACGCTGCTAGTGACATTCCATCCGGTCACGCGCGGCGGAGACTCGCTTCTCGAGCTCGAGCAGCTGCTGGCCGCGCTCGACCGGCTAACCGGGTTCCGCGTGCTGTTCACGGCACCCAATGCCGATGCCGGCGGACGAGTGATTGCCGCCCGGCTTGCCGAGTGGGTCGGCGCGCATGCCGACCGGGCGCAAATGGTCACATCACTCGGCCGGGTGGGCTACCTGTCCGCCGCGCGCAATTGCGCCGCCGTGGTGGGCAACTCCTCCAGCGGGCTCATCGAGGTGCCGGCCCTGGGGGTGCCGAGCGTTGACATCGGCGGGAGGCAGCAGGGGCGCGTGGCGCCCGGAAGCGTGCTGCACGCGGACGCTGACGCGGACTCGATCGTGCGCGCTGTGGAAGCCGCCACGTCGGCCGAGCATCGCGCGCGAGCGGCTAGGGCGCCTAGTCCGTACGGGGACGGCCATGCGGCGCAACGGATGGCCGATGCGCTCGCGGACGCGGGGCTGCTCGCGCGGGCGCGCGAAGCCAGCTTCGCCGACCTGACTCTCTCCGAGATACCCGTCTCGGGCCAGTAGCCGCAGACTGCCGGTGTCCGACGACCACCCGAGGAGTGCCGCATGACCGATACGACCGGATATCAGGACCTGTTCAGCTGCGCCGGACGGACTGCGGTGGTGACCGGTGCGGCGGGACTGCTGGGACGTGAGGTCTGTGCGGCGCTCGCGGCGGCCGGTGCCGACGTGTGGGCGGCCGACGTCGCCGATCCGGGAGATTCACCCCGAGCGCTCTCGCTCGACATCAACTCAGAGGCCTCCGTGGCTGCGGCTTTCGACCGCGCGGTCGCCGCCTCCGGGAGGCTTGATGTCCTCGTGAACTGCGCGTACCCGCGCACTTCCGATTGGGGTGCGCCGGTCGATTCGGAATCGCTCGATTCGTGGCGCAAGAACGTGGACATGCACCTCGGCGGATACTTCGCGACCTCGCGTGAGGCCGCGAAACGCATGGCTGCTGCGGGCGGCGGCTCGGTCATCAACTTCGCCTCGATCTACGGCGTCGTCGGTCCGAGCTACGAGGTCTACGACGGCACCAACATGACCATGCCGAGCGCGTATGCCGCAATCAAGGGCGGGATCATCAGCATCACGCGGCTGCTCGCCACCGCCTACGGGCCGCGTGGCGTGCGCTGCAACTGCGTCTCCCCGGGCGGGGTGCAGGACCAGCAGGCCCCCTCGTTCGTCGAGCGCTACGAGTCCCTCACGCCACTCGGCAGGATGGCGAAGCCCGCCGACATCGTGGGTGCGGTCGTCTTCCTCGCCTCGGATGCCGGCGCGTACGTGACCGGGCAGAATATCATCGTCGACGGAGGCTGGTCCGCACGGTGAGCGCGATCGTGCCCGATAGCGTGCTCGTTGTCGGCAGCGGCTCGATCGCGCAGCGCCACGCGCGCAATATGCTCGCACTCGGCGTGGGCGAGGTCATCGTGATCACCGCGCGCGACGTCACGGACGTCACGGACTTCGCCGACCCGCGGGTTCGCGTGAGCGCGGAATTCCCGGATCCATGCCCGCGCTACGCGGTGGTCGCCAACGACACCGACAAGCACGTGCGGACCGCCCGCGATCTCGTGGCCGTAGGCGCGCACGTGCTCGTCGAGAAACCGATTGCCGCTGGGCTCTCGCCCGAGCTCGAGGCGCTCGCCGCCGAGGTAGCCGCCGCGGGCCGCATCGTTCGCGTCGCGTACAACCTGCGCTTCCTCGGCGTGATGGGTGTCATTCGGGACGCTCTCGCGCGCCAGCTGCTCGGCCAGCTGCTCTTCGCGCGAATCCAGGTGGGGCAGTATCTGCCCGACTGGCGCCCGAACCGCGACATCAGCGCGGGGTACAGCGCATCGGTTGGCCGCGGCGGCGGCGTGGCCCTGGATCTCTCGCACGAGGTCGACTACATGCGCATGCTCTTCGGCCAGCCGCGTGAGTGGTACGTCCGAAGCTCGGCAACCGGCGTGCTAGGCATCGAAGCACCAGACGTCTTCGACGGCATCTACGCATACGGCAGCGGCTTCTCGTGCACGGTGCACATGGACTACCTGGAGCGACAGGCGAGGCGCCAGATCCGCATCGTCGGCGCAGACGGGATCCTCGAGTGCGACATCATCGGGGGCACGATCGCCATCGGCACTGATGCGCCCATCACGGCCGAGGACTCTCCCGCGATATTCGACACGCAGACCACCTACGTAGCCGAGCTTGAGAGCTTCTTCGCCGAGTGCGCGGGCGAGGCGATCGCGGGCGCACGTCTTCCTACCCTCGAAGACGCTGCCGACGTGCTGCGCCTGCTGGTGCCCGCCGGAGCGCAGGGGCGGTGAGCGACGTGCGGGCGATGAACGACAATCCGCTTGCGCCCGATCTCGACCACGTGCTTGAGCGCGCAGGCGAGCTCTGGGAACGCCTGCGTGGCGCGCGCCTCTACGTCACCGGCGGAACCGGCTTCGTGGGCCGGTGGATGCTCGAGTCCTTCGCATGGGCCAACGCTCGCATGAACCTCGGCGCGCACCTCATTGCGCTTTCACGCGATCCCGAGCGCTTCGAGGTCAAGGCACCGCACCTCGCGGCCGACAGCGCGATTTCGTTCGTGCAGGGCGACATGCGTACCGCCGGATTCCCCGACGGGGAGTTCACGCACGTGCTCCACATGGCGACCGAGACCGACCAGGTGCAGGCCCTCGCGCGACCGTCGCTCGAGTTCGATACCGCGGTGGACGGCACTCGGCGAATCCTCGACTTCGCCGAGAGGTGCGGGGCGGGTGCGGTGCTCTATACGAGCTCGGGCGCCGTCTACGGCCGCCAGCCCGCGGGCATGACCCACGTTGCCGAGGACGCCCCGATCGCGCCTCCGGCGCACGACCCGAAGGCCGCATACGCACACGGCAAGCGCGCGGCTGAGTTCCTTTGCGCCGCGCGACATGCCGAGAACGGCCTGCCCGTGAAGATCGCGCGCCTGTTCGCGTTCGTCGGCCCGCACCTTCCCATGGACGCGGGCTACGCGGTCGGCAACTTCATCCGCGACGCCTTGGTCGGCGGGCCGATCCGCATCGCCGGCGACGGCACGCCGCTGCGCTCGTATCTATACGCCGCCGACCTAGCCTGGTGGCTGTGGACGATTCTGCTCGCGGGGGAGCCGGCCAGGCCGTACAATGTCGGCTCTGACGCCGAAGTGAGCATTCGCGAGTTGGCGAACGCGGTCTCGAGTGTGCTCGGCGGCACGTCAGCAGTGGAGATCGCGGGTACGCCCGTGCAGGGCGTGCCGCCGCAGGCGTACGTGCCTGACATCACGCGCGCCCGTGGCGAACTCGGAGTGGGGCCCGCTATCGGGCTCGAAGAGGGAATCCGGCGCACTGCCGAGTGGTGGCGCGCGACCGCAGGCGAGAGGTGACCCGCACAGCATGATGGTTGCAGACTTCGTGTTCGATGATCTGGCATCACGCGGCGTGCGTGACGTGTTCACGGTCGCAGGCGGGGGGATCATGTTCCTGCTCGACGCGCTCGGCCGGCATCCGAACGTCACATACTGGGCGTGCGGGCACGAGCAGGCCTGCGCGATAGCGGCCGAGTCGTACGCGCGCGTGACCGGCGGCATCGGCGTCTGCCTCGTCACGAGCGGACCAGGCGCCACGAACGCGCTCTCGGCGATACCGGGCGCATACGTGGACTCCGTGCCCGTGCTGGTGATCTCGGGCCAGGTGCGCACCAACCTCATCGCTGACTACACCAAGCACCGTCAGATCGGTCCGCAGGAGATCAACATCATCGAGATGGCCGAGCCGGTCACCAAGTACGCGAAGACCGTGTACGACCCGGCTGAAGTCCCGGGCGAGATCGAGAAGGCCATCGCGATCGCCACGTCCGGCCGTCCGGGCCCCGTGTGGCTCAACATCCCGCTCGACGTACAGTCGGCCCAGCTGCCCGCAGGCACGACGGCTCCGGAGGCTGCGGTCTCTGGGCTCGAGCCGGGATCGAACGACCCGGCGTCGATTGACGAGGTCGCAACACTGCTGCGCGAAGCGAAGCGCCCGGTGATCGTTACCGGCAACGGCATCCACATCGCTCATGCCGAGGACGCATTCGTGCGCTTCGTGCGGCACGTCGGCTGTCCGGTTGTGGCGACGATGGGCGGGATGGACCTCCTGGCCGAAGACGACGCGCAGTATCTCGGCCGATTCGGACCCACCGGCCAACGGCGCGCGAACTTCACGCTTCAGAGCGCCGACCTGCTGCTGTGCCTTGGCGCGAGCATGGCCGTGAAGGACGTTGGATTCGACACGTCGGGATTCGCGCCGCGTGCTCGTCGCGTGATGGTCAACATCGAGGCGGAGGAGATGCGCAAGCCGCACTTCGTGGCGGACACCGCGGTACTTGCGGACGTGAAGTGGTTCATGGAGCGCTTCGTCGCCGAGGTGCCGACCGGCTCGTTCGCTTTCGACGAGCGATGGCTTCCCGCGGTGGCGAAGTGGAAGCGCGACTACCCGATCGTCACCGACGACTACTACGAGGATCCGGAGCACGTGAACACGTACGTGCTCGCCGCCGAGATCGCGAAGGTGGCCGAAGAGGGCGAGGTCGTGCTCACCGGCAACGCCTCGGATGCTGTGTCGATGCACCACTCGTTCGCGGTGAAGCCGCACCAGCGAGTGATCACCAACTACGGCTTCGGCGCAATGGGGTGGGACCTGCCCGCGGCGGTCGGTGCCGCGGTGGCGCAGCAGGGCGGGCGCGTGCTGCTCGTGACGGGCGACGGCAGCATCCAGCTCAACATCCAGGAGCTGCTCACCATCGGCCACAACTGCTTGAACGTGAAGGTATTCGTGCTCAACAACGGTGGCTACGAGACCATCCGCGCCACGCAGACGAACTTCTTCGAGGGGCGCTTCTACGGTTGCCACGCCGAGTCCGGACTGGCAAACCCCCGCTTCGATGCGCTGGCGGAGGCGTACGGCCTTCGGTACAAGCTGCTCTCCAACAACGCCGACGTGGAGGCCGGTGTGGCCGAGGTCATGGCCGAAGAGGGCCCGTGGCTTGTTGAGGCCAACATCTCCTTCTTGCAGGAGAAGAAGCCGAAGACTGTGTCCCGGCGGCTCGAGGATGGCACGATGGTTTCGCCGTCGCTCGACGACCAGTACCCGTTCCTGCCACGCGAGGAGCACGCCGTGGTGATGGGTCTGTTCGCCGATGAGGACTCCGCGAAGTAGCGTGGAAGAGCAGGTCCTGCCCGCAAAGCCGCGTAACGCGACAATCGACGGCCTGAAGTACGTCGCGGCCGCCGGCATCGTGCTCCATCACGTGGCCGCGAATCCCGGTGGTAGGATCGCGACCTTCCTGATGGTCGCCCCGCTGTGGTCGCTGTTCTTCTTCTTCGCGGTCTCCGGCTACTTCCACGGCGAGCTCGGCGACCGCGGGGCCCGCTGGCTGCTGCGTCGCATCGCCCGTCTCGGCGTTCCGTACGCGATCTGGAGCGCGCTTCTTCTGGCGTGGAGCCAGCGCGAGGTACTTCGCGGTGCGCCGCTCCTGCTGCCGAGGGCCACAGACGTGGTCTTCTTCGCAGGCGCCCATGGAATCCTGTGGAGTCTGCCGATGCTCATCTACTGCGCCATCCTCGTCGAGCTTCTTGCGCGAAACGCGCTGATGCGCCGGGTGCTTCTGGTGCTCGCGATCGCAGGGACGGTCGCGCTGTACTGGTCGCCGGCCTGGGGTGCGGTCACCGCAAGCCCGATCGCGAACTTCCTTCTCGCATCACGTTGGCTCGTCGCGTACCTCGGCGGCATGGAGGTCAGGGCGAGCAGCCTGCGAACGGCCGCCCCGAAGGCGCTGCTGTGGCTCGCGCCCGCGGCGATGGCGGCTGTCGGCCTGCTCCGGCTCGGCTCGTCGTTGCTGGATTCCAGGGTTCACACCACGCTCGAGACCACGCTCTGGATCGGGACAACGCTGGCCATCCTCTGGGGCGCGCGCAACGGCCTTGAGTGGTTCGGCGTGAAGCGGCTAGCATGGGGCAAGGACTACCTGATCGGCGTGTACATCACGCACATCCTCTGGCTTCAGTTCTTCTTCACGCTGGTGCCGCCGTCGACGGTGACGAGTATCGTCTGGGTGCCGCTCATGTGGGCCGTATGTCTCGGTGCGGCGTCGCTCACGGTGTGGGTGCTACGGTCCAACAAGATCACGCGAGTGATGGTCGCCTGATGAAGGGGTCACTCTGAACAAGCTCGCCGACATCCAGAAGTTGCGGGCGTTCGCCATCCTCATGGTCATCCTCGGCCACACCGGCTTGGACTTCCCGAACGCGCTCATTCACGGCTACACCGGGGTGAGCCTGTTCTTCGTCATCTCCGGCTACGTGGTGACGCTCTCCGTTATCCGGCGGCTTCCGGGTACGCGCGCCAGATTCGACCGCGAGCACCTGGTCTTTCTGCGCGACTTCTACCTTCGCCGCGCCTTCAGGATCCTGCCGGTCGCCACGTTCTGGGTGCTCGTCTCTGTGGTCGTCGTGTCAGGAATCGCGATGATCGGCGGAGGGACTGTGTGGCCGCTGCCCTGGACGCAGGAAGTGAAGTGGCTGCTCTCGGGGCTCTACAACTACCGCTTCGCCGCTGCCGGCACCTCGGGCATGTTCGGCCACTATTGGTCGCTGGCGGTCGAGATGCATTTCTACCTGCTCCTACCGTTGCTCGTGCTCGCCGTGAGGAACCGCAGAGCGCTCGTCGCGGTCTGTGCTGCCGGAGTGGTGGCGGTCTCGACTGTGTTGCGTGCGATCACTCCCTCGTCAGCCATCGGATTCCTCACACACACGCAGGCCGACGCGCTGCTGATGGGCGTGCTCATCTGCCTGATCACGGTGCAGGACGGCGAGACGCGCAGGCCCGAGACGGTTGGGCGGCGCATCCCGGTCTGGGCGAAGAACGCGATCATGCTAGGCCTGCTCGGTGCGCTCTTCGTGCTGCCGTCGTTCTTCGACGGGAACTGGGACCCGATCTGGAAGTACCCGGTCTACACTGCGCTCGGCTCGGCGATCGTCTATCTCGCGCAGCGCGATACCGGGTGGGTGCTCGGCGGGATGCCGACGCTCGGGCGCGTCTTCTCCTACCTCGGCGACCGGTCGTTCTCGCTGTATGTGTCCCACCCGATTCTGTGGGTTGCCTTGAAGCCCGTGGTCATGACCCGTTTCGGCGACTCGATTCCGTCATGGCTGACCACCACGAGTGCGGGCATCGCCGTCCAGTTCGCGCTCATGCTGGTCGTTGCACTTGCCGTGACCGAGGTCTCGTATCGTCTGATCGAGCTGCCGTACATCGACTACGGCAAGAGCCTGATCCGGAGGTTGCGCGAGCGAGCGCAGGCGAGCCGGAGCCGCCTCAGCGACGGGTGAGGAAGGTGTAGGCGCCGATGGTGTCGTACACGACCCACTCGCGCTTGAGCTCGAGCCCGAAGGATGCCGCCGGGTCGAACGCGGCGTTCCGGCCGCGGATGACGACGGGGAAGCCCATGAGCTGGCCGTTTGCCCCGGCGTTCGGAAGGCCGCCCGGCACGCGCACCACGAGACCATCCGCTCTCGCTGCTGCGGTCGGGGCAGCCGTCTTGTATGCCCAGTAGTCGCCGTTGGCCAGCACGAGGTACTCGGCGGGCTCGAGCGACTTGAGGGCCTTTTCATTACTGGTCGACGGTGAGCGCGTTGCCGGGCCAGGAGTACACGGGGACGAGATCGCCGGAGACCGCGACCTCCTCGGCGTCGTCCCAGAACATGGTGGAGAACGCCAGGTCGGGTACGGACAGCATCTCGGCCACAGCGTCGCGATAGGGCTTGAGGGAGTATACGCCGGTGAAGATGAATCGTGGTGTCGGAGCGCGAGCAAGACGAGGGCACCGACGATCCCCGCCAGCAGCGCGATTCCCGTCTCGAGCGTCACCGCGGACGCGACGAGCACTGCGAAGACCGGGGGCACCAGGCGTGAGGCCACGGAGCCGTTGTTCGTTTCGGTCAGCCGATCGACGACCCAGATCAGCAGGCCGTAGGGGAGCAGGAAGCGCATGGCCGAGTAGTTCACGCCGAGTGTAGGGTTGAGGAGTGTCATCGCGGTGACCAGAACCAGGAGCGCGCTTCTCAGTCCGCGGCCCATTCGCAGGCTGTTGACGACGTAGGTGGTGGGCAGTACTCCGGCCGCATATCACAGCCCCACGAGCGCGTAGCAGACGCCATGCACGCTGACGCCGGTCCGCCGGAGCGACTGCCACACCGACCAGGGAAGGTAGATGAGGGCTGGGCCGTAGGAGAACTTGAAGTCCCGGTATGGAGTCTCCCCAGCGACCATGTGCAGCAAGCGGTCGGTGAAGTAGGCGGCGTCGCCGTGGGGCCGCTCTTGCAGCAGGCCTCCCTACACGGCAACGACGATCAGCCCGAGCAACACCAGGGCCAGTACCAGCTTCATGCTGACGCGTTCTCCGGGGTCCGCTCCCGTCGCTGAGATCAGCGGAGACGACCCCCACCTTGATTCGAGGTCAACTGCGCCGTGGCGAAGATAGCCACGGCGCACGCTCCCAGCGCCACCATCGCGGAGAGGTTGCTGAACCCGACCGCCAGCGATTCCGACTGAACGGCGTCCGACGTCGGCACGATCCACGGCAGCCCGAAGACGCCCAGGAAGGTGAGGCACACCACAGCCGCCACGAGTACCGCACGGCGCCTGGTACCCGCCACCGGGGAGCCGTTCGCGGGCCGACCGCTCACGACGACTCCTCCTTCGGCGACCCCACCCCTCCGCCTCCAAGCGGAGAGGCTGCCGCGCGCGCGGCGGCGTTGTCCGGCTTGCGGGCCACCACCAGTACGGACAGGCCCCAAGGGAGACGGAAGCGGCGAAGGAGCGGCCGCTCGGTCCGGAACACGCCGTACAACAGCGCATTGAGTGGGGCCCACGGAAGCTTCTCGGCCTCGGCGTGCCTTCCCGAGATCCGCGCCGCTGTCCTTTCGGCGATCGCTACCGGGAGGAGGAAGTGATTGAAGTACGTAGACCGCTCGATCACGAGCCCTGCACCGGCGATGACCCGCTCGAGATCGCGCCGGACGTAGCGGCGCTTGTGGCCGTTGATCTCGTCGTGGGGTCCCCAGAGCCACCGATACGCCGGCACCGTGACCACTGCCACCCCGCCGGGTCGCAGTACGCGCGCGAGTTCGCGAGCGGCGCGCGCGTCGTCATCAACGTGCTCGAGGACGTCGAGTGCGGTCGCGGTGTCCTGCGACTCAGAGTCGATCGGAAGCCGGTCGGCTCCGCCTTCGACGACCTCGGCACCGAGGTCAGCACAGTGCAGCCGCGCCCCTGCATCCGGCTCCACGCCGCGGCAGCGGATGCCGGGCACCGACGCGGCAACGTAGCGCAGCAGCCCGCCCGTGCCCGCGCCGACGTCGAGGAAGTCCCCATCGCGCCATGCGCCGGAAAGCTGCAGCTGGTCCGCTATGATTTCGCGCCGTGCACGAAACCACCAATGCCGGTCTTCGAGCGCCCCGAAGGACGCGAGGTACGCGGGATCCACACTGCGCTCACTATTCGACGTCGCGTGCCTAGCAAGCACTATGGTATCGCAGGCGCGGGGACGTCCGTAACCGCGTCACGGTGCGCGCGCCACTCCGGCGCCGTAGGCACGTGCTATCGTATGCGAGGTGCCGAGAGGCGAGGCGATTCGCGCGGCTACGGGGAGTTGAAGATTGGCGAGCACAGACGGCAAGCGACTGCTCTCGGTGGTCGTACCGGTCTTCGGCAGCGAGCAGATCCTGCCGCACACACACCGACGGCTGAGTGACGTCCTACGTGTACTCCCCGATCTCGACTACGAGATCGTCTTCGTGAACGACCACAGCCCGGACGGTGCCCTGACGGTGCTGCGGGGTCTTGCGGCCGAGGATCCCCGAGTACGCATCATCTCTCTCTCGCGCAACTTCGGCCATCAGATCGCCATCTCGGCCGGCCTGGACGCCGCCAGCGGCGACGCAGTGGTAACCATCGACGACGACCTGCAGGATCCGCCCGAGGTCATCGCGACGATGGTCGAGCGATGGCGCGAGGGATACGGCGTCGTCTATGGCAAGCGCATCGAGCGCAAGGGCGAGGGCTCCTTCAAGCGAGGATCCGCGGCGCTGTTCTACCGGTTGCTCTCGTGGCTGAGCGAGACGCCGCTCCCGCTGGACACGGGTGACTTCCGCCTGCTCGATCGCAAGGCCGCAGACGCCCTCCGAAGCATGCGGGAGGAGAGCCGCTACATTCGTGGAATGGTGGCGTGGCTCGGCTTCAACCAGTGCGCCGTCGAGTATTCCCGCGATGCGCGCTTCTCGGGCGCGGGCAACTACACCCTGCGCAAACTCGTGCGTCTCGCATCGGACGGCATCGTGAGCTTCTCGAGCAAGCCACTGCTGCTTGCGGGGAGGTTCGGCGCGGTAGTCACGGTCATCGGCTTCGTGTTCGGGCTGTACCTGATTGTGAACAAGATGGCCAACTCGGACGCCGTTCTGCAGGGGTGGACGTCGGTCGTGCTGATAGTGCTGTTTCTCGGCGGCATCCAGCTGATGTCGATCGGGCTGCTCGGTGCGTACATCGCCCGGATCTTCTACGAGACGAAACGACGACCCCTGTACATCGTGTCCGAGGCTCACAACTTCCCGGTGTCTCGTGAAGGGCACGGCGAGCAGTGACCGCCCCGGACAGCGGACTCGCGGGGATGCACGGCACCCGGTGCGTGGTGTTCGGGGGCTCCGGGTTCATGGGGACGCACATCGTCTCGCGCCTTCTTGCCGAGGGTGCCTCAGTACTCGCGGTCGATCTCGCGGAGTGTCTCGTCCCCGGCGCGGAGTGCATCCTCGGCGACATCACCGATCCTACGGTTGTCGGTTCCGCGGTAGCGGGTGCGGAGCACATCTTCTGCTTCGCCGGCGGCCTTGGCGCGGTCCGATCGCTGGAGGACCCGGTGCGCGACCTGCAGACGAGCGTCGGCGCACAGGTGGTGCTTCTGGAAGCGGTGCGGCACCTGGCGCCGGACGCCTCGGTGGTGTTCGCCGGATCGCGGCTGGAGTATGGAGTGCCCGAGTACCTGCCGCTGGACGAACGACACCCGCTGAAGCCGACGAGTCCGTACGCGGCCCACAAGGCGCTGTGCAGCTGGTACTACGCGCACTACGCGGAGACATACGGGCTCAGTACGACCGTACTGCGTCTGCCGAATCCCTACGGCCCGCATCTGGCTGGAGCGCCCGAGAAAGACGGTTACACGATCCTGAACCGCTTCATCGATACCGCAAAGCGCGGCGAGCCTATCCGGTTGTTTGGTGACGGATCCCAGACGCGCGACTTCGTGCACGTTGACGATGTTGTCAACGCAGCGCTGGCGGCAAGCGTGACGCCGGCTGCGGCGGGGATCGCACTCAACATCGGTTCGGGCGTCGCGACGTCGCTCAGGGCAGCCGCCGAACTCGTGGTAGGACTGTGTGGTTCGGGCGTGATCGAGGCGGACCAGCCGTGGCCGACAGACGCGGCGGCGATCGAGACGGGCGGGTACTCGTACGACGTCTCGCTCGCACGCGAAGCATTGGGCTGGCAGGCCGACGTGGCGCTTCGCGACGGGCTGGCAGCGATGCTGGCACGGTGAGCGCGTTGAAGTCGGCGCGCACACGGACTCTAGCGACGATTGCCGCCGGATACACGCTGGCCTGGGGCCTGATGCTGCTCAACGGCGGCCGATACTGGGACGACTGGGTGATGGTGGCGCTGTCGCCCTCGGGCGCGCGGCTCATGGGATCCATGGCCGGTCAACCGTGGCAGCCCTACCTGTGGCTCACGATGTCGTGGCTCCCGGGCGCCGAGTACCTCGTGCACGTACTCACCTTCGCGTGCTTCCTCGGCGCGGCTCTGCTGCTCAATCGCATCCTCGCACGCACCCCGGGTGTCAGCCCGTCCGCACAGCTGCTCGTTCCGTTGCTCTTTGCCGTCTTCCCAGTGAACGCCGCGCGCATCGCACACATCGACTTCCAGTACTCGCTCTCCATAGCGGCGTTCTACCTCGCGTGGTATCTCGCGGTCGCCGATCTGGATGCACCGCGACCGTGGCGACGGATCGCCGCCGCTTCCGCGTTCGTCTTCGCGCTTGCAACGACTAACTCGCTCATGGTCTTCATCGCTCTGCCGGTCGCCCACATCGCATGGCTCGGCCGGGATGCGCTGCGCGATAGGGCCGAGCGTCCCGGATTCCTCGCGCGCAACGGCTACATCATCGTCCTGCCGGTGGGGGCGTGGGCGCTCAAGACGGTCACGTTAGAACCGTGGGGTCTGTACGTCGGCTACAACGAGCTTGGCCTGACCTCGGGCCTCAAGGGGCTGCTCGAGATGCCCGCCTCGTTGCGTTCCTCGCTATTCGAGCCGCTCGTGGATGCCTGGCCAGCGCTCGCGGCGGCCGTACCCGCGTATCTGTGGCTTCGCCGGGGACACGCCCTGGAACGTGGTCGCGTGCGGGAGTCGGTCATCGCTGCGGTCCTCGGAGCGGTCGCGCTGGTCCTGGGTGTGGCGCCGTACCTGGCCGTGGGCAAGGTGCCCCAGATGGTCGGGCTCGATTCCTGGGACAGCAGGCATCAGCTGCTTGTCCCGCTCGGTGCGGCGCTACTGCTCTTCGGCGTCGTGTCGGGCCTGGTCCGTCTCCTCAAGGGCGATCCGCGAATCGCCCTGGCGGTACTGCTGGCTCTCTCAGCGGCCTTCGTCGTGGCCGATGCTCGGATCGCGCTCGTCTATCAGGCGGACTGGTACAAGCAGGTCGCGCTCATGGGCGAGATGGAGGCATCGAAGGAGTTCTCCGAGGGCAACTACTTCATCGTGGCCGACCAGGCGGTGCACCTGAACGCCCTCGATCGGCGCTATCTCCCGTACGAGCTATCCGGGATGATGTACCGGGTGTTCGGCACGCCGACGAGATTCGCCTGGGATGAGGAACTGGGGGCCGCGTATGCAGGCCAGCTGACAGCGTACATGGAGTATGAGCAGTATCACTGGTCCGAGTGGACGGCGCCTGCCCGTACGTATCGCGTGACGATCATGCCGGGGACGACGGACGTCACCGATCTCCCGACGCTCCTCGCCCTCATGTGGCAGCAGCGGTTCGACCGGGAGACGTTCGAGCGTCGCATCGGCGACGTACTCGATGTCGAGGCCGAGCCGGCGCCGCCGCTGATCTGAAGGGGCCGACCGGGTCTTACTCGTCGAAGTTCAGCCGCTCCCGCTCCACCACGAGCGGCCTCTTCTGCACCTGCGTGTGGATGGCGCCCACGTATTCGCCGACCACGCCGAGGAACATCAGCTGGACCGACGAGAAGAAGAAGAGGCCGATAGCCATCGGCGCCACGCCGAAGGACACCTCGGTCCAATTGAAGAGCTTGTAGATGAAGAACGCCAGGCCTGCTAGCAGGCTCAGGATCGCACAGGCGAACCCGATCAGCGATGCGAGCCTGAGCGGCACCTTCGAGTGGCTCGTGAACCCGAGCATCGCCATGTCGAACAGGGTGTAGAAGTTGTTCTTGGTGACCCCGCTCTTGCGCTTCTGCTGCGTGTACGTGATGCGCTTCACCGGATAGCCGAACTCGGAGATTAGGCCGCGGACGTACGGGTACGGGTCGTTCAGCGCTCGGAGCTGCTCGATCACCTCGCGATCGTACAAGCCGAATCCGGTGATGTGCTCGAGGAGCGGTACCTCGGCCATCGCCTTCACGAGCTTGTAGTAGATGCTTCGGAGCAGGTAGAAGAGCCCCGACTCGGCGCTGTCGGTCTTCTGACCGAGGATGATCTTGTACCCTTCCTCCCAACCCTTGAGGAACTCCGGGATGAGCTGCGGCGGGTCCTGCAAGTCGGCGACCATCGCGATGATCGCATCGCCTTTCGCCTGCATGAGCGCGTTGTACGGCGAGCGGATATGGCCGAAGTTGCGCATGTTGAAGATCACCTTCACGCGCTTGTCCTTGGCCGCGAGCGCGCGGAGCTTCTCCTGCGTGCCGTCGGTCGAGGCGTTGTCCGCGAAGATCATCTCGAAGTCGTAGCCGGTGGGACCGAACGCCTCGGCGACCTGCTCGTGCAGGGCCTCCACGTTGCCCTCTTCGTTCATGCAAGGGACGACTACGCTTATGAGCTTACCTGCCATGCTTGAGCTCTCCTCGGGGGTATGGGGTCGTTCCAGTCCATCCGTGCAGCGTACCGCAACAGGGTCATGTGATACCATCCGGCGGCGGGGAACGCCGCGAATCGACCGAGGAGCGCTTCGGCTGAGCGAGCAGGCTGACATTCGCGTAGAACACCAGAGCGACGCTCGCGAACCCGGGCACGGCTTGCGGCTGGTGTTGATCGCGGTCCTCTACGCGCTCGCGCACGGGCTCAGCCTACTCAACCGAGGTCTGTACTGGGATGACTGGGTCTTCTGGCAACAGGACCGCGCGGTTGTGGCTGAAGCGGCGCGGGAGATGGGCTCGACCTGGCCCTCGGCGATCAACGAGCTGTTCTTCTACGGACAGTGGGGCATCACCCTGAACCGCGCGCTCACGTTCGGATCACTGCTGTTGGCTGCCTTCCTGCTCTACCAGGTGCTGCGCCGGTTGCCGGGGATCGAGCGGGATACCGCCATGTGGATTGCAGCGCTGTTCGGCGTGTTCCCCGCGTTCGAGTCACGCATCGCGCTCGTGATGGTAGGGTACCCGCTCTCCGTGCTGCTCTTCATGACCGCACTGTGGCTGCTTGCTCGGTCGCCGCTGCCGCCGCGATCGCCGTCGCGGGTTGCGGCGGCCCTGCTGTTCATGGCCTCCTTCAGGACCGGATCGCTGCTCGTCTTCTTCGCGGTTGTTCCTGTGGTGCTCCTTCTCCTGGATCCGCCCGTGACGTGGCGCCCGGTACCGGTCCTGCGACGGCTGCTGCGGTACGCCGATCTGCTCGTGCTCCCGGTCGCCTACTGGGTGATCACGCGCGTCTGGTTCGTGCCCACGGGTTTGTACGCGGGCTACAACACGCCCGGTGCCGACACCACTGGAATCGTCGCGGGACTGCTGGAGGGTGTGTGGATCGTGCTCCGCGACCCCTTCATCAAGGCGTGGACCGCTCTGGGATTCACGGCGCCTCTCGCAACTGCGGGTCTGGGCGCGGGGGTGGCCGTTGCGGGCTGGATGCGGTGGCCGCTACAATCCACGCGCCGCTGGCATCTCCTGCTCGCTGCCGGTCTCGTGCTCGTCGTACTCGCCGTGGCGCCGTATGCCGCCGTCGGCAAGGTCCCCACCAGCCTGGAGTGGGACACGAGGTACCATCTCCTGGTTCCGTTCGGGGCTGCGTTCATACTCGTGGCGCTTGCGGCGGCGGCTTCGCGGCGCATCCGCATCGCGAGTACTGTGAGCAGTGCAGTCCTTGCCGTAGCCGTGCTCGGCTCTGTGGCGGTTCACGTCCACAGCTACATCCGCTTCGAGCGCGACTGGCTCAAGCAGGAAGCCATGATGGAGGCGTTTCGCGGCAGCGAGACGGTCGAGGACGCCAGATTCCTTCTGCTGCAAGACGGCACGGCCGATCTTGACGCGACCTCGCGGCTGTTCTACGAGTACTCGGGCATGCTCACCGAGGTATTCGGCGATCAGAGTCGCTTCATGGCGCGGCGCATCTACTACCACGGGAACTGGGAGGATGTCGCACGGCACGACGTGCACATGCCCTACTACAAGCTCGCGGACTTCGAGGGCGGGCCGCCGGACTGCGTCGTGACCGTCACCCGCGGCGAGCTCGACTTGCGCCTCACGTCCGAGGTACTGCGGCTGATGATCCTCGACTGGACGGACAGGGAGGCGCTGCGGGCCGAGTTGGCGCGCGCTCTCGTGCTCCATGCGCGCCCGTACACCGCCGAAGACCGTCGCGCCGACAGCTATCCGCCGCTCATACGATGACCGGCGCGTGGCGCCTGTCCGGCGCCGCATGGTCTATCATTTGGTGACCCGTCAAGACGGAGACTGAGGTCCGCGCATGCACTTCTTGCGGCGTTTCGTAGACGACGAACGTGTGAGGTATCTGGCGGTCGGTGGCTGGAACACGCTCTTCGGCTACCTGCTGTTCCTGCTCATGCTCGCGACCCTCGGCAAGCCGGTGAGTTCGCTCGAGTCGTCCGGCGTGCCGCTCATCCACTGGATCGGTCGCGAGTACTACGTGATAGTCGGCTGGGTCGGCTGGGTGTTCGCGGTCATGCAGAGCACCGCAACGATGAAGTACCTCGTCTTCCGCAAGGGAGGCAGCTACTGGAAACAGGTGTTCCGAGCCTACTTCGTCTACCTGCCCTCGCAGTTCCTCGGTTCGGCGTTGCTGTGGTTCGTTGTACGCGTGGTGGGCCTCTCACCGCAGGTCGGCGCGCTGGTGAACACAGTCATCATCACAGTGGTGAGCTACCTCGGGCACAAGTACTTCACGTTTCGGGTGCCGCTCGAGGTGGGCGAGATATCCGACGAAGTGTTCGAGCACACAGCGGCGTCCGGGCCTGAGGACGGCGGCGATGCCGCGGGCGTGGAGGGACGGGTGGCCGATGCGTAGGCTGAGTGCGCATCGGGGATGGGGTAGCGCAGCCTACTACGTCGCAGTCGGCGTGGTCGCGATCATCCTCGGCGTGTGGGTCCTCGGCCTCGCCGGGCACATCACGAGCACGCCGATCGCCTACGCCGACGACGGTGTTGCGGCCTCGGCCGGCGTGAAGGGCATCGCCGAGAACGGCCAGCCGTACACCAACCCGTCGCTGGGTGCGCCGGGCGAAGCGGACTTCCGTGACTTCCCGAATGCTGACGCCGCATTCGTCGCGATCGTGTGGGTGCTGTCGCGCTTCACGGGCGACTACGTCACGGTGCTCAATCTCTTCGCGTTGCTCACCTACCCGCTGATCGCGATTGCCGCAGCGTGGTCGCTTAGGAAGCTCAAGGTCACTGCTTCGATCGCAGCGGTGTGCGCCCTGCTCTACGCACTGCTGCCTTTCCACCAGTCCCGCGTGACGTTCCACCTCTTCCTCTCCGCATACTTCGTCGCGCCGCTCGTAGTGGCGCTCGTCGCGGACGTCATTCTGCGTGCACCAGACGAGCCGATGCCCGGACGGAAGCTCCTCGGGCTCCCGCTCTGGGCGTGGGGCGTCGTGCTGCTGCTCGGCACGTGCGGCATCTACTACGCGTACTTCGGCCTGGCTCTCATTGTGCTCGGAGCAACCATGGCGGCGTACCGCGACCGATCCCGTCATGCGCTCTTGCTCGCCCTGACCATCATCGCGGGCGTGGCCGTCTTGCTTGCGGTGCAGATGGCGCCTAGCTACGCATACTGGTCCTCCGAAGGAAGGAACAACACGGGCGACCGTCGGGAACCGGTCGAGGCGGACTTCTTCGGCCTGCGCCTGACGCAGCTTGTCTACCCGATGGACGGCCATCGGATCGAGCGGTTCGCCGCGGCCAAGCAGTTCCTGCACGACTCGCTTGAGATGATTTCGCCGAACATGGCCTTCATTGCCTATGACTCGTCGCTCGGCATTATCGGCGTACTCGGTCTGCTCATGCTCGGGTTCTGGGCGCTCTCGGCGCCGTTCCGGGCACCGCCGGGCGGCAGGTTCGGCACGCCGGGCACGCTTGCGCTTGTCGGCGTCGGGTCGTTCCTGCTGGGCACGGTCGGCGGTGTGGGATCACTCATCGCCTTCCTTGCGTTCCCGCAGATCCGCGCCTACGACCGGATCACGGTTTTCGTGGCCTTCGCGAGCATCGCCGCAGTGGCATGGGTAGCTGACTCACTGCTCGGCCAGCATGACCAGGAGGCTGGCGGTACCCGGCGCATCCCGGCCGCAATCGTCCTCGGGCTGCTGCTCGTCGTTGGGCTTCTGGACCAGACGAACCCGGCCATGCTCGCGCCCGACTACACCGAAATCGGTGCCCTGTTCGACAGCGACGCCAAGTTCGTCGCCTCTATTGAAGCCGAGGTTGAACCGGGCGCGCTCGTCTTCCAGCTCCCCTACGTGACCTACCCGGAGGGCCCCGCGCCGGAGGGAACGGGCGTGTACGACCCGCTGCGGCTGTACCTCCACTCCTCCGACATCCACTGGAGCGCGGGCGCGTTCCTGGGCCGCGAGGCGGCGACCTGGCAGGCCGAGACGGCCGACCTGGAAACCGACGACCTGCTTGGCGCCCTGGCCGAGAAGGGGTTCGACGGCCTCACAATCGACCGTCGCGGATATGGAGACGGCGGGCGGCGGCTAGAGGCCGACCTCACCGCGGCGCTCGGCGATCCGACACCGATCGAGAGTCCCGACGGTCGGTACGTGTTCTATGCCCTGGCGGAGTAACCGGCTCGACCGTGCCGCGCCACCGCAGGTCAGGGGTGCCGTTGTTGCCGAGTGACGGCGCGTATACGCTCTCCCCGCATTCAACCGGAGATGCCGCTGCCCTGTGCTAGACTGCCCGTGTCCGCGGCCGATTGGACTTTCCTTCAGCGAGGAGTGCTGCGCCACGTGACCCGTCAAAGTCCCAAGGCTCCGTGCGGATGAACTCCAGCGTTCGCGAGCCGTCGAATCTGAGCCCACCCGACCCGGAGGACATCGAGGCCGCGGACGGCTTCCTCACGCCCGAGGCGCCGCTCGCGCATCGCGCGGCGCGCAACTCCGTCTGGGGCATGGTCAACTTCGCGTGGCCGCTCGCAGTTGCCCTCATCGTGCAGCCCATGATGGTCGGTCGGCTCGGCCAAGATCTGTATGGCGTCTTCACCATCGTGGGTGTGACGCTCGGCTTCTTCGGCGTGCTGGATCTGGGCATCGGGGCTGCCGGCACCCGCCAGATTGCGGTCCGGCACGCACGAAACGAGACCGACGAGCTCAACAGTGTCGTCTCTACGATGCTGGGCTTCTACATGGTCGTCGGTCTGTTGGTCGGCGGCGCCATCACTCTTCTCGCGGGGACATTCGCGACGAAGTGGCTGTCAATACCGGCTGTGATGCAGGGGACAGCCCGAGTAGCATTCCTGATTGCCGGTCCGAGCTTCTTCTTCTCGATCGTTAGCGGGGCGTTCGCGTCGATCCCAACAGCGCTTCAGCGCTACGACATCTCGACGAGAGTCAGCATAGCCATCAGCGCCATCAACACGGTGGCGGTCGTGACCATCCTGTCGCTCGGTCGGGGAATAGTCGAGATGCTTGCCGTGAGCCTGATCATCGGGATTCTGGCGATGCCGGTCTACTACGCGATCGCCAAGCGCCTGCTTCCGACTCTGGCGGTCCGGCCCCGGTGGAACCCCGCGATCTTCCGGGACCTCTTCAGTGTTGGCGGCTACTTCCTCATCCAGACGATTGGCGTCATCGTGCTCTACCAGCTCGACAAGCTGCTTGTCGGCAACATGCTAGGCGTCGCTGCTGTCACGATGTATGTCGTGCCCGGGGGACTCGCGCGCCAAATCCAGGGTCTCACCGCCGCGGCGACGGGCGTGGTGTTCCCGATGTCAGCCACGCTGTTCGACGGCAACCAGCGCGAGCGTCTGGTTCGTCTGTACAACGAAGGCAGCAGGCTTGTGTACGTACTCATCACTTGCCTGGCCGTGCCGCTGGCCGTGTTCGGTGACCGGTTCCTTCGCTACTGGATGGGGCCCAAGATTGCCGAGGGTAGTTCGCTTGCTCTTGTGATGCTCGTGGTCACGTACTACCTGCTGAGCTTCACGGCCATCCCGTGGCAGATCGCCAACGGAGCCGGCTGGGCGAAGCTCAACGCATTCTACGTGCTCGCGATGGCGGCCGCGGACATCGGGTTGTTCTTCGTTCTCGTACCGCGTTTCGGCGTGCCGGGTGCCGCCGCATCGTATCTCATCGCGGCAGCCCTCGGCGTGCCGATTCTGATCTCGACCATCGAGCGCCGAGTGCTTGCGATGTCCGGTTTCGGCTTCCTGAAGGTATACTCACGAATCGGACTTGTGGGTGCGATACAGATTGCGCTTTCCCTGCTCACGCGCCCGCTGTGCGGCAGTCTCCTCGCGACTGTGGCAGTGATGGCGGCGTCCGGCGCCACGTTCGTTGTTCTGTACTGTCTGCTCGGCTTCAGCCAGGAGACAGACCGGCAGCTGTTGAAGGCACTGGGGGCGCAGTTGACACGCGGGCGCGCCAGGCACAGCGGAGGCTCTTGATGATACCAGTCTATCGGCCACTCATAGGCGCCGCGGAGAAGTCGAACGTCGCCGACGCGGTCGAGTCGACGTGGATATCGTCCAAGGGCTCGTACCTGCGGCGCTTCGAGGAGGGGTTCTCTAGCTTCGCGGGAGCGCGTCACGGAATCGCCACCTGCAATGGCACCGTGTCGATCCACCTCATTCTTGCCGCACTCGGGGTGGGCCCGGGCGATGAAGTGATCGTGCCTACCTTCACCTACATTGCCTCCGTCAACGCGATCACGTACACGGGCGCGACACCGGTCTTCGTCGACTCCGATCCTGTCCATTGGAATCTCGATCCCTCGGATGCGGCAGCGAAGATCACGGAGCGGACGAAGGCGATCATGGTCGTGCATCTGTACGGCCACCCTGCCGACATGGGCCCGATCCTCGCCATGGGGCGCGAGCACGGGATTGCCGTCATTGAAGATGCCGCCGAAGCGCACGGCGCCGAGTACCAGGGCCGTCGCGTTGGCGCACTCGGGCTTGCGGGATCGTTCAGCTTCTTCGGAAACAAGATCATCACTACTGGCGAGGGCGGCATGGTCGTGTGCAACGACGCCGACTTCGCCGAGCGCTGCTCGCACCTTCGCGGCCAGGGTGTGTCGCCTACGCGTACGTACTGGCACGATGTTGTCGGGTTCAACTACCGGATGACGAATGTCGCGGCTGCGCTGGGGGTGGCGCAGCTGGAACGCGTGGACGATGTCATCGCCGCCAAGCGGCGTATCGCTGCCAGGTACTGCGACGCACTCGCGGACATCGAAGGCCTTACGCTTCCTCCGGAGATGCCGTGGGCCCGCAGCGTCTACTGGATGGTGTCTATCCTTGTCGACCCGGTCCTGCGAGATGCGCTAATGGCCCACCTGAAGGACCGCGACATCGAGACTAGGCCGTTCTTCTATCCCGCGCACACGCTCCCGATGTACGCGACTTCCGACCGATTCCCGGTGGCCGAGCATCTCGGCGCGTCCGGCATCAACCTTCCCTCGTTCCCCGAGCTCACCGATGCCGAGATCGACCAGGTCGTGGCCGGGGTGCGCGAGTTCATGGAGCAAGAGGCGAGGAGCTGATGGCCGATCTCGTGATTCTGGGTGCCGGCGGACTAGCGCGCGAGATCGCCGAGTACGTGCAGGCGATGCCGGACGCTCCGCGGATCCTGGGCTTCATCGAGTACGATGCGGCCCGTTCCGGGGAAGTGCTCAACGGCGTCCCGATCCTCGGCACGTTGGACGCACTGCCGGACCAGCGCCCGCTCCTCGCGGTCGCGGGAGCGGGCAACGTCGCCCCGCGTCGCGGACAGATCGGCGAGATGGAGGCGGCAGGCCTCGAGCCGATGCTTGTCGTCCACCCCACTGCGGTGATCGTCCCGTCGGCAGCAGTCGGTGCCGGCACCGTCGTCGCACCCACAGCCGTCATCAGCTCCAACGCGCGGGTGGGGGCGCACGTGCTTGTGAACTACGGCGCGACGGTCGGGCACGACATGCGGATCGGCGACTGCGTGATCGTCGGCCCGGGATGCCGCGTCTCGGGGTGGGTCACTCTGGAGGACGACGTGTACCTTGGAGCGGGTGCCGTAATCCTGCCCAAGATCACCGTCGGCCGCGGCGCGGTGGTGGGTGCCGGAGCGGTCGTGACCAGAGACGTGCCCGCTGGCACCACCGTGGTCGGGGTCCCCGCTCGACCCAGGTGAGCCGACGTTCCCGCTGGACACCGGCCCCGGCTCCGTCGGGGCATGGCGCGACAGGAAGCAGAATCGGATGAACAACGACCTACCGGCACTGCACGCGGTCATCCTGGCGGGTGGAAGCGGCTCGCGCTTCTGGCCGCTGTCCCGCGAGATGAACCCCAAGCAGATGCTCACGATCTTTGGCGGCATCAGCCTCATCGCGCGTGCGGTGCACCGTATCAGGCCGTACACCGCCGATGATGCCGTGCATGTGGTGACCGGCGAAGCGCTCTTCGACGAGCTGCGGAACCACCTCATCGCTCAGGAAGACCTTGCGCACCTCACGATCGACTACATGGTCGAGCCGATGGGCCGCAACACCGCGGCGGCGGTCGCTCTCGCGGCGGCGGTACTCGTTCGGCGCGACCAGGACGCTATCATGATGATGCTTCCCTCGGACCACCTGCTCGAGGACGGCGAGGTCTGGCGGAATACGATCGAGTCGGCGATGCGGCTGGCATCTGCGGGACAGATGGTCACGATCGGCCTCAAGCCGTCGCGTCCAGAGACCGGCTACGGCTACATCCACGCGGGGGAGGAGATTGCCGGAAGCGCCGTCGGCGGAGTTCGGGGACACGCGGTGGCGGCGTTCATCGAGAAGCCCGACCTCGAGACAGCGAAGCGCTTCGTCGCCGACGGTGGCTACCTCTGGAACTCAGGCATGCTCGTGGCGCGCGCTTCGGTGATCCTCGAGGAGTTGCGGCGGGCGGGCGACGCTGCGCGGACTCCAGAGTCCGCCGACGGCAGGCGCATCGCCGAGGTGGCCGAGGACATGGCCGCACTCGACCGCGCCGAGTGGCCCACCGACGAGGGGCGGGCGCTCTATGGGTCGATGCCATCAGTGCCGTTCGACAAGGCGGCGCTCGAGGTGTCGGCCAACGTCGCTGTGGTGCCCACCGAGCTCGACTGGTCGGACGTCGGCTCGCTGCTCTCCATCGAGAAGCTCGGCGATGCCGACGCGCGCGGCAACGTGCTCGTGGGCAGGGCGTACGACGTGGACTCGAGCGGCACGCTCGTGTACTCGCCCGACCGGCTTGTCGCCACGCTCGGGCTTGCCGATGCCGTCGTGGTCGACTCGGCGGACGCGACGCTCGTCGCGGCGAAGGATCGCGTGCAAGACGTGCGCCTGATCGTCGACATGCTCAAGAAGGCGGGCGCCGAGGAGGTCAGCACGTCTCGGTCGTCGCTACGACCCTGGGGAAGCTGGACGCTGCTCATGAAGGGCGAGGGCTTCCAGATCAAGTCGATCGACGTCTCAGCGGGCAAGCGGCTCTCGGTACAGAGTCACAACCACCGCTCGGAGCACTGGATCGTCATCTCGGGCGAGGCCCGCGTGATGAGGGACGACGATGAGATGGTCCTCAAGGCGAACGAGTCGGTCTACCTGCCAGCGGGTGCCGTCCACCGTCTCGAGAACGCCGGACCGGTGCCGCTCAAGGTCATTGAGGTCGCTGTAGGCGAGTACCTCGGCGAGGACGACATCGTCCGGTACTCGGACGACTACGGGCGGTAGCGGTCGCGTTCACAGGGAAGCAGGCCAGTGCCAGAGCTCAGCCGCATAGCAGTCGTCGACCACCTGAGCTACGGCGGCGTGAGCCGCTTCCTGCTCGCGCTCATCACGCACCTGGCGGCGCTCCGTCCCGAGCTTGAGGTCGTCTACTACGTATCGGATACCAACATCGAACGTGACGGGCTCAGGGACCGGTTCGGGGCCATTCCGAACGTCACGATCCGGCCGATCGCGTCGCCCATGTCCGGCGAGGTCAGCGAACAGCCGCAGGCCGAGCGAGGCCGCGCGTGGAAGGCGGCGGCCACGGGCCTCAGGGCCGTGCCGTGGCTCCGATCGGCACTGATCGGGCTGCTCACCTTCGCCCGGAGCGTGACGTCGCCGCCTCCGCCGGCGTGGTGGGAGTACCAGCTGCCCGACGACGTCGTCAGCGAACTCGGCGGCTTCGATGTCGTCTACCTCGGCTGGCCATTCTACCTGCGCCCCGCGAGCTTCCCTACGGCAGTGGTTGCGACGTTCCACGACTTCCATCCGAATCACTTCCCTGAGGCGTACAGCGTCGGCCAGCTGGCGCTCCGCAACGCGGACACTGCGGAGTGGCTCCAGCGGTGCCGGACGGCAGTGGTCTCTACGCGGTTCATCGCCGATGATCTGGCCAGCCTGTTCCCGGAAGCCACGGTACCGGTCGAGATCGTCTACCTTGCATCCTACGGCTTCCACCGCCCGGAGGCGGGCACCGTCGAGAATGCCGTACGGAGGCTCGGCATACGGCGTCCGTTTGCGCTGTACAGTGGCGGGCGGAGCGCGCACAAGAACGTTGCCGGAATCCTTGAGGCGATCGGGATTCTCAAGCAGCAGGGCGTGGCACTACAGCTGGCAATCACGGGCGCTGGCACCGAAGAAATCGGAGCGAGCGGGGAGCCGGCTGCCGAACCTGCGCTTGCGGCGATCCAGGAGATCGTTGCGCGCCACGGCCTCGTGCGAGGCGTGGAATACCGCCCGCTCGGGTACGTGAGTGACGCCGACGTCGACGCGCTTACCGCGGGCGCAGACCTGATCGTCTCGGCGTCGTTGTACGAAGCCGGATGCGGCCCGGCGATGGACGCGTGGCGCGCCGGTGTGCCGGTGGCACTTTCGGATATCCCGCCGTTCACCGAGCAAATGCAGCGGTTCGGCGTGCGGGCGTGGGTCTTCGACCCTCGCGATCCGGCGGACATTGCGACGAAGATGCGCACGGCAATCGAGGACACGGCGCGCTCGGAGGAGATGACCCGGGCGTCGTTGCACGCGTTCGCCGAGTATGGATGGGACGACGTCGCCGCCGAGTACTACCGCGTCTTCTCGGTCGCGGCCGAGGCGGGACCCACCGAGCGGATGCTGGAAGCTCCGCCGTCGCGTCGCCGGTTCTGGCTGGCCAGGCGGCGTGCGGGTTGGTTCGCCTAGGGCGGCTCTGAGGACGGGCCGCGAGTGCTCGTGCTATGGTGACCTGTACGAATCGCAGGCTCAGAAGGGGAGAAGCGTGGCCAAGCGCGCACTCATCACCGGCATCACCGGCCAGGACGGCTCGTATCTGGCCGAACTCCTCCTCGATAAGGGCTACGAGGTCCACGGCCTCGTCCGTCGGGCCGCGACGCCCTCCACCGAGCGTATCGATCACATCCTTGACCGGTTGACGCTTCATGTCGGCGAGCTCGCCGACCAGACTTCGCTCGTTGACGCCATGGAGTCATCGCAGGCAGACGAAGTCTACAACCTTGCTGCGCAGTCCTTTGTCGGCGACTCGTGGACGATCCCGGTCTCGACGGGCGACGTGGACGGGCTCGGCGTGACACGGCTGCTCGAAGCGATCCGCCGTGTGAAGCCCACGGCGCGCTTCTACCAGGCGGCGACGTCGGAGATGTACGGCAAGGTGCACGAGGTGCCGCAGAAGGAAACCACGCCGTTCCATCCGAGATCGCCCTACGGCGTCGCGAAGGTCTACGGCTTCTTCATCACGCTCAACTACCGCGAGAGCTACGGGATGCACGCGAGCAACGGCATCCTCTTCAATCACGAGTCGCCGCGCCGCGGTCTCGAGTTCGTCACCCGCAAGATCACCAACCAGGTCGCGCGAATCAAGCTCGGCCTGGCCAACGAGCTCAATCTCGGGAACCTCGATTCGAAGCGGGACTGGGGCTTCGCGGGGGACTACGTCGAGCTGATGTGGAGGATGCTGCAGCAAGACGAGCCGGACGACTACGTGGCTGCGACCGGCGAGACGCACACGGTCCGCGAGTTCTGCGAGATCGCGTTCGGACACGTCGGCCTCGACTACAACGACTTCGTGAAGGTCGACGATCGGTTCGTGCGTCCTGCCGAAGTCGACCTGCTTCTTGGCGATCCGGCGAAGGCCAAGTCCGTGCTCGGATGGAAGCCGAATGTCAGCTTCCGGGAGCTCGTGGAGATGATGGTCGACGCGGATCTCGCGCGGCACGCTGCCGGTCACCCCGGGGCAATCGGGTAGCACGCGCATGCCGAAGCGGGCACTCATCACCGGTGTTGCCGGTCAGGACGGCTCCTACCTTGCTGAACTCCTTCTGGACAAGGGCTACGAGGTCTACGGCATCGTCGGCCCGGTGCTAGGCGAGCTGCTCGATACAGCAATCGAGAAGGGCGGAGATCGGCTCCACCTGCTCGACGGCGACCTGTCGGATATGGACTCACTGCTGGCCTGCGTCAACATGGCGCGGCCGGATGAGGTCTACAACCTAGCCGCGATGTCGTTCGTCGGCGATTCGTGGGAGCAGGCCCTAAGGACCACCGACATCAACGCGGTCGGCGTGTTGCGGCTGCTCGAGGCGCTGCGTCAGGTCGCGCCAGAGGCGAGGTTCATGCAGGCCGCCTCGGGCGAGGTGTTCGGCAAGGCACACGGCGCGGCGCAGAACGAGTCGACTCCGCTTCATCCCCGCTCACCGTATGGGGTGTCGAAGGCGTACGCGTACTTCATCACCCTGAACTACCGGGAGTCGCATGGGACGTTCGGGTCGAACGCGGTGCTCTTCAACCACGAATCCCCGCGGCGGGGCGTGAACTTCGTCACGCGCAAGATCACTGATGGCGCCGCGCGGATATCCCTCGGGCTTGCGGATTCCTTGCCGATGGGCAATCTGGACTCGCGTCGGGACTGGGGATTCGCAGGCGACTATGTCGACGCGATGTGGCGCATCCTGCAGCAAGACGAACCCGACGACTTCGTCGTCGCGACCGGGGAGGCGCACTCCGTCCGGGAGTTCTGCGAGGTCGCGTTCGGGCGCGTCGGGCTGGACTACGAGAAGTATGTCACGGTCGACGAGCGCTTCCTGCGTCCTGCCGATGTAGACGTGCTGCTGGGCGATGCCTCGAAGGCACGCGAGAAGCTCGGCTGGGAGCCGGGGGTGAGCTTCCGCGAGCTCGTCGAGATGATGGTCGACGCGGACCTGGCGTGCCTGCAGGCGCAGGCCTAGTCTACCGGCTTCATCAGCCCGATTCGCCGCAGCAGCCTACCGCCGAATCGCCGCACCCGTCGGTACGCGCTCACATGGGTGATCTTCAGTAGTGCGCGGCGCTTCCTCGCGTGGTCGCGCCATAGCGGTGCGTCCGGCGCGAGCGCACGCTCAAGCGCACAGATGATCTCGCCGCGCTCATAGGTCGCCCGGAGTTCGGCCATGTCCTGCCGCGCGCGCGAGCCCATTGCTTCGCGTAGCTCACGGTCGTCCGCGAGCGTGAGCATATGCGCCGCCGCGGCGTCTTCGTCCGGATCCGCCCAGTAGACGTCGTTGCCGACGATCGTGGCTTGATACGAGGGATGTTCGGACACCACCGGGATGAACTCGTAGGCCACCGCGCACGAGTTCTCGGGCGTCATGAAGTCCATATTCCCCGACCAGCCCGTGGCGATGACGGGCTTTCCGTACGACATCGCCTCCATCAGGCTCAGCCCGAGACCTTCGCTGCGGTGGAGCGAGACCAGAACGTCGCACGATGCGTACAGCGCGAGTATGTCACGGTAGGAGAGCGTCTCGTGCACGAGTATGATGCGCGGGTCGGACGCTGCGAGCGCATCGAGGTCGGTGAGATGCCGCGCGAAGAGCACTCGCGCGTCTGCTCCCGAGTTCACCTTGAGCACAAGGCACACGTCGTAGCGTCCAGGGAAGGCTTTGAGGAACGCTCGCACGACGGCCTCGGGGTTCTTCCGGCTGATGTCGCTGGATGCGTCGAAGCTCGACACGAACGCCACTGCATCGGCCGGGATGTTCCAGCGGGCACGGTCGGGCTCGACATCGTCGGGGACGAAGGCTGCCTGGCGGTAGTGGATGCACAGCGCATCCGGCAGCGCGGCTCGGACGGCGTCTTCGACGAAGCACGTAGGGGCGAGCACGATGTCCATGGCGTCGAGCACGCTCACCCAGCTCTCGGGCAGCAGCGGCAGCTCCCAGAACGGCACGCACGCGTTCGCGCGGTCATTGCGCGTCCAGGCGGGGAACATCCACGCCTTCTCGGCGAAGTTCGGTGGGTTCATGTGGAAGAGCGTGAGCGGATACGGTGTCGCGTTGCGGCCCTCGACGAGGCGGTCCGCGAACGTCGTGTCGTGTCCTTGCCGGCTTCCACCGGGATCGACGTCGGTGAGAGCCACCGGCACGCCGTGTGCATCGAGCAACCGGATGGTGTTGCGCGCAGCCACGCCCAGGCCGAAGCTGCCCGTCACGAAGCCGATGATGTTGATGCCGAATGGACGTTCGGCACGTCCCGAGGAGCGCATGGGCCTGCTCGGTCCCTTCGCAAGCGGCGGTGTCACCACACGGATTCTGGCATAATCGCATCGCCGGATGACAGCCTCGGCGCAGATGCGACGAGGTACGGTCATCTGACGCACGCAGCCGCCGACCGGGACGCAGGAACCGTGGACAAGCCCGAACTGCTCTCGATCCTCATCGTCACCTACAACGCCGCCGACGTACTCCCCGGCTGTCTCGACTCGCTGCTCGCGAACGCACCCGGGTGCGAGTACGAGGTGTTGTGCGCCGACAACGCGTCGACCGACGCCACGCTCGAGCTAGTGCGCGAGCGCTACCCCTGGGTACGGCTGGTGGAGGGCGAGGGCAATCTCGGCTTCGCCGCAGGCAACCTGCTCGCGGCCGAACAGGCCGGCGGCGACGTGCTCCTGCTGCTCAACCCCGACACGGTCGTCCTCCCGGGCGCTATCGATGTCCTCGCAGGCGCACTGCTCGCCGACGACCGCCGCTGGATCGCAGGGGCCTGCCTGACGGGTGCCGACGGCTCGCCCGCGACCTCATGGGGCGACTTCCCGACGGTAGGGTGGGCCCTCGCGAATATGGCGCCGTGGCATGGCGCGGGTCTGCGCGTGCGCTCGCGCGTGCGCATGGACGGAACCTGCGCGGGGCTTCACGCGCCGACATCCGTCGATTGGGTCTCGGGTGCTGCGCTCGCTATCAGGCGGTCGGCATGGGACGCACTCGGGGGCATGGATCCCGGCTTCTTCCTCTACTACGAAGAGACCGACCTCTGCGCCCGGGCCAAGGTCGCGGGGGGCGAGGTCGTGACGGTTCCCGAGGCGCGCATCGTGCACCTTGAGGGCGCGGTCGTAGGCACCCAGAGTGTGCGCCAGTACGTGTGGTCCACACGAAGCCTCATACGCTTCCTGCGACGCAACCGCGGCAGCATCCAGGCCGCATTCGTGCGCCACTGGATCCTCGATACGAACCTCACGCTGTGGCTGGCGTCTGTGATCGCCGGGCCGTTCAGCCCGCGGCTGCGCGAGCGTCGCGCCCGGTACTCGGCGCTCATTCGCGTCGGTCTCGGCATGCGCACCGCCTACGACCCTCCGGCGATGGCCGGATGAACACGCCGCTAGACATGCGCTTCGCCGACGCTGCGCCGGCCGTCTCCATCGTGACGGCGGCCTACAATGCGTCGGCCACGCTCGCCGAAACCGTAGAGTCGGTGCTCGCCCAGACCGACGGCGACTGGGAGTTCGTGATCGTCGATGACGGCTCGACCGACGCTACGCTCGCCATTGCCGAGCGGTTCGCGAGCACGGACACGCGCGTGCGCGTGATCTCGCAGGCCAACGCGGGCACAGCGGCCGCCCGCAACGCTGGCGTACGCGCCTCGCATGCACCCTGGCTCGTCATGCTCGACTCCGACGACTTGCTGGCACCGGAGTTCATCTCACGCATGTCCGCCTTCCGCGTGGAGCATCCCGGCTTCGACATCTACTCCGCGAACGGCGAGCTGTTGCTCCCCAACGGCCGGCGGATGCCCCTGGTGCCGGGCGCCGGTCAGGATCGCGTCCACTCGGTAGCGGTCAGCGAGCAGCTGTGGGAGAGCCTGGTGCCGGGCACGAGTGTCGCGCGGCGCGAGGTCTTCGAGCGCTGCGGCGGCTACCGCGCCGTCTACTCGGAGGACTACGACTTCTGGTTGCGAGCGCTCATCCTCGGCGCGCGACAGATCCAGAATCCGGAGCGGCTGTGGCTGTACCGCCGGCAGGCTGGCAGTAAGACCAGAGCGCTCGTGCGGGAGGCGGAGAGCATTCTCGCGATTCTAAACGATGCGCGAGAGATGCCCGAGCTGACCGACGAGGAGCGTGCCGAGTGCGACCGGTCGATCGCGTTCGCTCATGCCCGCGTGAATCGCCGCGAGCTCGAGGAGGCGCTGCTTGACGGGAAGTACGCCGGAGCGCGTGGGGCGTACGTGCGGGCGCGCGGCGCGTTCCCGGACCGCAGGAAGTACTCGGTCGGGCTTGCACTCATGATGCTGAGTCCGCGGCTGTACGCGCGCGTGAAGGCGCGCCGGATGGTCTAGCGCGCCGGGCGTGCGGACACCGTCCCGTTGACTGCCCGCCGTGCCCGAATGAGCCTGGCACTGCTACCATTGGGTGGCTCGATTCAGGCGTCGCGACCGGTCTGCCGAGGGGACATGCGCGGATGAAGCTGCTCGTCACCGGAGGATGCGGGTTCATAGGCACGAACCTGGTGCGCCACGCAGTGCTCGAGTGCGGCCACTCGGTCGCCAACGTCGATCTGCTCACGTACGCGGGCAACCGTCACTCGCTGGCGGACCTCGAGGGCGACGCGCGCTACGAGCTCGTGGTGGCCGACATCTGCGATGCCGAGGCGATGGCAGAAGTCTTCGAGCGCGTGTCACCCGACGGCGTGCTCCATCTTGCCGCGGAGTCGCATGTCGACCGCTCGATCGACGGGCCTGGCGTCTTCGTTCACACGAACGTCATGGGGACGTACACGCTGCTTGAGGCGGCGCTTGGGTACTGGCGGTCTCTCGAACCTGCCCGGGCCGAGGCATTCCGCTTCGTCCATGTCTCCACCGACGAGGTGTACGGCAGTCTGGGTCCGGACGATGCGCCGTTCACCGAGGACAGCCCGTACGACCCGCACTCCCCCTACGCAGCGAGCAAAGCGGCCTCAGACCATCTTGCGCGCGCATGGCACGACACCTACGGGCTGCCCGTGGTCGTCACGAACTGCTCGAACAACTACGGGCCGTTCCAGTTCCCGGAGAAGCTCATCCCGGTTGTCGTGCTCAAGGCGCTCGCCGGCGAGGCGATTCCGGTCTACGGCGCCGGCGAGAACGTCCGCGACTGGCTCTATGTGGAGGACCACGCTCGCGCGCTCTTGCGCGTGCTGAAGGCAGGCGTGCCCGGGCGGACCTACAACATCGGCGGCTCGAACGAGATGCGCAACATAGACCTCGTGCGGATGGTGTGCTCGATCCTCGACGAGGTCGCACCATCGGCCGACGGAAGCCCGCATGCGGAACGCATCACATTCGTGCCCGATCGGCCCGGTCACGACCTGCGGTACGCGATCGATGCATCGCGCATCGGCGCGGAGATCGGCTGGTCGCCGACCGCCGATCCCGCGGGCGCTCTTCGCGACACTGTGCGCTGGTACGTCGACAATCGCGCCTGGTGGGAGCGTATCCTGGCAGGGGAGTACCGGCTCGAGCGGATCGGTCTCGGCTCCACATTCGCCGAAGAGGGGGATGGCTCGTGAAGGGCATAGTGCTTGCCGGCGGTGCGGGCACGCGGCTGCATCCGATCACGCTGGCCACGTCCAAACAGCTGCTGCCGGTCTACGACAAGCCGATGATCTACTACCCGCTGTCCGTGCTCATGCTGGCCGGAATCCGTGAAGTCCTCATCGTCACCACCCCGACCGACCAGGCGGCGTTCATGCGTGTGCTTGGCGACGGATCTCAGTGGGGCATCGAGCTCACCTATGCTGTCCAGCCCGCGCCCGAAGGGTTGGCACAGGCGTTCCTTATCGGCGAGGCGTTCCTTGGCGGGGAGTCCGCGTGCCTTGTGCTCGGCGACAACATCTTCTACGGCACCGGCATGGTGAAGATGCTCCAGGGCGCGCGCGACGAGGCAGCGAAGGGCGGCGCGGTTGTCTTCGGCTACAAGGTGCGCGATCCGGAGCGCTACGGCGTCGTCGAGTTCGACGATGCTGGCACGGCGCTTTCGATCGAGGAGAAGCCCGCGTCGCCGAAGTCGCAGTACGCGGTGACCGGCCTGTACTTCTACGACGGTCGCGTGTGCGAGATGGCCAGGCACGTCAAGCCTTCGGCGAGAGGCGAACTGGAGATCACCAGCCTCAACAACCTCTACCTCGAAGACGGCAGTCTGCGGGTGAAGGTGATGAGTCGCGGTATGGCGTGGCTGGATACCGGTACGCCCGAGTCGCTGCAGGATGCGGGCTCGTTCGTGCAGACGATCGAGAAGCGGCAGGGCCAGAAGGTGGCGTGTCTCGAGGAGATCGCCTGGCGTATGGGCTTCATCAGCCGCGAGAAGATGCGAGAGGCGGCCCAGGGCGCCTCGTCCGACTACTACAGGTACCTGCTCGATATCTAAGGAGCCGGCGATGATCGACGGGGTGAAGGTAAAGGAGCTGATGGTGCGCCCAGACGAGCGCGGACTGCTCATGGAGATGTGGCGCAGCGACGATCCGGACTTCGAGAAGTTCGGGCAATGCTACGTGACAATGGTCTACCCGGGCGTTGTGAAGGCCTGGCACTACCACAAGAAGCAGACCGACCATTTCGTCTGCGTTTCCGGGATGGCGAAGGTCGTGCTCCACGACCGCCGCGAGGGGTCGTCCACGTTCGGCGAGACGAATGAGTTCGTCATCGGCTGGCAGCGCCAGCGCATGGTCATCATCCCGCCGGGCGTCTACCACGGATTCACACCGGTCGGCGTCGAGGCAGCTACGATCGTGAACATCCCGACCGAGGTCTACGTCTACGACGATCCCGACGAGTTCCGCAAGCCGTTCGACGACCCGCAGATCGGCTATGACTGGAGCGTGAAGAGCGGGTGACCCGCTTTCTCATCGCCGGTGCCGGGGGCATGTTCGGCACCGCCCTGCAGCGCGTGTGCCGCGAGCGGGGGGCCGGCTTCGACGCGCCGCCTGAAGGCGAGTTCGACATCACCGACCGCGCTGTCGTCGCGTTGCGGACGCGCCAGTTCTTCGCGCGATTGGCCCCTGGAGAGCGCGGGGTGCTGGTCAACGCTGCGGCGTTCACGAACGTGGAACGCGCGGAAGAGGAGCGCGACCTGGCGGCACTGGTGAACGCTCACGGCGCCTTTCTGCTTGCCGAGGCCGCACGCGAGGTCGGCCTCGGCTTCGTGCACGTCTCGACCGACTTCGTGTTCGACGGCCGCAAGCACGGTGCGTACTCGGAGGAGGACATACCGAACCCGCTCTCCATGTACGGCATCACCAAGTTGGCGGGGGAGTATGCGGTCGCGCGCGAGCTTCCGGACGCGCTCATCGTGCGTACCGCATGGGTCTTCGGCGAGGGCGGCGTGAACTTCCCCACCAAGATCCTCGATCTGGCATCGCGGCAGTCAGCACTACGGGTCGTGACCGACGAGGTTGGTTCGCCTACGTACACGGCTGACCTTGCTGCCGGGATTGTCGCGCTGGTCGAGGCGGGCGCTACCGGCATCTATCACCTCACGGGATCCGGTTCGTGCAGCCGCTACGATTTCGCGGCCGAGGTGCTTCGGCTGGCGGGCTCGGCCGCCACGCTCGAAACGGCGTCTGCTGCCGACTTCCCGACGAAGGCCGCCCGCCCAGCGAACTCCGTCCTCGACTGCTCGAAGGCTGCGGCGCTCGGCGTGACGATGCCGCCGTGGCAAGACGGGCTCGCGCGGTTCATGTCGGCACGCGCGGCGAGCGTGGAGGGCTGAGCCCTGGCCACGATCGGCATCGACGTCACCGCCCTCGGCACGAGCGCGTCCGGCGGCATCGGCGTTTCGCAGTACGCGACGATGCGTGCGCTCGCGCGGGCGGGCTCGGGCCACGGGTTCGTGATGTACGGGACCGCCCGGCCGCTCGCGCCGTTCACGGACCGCCCCGTGAATCTTCGGTGGCCGATGCGGCTCGGCACGGGCGTGCTCGCGAAATCGAACATCGCCTGGATGCAGACGGGCGTGAACCGGATGCTGGCAGCCGACGGGGTCGATCTGTTCTGGAGTCCGCGTCATCTCCTCCCGTTCCGCGCACGGGGCATCGCCAAGGTGGCGACTGTCCAGGACTTCTGGCACCTTCACTACCCCGAGCAGCAGCCGCGGCTGAACCGAACGGCGAACCGGGTGCTCATCAAGCGCATCCTGAAGATGGCGGACCACATCGTCACCACTTCTCAGGCAACCGCCGACGATGCCGTCGAGCACTATCGCGTCGCGCCCGAGAGGATCACGGTGGTCCCCCTCGGCGTTGATTCGACCGTGTTCAGACGGCTTAGCGGAGCCGAGATCGCGTCGTTCCTGGACCGCTACCGCATCCCCGGCCGGTTCGTGCTTGCGATGGACGTGTACAACCCGCGCAAGAACTTCGCGAGCGTGTTGGAGGCGTTCGCGCGTCTTCCGGAGGACTTGCGCGCGTCGCTCCAGATCATTGGGCTCGGCAAGCCGCGGCGGACTGCCGGTGAGGTTGATCCGCGGGCGATCGCCGAACGGCTCGGCGTGCTGGATCGGCTGGTGCTTCCGGGCGATGCGCCCATCGACGACCTCGTCGGCCTGTACTCGGGTGCCGAGGCGTTCCTGTACCCTTCCGCGTACGAGGGGTTCGGCATGCCGGTGCTGGAAGCGATGGCCTGCGGATGCCCCGTCATCACTTCGAACGTCTCCTCGCTGCCGGAGGTGGCTGGCGGAGCCGCCCTGCTAGTGGATCCGATCGACGCAGAGGCCATCAGCGGCGCGCTCGTATCGGTCACCCGCGATGCGACGCTCAGGGGACGGCTGGTCCAGGCGGGCGGTCAGCGTGCAGCGGGCCTCACGTGGGAGGCGACCGCCGCCGGGATGCTCGCTGTCTTCGAGGGGGTTCTGGCGGACCGGCAGCGGAAGGGCGGGGCATAGTGCGCGTGCTGCTCGACTGCCGGATGGCGACCTGGAGCGGTATCGGCCGCTACTGCCAGGGGCTCGTTCGCGCACTTGCGGAGCAGCCGGACTTCGAACTCGTGCAGATGGTCGCAGCGGGTAGTGCGCCGCCGGTGCCTGACGCGGACGCGGTAGAGGCACGGCGCCACCCGTTCGGCATCTCCGGCGCGCTCGAGTTCGGGAGCATCGCCCGGCGAACCGCACCCGACGTCGTGCACGCGCTCCACTTTCCGACACCGCTTCCGGCCATGCACCCGCTCGTGGTCACGATGCAGGACCTCACGCCGCTTGCGGTGCCTGGGGTCATGCCGACTGCAGTGAAGCGCGCGGCGTACCGCTGGTGGACGGGTCGCGCAGCGCGGATCGCCGACAGTCTCATCACGCCCTCGGAGTACTCGGCACGCGATCTCGAACGCTTCTTCCCGGGCTCTGCGGCCCGGGCGCGCGCGATTCCTCTGGCTGCCGACGACTTCACCGGGGGACCGACCGGGAGTCTGCCGGCGTGGCTTGAAGGCCGGCGCTACATCCTATCGATGGGCAACACCAAGCCGCACAAGGACCTGCCGACGCTCATCAAGGCGTTCGCGGCGCTTTCCGACGACTCGCTGCTGCTGGTGCTCGCGGGCACGGATCCTGGTGACTACGCGGCATCCGTACTTGCGGGCGATTCGGCGGCGGCGCGCGTGCGCTTCACCGGGCGCGTCACTGATGACGCCCTCCGCGCCCTGTACGCGGGCGCCGTGCTGTTCGCGTATCCCTCGCTCTACGAGGGCTTCGGCCTGCCACCGCTCGAGGCGATGGCTCTTGGCACGCCGGTGGTCGTCGCTGGCGCCGCCTCGGTGCTGGAGGTGGTCGGCGATGCGGCGCTGGTGGTCGCACCAGGCGAGGTCTTCGCGTTCAAGGACGCCATGGAGCGCGTGATCGGCGACTCCGGTCTGTCGGCTGACCTGGTCGCTCGTGGCCATGCGCGTGCGCGCGAACTCACCTGGGCGCATGCCGCCAAGCAGACGGTACAGGTCTATCGCGAGGTTCTCGGTCGCTGATTCTGGCGGATCTGTGCCCAGCTGCCGTTTCCGTGCCGTGATTCCGCCGGCGCGCCCGATAGGGCAGAATGTGGGGGCGGAGCAATCGTCCCGCCTGCGTCGGGTACGGCCATTCGGGAGTGATCACTCATGTGCGCAGCACCTGCCCAGATCCGCTTCGGCACTGACGGCTGGCGAGCCGTCATCGGTGATGACTTCACCTACGCCAATCTGCGCCGGGTCGCCGACGCAGCCGGGCGTGTCTTCGCGGCGGATGACCCCGGCGGGCTTGTGATCGTCGGGCACGACACCCGTTTCGAGGCGGGCAGCTTCGCACGCGCCGCCGCCGAGGTGCTCGCGTCGCACGGACTGCGAGTGAAGCTCACGGACCGCTACCTGCCCACGCCTGCACTCTGCTGGTCGGTGGCGCACGATGAAGAAGCGGTAGGCGGCGTGATGCTCACCGCCAGCCACAACCCGGCACCGTACCTCGGCTTCAAACTCCGCATGGCCGACGGCGGTGCGAGTCCTGTCGAGTTCACCGACCGTGTGGAAGCGCAGCTCGCGCTCGAGCCGCCCGAGGCGGACGCGGCGGCCGCAGCGAAAGTGGAGACGGTGGACCTCGTGGATCCGTACCTCGAGGCGCTCAAGAGGATGGTCGACGGCGAAGTGATTGCTGCCGCGGGACTGCGAGTGGCGGTCGACCCGCTGTACGGCGCCGGACAGACCTACCTGGCGGAGACGCTTCGCTCCTTCGGCGTGGAAGTGACCGAGCTGCACGGCGAGCGCAACCCCGGCTTCGGGGGATTGCATCCCGAGCCGATCCCTCCGCACATCGATGAGGTGCGGGCATACGTGCGCGACCGCGGACTCGACGCCGCTTTCATCACAGACGGCGACGCCGACCGGATAGGTGCGTCGGACCGCCTCGGCAACTTCGTGAACCCGCACCGCATCATCGCGCTCGTGGCGCGCCACCTCATCGAGGACCGCGGCATGAGCGGCCGGATCGTGAAGACGCTCTCCACTAGCGTGCTCGTCGACCGTCTTGGCGCGCATCTCGGTTCGGAAGTGACGACGACGCCGGTCGGCTTCAAGTGGATCTACGGCGAGATGGTCAAAGGTGACGTGCTCCTCGGCGGCGAGGAGAGCGGCGGAATCGGCATCCCGAGCCACGTTCGCGAACGCGATGGTCTGCTCATGGCTCTGCTGCTGGCCGAGATGATGGGTCACCGGAAGATGGGTCTCGGCGAGCTTGTGGATGATCTGCTCGCCGTCACAGGTCCTATGGAGTACAACCGCATCGATCTCAAGCTTCAGCCGGCGGTCAGGGACGCGTTCGTCGCCGCGATGCCCGCGCTCGCACCGGCCGATATCGCCGGCTTTGCGGTACGCGAGATCATCCGTGCCGACGGCATCAAGTTTCTGCTGCCGGACGATGCGTGGCTCCTGTTGCGCACCTCGGGCACCGAGCCGCTCGTCCGCATCTACGCCGAGGCGTCCAACTCGAGCGTCGTCGACGATCTGCTCGCCGCAGGTCGCGCGCTTGTCACCGGCTCTTAGACGAAGGGCACGCACCCGCCTATGCGCGTCACAATGGTGAACAAGTACTATCCGCCGCACCTCGGCGGTATCGAGTTCCACATGCGGGACCTCGCCACCGCACTTGCGGCCAGAGGGCACCGCGTCCGCGCAATCGTCGCGAACGAGAGCGGCGAGATCGCCAACGAGACGCTCGACGGCGTCGAGGTCGTCCGGCTCGCCCGGTCGTTCGCGTACGCATCGACGCCCGTGGTGCCCGGCATGGCGCGCGCGCTGCGCGCCGAATCGAGTCGCGAGCCGCGGCCCGACCTCTTCCACCTGCACTTCCCTTACCCCTGGGGCGAGGTCGCGTGGCTGCGTGCGAGAGTCGCCCAGCCCACGGTGCTCGCGTACCACAGCGACATCGTCCGCCAGAAGGCGCTCCTCGCGGCCTACGCGCCGGTCCTGCGGCGGGTACTCGAACGTGCTGATCTGGTCCTGGCCTCCTCCCCGAACATGGTGGAGCACAGCCCCTTCCTCTCGCGCATCGCCGACAAGTGCCGCGTCATCCCGTACGGAATCCGCGTAGAGCGCTACGCCGACACGCCGGAGTTGACCGCGCGCGCGGCCGAGCTGCGCGCGGGGCATGCGCGGCCGATCGTGCTGTTCGTCGGCAGGCTGGTGTACTACAAGGGCCCGGAGGTGCTCGTTCGGGCGATGGCAGCGGTGGACGCCGATCTCGTGGTGATCGGCCGCGGGCCGTTGAAGCGGGAGCTCGAGGCTCTCGCCGCGTCGTACGGCGTCTCCGGCAGGATCACGTTCCTCGATCCGGTCGACGATGGCGAGCTCGCCGCCTGGTACCACGCGGCCGACGTGTTCTGCCTTCCGAGCGTCGCACGCTCCGAAGCTTACGGGCTCGTACAACTCGAGGCGCATGCCTCGGGCACCCCCACCGTCTCCACGACCCTCACCACGAGCGTCCCGTTCGTGAATGCCGACGGCGTGACGGGGCTCACCGTGCCGCCGGGCGACGTGGTGGCGCTTGCGGATGCGCTGCAGAACCTGGTGGCCGATGAGAGCCTCCGGAAACGCCTCGGCGCGCAGGCGCGAGCGCGCGCGCGAGCCGAGTTCTCCATCGGCCGGATGGTCGACCGGACGCTTGAGGTCTACGCTGAACTAGGGGTGAATGTGTAGATGGCGCGTGGCAGGTTCATAGTCCTCTCCATCGTGCTCGACGCGATGCTGGTCAATGCCGGCATCGTGGGCGCGTTCTTCTTGCGTTTCGGCGGGCACCTCCCGACGTTCAACTTCGCGCCGTACGTCGCGCTGTCGCCGCTCATCACTGTGCTGTATCTCGGCGCGGGGTACATCTTCGGTCTGTACGAGCCCGAACGCACCGAGGGTACATGGGAGCTTGGCCGCGCGGTGTTCCAGGCCGTGACTCTCGGAACGGTCCTCACCGTCGCCGTGGCCTTCTTCGCCGGCCCGGGCTTCTTCTCGTTCAGCCGGCTTGTGATCCTGATCGCCTGGGTCGCACAGTTCCTGTTGCTGGTCGGCTGGCGTGCGCTCCTCCTCCGCTTCACGTCGGTCATCTGGCCCGAGCAGCGGATTCTGATCGTCGGTACCACCGAGCTCGCGGCGGAACTCGCCAGAGAGCTCGAGGAGCGGGCCGGTTGGGGCTATCGGGTTGTCGGCCTGGTGAGTCGTGCCGAAGAAGGGGAGAGCGCGCCTTCGGACTTCCGGGTGCTCGGTGAGGCAGCGGAGGTCACCGGCATCATCGCGCGCGAGCAGATAGACCGGGTGATCATCGCAAGTCCCGTCGCGCTTCGGGAGCTCATCGAGGACATGGCGCTCAGCAACGAGTCTGACGTGCGCGTCGAGGTGATTCCCGAACTCTACGAGATCTTCATCGGCACGGTGGACAGCACCGTCTCCGACATCCCGCTGATGGAACTCACGCGGCCCGCTGCGCCCGGGTGGTATCGCAGCAGCAAACGAGTGCTGGACATCCTCGCGTCGGCGACAGTCCTGGTCGTGCTGTCACCGCTGCTCCTGCTCGTGGCGCTCGCGATCCTGCTCACGATGGGTTGGCCGGTGTTCTTCCGCCAGGAGCGGGTGGGGCGCAACGGCCGCACGTTCGACGTTGTCAAGTTCCGCACGATGGTCAACAACGCCGAGGCACTCTCCGGGCCGGTACTCGCCGAAGAAGCCGACCCGCGCGTTACCCCGCTAGGCCGCTTTCTGCGCGCCTCGCGGATCGACGAGATACCGCAGCTTGCGAATATCCTTCTCGGCCAGATGAGCTGGGTAGGCCCCCGTCCTGAGCGCCCGTTCTTCGTTGAGCAATATGTGAAGGAGATTCCCGGCTATCGCGAGCGCTTCAAGGTCAAGCCCGGAGTCACCGGTCTCGCGCAGGTGAGCGGAGGGTATGCAACCACTCCCGAGCGCAAGCTCAAGTTCGACCTGATCTACATGTATCATCAGAACCTGCTGATGGACATACAGATCCTCGTTGAGACCGTACGGGTCGTACTGACCGGTCACGGCGCCCGATAGGAGAGTGCGCGTGGCCAAGTCCGGAGCTCGCAAGCGCGTTGTCGCGCCCTCACCGGGTGCCGCTCGGATGTCCCCGCGCACGATCGAGCCGGCCGACGCACGGATGGACCTCTGGGACCGGATCGCCTGGGCCTTTCTGCATGTCCTCGTCGTTCTTGTACCTCTGGCGATGTCCAACTTCGGGCCGTTCAGTCCAGACGGCGTCCCGCTCACCTACGACCAGTTCGACATCGTCAAGGTGTTCCTCCAGCGCGGCATTCTGGCTCTGGCCCTGGCTGCATGGGCCGCCGGGCTGCTCGTGCGCGGCGGGCGCGTGCGTTTCACCCGCGGTGAGTGGGTCCTGCTCGCCTTTCTCGCGTGGCTGTTGCTGACCACCGTCCTCTCGGTCCATCCGCCGACCGCGATCTTCGGGAAGTACCGCCGGTTCGAGGGCCTGCTCTCCTTCATCACCTACGGAGTGGCGTTCTTCATGGCGCTCCAATACGCAACGACGGCGCAACGCGTGCGATCCCTCGCCCGTTCACTCGCGGTGGGCGGTTTCCTGGTGGCCGCATACGGCGCCCTGCAGGTGGTAGGCACGGTCGCTTTGGGTACGGCGCGAGTCGCTCAGCCGGTTGCGACGCTGCTCACGGTGATCGCGCCGCTGCTGTTCGGGTACATGGCGGTCGCCCGGTCAGGCGACGACCGCGAGCTCAAGAGGGCGTACTGGACTGCGGCGGTCATCGCGCTCATCGGAGGGGCTGTGCTTTCTGCGGGACTCGCCCAGAACATCGACATTGCCATGTCCAACTCCACAACGGGCGAAGCCGTTCGCGTCGCCCTGGACCCGGTCCGTTGGGGGAGGCTCGGGTTCGAGTCGAACCGGGCCTTCTCGACCTTCGGCAACCCTGACATGCTCGGCGGCTACCTCATCTTCCCATTCGCCGTGACGCTGGGCCTCGCGCTCTCTGAGAAGCATCGCGTGTGGCGCGCTATCTACTGGAACTTCACGCTGCTCAACGTGTTCGTGGGTATCACGTCGTATGTTCGCGGCGCGTGGATCGGCGCCGTGGTGGCGCTCGGATTGCTCATCTTCGCCTACCTCCGGGCGCGGCGAGGTACCGATATGCGGCTGACCCAGACCGATGTCACGTTCATCGGCGGAGCGGGCGCCGTCGGCACGGCGGTGATCGCCGCCAGCTCACTCCGGCCGGACGCGGTCCGAAACGTGCTCACCCGCGTTGTGTCCATCTTCCAGTTCGGTGAGGGAAGCGCACTGACCCGCACGCAGATCTGGCACGCCGCCGCCGATGCGATTGCGGCGCGGCCGGTATTCGGCTGGGGTGCCGACACGTTTCGCCTGCTGTTCCCCATGTTCAAGCCCGCCGAGTACGTGGAAGCGGCCGGGTACCTGTCGGTGGCCGACAACGTCCACAACTACCCGCTCCAGCTGGCGAGTGGAATCGGGATTCCCGGTGCGCTGCTCTTCTACGCCGCGATCGGGTCGGCGCTGGCGATTGCAGCGCGCACCGCCTTCGCGCGTGGAAGCGCCGAGCGCAACCTGGTGCTCGCCGGCTTTTGGGCAGCGGTCGTCGGCTACGTAGTTCACCTGATGTTCGGGCTGTCGGTCACGGGGTCGACCGTGATCTTGTGGCTTGCCATGGGCGTCTTGCTCGGCCCCGTGGCCACCGTACATGACGTCGCGCCGATGGCGTGGCGCATGGTCGGTCTGTCGGCGGTCGGTGTCGCTCTTGTCGTGGTGAGCACGCTCAACGTCCGGTACATCGCAGCCGACACGCACTACTTGCGCGGGCGCGTGCTGACGATCGGCCTCGAGCGCGTCTCAGAGATCGAGAGGGCGATAGAGCTCAACCCGTACAACGACATGTACCGCCTGGAATTGGGGACCGCGTGGAGAGACCTGTTCCGTGCTTCGGCGGATGAGTATGCCCGGAAGGTGGCAGACGGAACGGCCGACTCTCAGCTGAAGCAGAACACGCTCGACTACTACGCCCGCGCCTCCGATGCCTATGAGGCGATGATCGAGTATGTGCCACAGGAGTACGACACGTACGTCTACCTCGCGAACCTCCACAACGAGGCTGCGACACTCGTCGATCCAGGGTACGCTGTACTTGCGGTGGACGCCGCCGAACGCGGCAAGGCCGTGCAGCGCTACGGGCCGGCCATACGCGTCCAATTGGCGATCGGCCTCATGCTGCAGGGAAGGCTGGACGAGGCGATCAGCGAGCTCGAGGTCGCGTGCGACCTCGATCCGAACTACACCCAGGCGTATCTCGTGTTGGCCTCGGCGGATCGCCAGGCCGGCAGATACGATGACGCGCGAGCTGCGCTCGGCCACGTGCTGACGCGTTTCCCGGACGATGCGGAAGCCCTGGCTGCCCTGCAGTCACTCGAGGCAAGCGCGACAACGAGTACCGGGCAATGACGGGGAGGGGCTGGCAGATGGACCGCCGCGACATACCTGATACGACGATCCAGCGGCTGCCGCTGTACCTCAGGTGCCTTCTGGAAGCGCAGACCGTGAGAATGCCGGTGGTCAGCTCCAGTGCGCTGGCGGAGATGTGCGGGACGAATGCCCCGCAAGTCCGCAAGGACCTCTCGTACCTCGGCGAACTCGGCACGCGCGGCATCGGCTATGACGTCGAGGCGCTGATCGCACACATCTCGGGCGTTCTCGGCATCGATGAGCGCAGGCGGGCGGTTCTCGTCGGGTACGGCCGGTTCGGCAGCGCGTTGCTGGGCTACCCGGGATTCGGAGAGCGGGGCTTCGAGATCGTCGCCGTTCTCGACTCCGATCCGACGAAGATCGGGACGCGTGTCGGAGACGTGACCATCAGCGACGTGAGGGAACTTGAGAGTGTCGTCCCGGCAACCGGCGCCGAAATCGCGATCCTTGCGACCCCGGCCGCGGTCACCCAGGCGGTTGCCGCCCGTCTGGCGGCCGCGGGCATACGGGGGATCTTGAACCTGGCGCCGGTCACATTGTCGCTGGCAAACGGCGTAGCGGTGCGCCAGGTGTGCTTGTCGACAGAACTGCAGGTGCTGTCGTTTCATCTGGCACAGGGCCCGCTCTGACATATAGTGATGGTGGATCGACCGCACGGTGATTGGAGTCGGGTGGCTCGCACACGCAAAGACCAGGGGACGTCGGACGCGCCGGACGAGGTCGTTCTCGCAGGCGAGGAAGACATGGATGTCGCCCGGTCCGAGAACGCCGACCGTGAGGCAGAACCTGCGGGACGAGGCGAAGAGCGCCCGGCGGAGGACGCGGTGGCTGTCGCCGGCGACCTGATTCCCGGCTGGCTCGCGCTGCTCGTCCTGGTGCTGCTGCTGGCGGTGGCCGGTCTCGGAGGGTACCTCATACGCGGCGCGCTCGTGGATGACCGTATCGACACCCCCTCCGAGCTCGCGGTCAAGGACCTCGAAGACCAGGTCTCCTCGAATCCTGGGGATCCGGAGCGTCTGCTGGCGCTCGGCTATGCCTACCAGGAAGAAGGTCGCTACGAGGAAGCTCTGGACCTCTACGGTCAGGTCCTCGAGCTGGATTCCGACAACACCGGCGCGCTGTACAACAAGGGCGTGGTGCTGTCCGAACTTGGACGGGACAAGGACGCGGAAGCGGCATATTGGGACGTCCTTGAGGTCGCACCGGACCACGCTCTTGCGGCGAAAGCCCTCGGCCAGTACTACGTGAGCAAGAAGCACTACAAGTCGGCACTGACCGCACTCGAGCCGGTCATCAAAGAGCGGCCGCAGTACGCGGATCTGCAGTACCTTGCGGGCTACTCGTGCGAGCAGCTCGGCATCGATGAGACCGCTATCCGCTACTACCGTGGAGCGCTGACGTACAACCCCGATTATCAAGAAGCCAAGGCCGGACTCGCCCGTCTCGGCGCGTCGGAGTGAACTGATGAGCGAGCCTGCGCTGGACGACCTCCTGGAGTCGCTCCCGGGGGAGTCCGCTCCCGTTGAACCGCGGGTAGAAGAGAAGAAGCACGAGCAGGGTGACTGCTTCTACCTCACGCCACGACGGGCGTTCATGCTGCTAGCGATCGTGCTGGCGCTCATCCTGGCCGGACTGATCGCGTACCTGCTCATGTTCATCGGGCGTCCGGAGTCTCTCGTCGACCTGCCCACCGTGAAGGGCATCCAGCCCGTATGGGAAGTGTATGGCCCGGGAGTGGGCGAGGTGCCGCTGTTCGATCGCCCGATGGGTGTTGCCGAGAGCGGAGGGCGCTTCTACGTCACCGACAGCGGCAACAACAGGGTCTGCGTGTTCGACACGAACGGCCGGTACGTGAAGCAGTTCGGAAGCTTCGGTATCGCCAAGCCGGCGGCGGGGTACAAGGCGACATACGTTGCGGGCTCACTCAACTACCCCGTGGGTATCGACTGCGATGAGGACGGGAACGTGTACGTCGCGAGCTTCTACAACGACTCCATAGAGGTGTTCGACGCCAACGGCACTCCGCTCCGGCGCTTCCCGGACCCGACGCTCCCGGTGGGCCGCGGCGGTTCCGGCTACGGCGGGGCCGGCATCGCCGTGACCGATGTCGCGGTGAGCAGGGATCGCATCTATGCGACCGATGCGTATCAGGTCTTCGTGTTCACGCTCGCGGGTGAGTTCGTCGCCCAGTGGGGCAAGCCAGGCCCAGAACCCGGTGACCTCGACCACCCCAACGGTATCGCCGTCAGCGACGACGGTCAGACGGTATATGTGTCGGACTCCAACCACAACCGCGTGACCGCCTTTACGCCTGAAGGCGACGTCCTCTGGCAGGTAGGCGAGATCTCGGGGGGCATCGACGACCGGGAACCCGGTGCGTTAGAGTTGCCGCGCGGTATCGCAGTACTGAACGACGGCTCCATCATCGTGACCGACGTGTTCGCATTCTCGCTGGTGAACATCAGTGCCGACGGCGAGGTTCTAGGCAGCTACGGTGAGCGTGGGGTCGAGCCCGGGCAACTGAACTTTGCGAACGACATCGAGTCATTCAGGAGCTACCTTGCCATTGCCGACAAGGAGAACGGACGGTTGCAGTTGGTGAAGCTTGCCAACTGACGCCGTGCCTCGCGCGGATCGTCTGGTATCATTGAACGGATGTGGGCCCGGTAACGGAGGATCACAGGGTGTTCCTGAAGCGTTGCATGCCTATAGCGCTCATCGCCATCGTGATGGTCGCCATCGTGTCGCCTGCGCACGCCTACGATGAGATACCCCCGGTCAACCCGGACTGCATCGACTGTCACGGTACCGCTGCGGGCACCGAGCCCGCAGGGCCGCACGGCGGGTACCTGACCACGACGAACAAGTGCGTCACCTGTCACACCGTGCATAGGGCGCCGGCTGGCGGTACGATTCTGCTTCCGGCTGCGACGATCAAGGGCACATGCGATTTCTGTCACGACGGGACCGGCGGCAAGGGCGTGTACGGTGTGCTGGCGGCGAAGATTCCCGCGGTCACCGTGGCTGCCGCGCACCGTATCGACACGACGAACGTGGTGCCCGGAGGCAGTTCCGGTGGAGGCAGCGCGACAGGCGACTTCTCGGGGATAACGACGGATTACCTCACCTGCAGCGACTGCCATTCTCCCCACGGCGCCAACGTGGTGGCCGCGTTCACCGGTGACCGTGCGCGGTCCACGGATGATGCGGGCGGTCTGGGGAACGTCGTGGTCTCAAGCCGGTTGTTGCGCAAGCGCCCGGTGACCGCGACTGGCGACGTGACCGTGTATGGCTCGGACTGGTGCGCCGGATGTCACAAGGGCCGGCTGTCCGGATCCGGCATGGCGAGCAACCATCCCGTAGAGTCAAGCGTCAACCTGCCGCCCGGCGGAGCAGCGAGCATGCACTACTACCAGTACGTCGCGAAAGTGACGACGGCGGACGTGAGCACGACCACCAAGGGCACACTCGGGAAGTCGAATTACGGCTACGTGATGCCCGATCCGCGCACTGCCGATCAGACCGGTCACGACCCGATCTGCCAGCAGTGTCACGAAGACGCCCGCTCGGTGGGGAACGTCCACCCTCAGCAGGTCGATTCGACGGAGGTCTTCACGCTAACGGCTCTCGACGGCGCGGTGACCGGGGACAACCCGCGTTTCCAGACGTTCCCGCATGAGTCGCCGAACACCTTCTTCTTGGTGGAGTTGAACGACAGTCTGTGCCTGAACTGTCACGCGCCCCCGCCGTAGGGTCGCGACGTCGTTGTCGGGCAAGATGCTGCGGGGAGGTTCGTTGAGTGACCCTGACGTCGAGGTAGGAGCTGTCGCCGGCCCCGGCGACGAGCAGACCGGCGCCACGAATCGCCGCGGTCGCGGCGTGTTCGCCGCCGTTCTGCTCCTCCTCCTGCTGCTCTGCGCGGTCACCACGATCACGCAGACCTACGTCACGGCCGGCTCCGACCGCACGATCCGCAGCGTCACCCAGAACCTCGAATGCCTGCAATGTCACGTCGAGCTGATTCCCGAATTCTCCAAGGACTGGGTGCACAATCCGTTCGAGTCTGAGCGATGCACGACCTGCCACACGCCGCACGGCGAGATCGAGACCACGACTGTACTCGGCGGGATCAAGCAGGTGTGGAATCGCACGCGCACTCTCGTCGAGTGGCTGCCGCTCAAGATCATCCTCGACGTTTTCGGAACCGGCGATCAGGTGGCAGGAGAGGACGGCGGCGGCGTCAAGAGCCGTACTGAGAAGCAGGTCAAGGGGCAGAAGTCCGAGCTGGTCATGCCCATGGACGAACTCTGCTGGATGTGCCACGGTGACATGGGTCCGCAGCGTAACGAGGCGTACGCTCACGTGCCGTTCGTCAAGGGTCGGTGTACGGAGTGTCACGACCCCCATGCATCGGACTACCGTGTCATGCTCGTGATGCCGGTCGAGGACCTGTGCATCACGTGCCATCCGATCGGCCCCGAACTGAAGCGCAAGCAGGTCCACGCGCCGGTCGACGGCTTCCACTGCACGAACTGCCACGATCCGCACGGCACGCAGTGGAAGGGCATGCTGGTCGACAACCAGCGGGACCTGTGCTTCACGTGTCACCCGTCGGTGGCACGGCTCTCGGGCATGTCCGTCCAACACGGCCCATATCTGAACGACGCGTGTTCGGACTGTCATGAGCCGCACGGCTCCGACTATATGCCGCTTCTCCGAAGGAGCCAGCCCGCGCTGTGCTATGGCTGCCACCCCGGCATCCAGAATCAGTTCCTGAGGGCCAGCCACCACCCGGTGGGCACGATCTCGCTGGACTGCACCGGATGTCACGATGCGCACGCCACGAACTACGCGGGGCTGCTCTACGACAACGACAACGGTATCTGCTACGACTGCCACGCCGTGCCGATCCAGACGACCTACGACCGTTCGGCGCACTTCAGGACTCCGTGTTGGGGATGTCATACGCCCCACGGTTCCGACTATGGGCCGCTACTCAAGGCGCCGCAGCCCGAAGTGTGCTTCGCGTGCCATCCCCGCTCTGCGTATGACGATCGGGCCGGCGGCTACAAGAACCACCCGGTGCGGCCGGTGTTCTTCGACGTGCACGAGAACACCGGGCTCACGTGCACCACGACCTGCCACAACCCGCACGGCACGCAGTACACGCGCATGCTCCAGCACTACAACGCTCCGCAGGACGGCAACTGCCTGATCTGCCACGCGGTGGTGCCGGGCCAGATCGTCGGCGTCGACTACTAGACCGCATGACGGACTCCTCCGCCCCCCGCTTCGCCGTGCATCCGCGCACCCTGACGCTCCTGCTGCTGGCGGTCGCCATCATCGCGGGTGCGGCCGTGTGGTACTACGTGAGCAGGCCTCTGCCCGGCTCGGTGGAACTCGTCGACCTGCCCGAGGAGTCAACGGCCACGGTAGGGTTCGCGGGCATGTTCCCGGCAGCCGACGCCGATCCGATCGCGAATCCCCTCGGCATCGCGTTCGACGGAGAGACTCTCTTCATTGCCGAGTCTGACGCCGCACGGATTCGGCTGTTCGACATGGTTGGAGGCAACGTCGGCGTCATCGATCTCGGGTCCGAGGAGCCGACCGTGGCGGTGTACCCGTCGGCACTTGCCCTGACCGATGACGGACGACTTGCGGTGGTAGACAACTCGCGCAATCGCGTGCTCGTGGTGGCAGCAGCCGCCTCGGATGATCCGAAGGTGCTGCTGACGATCGCGGGCACCAAGAAGAAGCCGATGACGCCGACAGCTGTGGCGTACTCGGAAGGCGAGTTCTACGTCTTCGACGCGGCAGTGCAGGGCATTCGCGTGTATGCGTCAGATGGCGACCGGGTGCGCACTATCGGCACGGACCTCGCGCCTACGCCCGCGGTCGTATCGGGGATGTGTGTCGCCGACGGTGCGGTCTACCTGACCGATTCGACCGGAGGCAGGGTGCTGAGAATAGACGCTCAGACGGGCCTCCAGGAGGCGGTATTCCCCGATGGGTACCCGTTGCCGCGCTCGGTTCGTCTTGGACCGGCCGGGGGAGTCATCGTGGTAGACACATTCGACAGGGCCGTCTACTTCGCCTCGACCGACGGCGAACGTGGCGACGTCATCGACGCCGATGCGGTGGCCGATGGTCCGATGGACTCGCCGCGGGATGCCGTGTGGGTGCCCCAGGTCGCGCGCCTCTACGTGACGGACGCCGGGCTCGGTCGCGTCATGGTGTACAACGTCCGTGGAACCGAGTAGCGAAGCAGGGCTTTTCGATGCGCAGCGGCACGCTGAAACTGATTGCATTCGCGGCGATACTGGCGGCGATCGCCGCCGCAGCTTGCGCGCCGAAGGGCGCCGAAGCCGAGATGCATCCGGCGGTTGGGGCCGTTCAGCACCTGCTCGAACTGCGCGCCGATGATGTCCGTGACGCCGAAGCGTACGCGCCGTACTTCGCGGACTCGGCGCTCGCGACCGCGCTTGCCGAGAGCGCGGCCGGTACGGAGAAGACGCGCCGGGTGCCCGAGTGGGAGACTCCGTATTTGAGCGAGCTCACGCCGAGCACCGCCTCTGTGGCGGTCGTGTGGAAAGAGAGCGACGGTTTCCCCGATTGGCCGGCGGTTCACGTATTCATGCTCGCCCTGCAGGATGACGCGTGGATCGTGGAGGATGCTGTCGAGGCGTCGGCCGCGCCGGAACCCCTGGATGACTTTGAGTGGCGGGAGGAGTAGGATGCGTGCCTCTGCGGTTCGGGAGACCCTTCTCCGCATCTCATTGCTGCTGCTTGCGGCGCTGCTCGCGGTGCTGGTCCTCGGCTGCGAAAGCGGCGAGAGTGCTGGGAAGGTGGGGGAAGCGGTCGCACCCGCTCAGTGGGATCTCTCGACTCCGGAGTCAGCGGTGAGGTCGTACCTGGATTGGGTGAGCTTCTCCTACCGGATGGCGAACTCGGACATTCCGTCGGCGACGATGACGCCCGAGGAAGGCGTTCGCGTCGACTCCTACATCCAGCTCAATCGCATGGAAGGCAAGGGCATCGAGCAGTTCCTCGAGTCGTTCGAGGTCGTCTCGGTGACCGAAGAAGCATCGTCGGCGGTCCTGGTATCCCGCGAAGCATGGCGCTATCGCTACTTCTCTCTGGAGTCGCTCAAGTACCTGACCGATGGTCTGACCGCCAGCTATGACGCGACCTACACGCTCGTCGCCGAGCCGCAGGGGTGGCTGGTCGACAAGGTCGAGGCTACCGCGGAAGACGAGGTGCAGTAGCTCTTCTCTGGCCGGACGGCCGGGGAGGAGCTCGCAGCCCCTGTGCTATACTCCCGCCTTGTTCTGTCCGGGTAGGTTGTGCACGCGCGGGCGACGTTTGGAGGGCGCCACCTTCATGTCCAAGACGGACCTCGTCCTGCTGCATGCGCCCAGTGTCTACGACTTCCGGCAGACCTCGATCATGTACGGGCCGGTCTCGGACCTCGTCCCGTCTAGTCCGATCTTCGAGATGTACCCCCTCGGCTTCACGACCATCGGCGAGTATCTCGAGCGGCACGGCATTCGCGTCCGAATCGTCAATCTGGCCGTACTGATGCTGTCGAAGCCGGACTTCGACGTGGAGAAGGCCATCCGAGAGATGGACCCGGTCGCCTTCGGCATCGATCTTCACTGGGCGCCGCATGCACACGGCGCTGTCGAGGTAGCGCGGCTGTGCAAGGAGTACCATCCTCACACGCCGGTCGTCTTCGGCGGGTTCACGTCGACCTACTACCACGAGGAGCTCATCGCCTACGACTGCGTGGACTACGTGCTTCGCGGCGACTCGACCGAGGAACCGTTCACGCGCCTCATGTACGCGCTGAAGCGGGGAAGCAGCGTCTCGGACATCCCGAACCTCATCTGGAAGGACGCGTCAGGTGCGATCGTGGTCAACGCGTTCACCTGTGTCCCTCCGACGTTCGACCACGTCAAACTCGACTACAGCTTCTCCATGCGTTCGGTGATCCGGGACCGGGACATGCGATCGTCACTCCCGTTCAAGGACTGGCTCAGCTACCCGGTCTCTGCATCGCTTACGTGTCGCGGATGCACCCGCAACTGCGTCACGTGCGGGGGATCGGCTAGCGCATTCCGCGACCACTACGGGCGAGACCGGGTCGCGTTCCGAGACCCGGAGCTGCTTGTAGCCGACATCGCACATATCGCGCGCCACATCCCGGGTCCGGTGTTCGTGCTGAACGACTTCCGCCAGGCCGGTGACGCGTACGTCGAGCAGTTCATCACGGGCCTGAAGCGCATCGACTTCAAGAACCCGATCGGCTTCGAGTTCTTCACGCCGCCTTCCGAGGAGTTCTACCAGCTGCTGAACGAGAACCTGAACGACTACTCGGTGGAGGTCTCGGCCGAGAGTCACGACGACTCGGTGCGTGCCGCCTTCGGCAAGCCGTACACCTGGGATTCGCTCTGCCAGTCCGTCGAGGCGGCGTTCCGCAACAACTGTCAGCGCTTCGACCTGTACTTCATGACAGGCATTCCCACCCAGACCGCGGCCTCCGTTCTCGGCACGGTCGAGGCGGTCGAGGCGCTGTACGAACGGATAGGCAACAACCCGAAGCTTCTGCCCTTCATCGGGCCCATGGCGCCGTTCCTGGACCCGGGCTCGCAGGTGTTCGAGGATCCCGGGCGGTTCGGCTACACGCTTCGCGCGCGGACGCTCGAGGAACACCGCCGGCTGCTCATGCAGCCTTCGTGGAAGTACATCCTGAACTACGTGCCAGACGCGATGACGCTCGACGAGATGGTCGACGTCACCTACGAGGCGGCACTCGGCCTCAACAGGCTGAAGGCGAGGGTGGGCGCGATCGATCCTGGCACGGCAGCGACGACGGAGCAGCGTGTCCTCGAGGCCCAGATCGCGATGGCGAGGATCGATGAGATCATGCGCCACGACGAGCCGGAGCGCAGCACGCTCCTGGATGCCTACAAGCACGAGATCGACCAGCTCAACGAGAGCACGGTGTGCGAGAAGACGGAGTTGAACTGGCCGGCGAGCGCGAACCTCGGACACGTGCTGAACAACGTGCGCTTGTGGTTCCGGGTCAACGCCGAGCTGGCCTTCCCGCGCCTGAGGAAGTACGACGACCGCTTCGCAGGGGAGCGCTGATCGCATGGCTTCGCATGTCGGCGAAGAGATCTCCGGGTGCCCCACGACGGAGCGCGTGCAGACGATCTTCTCCACGATCGCGCCGCGATACGATCGCTTCAACCGGATCTCCAGTCTTGGCCTCGACAGGTCGTGGCGTCGGCGAGCGGTCAGGTACGCGGGTATAGCGCCCGCGGATCAGGTCCTCGACCTGGCCGCCGGCACCGGTGATCTCACCATGGCGATCTTGAGGTACGCCGAGCCCGCAGGTCTGCTCTCCACCGACTTCGTGCCTGAGATGCTGGAGGTCGGCGAGCAGAAGGCCTCAAGGTATCAGGGCGAGACCCTCGTGAGTTTCGCGGTCGTAGACGCCCAGGCACTGCCGTTCCACGACGATGCCTACGACGTCGTGACCGTCGGTTTCGGTGTCAGGAACATGCCCGACCGCGCCGCCAACTTCAGGGAGGTCCGACGGGTCCTGAAGCCGGGCGGCCGGTATGCGGTACTCGAGTTCAGCCGTCCGTCGCCCGCACCTTTCCGCGCCGTCTACCACCTCTATCTGCGTCACGTGATCCCGGCGCTCGGAGCGCTGTTGACACGCGACCGGCGTGCCTTCGAGTATCTGAACAAGTCCATCGAGGCGTTCCCCGGCAGGGTAGCCCTGGCTCGCGAGTTGCATGAGGCGGGATTCAGCCAGGTGCAGTGGCACACGATGACGTTCGGCATCGTCGCCGTTCACATCGCCACCAAATGATCCGCTTCCGATGGAGATGACTCCACATCTGCGTGTAGGATAGGGAACCGGTACGCGTACGAAGGATCGATGCCGAAGATGTTGCTTCTAGCCCGATACGTGCTTCCAATGAGCGGCCCGCACATCGAGGACGGGGCCGTGCTGGTCCAGGACGGCCGGATCGCCGGCATCGGTGATCGCGACGACATGCTGCGGAAGTACCCGCACGAGGAGGTCGTCGACTACGGCCTCGCGGCGTTGATGCCGGGCTTCGTGGATCTGCACACCCACATGGAGTACTCGATCTTCCGGGGCGTCGTCGATGATCTGCCGTACTCCAAGTGGAAGATGGCCGTGCAGGGGAGAGAGGACCGTCTCTCGGAGCAGGACTGGGCCGACTCGGCGGTGCTCGGCGCGGTCGAGACGATCCGATCGGGCATCACGTGCGTGGCCGATATCACCTCGTCCGGCGCTAGCGTGCAGGCCACGCAGGACTCCGGCCTGAGGGGCGTGCTGTACCGTGAGGTGTCCACGATGGACGTCGCATCCGTAGAGCGTGTCCTCGCCGAGGCGAAGGCCGACATCGCCGCGTGGGAATCCCGAACTGACACTGGCCGCATCACGATCGGCATCGCCCCCCACGGTCCGTACACCTGCCATCCGAAGCTGTTCCAGGCGCTGTCGGAGGCGGTGGCGGCCGATGACCGCCCGGTGACGATCCACCTGGCGGGCTCGCGAGACGAGTACGACTTCGTGAAGTACGGGTCCTCGCCGCTCGCGCAGGACTTCCGTCAGCAGTCCGGTTGGGCCGAGCAGGCATGGATGCCCACCGGGGTCAGTCCCGTGCGCTACGTGTACCAGTGGGGTGTTCTGGACCTGCCGAACGTTCTCGCGGTGCACTGCGTTCACGTGGACGACGAGGACATCGAGGTTCTGAAGCGCACCGACACCGCGGTCGCGTACTGCCCGCGCTGCAATGCGAAACTCGGAATGGGCACCGCGCCGCTGGGCGACTTCCACAGCGCGGGGCTGCGTGTGGGACTCGGCACCGACTCGCCTGCATCCACGAGCACCATCGACTTCTTCGAGGAGATGCGGGTCGGCCTGCTCATCCAGCGCAGCATGCGCGGGGAGCAAGGCTTCTTCACCGCCGAGCAGTTCGTCCGGATGGCCACGATCGACGGGGCCAGGGCGCTCAAGCTCGAGCACCTGATCGGAACCCTGGAGCCGGGCAAGTGCGCCGACATCATCGCAGTGGACCTCTCGCAGAGCTACCAGGTCCCGACGCAGAATCCCTACAGTGCGCTCGTACACACATGCAATCAGGAGGACGTCCTGATGACCATGGTCGATGGATGCGTGCTCTACGATCGCGGCCGCTTCCTGACCCTCGATCCAGACGGCATGGGTGAGCGCGTCGAACGGCTGCGCGTGAAGATGCGGAGCTAGGGATGCACGAGCGCGGCCGGGTCATCACCGTGCGGGACGGGGCCGTAGACGTCCGGATCGAGAGCGCCGGCAACTGCGACGGATGCAGCGCGTGCACGCGCACTCCGACAGGTGAGACGGTCATGCACGGCGTGTCCGACGCACATGGCGCGATGGTGGGCGATACCGTCGACGTCCTGATTCCGGACCGGGTTCGCTCGAAGGCCGCTGCAGCCGTGTTCGTAGTCCCTGTCGCCTGCATGTTGCTCGGATACCTGGCTGGCTTCTTGCTTGGACGCTGGGTGGGCTGGTCCCCGGACGTGAGCGGTCTCGTACTTGCGCTTGTGGCCGCCAACGTCGCGTTTGTCGGCGCACGCGCCGCCGAGCGCACGGTATCGAGTAACGAGGCGTACACGCCGAAAGTCAGTGCTATAATCGCGCGAGGCCGCGACCGGGGTTAGACGCCCGCGCGGCCGTTCGGTCGACAAACAAGGAGGTATCCGCACGTGAGCGATCAGGACTTCTTCTTCGACGAGGAGGAGACGGCCGCCGAGGCCAAGGACGCGAAGCCTTCGAAGGACGCGAAGACCGACTCCAAGACCCCGGCGAAGTCACCCGCGAAGGCCGAACCGGTTGCGCGCAAGAGCGCGCCCAGGTCCGCACCGGCTGCCGTATCGCTGTTCGAGCAGAGTGTCAGCATGACCGTCGCAGCGCTCATGACCGTGATCGGTCTGCTTCTCGGCGTGATCATCGGCTTCCTCGTGGCTCCGGACTCGACGACCGTGACCACCGGCACGACAGCCACCTCGACGGACACCGGCTCGACGGCACCGCAGCTCTCCGAGGAGCAGCTGCAGTCGGGTGCGCTGCCCGAGGGACACCCCGATATCGGCTCGGCGGGCGCCACCGGCACCGCTGAGGCGCCCAGCAACTAGCCTCAAGAGTCCAAACGAGGCCCGATCGGTCCTCATCGTTCGGGCCTCGTATCGTCAAGAGGGAGAACACGGCATGGCGAAGAAGTCAGCACGCACGCCGATGGCGGTAGACAAGTCGAACACACCCGCGTGGATGCGAGGCGTGATCATCGCGATCATCATCTCGTTCGTGGCGATGGTTGCCGGTGTGGCGTATCTGGGAAGCGCCGGCGGCACGAGGACCCCCACCAATGGCACCGACACCTCTGGCGACACCATCACCGCACAGTACCAGCCGCGGGTGGATGCGGCGATCGCGGCGGCCCAGTCGAGTCCCGACAACCCGGCTGTGGTGATCGAGGTCGGCCACGCGTATTTCGAGTGGGCGGTCGCGCTGTACGAGAGCGGGCAACAGTCCGCATCGATCCCGGTCTGGAAGAGCGCGGTCAGCTACTACGACCAGGTGCTCGCGATGGATCCTTCCGACGACATCGCACTCGGCAACAAGGCGTTCGCGCTCTACTACGCGCAGGATGCCGTGCTCGCGCCCGCCGCTCTCCAGGCGTTCATCGACGGCGCATCGGACAACGCGAACCTGGCGGAGCAGGTGGAGAACGCCAAGGGCATGCTCGCCGAAATCCAGTCGGCGTCTGTCACGACGACCACGACGCCCTAGAAGTACACCGACCCAGCAATCACGATGGCCGGCCCCAACGGGCCGGCCATCGGCATGTGGTGTCGGCTGGACCTCTCATTGAGCGACGTCGGCAAGCATGGTCTGCGCCTCGTCGATCGATGCCGCGCACGAGAAGAGCCCCGACAGCCGTGTCAGGTCCAGGATGTTGTCGACGGATTCGTTCGTGACCAACACGAGCCTGCCGCCCTGTGAGGCGTATTCCTTGGACAGCGAGAGGAGAAGGCCGAGCCCGGAGCTGTCCAGGTAGTCGAGTGCACTCAGATCCACCACCGTGGCCGAGGGCAGGTGTTTCAGGATGCGATCGATGGTCATGCGAAACGACGCGCATTCGCTGTAGTCGAGATCGCCCTGAAGAGTCAGAACCCAGTGATCTGCGTCTTGGTCGAGCTGGATCGAGAGCCCCATACCATCCCCCGTCGTGCGCTCCGCCGGCATCTAGGTGTGTACCCCGCACCCGCATCCTTCACACCGGGGCTCTCCGTGCTGGCACGGCGATGGGCCTGCGGGTACAATCGTGCTCGCACGTTGCTTCGGCGAAGGGGCAGACGCGATGGAGCTCGACATCTCGACCAGCAGTGAGGGCGCGAGCTGCACGATCGCCCTCGACGGTGAGGTCGACGTGTACACCTCGGCTCGCCTGAGGCAGGAGCTCGCCGACGTGATGGACGCCGATTGCGTTCATATCGTCGTCGATCTCGAGAGTCTGGCGTTCATCGACAGTTCGGGGTTGGGCGTCCTGGTCAGCGCGCTTCGCCGGGTGAAGGAGCGCGGAGGCACACTGCGTCTCGTGTGCACCAAGGACGGGATTCTCAAGATCTTCAGGATCACCGGGCTCGACAAGGTCTTCCCGCTGTTCACCACCGTTGAAGAGGCACGGGAGTTCTAGCGCCGGGTTGACGGCGCGATGTCGGCGTCCCGCGTGCTTCAGTAGCCAAGGAGTTGAGCTTGTTCGGCATCGGCGGTTGGGAGTTCATCGTCATAGCGGTGTTGGCGCTGTTGCTCTTCGGCCCCGACAAGCTCCCTCAGTTCGCCCGTACCATTGGGCGCTTCATGCGGGACTTCAAGAGATACCAGGATCTGATGGAGTCCACCATACGGGGCGAGATCTTCGCGTCCGATCCCGGCTCTCAGGCAGACCCGTTCGACAAGGGCAAGGAGTTCCGCGAGAAGGTCGCCGGCGGCGGCTTCTCGAAGCCGGTGCCCGAGGGCGAGCCGGCTGAGTCCGCGCCGGAGGAAGAAGCGGCAGACGGCGAGCCCGCACCCGACGCTCCGGCCTCCGACGGTGGAGAGGGGGAAGCGGAAGAGGCCTGAGATGGCCCTCCGCGCATGCCATGCCCGTCTCCCCGAAGCGCATGCCGTTCTTGTCGCACCTCAACGAGCTCAGAAAGCGGCTGACGGTAGTCATACTCGTTGTCGGGGTGCTCACCCTCGTCGGCTACTTCTTCTCCGACAGGATCTACCTGCTTCTCGTCGGGCCTATGCGCCCGGTGATCGGCGACCAGGGCTCGTACGTCTTCGACATCCTCGAAGCGATGTCGAACCGGTTCCGGCTCGGCATGTTCGGTGCCCTGGTGGTGGGTAGCCCGATCATTCTGTACGAGACGCTCGCCTTCTTCCTGCCCGCGCTCAAGCCGAAGGAGCGCCGCTGGTTCGTCTGGACGTTCATCGCCGGAGTGGTTCTGTTCCTCGGCGGTGTGGTGTTCTGCTACCTGCTGATCCTCGAGCCGAGCACACGGTGGCTGGTCCAGCAGAGTGGTGAGACCTTCGAGCTGCTGCTGCGGGCGCAGAGCGCGATGACCTTCGCGATGTGGTTCCTTGCCGGTTTCGGCATCGCGTTCGAGGTGCCGGTCATCGTCTTCTACCTTGTCTACTTCAACGTCATCCCGTACGCGACGTTGCGGAAGAACTGGCGGTTCGTATGGGTCGTCATCGTGGTGGCGGCCTCGATGATCACGCCGGACTGGAATCCCTGGAGCATGGCCGCGCTCTCGGCGTCGATGATCGTGCTGTTCGAGGCGAGCATGCTGCTGGTGCGTGTGATGCTTGCGCGCAAGATCAAGGCCCAGAGCCTGCCGGACATCGAGTAGACGGGGCGACACGTGCACGAGTCCGGTATCGCCGAAGGCATCCTGAAGTCCACGCTCGAGGCCGCTGCTGAGGCCGGCGCCGTGAAGGTGAACTCGGTAGACATCACCGTTGGCGTGCTCACCGAGGTCATGGAAGACGCGCTGCAGTTCGCCTGGGAGGCAGCACGCGCCGCCTCGATCGCCGACGGCGCAGCGCTCAACGTGACGATGGTCGACGCGCGCACGCGCTGTCTGGACTGCGGCCACGAATGGGTCCACGACCGCTACTCGGGCGCGAAGTGTCCGTCCTGCGAGGGATACCTTGTGAGCCTGCTCGCGGGCCGCGAACTGAGGATAGACAGCATCGACATCGACTGAGGAGTCATCACAGGTGAGAGTCGACATCGATAGGAAGATACTCGCGGCCAACGACGAGCTCGCCGGCCAGAACCGCGCCCGTTTCAAGGGCGCAGGCGTCTTCGTGCTCGATCTCATGGCGTCGCCCGGCGCCGGAAAGACATCCACGATCCTCGCGACCATAGGCGCGCTCCGGGACCGCTACGCGATCGCGGTGATCGAGGGCGACATCGCGAGCAAGGTCGACGCCGAGAAGGTCCGCGCACACGGCATCCCGGCGGTGCAGATCAATACCGGCGGCGCGTGCCACCTCGAGGCGGCGATGATCCGCCGGGCAGTGGACACGCTTGATCTCGACGCATTCGACCTCATCATCATCGAGAACGTCGGAAACCTGGTGTGCCCGTCGGACTTCGACCTCGGCGAGAACGCGAAAGTCATGATCCTCTCAGTACCGGAGGGTCACGACAAGCCGTACAAGTACCCGAACATCTTCCAGGTTTCCAAGGCCGTGATCCTGAACAAGTACGACACCATGGGCGTGTTCGACTTCGACGAGCCCGAGTTCCGCGGGGTCGTCGCAAGCCTCAACGGCCAGGCGCCGATCTTCCCGATCTCGGCCACGAAGGGCGACGGCGTGGCGGAGTGGGCCGAATGGCTGGCCGGACGCATTGACGCGTGCAAAGCCGGTGAGCAGGCATGATGGACCGCGCGGCGGCCCTGGCGCTCGTGCGCGAGCGCATCCCGAATGCGAATCTGGTCAACCACTGCGTTGCTGCCGAGATCATCATGGAGGCCTTGGCGCGGCATTTCGGGTTGTCGGAGGCCGACACAAAGCGCTGGGCGATGGCAGGCCTGCTGCACGACCTCGACTACGCCGAGACCGCAGAGGACTTCGAGCGGCATGGCGTGGTGACCGCGGAGCTCCTCGCCGATGACCTCGACGAGGAGCAACTGCACGCCATCCTGGCGCATGCGGACAAGGAGCCGCGAGAGTCGCTGATGGATCGCGCACTGTACGCGGCAGACCCCACGACCGGCTTCATCGTCGCCGCGGCGCTGGTGCGGCCCGACAAGGCGCTCGCGAACGTGGAGCTCCGCTCGGTGCTGAAGCGGTGGAAGGAGAAGGCGTTCGCCCGCGGTGCTTCGCGCGAGCAAATGGCCGCATGCGAGGAGCTCGGTCTCTCCCGCGAGGACTTCCTCGGACTCGCGCTTCTGGCCATGCAGGCGCGTGCGGGCGAGATCGGTCTGTAGGGTCGAGCAACCCTCGACGACTGCGCGAGCGGGCACGATTCGCAAAGGTCCCGTTCATCCCGGGGTTGACGCGCCGTATATACTCGGCAGGAATTGCCTCCACGACCGCCGGAGACCGAGTCCATGCGTCTGATCATCTCTGAGAAGAACATCGCTGCGCGCCGCATCGCCGAGATACTCGCGGTCGGCAAGCCCGCGTCCGGCAAGGTCTACACCACGCCCGTGTACACGTTCCGTCGCGACGGCGAGGACTGGGTCTCGATCGGCCTCAAGGGCCACATCATGGGCGTCGACTTCCCGCCGATGCTGGGCGAGACGGATCTGAAGCGCTGGAGCCTCGAGGCGCTGCCGACGCTCGCCCGGGCCGACGTGGAGAAGGTACCGACGGAGAAGGGCATCATCCAGTCGATCAAGAGTCTCGCCAAGAAGGCGGACCGCGTCGTGATCGCGACCGACTTCGATCGCGAGGGCGAGCTCATCGGTGCCGACGCACGCGACGTCGTGCGCACGGCCAACAATGACGTGCTGGTCTCACGCGTGCGCTTCTCAGCGATCACCAAAGACGAGATCGAGCGGGCATTCGCGAACGAAGGCGAGCTGTCGGAAGCGCTAGCACAGGCGGGAGAGACCCGGCAGGAGATCGACCTCATCTGGGGCGCAGTGCTCACGCGCTACCTGACACTCGCGCTGCAGACGGTGACCCGCAAACCGTTCGGCGACGTGCTCTCCTCAGGGCGTGTTCAGACGCCCACGCTCAAGCTGATCTGCGACCGGGAGAAGGCGCGCGAAGCATTCGTCCCGCAGGACTACTGGGTCGTGCGCGCAACGTTCGCCGAGAACGGTGACGAGTTCGCTGCCGGCCACTCGGCCGAGAAGTTCGACTCCGAGGGCGCCGCGCGCGCCGTTCTCGATGCCGTGAGCGGTGCACAAGAGGGTGTTGTGGAGGCTGTGAAGCGCACGAAGCGCCAGCAGAACCCGCCGACTCCGTTCAACACCACGGCGCTGATGGCCGCGGCCGCTTCTGAAGGGCTGTCACCGGCACAGACGATGCGTATCGCCGAGTCGCTGTATATGAGTGGCCTGATCTCGTACCCGCGCGTAGACAACACGGTGTATCCGCCGAGCCTGGATCTCAAGGGCATCCTCCGCGCGTTGGCGGAGGTGCCGTTCTACCGCGAGCACACCCAGCGGCTGCTCTCGCGCGAGGCGCTCCACGCTACCCGCGGCTCCAAGGAAGCGACAGACCATCCTCCCATCCACCCCACCGGGGCGGCGGATTCCGACAAGATGGATCCCCAGGCGTGGAAGCTGTACAACCTCGTCGCCCGCCGGTTCATGGCAACGCTCTCCGAACCGGCCGTGATCGAGGGGACGCGCGTGGACATCTCCGTCTCGCACGAGCGCTTCGTGGCCCGCGGCGACGTGGTCGTCGCTCCCGGCTACCGCACGATCTACCCGTACGGCCTGCGCAAGGACGAGCACCTGCCCACACTCGACGAGGGACAGCGCGTCCGCTTCCTCGGCGCCGAGATGGAGGGCAAGCAGACGCAACCGCCGAGCCGCTACTCGCAGGGACGTCTCATCCAGAAGATGGAGGAGCTCGGCCTCGGCACCAAGGCGACCCGTCACGACATCATCCAGACGCTCTTCGACCGCAAGTACATCGCCAACGACCCGGTCGAGCCGACGCACAAGGGACGCAGCGTCATCAACGCGCTGTCGATGTACGCGAGCGAGATCACCACGCCCGACATGACGGTGGCGCTCGATGCGGAGATGGACGCCATCGCCAGCGGTCGGTCCACGTTGCCGGTGGTAGTGGGGCACTCGAAGGACGCGCTTGCGGTGGCCCTAGAGGAACTGATGCCGCGGGTCGGCGAGGTCGCCGAGATGCTCAAGGACGCGATCGACGAAGACGCGAAGGTCGGCAAGTGCCCGCAGTCCGGGCACGACCTGCTCATCAAGTTCTCGCCGAGGAACCGCAACTACTTCGTCGGATGCACTGGGTATCCGGAGTGCACGGTCACCTACCCCCTGCCGAAGAACGCAAAGTACAGCGCGGTGGAGGAGTTGTGTCCTGAGTGCGGCACGCCGCAGGTGTTGGTCATCCAGTTCAAGAAGCGTCCGCGCGTCATGTGTCTGAACACCGAGTGTCCCACCAAGCGGGGCCCGGAGATCATCATCGCACGGGACGCGTGTCCGACTGGCGATCACGGCGACCTGGTGGTGCACTACTCGGGCACGGGCAGCAGGTACGTGCGATGCACGAACTTCGAGAATTGCCGCACCTCGTACCCGCTGCCGCAGTCCGGCGAGATCGAGCCGACCGACGAGCGGTGCGACTGCGGCACGCCCAAGATCATCGTGCACACCAAGAAGGGGCCGTGGAAGATCTGCATCGATCCCGAGTGTCCGCTGAAGCCGCCGCGGCCGGCGGGGCGTCGAAAGGCCGGCGGCGGGAAGAAGGCCGGCGGCGGGAAGAAGGCCGGCGGCGGGAAGAAGGCCGGCGGCGCCACGTAGCCGAGTGCCGCTCGGCCGCGCAAGCCGCGGTCGCCGCTTCGGCGCATGGTAGAATCCTCCGCGAACGCTTCGGACAGCTTCCACCTGCCTCGAACTGGCACGGCGTTCCACCCGGGGAGGGGTCGACTCCGCATGTCAATGCCCAAGGTAACGGTCGTCGGCGCAGGCCAGGTCGGTGCCACTGCTGCCTTCCTGATGGCCCTCAAGGGGCTTGCCGACATCGTTCTGGTCGATGTCGCCGAGGGGATTCCGCAGGGCAAGGCGCTCGACATGATGCACGCGCGGTCGATCGAGGCGTTCGGAGCGACGGTGACGGGCACGAACGAGTACGGACCTACCGCTGACTCGGACGTCGTTGTGGTCACCGCGGGACTGCCCCGCAAGCCCGGCATGACCCGTGAGGACCTGCTGGCCGCCAACGGGGCGATCGTGCGCTCCGTCATGGCCGAGGTCAGCTCCGTGTCGCCCGAGGCGATCGTCATTCTGGTCACGAATCCCCTCGACGTCATGGCGCACCTGGCGTGGCGCGTGTCGGGGTTCCCTGCCTCGCGCGTGATGGGAATGGGCGGGGTGCTCGACTCGGCCCGGTTCGCCTACTTCATTGCGCAGGCGACCGGCGCGCCCGTCTCCGAGATCGCCGCGGTCGTCATCGGAGCGCACGGCGACACGATGGTACCGCTGCCGCGCTTCTCGACCGTGCGAGGCGAGCCACTCTCCGAGATGCTTCCCGCCGATGAGGTCGCCGAGGTCGTGCGCCGGACGGTTCACGGCGGCGCGGAGGTAGTGTCGCTGCTGAAGTCCGGAAGCGCCTTCTACGCACCGGGAGCTTCGGTGGCGAGGATGGTGACCGCGATCCTCGGCGACACGCGCGAAGTGCTGCCGTCGTGCGTGCTCCTGGATGGGCAGTACGGGCTGAGCGGGCTGCACTTGAACGTGCCCGCTGCGATAGGCCGCGCTGGAGTGCTGGACGTGCCCGAATGGCCGCTCGACGATGCCGAATTGGCCGCGCTTCGGGCGTCGGCGGCCGGTGTGGCGGAGACGCTGGCGACTCTCGACTTGGAGGTCTGACCCGTGCCGACCGCCGCCGACATCGCGGGCGCAGTGCGCTCGGCCATAGCCGAGGCCGCATGCACGCTCCGCGGTGATGTCCGAGAGGCCGTGGCGGCCGCCGCCGAGACCGAGCCCTCCGAGCGGGGGCGGGAGGTGCTCGCCCAGCTGCTCGACAATGCCCGTGTCGCACGCCAGGACCGCGTGCCGCTGTGCCAGGACACGGGGACCGTCTGGGTCTGGGTGGAGCTCGGCGAAGACGCGTGGCCCGGTCACGGCCTGCAGCCGGCCATCGACGCAGCGGTGGCCGCGGCCTACCGGGACAACTCACTCAGGATGAGCGTCGCGCGCGACGCGCTGGGCGACCGCTCCAACACCGGCGACAACACGCCCGCGTTCGTGGACATCACCGCTCGACCCGGCACCGGGGCGACAGTTCATGTGATGCTCAAGGGCGGTGGCTCGGACAACGCGAGCGCGCTTGCGATGTTAGACCCCGCGGCGGGCGAGGCCGGGGTCCGCGCGTTCGTGCTTGAGACAGTGTCGGCCAGGGCCACGGGCGCGTGCCCGCCGATCGTGGTGGGTGTCGGTATCGGCGGGACGTTCGACTCGGTTGCCAAGCTCGCGAAGAAGGCGCTCTTGCGTCCGCTTGGATCTCCGGCGCCCTCGCCGGCGGCATCTGCACTCGAGGCGCATCTGCTCGCCGACATCAACGCACTCGGCATCGGTCCGGCCGGACTGGGCGGTGCTACCACCGCGCTTGCCGCTCATGTCATGAGTGCGCCATGCCACATCGCCACACTGCCCGTCGCCGTGAACCTGGGCTGTTCGGCTATGCGCAGCGTCACCATCGAGGTCCCGTAGGCGATGGCCGACGAAGCCGCGGTGCTCGAAACGCCCAAGGTCCGCTACTCGGCGGTGCTCAAGAACAAGCGTTTCCGGGCGCTCTGGACGTCTCAGTTCATAAGCGGCATCGGCGACTGGCTCGTCATCGGTCTGCTGATCCCGCTGGTGACGACGCTCACCGGCGGATCCTCGTTCGCTGTCGCCGGCATCATGATCGCGAAGATCATCCCGTCACTTCTGTTCTCATCCTTCATCGGGGTGTTCGTCGACCGATTCGATCGCAGGCGCCTGATGATCGCGTGCGATCTGGCGCGTGCGCTGCTCACGCTGTTCCTGCTGTTCACCAACAGCCTCGCGGTCATCTACATGACGGTGCTGCTCATGGAGGTCGCATCGCTCTTCTACACGCCGGCGCGCAATTCGCTCGTGCCCAGGATCGTCGCCGAAGACGAGATCGCGGTGGCGAACGGGCTCGCGTATACGACGCAGCAGGCGAGCATGCTCATCGGTCTGACGATGTCCGGCGCGATACTCGCCGGGTTCGAGGCGATCGTGCGCAACGTCCTCTCCAGCGGCGTCCCGTTCGTCGACGTCCTCGTAGGTCCGCTGGCGCCCGCACTGCTCGGGCCGCGTGCGGGCGTCGTGCTCAACAGCCTCACATTCGTGTTCTCGGCCGTCATGCTGTGGACGATCAGGATCCGAGTGCGTGCCGAGCGGGAGGAGATGCACTTCGACCTGTCGCTTGTCGGCCGCGATGTGCTCGAGTCCTTCCGGTTCCTCGGCGAACACAGGGAGCTGCGCGGGCTGCTCGTGACGGTCGGCATGGCGATTCTCGGCGGCGGTGCCATCATCACTGTCGGCCTGGCCTACGTGCAGGGCATCCTCGCCGACGGTCTGCCGATCCTCGACCACTTCCAGGCGATAAGCAATCTGGTCGCAGCGCCGCAGACGTTCGTTCTTGTGCTGCTGGCGCTCGGCATGGCCACGGGTGCTGTCGTCGTTCCGCGTCTGGCCCGGCGCATACCGCTTCAGCTTCTGTTTCTCGGTGCGGTCACGACCTTCGGCGCTACGATGCTCGTCTTCGCCAGCGTCGGTGTGTACTGGGTGTCGATCGTATTCGGTTTCACCGCCGGCTTCTGCATCGCGTGCCTTACGGTGGCCGGGAACACGTACGTGGCCCGCACTGTATCCGACGACATCCGGGGGCGTGTGTTCACGGCCCAGGAGTCTGTGATCCGCGTCTCGCTCCTGCTCTCCATGGTGGTCGTGGCGCCTCTGGCCGACCTCCTGGGCGCGCTGATCCGGAAGCTCAGCGCGGGCATGGCGAACCCGAGCTGGTTCACCGGCCCTCGCGTTACCCTGCAGATCGCGTCGCTGATCGTGCTCTCGGCGGCGTACTATGCATATCGCACGCTCAACTGGCGTATCGCCGAGGTGCCGAGCGGAATGACCGGAGTCATCCGATGACCGAGCCCGTCCGCGTATGCCTTCCCCGCGACGCCGGCCTGCTGCGCACGCTTGCGGCCGGGACGCACGTCTTGCTGAGCGGGGCCGTATACACGGCGCGCGACGCGACGCATGCGCGTCTTGCCGCCGAGCTCGAGCGTACCGGCGAGCTGCCGTTTGGGCTAGCGGGAGCCGTGCTGTTCTATGCGGGTCCGACGCCCCCGGCAGCGGGACGTCCCGTCGGCTCGGTCGGACCGACCACCGCCAGGCGGATGGACACCTGGACCCCCGCGTTCCTCGACGCCGGGATCGTGGCGACCATCGGCAAGGGTGCGCGCTCGGAACGCGTTCGCGAGGCGTGCGTGCGCAACCGTGCGGTGTATCTCGCCGCGGTGGGCGGTGCGGCCGCGCTGCTCGCTACGCACGTGACGTCGGTGGAGCCGGTCGCATGGGGCGAGCTCGGCACCGAGGCGCTCGTGCGCATGGACGTTCGGGACTTCCCCGTGTGGGTAGCGATCGATGCCGAAGGGCATGACCTCTATGCGGAAGCCCGGGCAGAGTGGCAGGCAGCGGGGGAATAGGATGGCAGGCCTCTTCATCACCTTCGAAGGCGGCGACGGCTCCGGCAAGTCGACGCAGATCGCGATGCTCGCCGAGCGGCTGCGCGCGCTCGGTCATGACGTGCGAAGCTTCCGCGAGCCTGGGGGCGTAGCCGCGGGCGACGCGGGCGAACGAATCCGGGACATCCTCCTCGACCCCGTGAACGCGGATCTCGGCGTACGCGCCGAGCTGCTCCTATACGAGGCGAGCCGGGCTCAGCTCACCGAGCAGCACTACCGCCCGGCCCTCGATGCCGGGGCAATCGTGCTGTGCGACCGGTACGCCGACTCCAGCGTCGCGTATCAGGGCTACGGGCGCGCTGTGCTTCCGGTTGCCGAGGTGCAGGAGCTGAATCGCATCGCCACGGGCGGGCTTGTGCCCGACCTCACCTTGCTGCTCGATGTCGATGCCGCATCCGGGCTCGCGCAGGCGACCTCGGCCGGGGCCGACCGTCTTGAAGCAGCCGGACGGGAGTTCCACGAACGCGTACGCGAGGGCTACCTTGAGATAGCCCGGGCCGAGCCCGGACGGGTGAAAGTGATCGGGCGGGCGCCGGTCGAGCAGGTGGCCGACGAGATCTGGTCGCACGTCCAGCCGCTGCTTTCGCGAATCGGGCGGGAATGACGCGCGTGACCACGTCGGTGTGGAACGATCTCGTCGGGCAGCGCCGGGCGACTGCCTTCCTCAAGCGCGCTGCGGCCTCGGGGACGATCGCGCACGCGTACCTGTTCGTGGGACCGACTGGCGCCGGCAAGAAGTCGGCCGCCAGGGCGCTGGCATGCACGCTGTTCTGCCCGGACCTCGGCTGCGGCTCGTGCCCGGCGTGCAGACGCATACACTCTGGATCGCATCCGGACTTCCACCTCGTGGCTCCGGGCGGGGTCGCGGGTTATGTGATCGAGCAGGTGCACGAGATGATCCGGGACGTCCACCTCAAGCCGATCGAGGCGTCGCACAAGGTCTACGTACTCGAAGACGTCGGGCGTTTCAACGAGTCCTCGGCGAACGCCTTCCTGAAGACGCTCGAAGAGCCGCCCGAAGACGTCGTCATCATCCTGCTTGCCGACGACTACGACGACGTTCTTCCGACGATAGCATCGCGCTGCCAGGTCGTCCGGTTCTCTCCGGTCGCCGAGTCGGTCGCGCGGGCGCTCGTGGTCGAGCGTACTGGCGCCAGTGAGGACGAAGCGAAAGCCGCGCTGGCGGCGGCCGGCAACGTCATCCCACGCGCCATCGCGTTCCTGAACTCGGCGGGCCGACGCAATGCGCGTGCGACGATCATGTCGATACTCAAGCGTCTCACCGTCATGGACGGGCACGACGTGCTGCTGGCGGCACGAGAGCTGCTGACGGCAGTGCGTGCGCCGGTCGAAGAGATGAAGGAGATCCAAGCCGAAGAAGCCGATGCCGCACGCGAGTACCTCTCAAAGGGCGGCGTGACCACCATGGAGAAGCGCCACAAGCGAGAGCTGACCGCGCAGGAGCGCGACGGGATCACGGAGATCATGAGTGTGACGGAGAGCTGGCTTCGGGACTGTCTGGTCATGGCCAAAGGGATGCCCGAGTTGGTCGCCAACGTGGACACTGCGGATGCCACCGCCGAGGTGGCAGCAGTGCTCAGCGTGCCGGCCGCGTTGCGAGGCCTGGACCGCGTCCGCGCCGCGCGCGAACGCATCGCCTATAATGTGAGCCCCCAGCTGGTCGTCGAGGCCATGCTGTTCGACATACAGGAGGTCTTGCGATGCCCACGGTAGTGGGAGTGAAGTTCCCGTACGCCGGTCGCGTACTGTGGTTCGATCCGGCGGGCGCCGAGCCCGCGGAAGGCGACTGTGTGATAGTCACGACCGAGCGGGGTCAGGAGTTCGGCGAAGTGGTTACGCCTGCGCGCGAAGTCGACCCGGCCGACCTTCCGGCGGAGCTGAAGCCGGTCGTACGCGTCGCCGATGCTAACGACCACGCACGGGCCGAGTCCCTGCACGAGCGCGAGCGCGAGGAGATGGAACGCTTTCGCGCGCTGGTGACCGAGCACGGTCTGGACATGAAGCCGATAGGCGCAGAACACCTCTTCGACGACTCGAAGATCGTCTTCTACTTCGCGGCCGAGGAACGCGTGGACTTCCGCGAACTCGTGCGGGAGCTCGCAGCCGAACTGCACAACCGCATCGACATGCGACAGGTCGGCGTCCGAGACGAGGCGCGCATGATCGGCGGGCTGGGGCACTGTGGCCAGCAACTGTGCTGCGTGCGTTTCGCGGGCGAGTTCCAGCCCGTTTCGATCCGGATGGCCAAGGAGCAGGACCTGCCGCTGAATCCCTTGAAGATAAGTGGCCTGTGTGGCAGACTCATGTGCTGCTTGCGGTACGAGTACGACGCGTACAAGGACTTCAAGCAGCGCGCGCCCAAGGTCGGGACGCCGGTGGACTTTCCGGACGGTTCGGCCGGTAGGATATCAGCGCACAACGTCCCGCGCGAGCTGCTGACGGTGCGGCAGCAGGGAGGTCCGGAGATCACGGTTCCGCTCGAGGCGCTTGATTGCAGCGCCGGCCGGGGCTGTCCGTGCAAGCTGGACGCGAGCGCCGTACCGCAGCAAGCGGGCGGTCTCGGGCCGACGCGCGGCACCGCTCCTGCGCTCCGGGAAGCGGACCGGTCTGGCGAGGCGCAGGGCGCTCCGCGAGCGCAGCAGCCGCAGCGCAAGCGGCGGAGCGCCAAGCCCAGTGAGGGCGCGCAGCAGAGCGGGTCGCAGGGACAGACGCAGCGTCAGCCGAAGAGCCGCGGTCCGAAACCGCAACAGGCGGCGCAGCAGGGACCGTCCGGACAGGACGGGCAGGCGGCGAGCGGCGCGCGCCGTAGGCGAAGGCGCCGCCCGCGCACGGACGGCGGGAGCACGGCAAGCGAGTAGGAACGGCCGACGTAGCTCAGCTGGTAGAGCAGCGCACTCGTAATGCGCAGGTCAGCGGTTCGAATCCGCTCGTCGGCTCCACGATTCTCCGCAGGTCAGAGGCTGAATCCTCTGGCCTGCTTCGTTTCTTCCCCAAGCTGTCAGGGTGCACGCGCGTCATTGGACGCGTCATCTGGCCGCACGGACGGCGGCGCGTGCCTGTGCGAGCGTCTCGATCGCCTCGCGCTTGCGGTCGTCGAACGCATGTGCGTAGACGCGCAGCAGCACGTCGGGGGAGTGCCCGGTGATCGCTGAGATCGTCACGGCGTCGAACCCGGCCGCTATGAGCTGCGAGACGAACGCGTGCCGCAGCAGGTGCGGCGTGATGGCGACCTTCTCCCGCTCGGCGAAGAGCCGGAAGCGACTCTCAAAGCGCGAGGGGGCGATCATGCTGCCGTCAGGCTGTGCGCACACCCAATCGGCATCGGCGGTGTTCCCGCCGCGCCAACCCCGGCCGAAGGCAAGCCGCCGCTCGAGCTGGTCGGTGCGTGTCGTCTTGAGCCTTGCGGCCGTGTTCGCATCGATCGGCACCGTGCGCACCTTGCCCGTCTTGGTGGTCTCCCTGACGACAGGTCCATCGTCGCCGGGAGTCTGTGTGACTGACCGCCTGACCGTGATCTCCGCCGCATGTAGGTCCACGTCGCGCCATTGGAGCGCAAGCGTCTCAGAGCGCCGCGTGCCGAGCCACGCGGATAGCATCACGGGTACGGCGATTTCCGGCTCGCGTTCGCACGCGAGGGCTACGAAGCGCTCTACCTCCGCAACGTCCACGGCCCGTCTGCCGTTTCCGGTGCGCGGCACGTTCGGCCTTGCGGCCTTGCCCGCCGCCGGGTTGGCCGTGAAGTCGCCTTGCGTCTCGATCGCGAAGGTGAAGATCGCACGGATGACGTTGTGCACCATCCAGATCGACGGGCCGGACAGCGCGCCGTCGCCGCCGCGTTGCCGGGCGCCCTTGCCTGCGAGCTTCGCGTAGAGCTCCTGGAGCGTCGTGGGCGTCACGTCAACCATGCGCATCTGGCCGATGTTCGGCTTGATGTTCGTCTCGATCGCGCCGGTGTAGCGCCTTCGCGTCGTGTTCGCGAGGTGGACGGGTGCCCACTTCTCGAGGTAGTAGTCGGCGTATCGCTCTACCGTCCACTCCTGACGCCGCTCGCGCTCGATGCCGCTCGCGTCTTTGCGGCTCTCGTGCTTCGCGATGAGCTCGAGACGGAGCGCCCCGGTGGTCTTCTCGGCCTCGGTGCGGTTGCGTGCCGTGAACGTGCGCGAGAGCCTCGCGCCGTCATCTGCCCTGCACTCGAAGCGGTAGCGGTCGCCCTCCAGGTGCCGCAGAGAGCCGCTCCCGTAGGTCCTACGAGTCTGTGTCATTTCGCTTCACCTCCCTTCCGTCGTCGGTAGTGCGCTTTCGCCCGGCACTTGTCGCCGCAGAACTCCCGCCGATCGGTCGCGTCTGTGGCGTCATACCTCTTCTCGCACACCGGGCAGATGGCGTACTTCCTGTCACCGTCGACTGCGACGGCGGCCTGCAGCCACATCGCCCCGGCTAGATCGCGGACGCGGTAGGAGAGGTACCCCTTCTGACATGGCACGCGGCTCGGCACAACCTCGGGATTGATACCGTGTCTCGCCAGTCCTGCATTGATGAGGTCCGCCAGCGCGCCCTTGGTCTCCTCGCGCCTGCTTGAGACGATCTCGCTGTCGAGCGCCTCGAAGAGCGCGACAGCCTCCTGCATCGCGTCGTGCTCGGTCGTCCAGACGGACAGGCGGTCGCCCTCAGGACTCAGCAGAGGGCCGTATTCCGCCATGAACTCGGCGAACGACGGCAAGTCACCTGACAGGTCGGCAAACCGGACGAACAGCGCGGGGTGCTCCTGGAGTGGGCGATACGGGAGGTCGGGGCACGTCCTGATCAGTGGGTCCGCCTCCGCATCGTCGTAGGCGATCTCGCCCACCGTCCACCAAGTGAAGTCCAGCATCTGTGCCGCTGTCCTGCTTCTCGTCGGTGTCATCGGTAATCAACGCTCCTCCCCGTAGAATGGTCGCAGAACCGATGATAGGCTAGGGGCTGGCACTAGGTCAATAGGGTGGAGGTCGGAGTCACATGAAGCTCATGCAGCACATGCGGGAAGAGCGCGGATTGTCCAGGCGTAAGGTAGCGCAGCTCGCCGACATGGATCCCGCTCTCTATGGGAAGGTCGAGTCTGGGCGGGTCCTCAGCGGAAATCAGCTCGAGCGCCTGGCGCGAGCACTCGGGTACAAGGGCGACCCGGCGGCGCTGCTCGAGGAACTCAACGATGCCCGCGACTAAGCCCGCCACCGTCCGCGCCGACGCCCTGCCCGACGTGATGACCGCGGCCGAGCTCGCGGCCTATGAGCGCGTGGACGTTCGCGTGATCCGGGCGGACCTGAGCGCCGGGAAGGTGCCGGGCGCGTACATGCGCGGCTCTCACTGGCGGATCGTCACGCGGACCTACCTGGACGCGGTGGCATCGTGACGGCGTACGAGCTGCCCAACATCCTGCTCTGCGACGACCCGCGCTACCGGAACGAGGACCTCCAGGAGATCGGAGACGGTGAGCTCTTCGCCGAGAACGTCCGCGTTGAGCGCGCCCTGGCGGACGAGATCGCGCGGCCCCGGCCGCGCATCGTGCCCGTCCTCGACCATCGGAGCTTCATCCTTGCCGATGAGTGGCTCACCGCCCGGCTCGCAGGCGTCCGCGCCGAGATCGCCAGGCGCAAGAAGGTGGCCCGGTGAGCGACATCCTCGACCTTCTCGACGCGCCACTCGACGCGCCGAAGGCCAAAGCAGCCGCACGTGAGCACGACGATCAGAGCATCGATGATGCGCAGGGCGTCGGCGTGCTGCTCTCCGATGTGACGGCTCAGTCGGTTGAGTGGCTCTGGTACGGCCGGATCCCGCTCGGGATGATCACCGTCCTCGACGGCGACCCCGGGCTCGGCAAGAGCACGCTCACGCTCGACCTCGCGGCGCGTGTCACCCGCGGCCTTCCGTTCCCGGATGACAAGCTGCGTGTCGAGCCGTCGGGTGTCGTGCTGCTGTCGGCCGAGGATGACCTGGCGAACACCGTGCGCCCGCGGCTCGACGCCGCTGGCGCGGACGTGTCCCGGATACTCGCGCTCCGGGAGGTCGTAGACGGCGATGAGAGACGGCCGCCGGTGCTGCCGGGCGATCTGGCATGGGTTCGCGCCGCTATCTCGCGCGTCGGGGCCCGGCTTGTCGTCATCGACCCGCTCTTCGCGTTCCTCGGCGGCAACATCGACACGAACAAGGACGATCAGGTGCGGCGCGGGCTGCACCCCTTCATGCTGCTGGCCGCCGAGACAGGCGCCGCGATCGTGATCGTCAGGCACCTGAACAAGAACGGCGGCGGGAACCCGCTGTACCGGGGCGGCGGCTCGATCGGCATCGTGGGCGCGGCGCGCTCGGGTCTGCTTGTGGCGCGCGATCCGGGCGATCCCGACAAGCGCGTGCTCGCGTCGACCAAGTGCAACCTTGCGCCCGAACCGCGCTCGATCACGTATCACATCGAGCAGATCGGAGCGAGCTCGGCAGTCGTCTACGACGGCGTGTCGGAGTACGACGCAGCAAGTGCGCTCTCGGGGAACGCGATCGCACGCGATGAGGCCGAGGCGTTCCTGTTGAACGCGCTCGCTGACGGCCCGCTGTCCGCGAATGAGGTCAAGAAGCTCGCGCGCGAGGAGGGGATAGCCGAGCGGACGCTCTTCCGCGCGAAGAAGAAGGCCGGGATTGTCGCCAAGCAGCGAGGGCATCACGCGGGGTGGGTGTGGGCTCTTCCCGATGACGCGAACGACTCCACACACACACAACAACCCCTTGACATTCTGACAGCCTGGCACTCTGACTCAGATTGCCAGAGTGCCAGCGTGCCGCCGTTTTAGGAGAGGGTGGCGACATGTCTGACACTTCGCGTGACCTCTACCGCCACGAGCGCCGCACGGCCGTTCACGATGCCCGGTGCTTCTACACCGCCGCCAACGATCCGCGCGCGACAGGCCGCGAGCGTCGACTGAATCACCTCTACTTCGAGGCGTCGATGCGCGTTGCGCGCCGGATGCGCGCACTTCTGCACGAACAGGACGCACCGGATGACGCGCGGCCGCCCTAGATGCCCGGTCGCGAGCACGAACGGCAACGCATGAGGACTGCGCAGAGAAGGAGGACGAGGATGACCGGCCGCACCGACACAAGGGACATGCTGCACGCTCGCGCTCAGTTCTACGAGTGCGACACGTTCGATGACTTCCTGGAGCAGCTCAGGGCGCAGCGCCTGTGTATCGGCGCAGCCCGCGCTCCCGGTTTGTTCCTGTCCCGCGCGAAACTCGAGCGCAAGCTTCGCGAAGCCCGCGATCTATTCGGGGACTCTAGCGTGCTCGAGTGGCTCGACGATCAGCTGAAATACCGTCCCCGTGAAGAGAAGGAGTCGAATCGATGAACGAGCAGGAGCAGGCCGAGGTCGAGGAGCAGGCCGAGGTCGAGGAGCAGGCCGAGGTCGAGCCGGGTGCTCACGACAACGAGGCCGCGAAGTACCGGCGCAAGCTCCGCCACGCGGAAGCGGAGCGTGACGCGCTCGCGGGACAGCTCGACGCCATGCGGCGCGAACAGATTGAGGCGGTGATCGCCGACAGGCTGCACCGTCCTGCTGACTTCTTCGAGGTGGGCGGTGCGTTCGACATGACCGCGATGCTCGACGAGTCCGGGTGCGTCGACAGCAAGAAGGTCGACGAACGGCTCAAGGTGATCGGGACGGAGCGGCCGCATCTGCTCAAGCCCGCCGAAACTGGTTCCACAGGAATCCCCGCGAGGGGTACGGCGGATCCATCTGCCGCCTCCTGGAAGGATGCGATCTCGTGAGCGAGGGTGTAGGATGCGAGGCGACGGCGCACACCGGCCCGAGGCCTGGCGCGCTCGTCGACGCGGCTCCTGGTGAGCACCTGGACGACGCCTGTGGCGCTCCAGCGGACAGCACCCACCTGACCTAAGGAGCCCCTCATGTTGCGCTCAGGTATCTCACCTGCGTTCCTGCCCGACCAGATCAGCGAGCTCGTCGTCATCCCGGTGCAGCGCGAGTCCGTCGCCATGCGCGTCGCGACCGTGCACAACACCGACCGGCACGAGTTCGTCTACCCGCTCGCGATCGCCGACCCGGCCGCCGCATGGACGGCCGAAGGCGCGGACATCACCGCCGCCGAGATCTCGACCGGCGAAGGCAAGTGCAACCCCTTCAAAATCGCGGGCCTTTCCGTGATCTCCAACGAGCTCGCGGCCGACTCCTCGCCCGAGGCCGCCACGATGATCGGCCAGGGGCTCGCACGTGACATCGCCGCGAAGGTCGACGCCGCGTTCTTCGGCAACACCACCTCCAACGGCCCCGCCGGACTAGGCTCACTCGCGTCCGTCTCCACCACGCGCGCCAACTCGACGGCGTATGCCGTGGGGGATCGCGTGATCGGCGCGGGCAAGCTCTTCGAGTGCACCGTCGCCGGTACGTCGCACACCTCGGCCCCGTCCTGGCCTGCTTCCGGCACCGTCACAGACGGCACCGTGACGTGGAAGTTCCTCATGTGGATGCAGGCGAACGGCATCACGCCCGGCGCGTCGTGGGCGAACCTGGACCCGTTCCTCGAGGCCATCTACGCCAGCGAGGGCATGGGCGCGGACGTGACGGCGTTCTGCGCCAACCCGGCCGATGCGCTCACGCTCGCGCAGCTCAAGGAAGCGACCGGATCCAACAAGGCGCTCCTGCAGCCCGACCCGACGCAGCCGACCCGGCGCACCATCGCCGGTGTCCCGCTGTATGTCTCGCCGTCCGTGGCGGTCGGCACGGTGTGGGGTGTGCCTAAGGCGGCCGTGTACATGGTCGTCCGCAACGACACCACGCTCGAGGTCGACAAGTCGCGCTACTTCGAGAGCGACTCGACCGCCATCCGCGCGATCATGCGCGTCGGCATCGCGTTCCCGATGCCGGGCGCGGTCCAGCGGGTCTACATCGCCTAAGGTTCTTCGGGCCGCCCCTGTGCCTACTCCTCGCAGGGGCGGCCCGGCATGTCGCACGCAACGACGCGAGGGTACACCGATCGGGCGGAATCAAGCACGGACCACCGGGCACGACCAATGCGCAGGGAGGCAACGTGAGCTCACTGACCGAGGCGGATGAGCTGCAACTGTGGGAGCTCCTGCCGGTCCCGGCGCAGCAGGCCGTTGCGCGGGGCGACGTGACGATCGCCGATCTCCTCGAGCGGATGACCGCGGCCTCCCGAAGCGAGCTGTGTCCGCGCTGTTGCGTGCGTCCGGTCTCCGTCCATCACCGGCACATCGGGTGGTGCGCGACGTGTGCGAAGAAGCTTGCCCTGGCGGCATCAGAGGAGCGTTACGCCGAGCTCAAGGCCGCGGACAAGGTGAACGCGGCGAAGATGCGCCTGAACCGCCTACGAGACGCACTCGAGCCGGGCCGGGAGCGCCACGCCGGGCCGGGTGCACGCGCCGCACGAGCGAGAGGGGAACAGCCGTGAGAGTGAGAGTGAGAGTGGGAGTGCGTGTGAGCAGTGTCAACCTAAGTGGTGTGCTCGCGAAGGCGGCGTCCGCCCAGAAGCGCGCGCTCACGATGACGACCGAGAAGGCTATCGCGGACACACGCCCCTACGTGCCGTATCGCGAGGGCGACCTTGCCGGATCGACGGGACGCTCCCCGGTCTCGACCGGGCGCATCATCTACGACCAGCCGTACGCCCGCGCACAGTACTACGGGCTGCCCGGCAAGTCTAGGCTCAGGCACCTGAAGGCGATCATGTTCTGGTTCGAGGCGTCGAAGGCCGTGAATACGCGCAAGTGGCGCGACGTCTACGCCCGCGAGTATGCTCGTGCGCTCAGCAGTGGCGGCGGCAGCCTCGGGGGCGGCCGTACCTGGTACTCGCCGAGCCGCTACTCCAGTAGCAACCCGTTCGGCTTCCGTGACGCCTCCGATCTCGATTACAGCGAGCTCGACCGGTTCTTCACGGGTGCCCTGCGCGACGGGTGGCGACTGGTCCGCGAGATACTGGACGGGCCGCTGTGACACTCACCTCGCGACAGGAGGCGTTCGTCCGTGGGCTCGTCTCCGGGATGACTCAGCGCAAGGCGTACCGGGCGGCCTACGGAGCCGAGCGCATGGCCGATCGCACGGTCGACAAGCGCGCCTGTGAGCTGTTCGCGCGAGAGGCCGTGAAAGCCCGCTACGCGGCGCTTACGGATGAAGTGGCGGCATCGGTGCAGTGGGACCGTGCAAGGGCCGCACGCGAGCTCCTGGCCGTGATGGACGAGGCGATGGAGAAGATACGCGCGACACGGTGCCTGGAGGTCTCCTACACCGAGGCAGGTGCCCGGCAGGTGCCCGACCTCCCGCCCGATGCGACCCGCGCGCTCATCAGGGCCGTAGCCGAGCTCAACCGGATGTTCGGCGTCTACGAGGAGCGCGACGCGGATGCGCGGGTGGTGATCGTGTACCCGTAGGCGCCCTCGCACGCGCGCGCGAGGCACGTACCCGCTTCCACCCCGCGCGCTGCGCCCAGGTGTACGATGTCGATGGAATGGCTACGGGAGGAAGAAGTGAGCGGTCGCGCCTGCGTGATCGACGATCGGGTCACCTTCTCGGAGGTCTGCTCCCGCTGTGTCCACTTCAGTCCGATCGTGGGCCTCGAGTGGCATTGTGACGCGTTCGACCGCGTGCCTGACGCCATCTGGGATGGCAAGAACGACCACACCGCTGAGTACCCCGGCGATCATGGGATCCGGTTCGAGCCGAGGGTGCCCGTCGGAGAGGTATAGCCTCCGCGCTCCGACCTGAAGCTCCGCCCTTGCGGGGCTTCTTCGTTTCTGCGAGCAAGCAACGAGGGGCCACCCGACCGGGCGGCCCCTCTGCTTGTCAGAGTGCTGTGCTACGCGCGAGCCCGACGCCTCTCATCGGCGCGGCGGTCGATCTCCCCGTACACCATCCGCCGGGCAGCTTCCTCTTCGTCGCTGTCACCGATGCCGCGAGATTCGAGGAGGAGCTGTGTTGCGGCGGCGTACTGATCCACGTCGCCGTGCTCGAGGCGCTCTCTCCACGCGCGCCCCGCTTCCATGAGCTCATCCCACCGGCGGCGGAATCGCTCGTCGTCACCTGCGTAGATGCCCTCGGCCTGGATCACCGCGTTCAGGGCGTCCATCAGCTCGCACTTCTCATCGTGCAGTCTCATGCTGTCCATGCCCGTACCTCCTTCATCGTGCGTCATGTGGCGCGTCATTCCTACTGTCCGTGACTGTATCTGACGGCTTCCTATCCCCTCGACCCTCGGCGCGACTGTGCTTGACTGTCGTTGACACGCCCCCGCTGACGCTCTGTATCCTGCACTCGTAATGCGCAGGTCAGGGGTTCGAGTCCCCTCGTCGGCTCCACAGCATAGGAGGATCCGCAGGTGTGCAGCCTGCGGATCCTCTTTCATGGGGGCGACGTTGTGGCGGTCTAGGTGATGCTAGACTGGCAGCGCATGAGGCCGGTCGCGCCTGCGAGAGGGAAGATGCATGGCTCACGGCTCACCCCAGGAGGAGCGCGACCGTCGCGCCGCGACAGTGGTGGACTCGGCTGCCGGGCGTGTCGGATACCTTGTGGATCGGTTCGCCGCGGCTGCTGCAGTGTTCGCGCTTTCGGCACTCGGCTTCCTGGCGCTCAATGAGCCGTGGGTCTCGGATGACTTCAGCGGGGCGCTCTTCTTGAAGGAGCATCCCGGCCTCTGGGACACGGTGTCGACCGGGTACCTCACATGGACCGGGCGCTTCGCAAGCTCGGCGTTCTCGTGGCTCGCGTGCCAGATCCGTCCCGTTTACGGCATCGTGATCTGGTCAGGACTGCTTCTGCTCGTCGTGATGACGTTCGCGCTTGCGCGCGGTAGACTCCCTCGCCCTCAACGGGCAGATCTGTACGTCCTTGCGGTCGTACTGGCCTCGTACTGGTTCGGGCTGCCGGCCATCGAAGAAACCGTGTTCTGGACATCCGGGTCTGTGGTGTACCTGTGGCCGGCAGTGGCCGCACTCTCGTTTCTGTACCTGTACCGCCGATTGGATTCCGACGTAGAGCCTCAGAAGCGCCCAGGCGCTGTTGCCACCGGTGCGTCCGTCCTCGGAATGCTCGTCCTCGGCGTGGTCGTCGGCGCTTCTCAGGAGCAGGTGCTGGCTGCGTCTCTGCTATACGTCGCCCTGCTTGCGTGGCGTGCTGCACGAAGCGGGCGGCTGCGTCGAATCCCGGTGCGCTTCTGGGCTGGGGCTGGCGGGCTTGTCGCGGCTGGGGCCGTCAGTCTTGCCGCGCCGGGAAACAGCCAGAGACTCGAGGCGATTCCGGCCGAGAGCATGCTCCGCGCGCTTGTCGAGTCAGCCAAGTACACGGTTCACATCCTCGTAGACTGGCTGCCACCGCTGATGCCCTGGCTCGCATGCCTCGCCCTGCTCGCCGTCCCGGTCACCGTGATCGGTCAAATCGGTGTACGCGCAGCTTCTCCTCGCCGGCTGCTGTCGCGTTGGTGGGTCTGGGCGCTACTAGGAGTGTCCACGGTTGTGACTATGATGGTGCATCCGTACTTCGCCGCCGAGCGGACCGTGATGTTCCTGGGTGTATTCCTTGTGGTCGCAGCCGTGTCACTGATGGGCGAGGCGACTCGTGGGACCATCCTGGAGCGTCTTCCGGCGCGCACCGCGTCTGGCGTCGTGTGCCTGCTGCTCGTAATCGTTGCGGGAGACGCCGCCCTGAGCGGGTGGCAGGCCCGCGAGCTGCGGCTTGGCCAGCTCGAGCGGGAGCAGCGTGTCGCGGAGCTCAAAGAACAAGGGGTGCGTGACATCACGCTTGCATCGCTTACGAACGACTTGCCGAGGCGCGGCGTGATGTGGGGCGATGGGACCACCGACGAGACCTTCTGGATCAACGGGATTCTGGCCGATTGGTATGGGGTCGACAGCGTGGTCATCGCCGATGAGGCCTCGGCGCGGGTCCGGGAGCCGTAGCTCAAGGACGGGGACAGGGTATCCTCGAAGGGCTATCCTGTTCCCGGTATGGGCGCGCCGGAGCGTATACCGTTGGGGGTACCCTTGCGAGAGAATGTAACTCGTGTTACATTGTCCCGACTGCGCCCCGGACGGGGATTCTGAGCGTCAACCCGTCGTGAGGGCGTCGCTGTATCCTGGAGAGGATTCCCTGCTCGGCAAGGGCGTCGGAGGAAAGGGGCGGATCGGCACGTGCAGTCACCTGCATTCGATCATCTGGTCGTCGGCGCCTTCCTGTTGTTCGGAGTGGTCTTCGTAGCCGTCACGGTCTTCGCCTCGAATCTGCTCTCCCCCAAGGGCAAGGACGAGCCGAATCGCCTTGAGCCGTACGAGTGCGGTGTGGAGCCGGTTGGGCCGCCATGGGTGCAGTTCCGCGTCGGCTACTACGTCTACGCCCTTCTGTTCGTCGTCTTCGATATCGAGACCGTCTTTCTCTATCCCTGGGCGGTCTCGTTCAACAAGATGGGCTTGTTCGTCTTGACGGAGATGACGATCTTCATCGCCATCCTGGCAGCGGGGCTGGCGTACGCCTGGAAGGAGGGGGCGCTCAGGTGGCGCTAGACCGGCTCACGGGCGACAACTCCATCGTCTTCATCCGAAGCGAGCAGCTCTTCGACATCGCGCGCACCAACAGCCTCTGGTACATGGCCTTCGGCATCGCTTGCTGCGCGATCGAAGGACTGATGAGCGCCTCCGGCCCGCGCTTCGACTTCGACCGGATGGGTGTGTTCTTCCGCAACTCCCCCCGGCAGGCCGACGTGATGATCGTTGCCGGAACGGTGAACCTCAAGATGGCCGAGACCGTCCGCAGGCTCTACGAGCAGATGCCCGAGCCGCGCTGGGTGGTCGCGATGGGCGCGTGCGCGAGCACAGGCGGCCCGTTCCGCGAGTATCCCAACGTCGTGATGGGCGTGGACAAGGTGGTCCCGGTGGACGTGTACATCCCGGGATGTCCGCCACGCCCGGAGTCGGTTCAGTACGCGTTCCTGGAGCTCAGGAAGAAGATTCGCGCGAAGACGGAGGATCGCCTTGCGGCCCGACGCCAGAAGTAGTCGCGCAGTCCTCAAGAGGGCAGGTGTCCCCGCGGATTTCGAGACACTCGCGCTCGGCGAGGTTGCGCGCGTGCCTGCCGCCGATGTCATCGCAGCGCTCAAAGCGCTCAAGGACTCCGGGTACGAGTCGCTCATCGACTTCGACGGTATCGACACCGGCGACGACATCACGCTCACGTGGCGGTTGCGCTCGTATTCGGCGGATCGCGAGACCTACGTTCGCACCAGCGTCGCGTACGGCGCGGAGATTGCATCGGTATGGAACGTCTACCCCTCGGCACTGATGCCCGAGCGCGAGACAGCCGAGCTGTTCGGTATGAGACTCGCAGGACATCCGAATCCGAAGCGGCTGCTCACGACCGACGGCGTGCCGCCGCTGCTCCTCAAAGAGGTGCCCATCCGCACCGAGGAGGAGGTGAAGGCCCGGTGAGCGATCCACGCACAACGGTGACCACTCCCGGCCTTCTCGCCGAGGGCACGCACGATCCGGGCACGCCTCCCGCGGGCATCAAGCGGGCGCCGACCGGCGTCGATCATCTTGCGACGGAGCACCTCGTCATCAACATGGGGCCGCAGCACCCCTCCACGCATGGCGTGCTGCGCTTGCTCATCGAGGTCGACGGCGAGGAAGTCGTCACCGTCGAGGTGAGTGTCGGCTACCTCCACCGCGGCATCGAGAAGCTGGCCGAGCACCGGCGCTTCAACGCGATCGGCACTCTGATGGACCGTGGTGACTATGTCTCCGGCATTCACGGCGAGACCGCGGTCGCGCTGGCTGTCGAGCGGCTTATGGAAATCGAGGTGCCGCGGAAGGCACAGTGGCTGCGGTCGCTTGCAGCCGAGCTCAACCGCATCGCGAGCCATCTCGTCTGGTTCGGCACGTTCGGTCTGGATACCGGCGGCATGGGACAGTTCCTGTACGCCATGCGAGACCGTGAAGCGATTCTCGACATCCTCGAGGCGATCACCGGACAGCGCATGATGTTCAACTACGCGCGCCCTGGCGGTGTTGTCGCGGACTTGCCGGTCGGGATCGATGAAAAGATCCGTGCCTTCTGCGACACGTTCGACACCTACCTCGACGAGCATCACGCGCTACTCGGCGGCAACGAGATCTTCCAGGGACGGGTCAAGGGCATCGGGATCATTGACGCCGAGAAGGCGTTCGCCTTCGGCCTCACGGGCGCGAACCTGCGTGGCGCCGGTGTTGACTTCGACGTGCGAAAGAAGCGGCCCTACGACGCGTACCCCGAGCTCGACTGGGAGGTGCCGCTCGGCAGCGCGGGCGACGCCTGGGACCGCTACATGGTCCGCATGGGCGAGATGCGGCAGTCCGCGCGGATGATACGGCAGCTCATCGACGGCATTCCCGAAGGCGAGCACACCGCGAAGGTGCCGAAGGTGCTCCGTCCGCCCGCTGGCGAGATCTACGCGTGCGTGGAGTCGTCTCGCGGCGAGACCGGCATCCATCTGGTGACCGACGGCGGCGACACGCCGTACCGCATGCACTACCGCGCGCCATCGATCTTCGCGTTGCAGGCGGTGGAGGACATCGTGCCGGGCCACCTGATCGCCGACACCGTGATGATGGTTGGCTCTACCGACGTGATGCTCGGGGAGACGGACCGATGAGTCCGACACTCGCCGTCATCGTTCGCCTCGTCGCCGTCCTCGGGCTGATGCTCACCAACGGCGTCGTGATGATCTACCTGCTCCGCAAGGTTCTCGGACACCTGCACATCCGCCTCGGACCTATGCACGTCGGCTGGCACGGGCTGCTGCAGACCGTGAACGACGTCCTGAAGCTGCTCACCAAGGAGGACCTCACACCGCGTGCCGTGGACAAGGTACTCTTCTTCCTTGCTCCGGTGGTCGTCTTCGTCCCGTCGCTCATGGCGTACCTGGCGCTGCCGTTCTCGGAGGCGCTCCGCGCGACGCGTCTCGAGACCGGCATGCTGTTCACGTTCGCGGTGCTTGCGATCGTGCCGATCGGCATCCTCATGGCGGGGTGGGCATCGGCCAACAAGTGGTCGCTGCTCGGCGGGATGCGCGCCGCGGCCATGCAGATAGCCTACGAGGTGCCGCTTCTGCTCTCGGTGCTGCCGATCGTGATGATCGCCGGCACGATGGAGCTCGGCGCGGTCGTCGACGCCCAGGCCGGGACGTGGTTCGGCCTTGTCCCAAGGTGGTTCATCACCGACCCGCTTCTGTGGCCGACCTTCCTCATCTTCCTCATCTCGTCGCTCATCGAGGTCAACCAGACGCCGTTCGACATGTCCGAGGGCGAGTCCGAGATCGTGGCGGGATTCGCATCCGAGTACTCGGCGATGAAGTTCGCACTGATGTTCCTGTCCGAGTTCAGCAACACGTTCGTGGTCTCGGCGATGGGCGTTACGCTCTTCTTCGGCGGCTGGCTGCTGCCCTGGGCGCCGGACAGCTGGTACGAAGCGGTGCCGGCGTTGGCCCCGATCGTGTTCCTCACGAAGGCGTACGTCGGCGTCGTGCTCTTGTGGTGGATTCGAGGCACCTTCCCGCGTGTGCGCATCGACCAGATGATGTCGCTGGGCTGGAAGCGCCTGATCCCGGCGGCGCTCGCGATGATCCTGATCACAGGAGTAGTGCAGAAGCTGCTGGCACCGGTGCTCTACCGGGCGGTGGGGTAGCCATGTGGGGAACCGGACTCATCAACGGCCTCCGCATCAGCTTCCGGAACATGCTGCGCGGACCGATCACCGTGAAGTACCCCTACGAGAGACTCGAGCTGCCCGAGCGCGCACGCTGGGCGGTGCGACCGAAGTACTTCGGCGACGGTACGCCGAAGTGCACCGCGTGCCTCACGTGCGTGAAGACTTGCCCGGACCATATCCTCTCGCTCGACGTGGAGACGCGCGACGACAAGAGCAAGCGCATCGCGCGGTTCGGCTACGAGATCGGTGCCTGCATGATGTGCGGGCTGTGCGTCGAGGCATGCCCGTTCGATGCCATCCGGATGAGCCATGAGTACGAACTTGCGGTGACCGACGCCTCTGGACTCATGGAGTACCTGCTCACCGAGGTGGACGCGGCTACGAACGCGCGCCACAAGGCCGAGAAGGAAGCCGAAGGAGGAGGCGAGGCCGATGAGTGAGACGCTGCCGGTCGCCGCCTTCTGGATCCTCGCCTTGGCTTCGCTAGGAGGCGCCGTGGCGATGATGGCCACGCGCAACGTCGTTCACGCGGCGTTCTGGCTACTCGAGGTCATGCTGGCCACGGCCGGCATCTACCTGCTGCTCTCGGCGGAGTTCCTCGCGCTCGTGCAGGTGCTCGTGTACGCCGGGGCGGTCGCTGTGCTCACGCTCTTCACGGTGATGCTGACGCTCAGGCGGCGTGAAGACGCCGTACGCGAGTTCCCGGTCGCATGGGGCTCGATGGCGATCGCATCGCTGTTCACAGGCGGAATCCTGCTGGTGCTCGCGCGATTCCGGCCCGCACTCGCCCAGGTGCCGGAGACGATTCCCGGGGTCGAAGCATTCGGCGAGCAGATGTTCACGACTTGGGCGCTGCCCTTCGAGCTCGCCTCCATCGTGTTGTTGGCTGCACTGGTCGGCGCCGTCTGGTGGACTGGCGGTGAGGACCTGTGACGATCGGGCTTGCGCACCTCCTCACGTTGGCCGCGATGCTCTTCGGCATCGGCATGTACGGCGCTCTGTCCCGCAAGAATGCGGTGCATGTGATGATGTCGCTGGAGCTCATGGCCAACGCGGTGAACATCAACCTGGTCGCACTATCCAGGTTCCTCACGCCGGACGCTCTCACCGGCCAGTTCTTCTCGGTGTTCTCGATGGTGGTCTCGGCCGCCGAGATCGGCCTCGGACTCGCGCTCGTCCTTGCGATCTACCGGCGCCGTCGGACCGTCGAGCTCGACGCGATTGATGAGCTGAGGGGATAGGCAGTGGGCTACGTTGCGCTCATACCGCTGCTCCCGGCGCTCGCGTTCGCGATCCTGACGCCGATGTCGCGGAAGGCTCGCACGCGAGCGGTCCCGCTTGCGCTATGTGCGGCGCTGGGCTCGCTCGCACTCTCGGTGGCGGCGTTCGTCTCGGTGTGGCCGGGCGGCCACGCCGAGGAGCCGGTGTGGCAGGCGGGCGTGACGCTCGCTCACGTCGGCGAGCGCGCGGTCTCGCTCGGCTTTCAGCTCGAGCCGGTCAACGCGCTGATGCTGCTGGTCGTGACTGTCGTCGGTACGGCGGTGCAGGTCTACTCGCTCGGCTACATGCACCGCGAGGACCGCATCGGCTGGTACTACGCGGTGCTCTCTCTCTTCACGGCCGCTATGCTTGCGCTCGTGCTGTCGGACAACTTCCTCGGCCTGTTCATGGCGTGGGAGGTCATGGGCCTCTGCTCGTATCTCCTGATCGGGTTCTGGCACGAGCAGGAGGGGCCGAGACTCGCGAGCATCAAGGCGTTTCTCACCACGAAGGTGGGCGACCTCGGCTTCATGCTGGCGCTGGCGGTCATCTACGCCGAGGTGGGCTCGTTCGACTTCGCGGCCGTGCTTCACGCGCATACCTGGGCGCCTGCCGCGGCTACCGCGGTGGCGCTGTTGCTGCTGTTCGGTGCGATGGGCAAGAGCGCTCAGGTGCCGCTGCACGTCTGGCTGCCGGACGCGATGGCAGGCCCCACACCGGCCTCGGCGCTCATTCACGCCGCGACGATGGTGGCGGCGGGCGTGTTCCTCGTCGTGCGGGCATATCCCATCTTTGAGGCGAGTGACACGGCGCTGATGTGGACGCTCGGCGTAGGCCTGGTGACGGCGCTGGCCGCCGGTCTGCTCGCGTGCGTGCAGCACGACATCAAGAAGGTGCTCGCGTACTCGACCATCAGCCAGCTCGGCTTCATGTTCATCGCACTCGGGGCGGGCGGGGCGACGGCCGGCCTGTACCACCTCGTGACCCACGCGTTCTTCAAGTCACTGCTGTTCCTCGGCGCGGGCGTGATCATCCATTCGGCGCACACGCAGGACATGCGCGAGATGGGTGGCCTTGCGAAGCATCTGCCGGTCACGACCGCGGTCTTCGGTGCGGGAGCGCTGGCGCTCGCCGGTATCGTGCCGTTCTCCGGCTTCTGGTCCAAGGACGAGATACTCACCGTGCTCCTGCACGAAGGTCACTACGTCGGCTTCGCTCTGGCGCTTGCGGCCGCCTTCGTCACGGCGTTCTACGTATCGCGACTCTGGTTCCGGGTGTTTACCGGCCCGACGCAGCAGGCGGAACTGCACGAGGCGCACCGCTCGATGCTGGCGCCGATGGTCGTGCTCGCGGCGATCACGGCCGGCGTCGGCTTCTTCGGACCGCGCCTCGGCGCATTCCTCGGCCACGACATCCCGTGGCCGGAGCTCTCAACAGCGGCGATCTCGACGGGTGTCGCGGGTGCGGGCATCGCTCTCGGCTGGTTCGTGTACGGCAGGAGTACGGCGGTCGTGAACACGCGCGCGCTCAAGCAGCGCTACGCGAACCTCTACGGCGTGCTCGCGAACAAGTACTACTTCGATCTGACGTACGGCTACTTCGTCATAGGTGGCTACAGTGCGTTGTCCCGGGCATCTGCGGCATTCGACTCGCGAGTCGTCGATGGCGTCGTGAACGGGGCCGCGGCTGCGTGGCGCCGCACGGCCGAGCGCGGATGGGCATTCGACTCGACGATCATCGACGGCGTTGTGAACGGTACGGCCGCGATAGTGAAGGAGGCGGGCGCGAGCCTGCGGAAGATCCAGTCAGGTCGCGTTCGCAACTACCAGCTGCTCGTTTCGGGGGCCGTCGTGCTCCTCGTCGTATGGATCCTCGTGAAAGGGGCCTGACGCGTGGACTTCCCGCTGCTCACCGTCATCGTGTTCCTCCCGCTCGCCGGTGCGGCGCTCGTCGCGCTGCCGGGCAACGGCAGGCCCGGTGCCGCGCGCGTGATCGCGGCGACAGTCGCTGCGGTCGATCTGGTGCTCGTCGGCTGGCTGACGCTTCGGTTCGACACCGGCGCGGGCATGCAGTTCGCCGAGAAGGCCGCATGGGTGCCGCAGGTCGGCATCACGTATCACCTCGCAGTCGACGGGATGTCGCTTGCGATGGTGGCGCTCTCGGCGCTGCTTACGCTGCTCGCGATCGTCGCGTCGTGGAAGACCGAGAAGAAGCCCGCCATGTGGTTCTCGATGCTGCTCCTGCTCGAGGTGGGCATGAACGGTGTCTTCGTCGCCATGGATTTCGTGTTGTTCTACGTGTTCTGGGAGCTCGTGCTCGTGCCCATGTACTTCCTCATCGCTACATGGGGCGGTCCGCGCAGGGAGTATGCGGCGATCAAGTTCTTCCTCTACACGCTGTTCGGCAGCGTTTTTATGCTTGTGGGCATCATCGCGCTCTACCTGCAGACGGGCACCTTCGACATCCTCGCGATGGCCGAGGCCGGCGGGCTGGCACCATCGTTCCAGTGGTGGGTCTTCGCCGCGTTCTTCCTCGGCTTTGCGGTGAAGGTGCCCGTGTTCCCTCTGCACACCTGGCTTCCGGATGCTCACGTCGAGGCGCCCACAGCCGCATCGGTGCTGCTGGCGGGCATCCTGCTGAAGATGGGCTCGTACGGCTTCCTGCGCATCTCGCTGCCGATCCTGCCCGACGCAGCCCGGCAGTGGAGCGGCTTCCTCGCAGCGCTCGCCGCGATCTCGATCGTCTATGGAGCTGCGGTGGCGTTCGCCCAGACCGACATGAAGAAGCTGGTGGCGTACTCATCGGTCTCGCACATGGGCTTCGTGATGCTCGGTATCGCGTCGCTCACTCCCGAGGGGCTGAACGGTGCGGTTGCCGTGATGTTCAGCCACGGCGTCGTGACCGGCATGCTGTTCTTCCTCGTCGGCATGGTCTACGAGCGCACGCACACGCGCACGATCGCGGAGGTGTCCGGTCTTTCCTCACGGGTTCCGGTGGCCGGCGGTCTGCTCGCGTTCGCGTCGTTCGCGTCGCTCGGCCTTCCCGGTCTCTCCGGCTTCGTTGGCGAGTTCTTAAGCCTCGTCGGCGTGTGGAGCTCGCAGATATGGGCCGGATGGGTGGTTGTCGCTGCCGTGGGCGTCCTGCTGGCGGCCGCCTACATGCTCTGGCTGGTGCAGCGCGTGGTGCTCGGCGGATCGAGTCCGGCGGTCGAGACCATCGGCGACCTCACGAAGGCCGAGATCTGGGTTCTAGCGCCGCTGGTCGTGCTCACGATCACGGTGGGCGTCTATTGGGATTCGCTGCTGCGCTTCACCGATCCAGCCGTGAACGCGGTGCTGACGCTGATGGGTGGCGCGTAGCGTGGCCGACGTCTGGCGACTCATACCCGAGTTCCTAGTGCTCGGCGGCGCGCTCGTTGCGCTGTTCGCCGAGCGCGCCAGGTCCGACAGTCGCGTCTCGGCCGGGATTGCCGCGGCCTTCGCTGCGGCGGCCGCCGTCGCAGCTGCGGTCATCGGCCCGGGCGGGGACCTTTTCGGGGGTCAGCTGTCGCTCGATCACATCGCGGTCTTCGCGCGCGTCGCCATCGGGGCGCTTGCGACCGCGTGGCTGCTGTGGGTATGGGGGCGCGGAGTAACTGGCGAGCGGTGCGCCGAAGCAGCCGCGCTAGCGCTGTTCTCTGTCGCTGGTGGCATGCTCATGGCGTCCGCGCGCGACCTCATCGTGCTGTACGTCTCTCTCGAACTCTCCACCATTCCCGCATACGTGCTCATGGGCTACCGCCGCGACGACGCGCGCGGGCTGGAAGGCGCGCTCAAGTACTTCCTTCTCTCGATGCTCACGAGCCTCGTCATGCTCTACGGCCTGTCGTTCGTGTTCGGGATCTCGGGATCGACCTCGTACGGTCAGATCTCACTCGGCGCTGCCGGACCGCTCGGCCAGGTCGCTTTCGTGCTCGTGCTCGTAGGCCTGTTCGCGAAACTCTCCGCCGCGCCGTTCCACTACTGGACTCCTGATGCGTACGCGGGGGCACAGGCGGGAGCGGTGGCGTACGTTTCCACGGTGCCGAAGATCGCCGGAGTGGTAGCACTCGTGCGCCTGGTGGGCGCGATGGCACCGAACGTGGCGGGGGCCTCTGGTGTCCTGGTGGTCGCGGCGGTGTTCTCGATGGTGCTCGGCAACCTCGCGGCCTTCCCGCAGTCGGACGTCCGGCGGATGATGGCGTATTCGGGCGTTGCCCATACCGGCTACATCCTGCTTGCGACGGGGGCCGGCACTGCCGGCGGCCCGGCCGCCGTGTTCTACGCGGTCGCCTACGCGGTCCCGTCGATGGCCGTCATGATGCTTGCCGAGGAGGAAGGCCCGGCGCTGGACGACCTTGGCGGCCTGGCGTCGCGTCGTCCCGCCGTGGCGTGGGCATCGCTAGCATGGCTGCTTTCGCTGGTCGGTATCCCGCCAGTGGTCGGCTTCTTCGGGAAGTTGTATCTGTTCACCTCCGCCGTGCGGGCGGGGTTCATCTGGCCCGTGCTCGTGGCGGTAGCGATGAGCGTCGTCTCGGCCGGCTACTACTTCCGCCTGATTCGCTCCGCCTTCCTGGGCCAGCGAAAGGGAGCACCGGTCGTGGAGCGCAGGACTTCGGCGGCAACAGCATTCGTGCTCATCACCGTTATCGTGCTTGCGCTGGGGGTGCTTGCCTCGCCGGTCCTCGCTTTCCTCGGCATGCGGTTCTAGGGCGAAGCGATGAGACTCGATCTGATCTGTGTCGGGAAGCTCAAGGAGCCGCACTGGCGCGATGCGGCCGACGAGTACCTGAAGCGGCTGGGCCCTTACGCGCGCGTCGCGGTGACTGAGATTCCCGATCGTGACGTCACTGCCGACGAGGCCAAGGCGCTTGCGGCCGAAGGGGCTGGAATCCTGCGCGCCATCCCGGATGGCGCGATCGTAGCGGTGCTCGATACCAGCGGGGCGCAGCGCTCGTCGGAGGAGTTCGCGTCGTGGCTGCAGGTTCTTGGCGCTGCGGGCAGGAGCCATGTGGCCTTCGTCGTGGGCGGCGCTGCGGGTCTTGATTCCGGGGTGCTGAGCCGCGCGGACGAGCGGTTGTCGCTCGGGCCACTCACGCTGCCGCACCAGCTCGCGCGGGTCGTGTTGCTCGAGCAGCTGTACCGTGCATTCCGTATCATCCGGGGCGAGCCATACCACAGGTGAGGGCATGGGACCGCACGTCCACATGAATCTGACGCGTCAGTGGGCGCTCGAAGAGGGGTTCGGTGAGCGGGAGGCCGAGCTTGTCGCTGTTGCGAACCTGGCTTTCGATTCCCGATACCCCGCGCGAGCCTCGTTCGCGAACATCACGAAGCACTTTGCGCCCACCGCATGGGCGTGGTCGGCGAGGTACCTGAGCATAGCGGTTCGCGGGGGGGATCTGATGATGCTTGGCTACGCGCTGCATTGCGCGCAGGACGGCGTCGCGCACGGGAGACTGGGGGAAAAGCACCTGCTCACGCTCGCCGGGCTGGGTCGGCACCCGGACTTCTGGGACCGCGCGCCGCGCTCGGTGCAGCGTAGGATCGAGGCCGTCACGCGGCATCGCCTGCGCCGATTCGTGAGAGACGTGCGCTAGCCGGACGGCCTGGGCGACGTCGGTGGTGATGCCCCGCTTGGCTGCGGTATCGCGTTGCCGCAGTGTGGGCGCGGCGGTATCCTGAAGCGCCAACCCTGACCGACACCGGGAGAGTCCGAGTGCGCGAGACGCTGAACGCTGCTATCCGAGCCGAACTCGAACGCGCTGTCGCCGACGGACGTCTCGCTCTGGACGTGCTGCCGAACGTGTCCGTGGAGCGTCCGCGAGACCCGTCGCACGGTGACTGGGCGACGAGCATAGCGCTCGTCTCTTCGAAGGCGGCCGGGGCACCTCCGCGCGAGATCGCGGAGATGCTGGCGGCGGGGCTTCGCGAGCGGCTTGCCGGTGTGGCTACCGCCATCGAGGTGGCCGGTCCCGGTTTCATCAACATCCGTCTGGCGCGCGACGTCGTGGCCGATGTCGTCGAGAGGGTCCGCTCTCTCGGCGATGCGTACGGCGCCGGGGCGCGCAGCGGCAGGCGCGTACAGGTCGAGTTCGTGTCGGCCAACCCCGTCGGGCCCATGCACGTCGGCCATGGCCGGTGGGCGGCGCTCGGCGACAGCATCGCCCGGATCCTCGAGCATGCGGGCGACACGGTCGAGCGCGAGTTCTACATCAACGATGCGGGCGTGCAGATGGACATGTTCGCAGCCAGCGTTTCGGCCCGGTACCTGGAACTCGCCGGTCACGAGGCCGCGTTTCCCGAGGACGGCTACCGCGGTGCCTACGTCACCGACATCGCTCGCGAGATCCTCGATGCCGAGGGGCCTTGCTGGGCCGACGCGTCTGCTGCCGAGCGAGAAGCGCACTTCAAGGAGCAGGCGTACGCGCAGGTGCTCATGCACCTGACGCGCGTGCTCCACGGCATGGGCGTGGACTTCGACGTCTGGTTCTCCGAGCGCACCCTGCATGCTCCAGGCACGGATGGTGGTCCCGCCGCTATAGAGCGCGGAATCGCGCGGCTGAAGGAGGCGGGGTACCTCTTCGAGCACGAGGGCGCTCTGTGGTTCCGGTCCACCGACTTCGGGGACGACAAGGACCGCGTACTCAAGAAGGCCGACGGCAGCTACACCTACTTCGCGGCCGACGTGGCCTACCACGCCGACAAGTTCGACCGCGGCCTCGACCTGGTGATCGACATCTGGGGCGCCGACCACCACGGCTACGTCAAGCGGATGGAGTCAGCCGTGGCGGCTCTTGGCCATCCCGGGCAGCTCGAGGTGATCATCGGACAGCTCGTGAATCTGTTCCGCAATGGCGAGGTCGTGCGCATGAGCAAGCGCACGGGCGAGATGGTGACCTTCGAGGACCTGCTCGACGAGGTGGGCGCCGACGCGGCACGGTACTTCTTCCTGCGCCGCTCCACCGATCAGCCGCTCGACTTCGACATCGGGCTGGCCAAGGAGCGTTCCAGCGACAATCCCGTCTACTACGTGCAGTATGCGCACGCGCGCATCTGCTCGATACTGCGCAAGTCCGCCGGCGCCGACACGACGGACGAGAGCGTGGATGTCGCTGCGGTCGGATCGCAGACATCGGCCGACAGCGCAGCACTCGCGCTTCTGGGCTCCGAACCGGGAACGCTTGCCGGAGACGCGGAGCTCGGCCTGCTTCGGAAGCTCGCCGAGTTCCCTGAAGTCGTCGAGGTCGCTGCGCGTCAGCGCGCGCCGCACAAGCTGACGACCTACGCAGAGGAACTCGCGAGCGCATTCCACCAGTTCTACACGCACTGCCAGGTCGTCGTGGACGATCCGGCGTTGCGTGCGGCACGGCTCGCGCTTGCGGACGCCTCGCGCATCGTGCTCGCGCGCGCGCTCGGCCTGCTCGGAGTGAGCGCACCGCAGCGGATGTAGCGTCGCCTGCACGCTTCGCTCCGCAAGCCGCACTCGTGTATCCTCTCCCATACCCGCTGGACGCGTCGCTTGGGAGGAAGATGCGCCATGGCCAGACCCTCGACCCCACGTCCTGTCGCCTCGCCCGATCTGCTGACTGCAGCCGACCTGATGGCCGTACTGCCGATGACCGCCGAGGTCAAGGACGGGCACCTGTGGATAGGCGGGGTCGACACCGTCGAGCTGGCCCGCGAGGCGGGGACCGCACTCTACGTCATGGACGAGGCCACGATCCGCTTCCAGCTCTCCGAGTACGTCAAGTGGACGCGCTATCACTGGAAGGACGTCGACGTGGTCTACGCCGGCAAGGCCTTCCTCACCCTCGCGATGGTCAAGATCGTCGAAGAGGAGGACTGCTGCCTTCTGTGTGCCTCAGGCGGGGAACTCGCATACGCCGTTCGCGCAGGGTTCCCCATGGACCGGGTCCAGATGCACGGCAACAACAAGACGCCTGCCGAGCTGGCGGAGGCGCTCGATGCCGGGATCGGGCGGATCGTCGTCGACAACTTCGAGGAGATGGAGCGGCTCTCAGCGCTCGCATCGGAGCGCGGCGTGACGCAGCGCGTCTTGATCCGGGTGACGCCCGGCGTCGCCGCGGACACGCACGACTTCATCATCACCGGCGCTGAGGACAGCAAGTTCGGTTTTGGGCTGAACCAGGGCCTTGCGATGCAGGCGGTCAAGCGCGCCATCGAACTCCCCGGTATCGAGTTCGAAGGCCTGCACATGCACATCGGCTCGCAGATCTTCGCGCTTCACAGCTTCGCGAAGGCCATAGAGGTCATGGTCGGCTTCATGCGTGAGATCCAGGTCGAGACCGGTCATTCCGTACGCATGCTCGATGTCGGCGGCGGACTCGGCGTGGCGTACGGCGTGCCGGATGAGCCGTCGACCGTCAAGGACTTCGGCAAGGTGGTCGTGGACGGCATCAAGGAAGAGTGCGAGAGGCACGGCCTCACCGTGCCGCGCATGGCGGTAGAACCCGGACGCTCGATCGTGGCGAATGCCGGTGTCACGCTGTACACCGTGGGGTCGATCAAGGAGATTCCCGGCATCCGGACGTACGTCGCCATCGACGGGGGCATGTCGGACAACATACGCACGTCGCTGTATGGCGCGCACTACGAGGCGCTCGTCGCCGACAGGGCGGACCAGCCTCGCGAGATGATCGCCACGATTGCCGGCAAGCACTGCGAGAGCGGAGACATCGTGGTGAAGGATGCGCCGCTACAGCACCTCGAGGTGGGTGACATCGTGTGCGTGTGCGCCACCGGCGGCTACTGCCATTCGATGAGCAGCAACTACAACAAGCAGGTGCGCCCCGGCGTGGTCTTCGTGCGCGATGGTGCCTGGCGGTGGTCGCTTCGTCGCGAGACCTACGACGACCTGATGCGCAGTGACCTGGGATAGCCGGACGCGCCGGATTACGTGCCGCCTGTCGGGGTTCTAGTGCCTCACATCACAAAGACGCCGCGCGTCAATGACAACCGGCCGTGCGCATGACATCATATCCTAGCTGTCGAAGAGTAGCGCAGGGGGAAGCGTGGCGAATCGGCTAAGTGAACGGCCCGAAGGTGAGCGGACAAGCTCGCGCGCGCAGACCGCGTGGCGGATCGTCCGCGAGGTGTTCAGTCTGCTCGCTGTCTGGATCATCGCGCTGTACGTGATCTCGCAAAGCCGCGGGAGCGTCACCAATGCGGCCATCGCCATCTCTATCGGGTGCTTCACAGCGCTACTTCTCGGCCTAGGCCTTGAGGCGATAGTGATGGGCAAGACCCCGACAATGTGGCTAGGTTGCCTCGTTCTGGCGGCCTGGGGGGCGGTGCTGCCGTTCGCGCCTCCCGGGCCCTACCTGGCTGCTATCGGCATCGCGGGCCTGGCCCTCATCGCCGTGACACCCCGCGAGTGGCGGAGGCGCAGCCTCGAAAACGAGCGCGACTTCCTCCGTGAGCACCCGCGTTGGGCGATCTGGCGGCACGGGGTCCGGAGATTGCTCGTGGCCGGCATGGTCATCGGGCTGGTGATCGCAGTACTGACAGGCATCTGGAATTCGGTTGCAGTGATCTAGGAAGGCGATGAGATGATGTCCAAAGCAACACCGTCAGTGTCGTCGCAGGTCAGCGGCTCGAATGCGGGTACGACGCTGACCGATCGGGTAGTCGAGCTGGTGACGTCGCTGGCTACGGGCGCGGTACCCAAGCTCGTTCCGGAGCGCTCGATCGCGAGTCCGGTCGCCTATACCTATGCTGAGGCGGCACGGATCCTCGGCGTCGCGCCCGGCGAGGAGATCGCAACACTCGACGCGCTCGAGGACCGCGGAGTGCTGGCGGCCGAGCCTGTGACCACCGTGCCCGTGTGCCCGTTCTGTCGAACGTATCCGCTGCGTGTCGAGCGCGCCTGTCAAGAGTGCGGAAGCACGGCGGTCCACCGGACCACGATGATTCACCACTACCGCTGCGGCAACGTGTCGCCCGAGGAGACATATCGTCACGATGCGGACCTCGTCTGCCCGAAGTGCAACCACAAGCTGCGCCACATCGGCGTCGACTACGAGCGGCCGAGCGGAGTCTGGCTGTGCGACGACTGCCATCAGGTGTCGGACGCGCCGGAGCTGCGATACCACTCGCTCACCTGTGACAGGCGCGTGCCGCTGGACGACGTCGTGGATCGGCAGCTGTCCGCGTACACGCTGTCGCCTGACGGTGCGCACCTGGTGTCCGAGGGAACCCTCCGTGCGGCCATCGAGCGGCCGGACGTATCGGATTCGCTGACGGGGCTTCCGGGCGCGGCAGCGATCGACCGCGCGCTGCAGCTCGAGCAGACGCGCGCGGAGCGGTACGGCACGAAGTTCGCACTCGTGCGCTTCCATCTGTCGAACGGTCCCGAGCTAGGCGAGCGCTTCGGCGAGGAGGCCGTGTCGCGGGTGGTCAAGACGCTGGCGACCATCGCGCGCGAGAACCTCAGGACGATTGACGCCGTGGGCCGCTCGGAGCGCTACGGATTCCTGGCCGTGCTTCCCGAGACGGACAGTGAGGGCGCCCGCGTCGCGCTCAGCAAGCTGACCGAGTCGGCGCAAGCGTATATGCACGGACTCGGCCGAGACGAGGCGCACAGAGCGGCGAACGTAGCAGGCGAGATAGTGGAGCCGACCGCTCCGAAGGCCGAGTAGCCCGATCACCATGCTCGATACCGTCCTCGCTCACCTGGCAGCCATCGCCCGTGCGTTCGGCGATTGGTGGATGCAGGGCTTCTACGACATCCAGGCGATGACGTGGGAGCGATTCTTCCGCGTCTTCTGGTGGCTTATCGTCTTCGACTTCCCGCGGTACATCCTGCCCGACGTGATGATGATTCTCTACATCTTCTCGCGGCTCATCTTCAAATGGCCGCACAAGGTCGTCATGGACCGGTCCTACGAGCCGACGGTGAGCGTACTTGTGCCGGCTCACAACGAGGCAGACAGCGCCGCAAAGACGGTGCATTCACTCATCGAGCAGGACTACCCGATCAGCGAGATCGTCGTAGTCGATGATGGCAGCCTCGACGACACCTGGGACTCGTTGCGGGTGTTCGCAGACGATCCGCGCGTGAAGCTCGTGCGCAACACCTCTCGCGGTGGAAAAGCCTCGGCTCTGCAGACTGCCCTCAAGATGACGACCGGCGAGGTCATCGTCTCGGTCGATAGCGACTCCACGTTCGACCGAGACGCGATCCGCTGGCTCGTGCAGTACCTCAGGGACCCGGAGGTCGGTGGCGTTTCCGGAAACATCAAGGTCCGCAACCGGAAGAAGACGCTCGCCACCTGGTTCCAGGCTGCCGAGTACGCCATCGCGATCGCGACCGGTCGGCGAGTATCCGGCTACCTCGGCTGGCTCACCGTGATCTCCGGTGCGTTCGGGGCGTACAAGCGCGAGTCGCTGAATGCCGTGGGGGCATGGGACCCGGGGATCGGAGACGACTCGAACGTCACCATCAAGGTGCGCAAGCGCCGGCAGAGAATCGCGTTCGCGCCGGAGGCGATATGCCTGACCGACGCCCCGGAGAGCTGGCGCGTGCTCTGGCGGCAGCGGAGGCGCTGGGACAAGTCGGGGTATCGCAACCGCCTCCGCAAGCACGTCGGCATCCTCAACCCGTTCATCTACGGCGCGCGCAACTCGGTTGCGGTGGCGGTGGGCGTCTTCTACAAGATGGTCTTGCTGTTCACGTTCCTGTTCTGGTTCTTCTACGAGCTGCTCTTCAGCCAGCGCGGTCAGATCGCCTGGGTCTTCATGATCACCTTCGTCATCTATGGCGTGTCCAACCTGGTGTCGCTACTCATCGCATGGGCACTCTCCGAGCGGCACGACGAATGGCAGCTGCTCTGGACCGCGCCGCTGATGATCTTCTACTACTTCTTCCTGCGCTTCCCGCGGGCGATCTCGACCATCGAAGAGGTCTTCGGGCTGAACTACGCGCAACGCTTCTATCCCGACGAGGTGTGGGACCAGGCGCCGAAGTGGTGAAGCCGGCCGTTGCGCCGATGGGTGACTGACCGCCGCGCGGCTCGGCTACAATAACCTTCGTCAGGCGAGATAGACGCGGAGGATGCTTCATGTGCGCCGTCAAGGTCGGACTCATCGGGCTTGGCACCGTCGGTAGCGGCGTCGTCGAGATCATCAGACGCCACGGCGAGCGGTTCCGCACGCGCGTAGGCGTGGACATCGTGCTTGCCAAGTGCGCTGACAGGGACGCCTCGAGAGCGACCGAGCTCGACCTGGCACCGGAGTGCTTCACCACCGATGCGGCGGACATCATCGGCGATCCCGAGATCGACATCGTCATCGAGCTCGTCGGCGGCACCGGCGTCGCCCGCACGATCGTGCTCGACGCTCTGCTCGCCGGGAAGACGGTCGTCACGGCGAACAAGGCGCTCATGGCCACGCATGGGCACGAGGTGATGGACGCCGCAGCCTCCTCAGGCGTGGATATCTTGTTCGAAGCCAGCGTCGGCGGCGGCATCCCGATCATCGGACCGCTGAAGCACAGTCTCACGAGCAACGAGATCCAGGCGGTCTACGGCATCGTGAACGGCACTACGAACTACATGCTCACCCGCATGGCCGAGGACGGCCTCGACTACGACGGCGCGCTCGCCGAGGCGCAGGAGCGCGGTTTCGCGGAAGCTGACCCGACCGCCGACGTGGACGGACTCGACGCGGCGGCCAAGATCGCGATCCTCGCGTCGATCGCGTTCAACTCGCGCGTGACCTTCGCGGACGTGCCGGCCGAAGGGATACGGTCTGTCGCCCCCACCGACATCGCTTACGCGCACGAGACCGGCTACGTGATCAAGTTGATGGCCATCGGCAAGCGTACGTCAGACGGTCTCGACATCCGAGTACAGCCGACGATGATTCGCGAGAACCACCCGCTCGCCCAGGTGAACGGGGTCTACAACGCCATATACGTGGTTGGTGACGCCGTCGGCGAGACGATGTTCTTCGGCGAGGGAGCAGGTTCGCTGCCGGCCGCCTCCGCGGTGGTGGGCGACGTCATCGAGGCAGCGAGGCACATACAGGGTGACTGCCGCGGTCTGGTCGGCTGCACGTGTACCGAGACGCTGCCTGTCCGCGATATCGCGGATCTCACGACCTCCTACTACCTCCGACTGCACGTATGCGATCGGCCGGGAGTGCTCGCGGCCATCGCCGGGATCTTCGGCGATCATGGCGTATCCATCGCGTCGGTGATCCAGAAGCGCGCTGAAGACGGTGGCGCCGAGATCGTCTGGATCACACACGAGGCGGCGGAGCGGGACATGCGTGCTGCGCTCGCCGCGATCGAGAAGCTCGACGTCGTCGATGCCGTGGGCTCGGTGCTGAGGGTGGAGGAGCTCTAGGTAGCGTGAGCAGCTGCGTCCGGGTCCCGGCGTCATCGGCCAATCTCGGGCCGGGATACGACTCGTTCGGTCTCGCACTCGGTCTGTACAACGAGTTCGAGGGTGAGATAGCCGAGGAGTGGAGCTTCGCGATCGGCGGTGAGGGCGCCGGGCGGCTCGGATCCGACGCCGACAACCGGGTCCTCCGGGCGATGCGTCGTGTCTTCGCCGAGGCCGGTCAGCCGGAGCTCGCCGCGAGCGTGTCGTGTCACAACGGCATCCCGGTCGGCGTAGGGCTTGGATCCTCGGCTGCCGCGATCGTGGGCGGACTCGTGCTTGCCGACGCGCTGGTCGGCGGAAACCTTGGAAAGAGGCGTCTGCTCGAACTCGCGGCCGAGATGGAGGGGCATGCCGACAACGTTGCGGCGGCGATCTACGGCGGCTTCACGGTCACCGCGAACGGTGGGGGGCAGCTCACTTGTGCGCACGTCGACCCCGCGGCCGGCGTGGCGGCGCTTGTGGTTCTCGGGGAGAACGAGCTGCCCACGGCCGAGGCCAGGGCCGCCCTGCCCGAGACCGTGCCACACGCCAACGCGGCCGCGAATGCCGGCGCTGCTGCGTTGGTCGCACTCGGGATCGCGATCGGGCGCCGTGAGTATCTGGATTCCGGCATGCACGATGCGATCCACGAGCGCTACCGAGCGGCTCTGGTGCCGGATCTCGACGCGGTGCGCGGCTTGCTGGATGCGATCGGCGCGGGGCCTGCGGTACTCTCGGGCGCCGGTCCGACGGTGCTCTCGCTCGTTCTGGACCTGGACGACGAGCGCGCCCTGGAGCGTGCGCGATCGCTTGCCGAGGTGGCACGCGTGGCTCTGTCGGAGATCGGCAGGGGGCGTGTGCTCGCACTGGGCGTCGACCGGACGGGTGCGAGGAACCCATAGCCGTTCAGCGGACCCGCTGCGTGCTGCGCGCGCCGCGGTAGGTGAGAGCGCCGTTTCGGGAATGAACTGTTGCATCCCCGCGCGTCCGGCCTCATCCGCAGTCGGGGCACCCTCGGACATCGGAGAAGCAATGACTGACAACCGGCCTGTCATCATCGCCCAGATCTCGGATTTCCACTGCGGCTCGCAGTACCACATCCCGAGCCTTGCGACTCGCGTGGTGGACGAGATCAACGATCTTGCGCCCGATGCGCTGGTCGTGACCGGCGATCTCACCGACATGGGCTTCCGCCAGGAGTTCAAGCTCGCCCACCGCCTCGTCTCCAGGATGAATGTCGAGAGGCTCATGGTGCTGCCGGGCAACCACGATGCGCGCAACGTCGGAGAGGTGCACTTCGAGGAGCTGTTCGGGGCGCGCACCAGCGAGCTCGCGTTCAAGGGAGTGCGCATCCTCGGTCTCGACTCCTCCGAGCCGGATCTCGACAATGGCCGGATCGGGCGACAACGATACCGTTGGATCGAGGAGCAGTTCTCCGACCCCACCGAGTTCAAGATCGTTGCGCTTCACCACCACCTCCTGCCGGTACCGGGGACCGGGCGCGAGCGGAATATCGTCTACGACGCGGGCGACCTGCTACGCGTGCTGAGCGGCAGCGGGTGCAACGTCGTGCTGTGCGGACACAAGCACGTCCCGCACGCCTGGCGGCTGGAGGAGCTCGTCATCGTCAACGCCGGGACCGCCTGCTCGCACCGTCTGCGGGGCCTGACGCGTGCGAGCTACAACATCATCGAGATCCACCCCGACCGCATCCGCGTGATCCTCAAGCACCCGTTCCACGAGCCGGAAGTGGTGGCGGACTACAAGCGTGACCTGCGCCGCGAGTGCACATGGCGGCCGCACGCGGACGGGACACGGGGGGAGTGCGACTGATGCCGAGAGCGCTCGCGCTGATCGACGGCGAGCACTACCCGCCCGTCGTCCGGTCCGCTCTCGCCGAGCTTCGCCGCGACTGCGACGTCGTTGCCGCGGTGTTCGTCGGCGGGACCGAGAAGGTGGACTCCGCGGTGGGTGAGGAGACCTACGGACTCCCGGTGATCGCGGCTCCTGACGCCAGTGCCGCACTGCGTGAGGCCCTCGGCGTGTTCCGCCCCGAGGTGGTCATCGACCTCTCGGACGAGCCGGTCCTTTCCCCGGCCGACCGGATGTCGCTTGCGAGTGTGGCGCTCGGATTCGGCGTTGCGTACCGTGGAGCGGACTTCGCCTTCGATCCGCCGCTGGCCGAGTACACCACCTCCACGCCTGCCATCGCGATCATCGGGACGGGGAAGCGCGTGGGCAAGACCGCGGTCTCGGCGGATGCTGCGCGGCGGCTCAAGGCCGCAGGGCTGGACCCGGTCGTCGTCGCGATGGGCCGTGGAGGCCCGGCCGAGCCCGAGGTCATCCGCGGGGACGAGGTCGCGCTCACGACGGATGACCTCCTCGCACTCGCCCGGCGCGGAGTGCATGCGGCGTCGGACAGCTATGAGGACGCGGTGATGAGCCGGGTCGCGACCGTCGGATGCCGCAGGTGCGGGGGCGGGCTGGCAGGTGCGACCGCGATCTCCAACGTCGCCGAGGGTGCCCGGCTCGCCGACTCGCTGGGCAAGGAGATCATCATCCTCGAAGGTTCAGGCTCGGCGATCCCGCCGGTCGCGGCGGACGCAACTCTGCTCGTAGTCGGCGCGGCACAGGGCCTGCCGTACGTGAGGGACTACTTCGGGCCGTACCGGCTCGCCCGCTCCGACGCGGTCGTCATCGCGGGCGCTGAGGCGCCTCTGGTGAGCCCGGAGGAGGTCGGGGCGATCGAGGCCGCCGTTCGCGATCTCCGCGGTGACATCCCTGTGATGGCCGTGAGGTTCCGGCCACGTCCGCTGGCGGCGGTCGCCGACGCCCGCGTGTTCTTCGCGACGACGGCGCCGCCGGCGCTGCTGCCGACGCTCTCGGCGCACTTGGAGCGGCAACACGGCTGCGAAGTCGTGGGCGCAAGCCCGAACCTATCGAACCGCGCGATGCTCCGCGACGACCTGCGTGCCGCCGAGGGGCACTACGACGTCCTCCTCACCGAGCTCAAGGCGGCTGCGGTGGATGTCGTAGCCGAAGCGGGCGTTGTCGCCGGCGTGTCGACGGTGCTCTGCGACAACGAGCCGCTCACCGCAGACGGGACCGGTCTCGGTGCGCTCGCGCGGGACCTGTACGACCTAGCGTTGACGCGACACGGAATGAGGACCGCCTGATGCCGAGGAACCCCGTCGTGACCATCAAGGACCAGAAGCACGGTCTGCCGCTGAGCAAGGGCCTGCTCGCGCAGACCTTCACCGCTACCGGCCTGAGCCCCGGTCGCTCCTACGCTGCCGCACAGCGGGTGCAGGATGAACTGCTGGAAGCCGGGCGGCTTGAGGTCACCCTCGCCGAGTTGCACGACCTCGCTGCCGATGTTCTCGCCGACGTTGCCGGATCGGAGACAGCGACCCGCTACCGTCGCCTTGATGAGATCGCGAAGCTACAGCGTCCTCTCATCATCCTGATCGGCGGAACGACCGGCGTCGGGAAGTCGACCATCGCCACCGAGGTGGCCCACAGACTCGGCATCACGAGAATCGTGTCGACGGATAGCATTCGGGAGGTCATGCGTGGTATCTTCTCCCGGGAACTCATGCCCGCGATCTACGAGAGTTCGTTCGATGCGTGGCGCGGACTGAGGGTTCCCGTCCCCCACGGCGCAAGTCCTGTGATCGTCGGATTCCGGGAACAAGCCGCCGTTGTCGCCACCGGCATCAAGTCACTTATCGATCGCGCGGTGGTAGAGGGCGTCAGCATGGTGCTCGAGGGCATCCACGTCGCTCCGGGGTACATCGAGCCTTCCCAGTTCGAGAACGTGTACGTCGTGCAGTTTCTGATCAGCGTGGACGATGAGGATGCGCATCGAAGCCACTTCTACATCCGCGAGGTGCAGACCGACGGGATGCGGCCGTTCGAGCGGTACCGGGCGAACTTCGACAACATCCGGCTGCTCGGTACCTACGTCGAGGAGCTTGCCGTGGAGCATGGCATCCCGGTTGTTCACAGCCACCAGCTGGACCGCACGGTGGCCGAAGTACTGGAGCTGATCGTTGATACCGTGATACGCGCCGAAGAGGGGACCGAAGCGGGCGGGTGACCGTCCGGGGGATACCGAGAGGGAGCAAGGCATGAAGTTCTTTCTGGACACTGCCAACCTGGCCGAGATTCAAGAGGCGGCCTCGTGGGGCGTGCTCGCGGGTGTCACCACGAATCCGACGCTGTACGCGCGCGAGGGCGGATCGCTGGCGGACTTCCACGGCCACATCCAGCGCATATGCGAGATCTGCGACGGTCCGGTCTCGGCCGAGACGGTGAGTCTGGCGCGCGACGAGATCGTGACGGAAGCCGAGACTCTGGCAGCACTGGCGCCGAACGTGGTGGTTAAGGTGCCGGTCATGCCGGAGGGCCTTGCGGCCACCCGCACCCTCGCAGGGAAGAACATCGACGTGAACATGACGCTGTGTTTCACAGTTCCCCAGGCGCTCATGGCCGCCCGCGCGGGTGCGCGGTACGTGAGTCCGTTCATCGGCCGCTTCGACGACATCTCTGAAGATGGCCTGGAGCACCTCGGCAACATGATCGCCGCGCTCAACAACTACGACTTCGGCCACCCGGTCGAGGTCATCGCCGCGTCCGTGCGGCACAACCAGCACGTCGTGGCCGCTGCCCTCATGGGTGCCGACATCGCCACCGTGCCGTTTGGCGTGCTGCAGAAGCTCGTCAAGCACCCGCTTACCGATCGCGGCCTGGAGTCGTTCCTGGCCGACTGGGAGAAGGTGAAGAACGCGTGAGTGCACGTCCCCGCAAGCGCGGACGCCGCGGAGGCGGCGGCCCGCAGGAGGTAGTCCAGCCCTCGATAACCCGCGAGGAACTGCAGACCAAGACCGTAGCCGAGCTGCGTGCGATGGCGGCCGAGATCGAGCTCGACGTGAAGCTCCTCAAGAAGAAGGAGGAGCTCGTCGAGGCGGTCTACGACGCCAAGGTCAAGTCCGAGGGATTCGTCGACATCCTCGGCATCCTCGACGTACTGCCCGAAGGCTACGGCTTCATCCGCACGAGCGGGTACCTGCCCGGCGACAGCGACGTCTACTGCTCGATGTCGCAGATCCGTCGTGCTGATCTGCGCCGCGGCGACATGATCAAGGGGCAGGTTCGTCCGCCGAAGGAGTCCGAGAAGTACCCGGCGCTCATGCGGGTGATCTCCGTGAACGGCCACGATCCGGAAGAGGCGCGCCGCCGCAAGGTCTTCCGCGACCTCGTGCCGGTCTACCCCGACGAACGACTGCGCTTGGAGCACGGTGCCGAGCAGATCACCGCGCGGGTCATCGACCTCGTGGCGCCGATCGGCAAGGGGCAGCGCGGTCTGATCGTCTCACCGCCGAAGGCCGGCAAGACCACGGTGCTCAAGGATATCGCCGCGTCGATCAGCGCGAACAACCCTGAGGTCTACCTCATGTGCCTGCTCGTGGACGAGCGGCCCGAAGAGGTCACCGACATGGAGCGCTCGATCAAGGGCGAGGTCGTCTCCTCGACCTTCGACATGCCCTCGGAGAACCACATCGCGGTGGCCGAACTCGTGATGGAGCGCGCCAAGCGGCTCGTCGAGGCGGGCTACGACGTAGTCATCCTGCTCGACTCGATCACCCGGCTTGCGCGTGCGTACAACCTGGCGACCCCCGCCTCCGGCCGCATCCTTTCCGGTGGTGTCGACTCCACAGCACTCTACCCGCCGAAGAAGTTCTTCGGTGCGGCACGGAACATCGAGGACGGCGGCTCACTCACGATCCTCGCTACCGCACTCGTGGACACCGGCTCGAAGATGGACGAGGTGATCTTCGAGGAGTTCAAGGGCACCGGCAACATGGAGCTTCGCCTCGACCGCCGACTCGCCGACCGGCGCATCTTCCCGGCTATCGACGTCATCACGTCGGGCACGCGCAAGGAGGAGCTCATCCTCTCGCAGATGGAGGCGCCGTTCGTCTGGGGTCTGAGGCGAATCCTCCACGGCGTGGACTCGCCGGAGCGCGCGATGGACATGCTGATCAAGGGGCTCAAGACCACCAAGTCGAACAACGAGTTCCTCACGAAGATGGCAAAGAGCGCGAGCGACAAACGCACCACCAACGGGATCGACCTCTAGCGTCCGACGAGGCCGGCGGGCGTAGACCTCGCTTGCTGTCTTCGGGGCGAAGCCCGCGCCTGCGGAGGCGGCGCTCAGGTCTCGCCCGTCGGCCTCTTTGCCCGGCCTCGAACCCGTGCTATGATTCGCGGGCTGTCACCAGCGGCTGGTCGGAAACCAGCTGCATCGCAAGCGGAGGTAGAAGATGCGTACCGGTATCCACCCTGACTACGTCGAGTGCAAGGTAACCTGCTCGTGCGGTGAGACCTTCGTCACTCGCTCCACGAAGCCCGAGCTTCACGTCGAACTCTGCTCGAAGTGCCACCCGTTCTACACCGGCACGCAGAAGCTGGTCGACTCCGGCGGACGCGTGCAGCGCTTCGCCGACAAGTTCGGCAATGCCGCGGCTAACGTTGCCAAGAAGGAAGCTGACGCTCGCGAGGCCCGCCAGAAGGCCGCCGAGGAAGCCGCTCTGTCGGCTCGCGAGGCGAAGGCCTTCAAGGACTCGACGAAGGCCGAGCGTGCTGCGAAGGTCGAGGTCGCTTCGGCGATCGAGACAGGCGAGGCCGTCGCCGATGTCGTCGAGGAGCCGGCGCCCGAAGAGACCGCCGCTGAGGCGGCAGAGGAAGTCGTCGTGGAGACGGCCGAGGAGATCGCCGAGGAGTCGGCCGAGTAGTCCGCGAGCCGATGTATCGCTGGTATCATCTCTAGAAGGCGGGGAGCCCCCCGCCTTCTAGTGTTCTGGAGGCTGCACCCGACGTGGACGTCAGGCTTCTCAACCACACGCCCGACCCGGAGCGCGCGATAGCGGCAGCCGCGCGGCTGTGCTACGCACCTGTGGGCGCCGCGGAGTTGCTCGAGCAGATGTCCGACCAGGCCGTCCGGCGCGTTCTCAAGACGATCATCACCTCCGGCCATACATCGGCACTCGAGCATGCGAGCTATACCTTCGCGATCGACGGGGTGAGCCGCGCGCTCACCCACCAGCTCGTGCGGCATCGGTTGGCAAGCTACAACCAGCAGTCGCAGCGGTACGTCACCTACGAGTCCGAGCCGTCGTTCGTGGTTCCGCCGGTGATCGAGGCCGACCTCACGGCATCGGAGGCGTTCGCTTCGGCAACGCAGGCAGCCTTCGACGCCTACCGGATTCTGCTCGACGCGGGCGTGCCTGCCGAGGATGCACGCTACGTCCTCCCGAACGCGATGGAGACCAAGATCGTTGTCACAATGAACGTGCGGGAGCTGTTGCACTTCCTGGACCTGCGGTGCTGCAAGCGTGCGCAGTGGGAGATCCGCGAGCTTGCGCTCGAGATGCTCGCGCTCGCCGAGTCCACCGCGCCGTACATCTTCCTGGATGCCGGCGCGTCGTGCCGTCGCGGCCCGTGCCGCGAGGGGAAGATGACCTGCGGCGACCCGTACCCCAAGGCCGCGAAGCGGGAGTAGCTATGCCCGAGTCAGTCCCCGCAGCCGAATGCGCGGTGAAGCCGACCCACATAGGGGGTCAGGCTCTTCTCGAGGGCATCATGATGCGCGGCAAGTACAACTGGGCCGTCGCCGTGCGCGAGCCTTCGGGTGCCATCTACACCGAGGAGCACGATCTGCACTCGGCAAGAGAGCGCCACAAGTGGCTGAACTGGCCGGTCATCCGCGGCATGTGGGCCTTCTACGAGACCATGGTGCTCGCGGTCAAGGCCTTCGGCATCTCGGCCGAGCACTCGGGTGAGAGCGAGGAGGAGCAGCTCACAAGCAAGGAGATCGGCATCACGATGATCATCGGCGTCGCGCTGGCCGTGGGGCTGTTCATCGTGCTTCCAGCCGTCGTCACCAACTTGCTCGTGGGCAGCTCGGTGGATCGACCGTTCATCTGGAACATTGTTGACGGCGTCCTTCGCCTGGTGGCGTTCTTCGCTTACATCTGGGCTGTGAGTCGGGTCAAGGAGATCCATCGCGTCTTCGCGTATCACGGTGCCGAGCACAAGACTATCCACGCCTACGAACGCGGGCTTCCGCTCGAGACCGACACCATCCAGCGCTACCAGACGCTGCACGTGCGGTGCGGCACCTCGTTCCTGCTCATGGTGATGGTCGTGGCGATCCTCGTGTTCTCGCTCGTCCCGGGCAAGGCCATCCTCGCCGGCTGGGGTGTGGACAGCCGGGTGCCGGTGCTGCTCTTCAACATCGCGACACGCATTCTGCTGCTGCCGCTGATCGCGGGGCTCGCGTACGAGATCACGGTGAAGTGGGCAGGTACACGTCCGGACAACCCGCTCGTGAAGGTGCTGCTCTGGCCGGGCATGCAGATGCAGCGCATCACCACCGCCGAGCCCGACGACTCGATGGTTGAGATCGCGGTGGCGGCGATGAGTCTGGTCGTGGCGCGCGAAGAGGCGGAAAGCGTACGCTCGTGTCAGGCGCCGGAAGGAATCCTCGCGGATGCGTGAGAAGCTGCAGTCCATCCTCTCGTCGTACGACGAGATCACCACGAGGCTCTCGGATCAGGCTGTCCTGAACGATCAGAAAGAGTACGCGCGCCTGGCCAAGGAGCATTCCGACATGACACCGCTCGCGGGCAAGATCCGCGAGTACTTCGGCGTGCTGGACGGCATCGCCGAGGCAAAGGAGATCCTCAAGACCGAGTTCGACGCCGAGATGAAGGACCTCGCGAAAGAAGAGCTGGACGAACTCGAGGCGCGCGTGGAACCGCTCGAGGACGAGCTCAAGGTGATGATGCTCCCCGGCGACCCGAACGACGAGAAGAACGTCATCGTCGAGATTCGCGCCGGCGCCGGCGGCGACGAGGCCGGACTCTTCGCGGGCGACCTCTACCGCATGTACACGCGCTACGCTGAGACGCAGCGCTGGAAGGTCGAGGAGATCGACTCGGCGGACAACGAGGTCGGCGGGTACAAGGACGTCTCTTTCATGATCAAGGGCAAGGGCGTCTACTCGAAGATGAAGTTCGAGAGCGGCGTCCACCGCGTGCAGCGTGTTCCCGCTACCGAGAGCCAGGGCCGGATCCACACCTCCACCGCGACGGTCGCCGTGCTTCCGGAGGCCGAAGACGTCGAGATCGAGATCAACCAGAGCGACCTGCGAGTCGACGTCTACCGCTCGAGCGGCCCCGGCGGCCAGAGCGTGAACACCACCGACTCGGCCGTGCGCATCACGCATCTGCCCACCGGCACCGTCGCGCAGTCGCAGAACCAGAAGTCGCAGCTGCAGAACAAGGAAGCCGCCATGCGCGTGCTGCGAGCACGTCTCTACGAGGTCGAACTCGAGCGCCAGCAGGCCGAGCTTGGCGCCGCGCGCAAGAGCCAGATCGGCTCGGGCGACAGGAGCGAGAAGATCCGCACGTACAACGTCCCGCAGGACCGAATCACCGACCATCGGATCGGGCTTACGGTGCACAATCTGCCCGGGGTGCTGATGGGAGACCTCGACGCCTTGCTCGAGGGCCTGGCGGCCGCCGACCGGGCCGAGCGCCTGGCGGCGGTGGTCTAGCGGTGGCCGAGCGCGTCTGGACAGCGAAGGACGCGCTCGAGTGGACGTGCGACTTCCTGGAGCGCAAGGGCGACGAGCATCCGCGACGCTCAGCCGAGTGGCTGCTCTCTTCGGCGACTGGTCTCTCACGTGTGGAGCTCTACGCGTACCACGACCGCCCTCTCTCGACCGAGGAACGCGAGCGCTACAGAACGCTTGTCGCTAGGCGCGCCGAGGGGATGCCCCTACAGTACGTCACGGGCGAGATGCCATTCCGGCACCTCGTGCTCCGGGTCGAGCCCGGCGTCTTCATTCCGCGCCCGGAGACCGAGGTGCTTGTGGACGTGGCGCTCGAGCTCGTGGCCGAGACGGCCGAACCCCGCGTACTCGATCTGTGCACGGGCTCGGGCTGTGTTGCCGTTTCACTCGCTAGCGAACGCCCCGAAGCGTTCGTCTGGGCGGTGGAACTCGGACAGACGGCGTATGAGACCGCTTGTCGGAATGCGCTTCACGCGGGGGTCGCGGACAGGGTACAAGTACTCCATGGAGATCTCTTCGATCCGCTGCCTGCAGATCTGCTCGCAACCTTCGACCTCATCGTGTCGAACCCCCCGTACGTGCCGAGCGCAGAGGTCCCCGAACTCCCCGCGGAGATTCTCGGATTCGAGCCTCGAGAAGCTCTCGACGGCGGCCCGGACGGCCTGGACGTGTTCCGCCGCATCATCTCCGGCGCGGGTGCCTGGATCGCACCCGGCGGCGCTCTTGCGGTCGAGCTGGACGCGGGAACCGTCGGCCGGGCGGCGGATACTCTCGGTGACAAGTGGCAAGGAGTGACGGTCCGGAAGGACCTGACAGGACGTGACAGGATCGTCTATGCAAGGGAAAGGTAGGGCGATGCAGCCATGAACAAGGTGATCCACATCGACCCGGAAAACCCCTCGGCGGAGGTCGTCAATCTCGCCGCCACGATCTTGAGGGACGGGGGCATCGTAGTGTTCCCGACCGAGACCGTGTATGGGATAGGCGCTTCCGCTACGTCGTGTCTGGGGCCGCAGGAGATCATCGACATCAAGATGCGACCCAAGAACAAGCCGCTGCCGTGGCTCGTCGAGGATGAGGCGGCACTCGACAAGTACGGTGTGGATGCGCCCGAGTACGCACACACGCTGGCCCGGGCGTTCTGGCCTGGAGCGATGACGCTGGTGGTCAAGGCGGCCGACATCGTTGCCCCGGAGTTCCGCGACGACCGCGGTGCGGTCGCTCTTCGATCCCCGGACCACGAACTCGTGCAGGAGCTCATCCGCGCGTCGGGCGCTGCGATCATCACAACCTCGGCCAACACCTCCGGCAAGCCGGCAGCGGCGTCGTTCGAGGAGCTCGAGGAGCGGATCATCGCTGCCGCCGACGTGACCCTTGACGGGGGCGAGACCGCGCATGGGATGGCCTCCACGGTGGTGGACTGCACGGGTCCCGAACCCGTTGTGACCCGCGTTGGCCCTATCCCCGCGGAGGAGATCATGGCCGTCGCGAAGGGCCTCACGTCGTAGGCTTCGTGCGCGTGCCGATACGCTACAATCTGCGGGAGGCGCCCCGGTCGGGCCGCCTCCCGCAGACGCAGTCAGGGGAGTCCATGCGCATCTTCCTCGGCGCCGATCACGCCGGCTTTGAGCTCAAGGAGCACGTCCGGCGATGGTTGATGGCCTCGGGATACGAGGTCACAGACGTCGGTACCGACGGCGAGGCATCGGTGGACTACCCGGACTTCGCGCGCCTCGTGGCTGAGGCTGTCGGCCGCCGCGATGCGGACTTCGGCGTGCTCGTGTGCGGAACGGGGCTGGGAATGGCCATCGCGGCGAACAAGGTGCCGGGTGTCCGGGCCGTTCCGGTCTCCGATCCGGAGATCGCGCGCATGTCGCGCCTCCACAACGACGCGAACGTCATCGCGCTTCCCGGGCGGCACATCGCGCCGGAGACAGCCGAAGCGGTGCTGCAGGCGTTCCTCACCACCGACTTCGAGGGCGGCAGGCACCAGCGTCGGCTCGACAAGATACGCGAGCTCGAGGAATCCGAGAGATAAGAGGAGACGAACCCGTATGGCACTGCGCTACATCCCGGCGTCCGATCCCGAGCTTGCCGCGGCTATCGACAGCGAGCTCGCCCGGCAGCGCGAGAGCATCGAGCTCATCGCGTCCGAGAACTTCGTGTCGATGGCGGTCCTCGAGGCGGCCGGCACCGTTCTCACGAACAAGTACGCCGAGGGGCTGCCCGGCAAGCGCTACTACGGCGGCTGCGAGCGCGTCGATGTGGTCGAGGACCTCGCGCGCGAGCGGGCCAAGAAGCTCTTCGGCGCCGACCACGCAAACGTCCAGCCCCACGCCGGTGCGCCGGCGAACCTGGCGGTGTACTACGCGTTCCTGAATCCTGGCGACACGTACCTCGGCATGAACCTGGCCATGGGCGGTCATCTGACGCACGGTTCTCCGGTGAACTTCTCTGGCAAGTGGTTCAACGTCGTGCCGTACGGACTGGGTGCGGACGAGCGCATCGACTACGACGCGCTCGAGCGTCTCGCCAAGCAGCACCGGCCGAAGATGATCATCGCGGGCGCCTCGGCGTACCCGCGCATCATCGACTTCGAGCGGTTCGCACAGATCGCGGGCGAGGTGGGCGCGAAGCTCATGGTGGACATGGCGCACATCGCGGGGCTCGTTGCCACAGGTGCGCACCCGTCGCCCGTGCCGCACGCCGACGTCGTCACATCCACCACCCACAAGACGCTGCGCGGCCCGCGAAGCGGACTCATCCTCTGCAAGGCCGAGCACCAGGTGGCCATCGACAAAGCAGTGTTTCCCGGACTCCAGGGTGGGCCGCTCGAGCACATAATCGCCGCGAAGGCGGTCGCGTTCCACGAGGCCATGCAGCCGGAGTTCAAGACCTACATCGACGCCGTGGTCACCAACGCCCGGGTCATGGGCGAGGCGATGGTCGAGGGTGGCCTGCGCCTCGTTTCCGGCGGTACCGACAACCACCTCATGCTCGTGGATCTTCGCCCCGCCCAGGTCACGGGCAAGGAGGCCGAGCGCCTGCTCGAGGAGATCGGCCTCACCGTCAACAAGAACGCGATACCGAACGACCCCGAGAGCCCGTTCGTCACGAGCGGGATCCGTGTCGGCTCGGCTGCGATGACGACCCGCGGCTTCGGCGAGGAGGAGGCGCACACGGTCGGCCGCCTCATCGCCGAAGCGATCTTCAAGCGCGACGAGCCCAATCGCCTTGAGGCCATCAAGGCCGAGGTCAAGGCCCTCATCGACGCACACCCGCTGTACCCGGAGCTCTGATCCGGGCAAGGAGGAGTGACAAGTGGTATCGGATCCTCGCTGGGACAACGTGGTCGTCATCGACCACCCGCTCGTGCAGCACAAGCTGTCTATCCTGCGCGATGCGGGTACGGGTGCGAAGGAGTTCCGCGAGCTCGTGAAGGAGCTGGCGATGCTCGAGGCGTACGAGGCCACGCGCTCGTTCCACCTGGCCGAGTCCGTCGTGAACACGCCGATTACCGACACCACGACGTACGTGCTCGCCGGGAAGAAGGTCGCGGTCATCCCGATCCTGCGTGCGGGCCTCGGCATGGTCGACGGCATCCTCGAGCTCATACCGGCCGCCAAGGTGGGGCACGTCGGTCTGTACCGCGACCCGGAGACGCTGCAGCCGGTCGAGTACTACTGCAAGCTCCCCGAGGACATCGGCGAACGCGACGTGCTCATCGTCGACCCGATGCTTGCGACAGGCGGATCGGCGGCAGCCGCGGTGCAGTTCCTGCGAGACAAGGCTGCCCGCGAGATCAACCTGCTCGTGCTCATCGCGGCGCCCGAGGGTATCGAGGAGATCAACCGCACGTGCCGTGACATCACGATCTACACGTGCGCTATCGATAGCCACTTGAACGACCACGGCTACATCGTTCCCGGGCTCGGGGACGCCGGCGACCGGCTGTTCGGTACGAGGTAGCGGGGGAGACGACATGGCGAGACCGTCGTGGGACGAGTACTTCATGGCGATCACCGACCAGGTGGCCGAGCGCGCGACCTGCAAGAGGCGCAAGATCGGCGCGGTTCTCGTGAAGGACAAGCGGATTCTCGCTACGGGCTACAACGGCGTGCCGAGCGGCCTGGCTCACTGCGATGAGGTCGGCTGCCTGCGCGAGCAGCGTGGCATCCCCTCGGGGACTCAGCACGAGCTCTGCCGCGGGATCCACGCCGAGCAGAATGCGGTGATCCAGGCGGCGAGGCACGGCATCGCTATCGACGGCGCCACCGTCTACTGCACGCACCAGCCGTGCGTGCTGTGCGCGAAGATCCTCATCAACGCCGGCGTGAAAGAGATCGTCTTCCGCGATGCATATCCTGACGAACTTGCCTGCGAGATGCTCGCCGAGGCGGGGATCACACCGCGGTGCTATCCGAGTGGTGAGGGTGCGTGAACCTGGTCCCGCATCTTGCCGTCATCGCGACGGCTCTCGGGGTGACGCTCGCGCTCACGCCCCTTGTGCGCCTGGTCGGGACCCGCTGGGGCATCGTTTCGCACTCCGGAGGGCGCCACGTCCACCATGGCGCGATTCCTCGCATCGGAGGAGCGGCGATGTTCGGCGGGTTTGCCGCTGCGGTCTTCGTGCGCTGGCTGGGGGAGAGGCTTTGGGGTTGGCCGCCGGCCCTCACCATCGTGGGCGAACCCGTTCTCGGCGTGCTCGCCGGACTCGGAGTGATGTTCGCCGTCGGCCTACTGGACGACGTGGTAGACCTGTCGGCGGGACAGAAGCTGGCCGGCCAGATCATCGGAGCCGGGATAGCCTTCGCTGGCGGGGTGAGCATCGACTTCGTGGGCAATCCCATCGCGGGCGGGATCCAGATGCTCGGCTTCCTGTCGCTGCCGATCACGCTGTTCTGGATGGTCGGGTTCGCGAACGTCGTGAATCTCATCGACGGGATGGACGGCCTCGCCGCTGGCATCACGGCCATAGCGGCGGTAAGCCTCCTCGTGCTCGCCGAAGAGACCAACCAGCCCCTGGCGGCGGTTCTCGCAGCCGCGCTTGTGGGTGTCTGCGTGGGATTCCTGCGCTACAACTTCAACCCGGCATCGATCTTCATGGGCGACTCAGGTGCGCTGTTCTTGGGGTTCGCGCTCGCGTGCATCTCGCTTCTGGGTGTGATGAAGTCCGTCGCCGCGATCACGTTGGTGGTTCCGCTGCTCATAATCGGCGTGCCGGTCTTCGACACGCTCTCCGCCATCATCCGCCGACGCAGGAGTGGTCGTCCGGTGCACGAGGCCGACAAGGGACACATCCATCATCGGCTGCTCGGCCGAGGGTTCACGGTGCGGCAGACGGTGCTGATCATCTACGTCTGGTCGATTGCCCTGGCCGTCGGCGGGTACGCGATGCGTTGGGTGGCGCCGGTCTTCAAGATCCTGACATTCGTGCTGCTAGCAGGGCTTTCGGGCCTCATGGCGTACTGGCTCGGCCTGTTCGAGGTGGCGCATCACGACGAGGACTAGCGGTTCCGCGGCGTGCTTGCACACGCGCCCTGGCGTTTTCTTGTTGCACCACTGACGTTGTTGTATAGTGAGCACGCTTTTCGGCAGGCCACCCCCCGGGGCCTCATGCGGACCTTCGAGTCTCGTGCGCTACTCCGGCGTACACGCGGACGTCTGCCTTCCCCGGCCTGTGGCTGCAGGTGGGGTCGAGGGACTCGTTCGAAGGGACATGCGCGATTCCGGTTGTAGCTTCCCTGTTCGGCCATCCTCTGGTCGCCGCGGCACTCGGCGTGCTGCTCGGCGGCCTCCTCACGTTCGTCTCGCGCCGGTCGAGTGAGCTGGTCACTCCCTATGACCCCTTCCGGGGCATGGTGAAGTACGGCGCCCTCATGCTCGCGCGCATGTCCTTCGCGATCGTAGCCCTCGCGCTGTACTTCATCGTGGCGCGTGACGGGATCGCCCCGTTCGGCGTCGCGCTCGGCGTTTCGTTCGTAGCCGGTCTCCTCATCGAGGCCGTGAGAGCGTCCTGTCCGCACATCTCTCGCACGTCCGCCTGAGGAGGGAGATCGCAACCGTGTCAGCACCCGTCGTCACAGCCGCCGAAGCGGTGGAGGCAAGTCCGATGACCGAGAAGATCGCCGAGCTCTTGCACGAGCTGTCGGTCCGCCCGTTCTCGGAGCACGCCGCATTCAGCCTCACGAACTACACGTTCTGGCTGATCATCGCGGTCGTCCTGCTCCTGGTCTTCGTCGTCGTAGCGTCGCGCAAGGCCAGGCTCGTGCCGAGCGGCGTGGGGAACATCGCCGAGGCTGCCGTCGACTTCGTACGCAACGGCGTCTGCGTCGACATCATGGGGCCGGAGGGCAAGAAGTGCTTCCCGTTCATCGGGACGATGTTCTTCTTCGTGCTGTTCAACAACTTGCTCGGCAACATCCCGCCGGCGCTTCCCGGCACGGGGACGGTCGGTACCACCTTCACGTGGGCGATAGTCGTGTTCCTCGTCTACAACGGCATCGGCATCAAGAAGATCGGGTTCTTCCGCTACATCAAGGCGCTCGTCCCCTCGGGCACGCCGGTCTTCCTTGCGCCGCTGATCTTCGTGATCGAGCTCATCTCGCACTTCTTGCGCCCGTTCACGCTGGGCGTCCGACTCTTCGCCAACATGTACGCGGGCCACATCATGCTGGGCGTGTTCACGGTGTTCATGGCGCTTGCACTCGAGCACTTCACCGCCACCAGCGCCATCGTCCTGCCGCTCTCGTTCCTGATGAGCGTGATCCTACGCGCGTTCGAGGTCTTCGTGGCCGTTCTGCAGGCGTACATCTTCACGATCCTGACGGCGGTCTACATCAACGGCGCGATTCACGCCGAGCACTAGGTTTCGCTCGTCGTGCGAAGCGCGCGACGTGTTGGATACGGGAACAGTCATCCGCCGACGGATGCGGCGGGTGGGGAACAGAAGGAGGAAGTTATGCAATCTTTGGGTGCTGCGCTCGCGTTCGGTCTCGGAGGTATCGGTGCCGCCATCGGTCTGTCGATCGTCGGCGCCAAGACCATCGAGTCGATGGCCCGCCAGCCCGAGATGGCCGGTCGCCTGCAGACCACCATGTTCATCGCCCTCGGCATGATCGAGGCCATCGGCCTCCTCGGATTCGTCCTCGCCTTCGTTCTGAACGCCTAGTAGACGCCTACCAAGCGGGAGGAGCGACAGCGTGGAACTCATCATTCCGAACACCACAGAGATGTGGGTCAACGTTGTCGCGTTCGCCGTTCTGTTCATCGTGATGTGGAAGTTCGCCTTCCCGCCGATCACGAAGATGCTGGACGAGCGCGCCAACAAGATCCGCGAGTCCCTGGAGCGGGCCGAAGAGACCCGCGTCGAGGCCGAGCGGCTGCTCGAGGAGTACAAAGTCCAGATGGCCGAGGCGCGCGCCGAGGCCACCCAGGTCATAGAGCAGGGCCGCAAGGTGGCCGAGTCTATGAAGACCGAGATCCTGGCCAAGGCCAAGGAAGAAGCCGAGGCCGAGAAGGCCAAGGCTATCGAGGCCATACAGGCCGAGAAGGCCGCGGCGATGGCGGAGATCAAGGGCGAGGTCGCCGATCTCTCGGTGGCCGTAGCCGGCAAGATCATCGGCTCCAGCCTCTCCAAGAAGGACCACGAGGCGCTCATCGACAAGTACCTCGCCGAAGTGGGGAGCCTGAATGAGAACTAGCGAGACGATCGAGACCCTCGCACGGGTCCTCTTCGAGCTCGCGACGCTCGCCGATGTCGTCGACGCCGTCGACGGCGACCTCGCATCGGTGGCCAAGGCCGTTCGCGGCCACGTCGACCTGCACCAGGCGCTCAACGATACGAGCCTGCCCGCGGAGAAGAAGCGCGACATCATGCGCGGCATCTTCGGCGAGTCGGTCACGCCGGAAGCGCTCTCGATCGTGACGCTCATGGTCGAGCGCGGTCAGACCGACGCCATCGGCGACCTCGCGCGTCTGTTCAGCGAGACCGCCGAGGCGCAGCGCGGGATCGTGGTCGCCGAAGTCACCACGGCCATCGAGCTCGACGAGCCCATGCGGGCGAAGCTCATCAAGCAGCTCACCGACGCCACCGGGCGCCCCGTCACCCTCCGCGAGCGGGTGGACGGCTCGATCCTCGGCGGCATCCGCATCAGTATTGCCGGCCGCGTTCTCGACGGGACCGTGACGTCCCAGCTCGACGGCGTGCGCCAGGCGCTTGTGACCGCACGTCAGGGAGGTGAGGCGTAAGTGGCGGAGATCACCGCTAGTGCGATCGGCGACGTGCTGCGAGCGCAGCTCGAGTCGTACAAGGCCTCCGTTGACGTACGGGAGGTCGGCACCGTCATCCAGATCGGTGACGGTATCGCCCGCGTCGAGGGCCTGAAGGGCGCCATGGCAGGCGAGCTCCTCGAGTTCGTAGGCCAGGGTGGCGAGATCGTCTACGGCATGGCCTTGAACCTCGACGAGAACGAGGTCGGCGCTGTGCTGATGGGCGAGACCTCGCTCATCAAGGAGAACGACAGCGTTCGCACATCCGGCCGTGTTGCGGAGGTGCCTTCGGGCCCCGGGCTGCTCGGCCGCGTCGTGAGTCCGCTCGGCCAGCCGATCGACGGCAAGGGTCCTATCGCCGCCGAGGGCTACCGCCCGGTGGAGTTCCGTGCCCCCGGCGTCATCGAACGCAAAGGCGTCCACGAGCCGGTTCAGACCGGCATCATGGCCATCGACTCGATGATCCCGGTCGGCCGCGGCCAGCGCGAACTGATCATCGGCGACCGCCAGACTGGCAAGACCGCAGTGGCGATCGACGCGATCATCAACCAGAAGGGCAAGGACCTCATCTGCGTGTACGTGGCGATCGGCCAGAAGGCCTCAACCGTGGCGGGTGTGGTCGAGACCCTTGAGGCGCACGGCGCGATGGAGTACACGATCGTCGTGGCGGCCAATGCTTCCGATCCCGCCCCGCTGCAGTACCTCGCCCCCATGGGCGGCTGCGCGATGGGTGAGTACTTCATGTACACAGGCGCCGACGGCAAGCCTGCCTCGGCGGACAACCCGGGCCGTCACGTGCTCTGCATCTACGACGACCTCTCCAAGCAGGCCGTCGCGTACCGCCAGATGTCGCTCACGCTTCGCCGCCCGCCGGGTCGCGAGGCGTACCCTGGCGACGTCTTCTACCTGCACAGCCGCCTGCTGGAGCGTGCCGTGAAGCTCTCCGACGCAAACGGAGCGGGGTCGCTCACCGCACTTCCCGTGATCGAGACGCAGGCCGGCGACGTGTCGGCGTACATCCCGACGAACGTCATCTCCATCACAGACGGCCAGATCTTCCTGCAGTCGGACCTGTTCTTCCAGGGCGTCCGCCCCGCCATCAACGTGGGCATCTCGGTGTCGCGCGTCGGCGGCAACGCGCAGATCAAGGCGATGAAGCAGGTCGCGGGCTCGCTCCGTCTGGACCTGGCCCGCTACCGCGAACTTGCCGCGTTCGCGCAGTTCGGCAGCGACCTTGACAAGGCGACGCAATCCACGCTCAACCGAGGCGCCCGACTGGTGGAGCTCCTGAAGCAGGGGCGCTACGTGCCCTACGGGGTGGAGCAGCAGGTCATGGCGATCTTCGCCGGGACCAAGGGCTACATCGACGACCTCCCGGTCGAGAACGTCGAGAAGTTCCGCGACGGGCTGCTCGAGTTCCTCGAGAACGCCCACCCGGAGATCGGCCGCGCCATCGTAAGCGAGCTCAAACTCTCGGACGAGACCGCCGAGGCGCTCGCCAAGGCGATCGAGGAGTACAAGGCCGGCTTCGGGGCAGAGGGATAGCCGGATGCCGAACCTTCGCGACATCAAGCAGCGGATCGTGAGCGTGCAGAGCACGCGGCAGATCACGCGCACCATGGAGATGGTCGCGACCGCGAAGATCAAGCGTGCGCAGGAAAAGATCGAGGCCGCTCGCCCGTATGCGTTCGCGATGATGGAAGTCTTGAGCAACGTTGCGCGCTACGTGCAGAACGCCACGCATCCTCTGCTGGAAGAGCATGCCGAGCGCAGCCGTATCGTCGTCGTGACCATCACGAGCGATCGCGGCATGTGCGGGGCGTTCAACTCCAACATCCTGCGGATCACCGAGGACCTCATGCGCGGCGAAGCTGCCGCAGGCGTTGAGGCCGATCTCATTGCGGTGGGCAAGAAGGCGATCGGCTACCTTCGCTATCGTGGGATCGAGCCGATAGCGTCGTACCGTGACATCTCGGACAAGCCGACTTTCGCGGATGCGCGTGCGATCGCGACCAGCATCATCGGACGGTACTCGGCGGGCGAGATCGACGCCGCGTACGTCATCTTCAACCGCTTCAAGAACGTGGCCGAGCAGAAGGCTGAGACCTACCAGCTCTTGCCGATCGAGCACAAGGTCGTCGAGGCCGACACCGAGGAGGCGGTCGGCATGCGTGCCGAGTACCTCTTCGAGCCCTCGGCCGCCGCCGTGCTCGAGCACCTGCTCCCCACGTACGTCGAGACGCTCGTGTACCGGGCGCTCATGGAGTCGGCCGCATCCGAGCAGGGTGCGCGCCGCACGGCCATGAAGTCCGCCACGGACAACGCGAGCGAGATGATCACAACCCTGACGCGCAGCTACAACCGCGCGCGGCAGGCAGCCATCACCACCGAGATCGCCGAGATCGTCGGCGGCGCCGCGGCGCTCGAGGAGGCCTAGCGGAATGGCAGAAACCAAGGAGAAGTCGCCCATGAACGTCGGACGTATCGTTCGCGTCGTCGGCCCGGTCATCGACGTGGAGTTCGCACCCGATGCGATCCCGGCGATCTACACCGCGCTTGTCGTCGACGGCGAGACCGCCATCGGCAAGGTGCACCTGGTGGCCGAGGTGCAGCAGCACCTGCCCGGCAACCTGGTGCGTGCCGTTGCCATGTCCTCCACCGACGGCATCACGCGCGGTATGGACGCCGTGGACACGGGAGCCCCGATCCAGATGCCGGTGGGTCCGTCGACCCTCGGTCGCATCTGGAACGTGATGGGCGAACCCGTGGACGGCAAGCCGATGCCCGAGGTCGAGGCGTACTACCCGATCCACCGCGAGGCCCCCGAGTACGAGGACCTCGAGCCGAAGACGGAGATCTTCGAGACCGGCATCAAAGTCGTCGACCTGCTCGAGCCCTACATCAAGGGCGGCAAGACGGGCCTGTTCGGCGGGGCCGGCGTCGGCAAGACCGTCATCATCATGGAGCTGATCAACAACCTCGCCCAGCAGCACGGCGGCACGTCGGTGTTCACCGGCGTGGGCGAGCGCACACGCGAGGGCACCGACCTGTACAACGAGATGTCCGAATCCGGCGTCATCGAGAAGACGTGCCTCGTGTACGGTCAGATGAACGAGCCTCCGGGAGCACGCCTGCGCGTGGGGCTGGCCGGTCTGACGTCGGCCGAGTACTTCCGCGACCAGGGCCAGGACGTGCTCCTGTTCATCGACAACATCTTCCGCTTCACCCAGGCGGGCTCTGAGGTATCGGCACTCCTCGGCCGCATGCCGAGCGCCGTGGGCTACCAGCCCACACTGGCGACCGAGATGGGCGAACTGCAGGAGCGCATCACATCCACGAAGACCGGCTCCATCACCTCCGTGCAGGCGATCTACGTCCCGGCCGACGACCTCACGGACCCGGCACCGGCCACCGCGTTCACGCACCTGGACGCCACGACCGTCCTCTCGCGCGGCATCGCCGAACTCGGCATCTACCCCGCCGTGGATCCGCTGGCCTCGACGAGCCGCGCGCTCGATCCGGCCGTCGTGGGCGAGGAGCACTACCGCGTGGCGCGTGGCGTACAGCAGGTCCTGCAGCGCTACAAGGACCTCCAGGACATCATCGCCATCCTCGGCATGGACGAGCTTTCCGAGGAGGACAAGCTCATCGTGTCGCGCGCCCGCAAGATCCAGCAGTTCCTCTCGCAGCCGTTCCATGTCGCCGAGCAGTTCACGGGTATGGCGGGCAAGTACGTGAAGCTCGAGGACACGATCCGCGGCTTCTCGGAGATCATCGAGGGCAAGCACGATGACGTCCCCGAAGGCGCCTTCCGCTACGTGGGCGGTATCGAAGAGGCGCTTGAGGCCGCCGAGAAGATGAAGGCGACGGCGTAGACGATGGCACGCACGCTCCTCTGCGAGATCGTCACGCCGGAGAAGATCGTCTACACCAACGAGGTGGAGATGGTGATCGCTCCGACGCTCGACGGCGAGGTCGGCATCCTGCCGCTGCACGCGCCGCTCGTGACCGTGCTCCGGCCCGGCGAGCTGCGGGTGAGGTACAACGACAACAAGGACGTCGAGTGGTTCGCGGTCTCGGGCGGGTATCTGCAGGTGCACGAGGACAAGGTGATCGTGCTCGCTGACGCCGCCGAGCACGCGTCGCGCATCGACGTGGAACGCGCCCGAAAGGCGAAGGAGCTCGCGAGTGAGCGCATGGCGGCGATGAAGGAAGCGCCGCTGATGGAGCGCGAGGACATGACCGAATGCGAAGAGGACCTCAAGTGGTATGAGGTCCAGCTGCAGGTGGCCGAACGCCGCTCATAGGTTTCTCCGGTACGGCAACGCTGACGGCGGGTCCGCGGGTGCGCGGGTCCGCCGTCTGTTACCTTGGGGAACACACGTTGATGGAAGGGACTCCCTGACAGGCATGGCTTCGATCATCGTCAACGGCGGACGACCCATCACGGGTGAGATCCGCGTGGGGGGCGCCAAGAACTCGGCGCTCAAGCTGATGGCCGCCGCGCTGCTCGCACCCGGCGCGTCGGTGATCCGCAACGTCCCCGACATCTCGGACGTCACGCTCATGGCGGAGGTCCTCTCGGTCCTGGGCGCACGCGTCACCCGCGAGGACCACTCGGTACTCGTAGACGCGACCGACATCACTTCTGTCGAAACACCATACGAGCTCGTTGCCCAGATGCGCGCCTCGATCGTAGTGCTCGGACCGCTGGTGGCGCGCTTCGGACGTGCCCGGGTCGCGATGCCGGGAGGCTGCAACATCGGCTCGCGCAAGATCGACATGCACATCCACGGCCTCGAGCATTTGGGCGTGAACATCGCTTTCGAGCATGGCTTCATCGACGCCACTGCGCCGGAGGGCCTCAAAGGCGCCGAGGTGCTCCTCGACTTCCCGAGCGTGGGGGCCACCGAGAACCTGCTGATGGCCGCCGTGCGCGCCGAGGGTGCGACGGTGATCGAGAACGCGGCCCGGGAGCCTGAGATCGGTGACCTGGTGGACATGCTGGTCGCGATGGGCGTGCAGATCGAAGGCCGAGGCTCGTCAACACTTGTGGTGCACGGAGCGCGCGAGCTCTCGCCCGTCGTCCACACGGCTGTCGGCGACCGCATCGAGGCGGGTACCTACCTCGTCGCCGGAGCGCTTGGCGGCGGCCCGGTCACCGTCACCGGCTTCGACCCGGCGCACCTCGAGATGCTGCTGACGAAACTCGAGCTTGTCGGCTGCGAGGTGGCCGTGCATGCGGACGGCGCGACCGTACGGCGAGAAGGGCCCATCCGCCCCGTGGACGTCGCGACCCTGCCATACCCCGGGTTTCCCACCGACATGCAGGCGCAGTTCATGGCGCTGCTCGCGCTCGCGGAGGGCAACTCGGTCATCACCGAGAACGTGTTCGAGAATCGCTTCATGTTCGCGGATGAGATCAAGCGCATGGGTGCCGACATCGACATCGAGGGCCATCGCGCGCTCATTCGCGGGGTGCACGCGCTCCAGGGCGCGCCGGTGCGCTCGCCGGACCTGCGCGGTGGCGCCGCCCTCGTGCTCGCGGCGCTCGTCGCCGAGGGCGAGACGGTCGTTTCGGACGTCCACCACATCCTGCGCGGCTACGAGGACTTCTGCGGCAAGCTGGCGTCGCTTGGCGCCGACATCCGCATGATCGAGGAGTAGGGGGAGCCATGCTCGACCGCGAGGCCATCAAGGGCATCCTGCCGCACCGCGACCCGTTCCTGCTGGTGGACCGCGTGTTGGAGCTGGAGCCGGGCGTGCGTGCGAAGGCGGAACTCGATGTCACCACCGATGCGTTCTGGGTGCCCGGGCACTTCCCGCAGTATGCTGTGATGCCCGGCGTGCTCATCGTCGAGGCACTCGCACAGACCGGTGCGGTCGCGCTGCTGTCGCTTCCCGAAAACGTCGGCAAACTTGCGTTCTTCGCGGGCATCGACAAGGTGCGCTTCAAGCGCCAGGTCGTGCCGGGTGACACGCTTACCTTCGAGGTCGAGATCACGAAGGCCCGGGCGAGCATCGGGTTCGGCGAGGCCAAAGCGAGCGTCGGCGGCGAACTCGCCTGTTCGGGCACGCTGATGTTCGCGATACAATAGCCCGGCTGCCCGGCATTGAACACAGGAAAGGCACCGACTCGCATGGGACTTCTCGAGAAGATCGAAGATGGGTCTGCCGTACTCGCGGTAGTCGGCCTCGGCTACGTCGGACTTCCCCTTGCAGTGGAGATGGGCAAGGCCGGTAGCCGCGTGATCGGTCTCGAGGTCTCCTTGGAGAAGGCCGACGCGGTCAACGCCGGCACGAGCTACATCCCCGATGTGCCGTCCGCCGACGTGAAGGACCTCGTGGATCGCGGGCTGCTCTCGGCTACGACCGACTTTGCGCGGGTGGCCGAGGCCGACGCCGTGGCCATCTGCGTGCCGACGCCGCTCAATGAGACGAAGGAGCCGGACGTCTCCTACATGGAGAGCGCTACCCGCTCCATCACGCCGTACCTGCATCCGGAGATGCTGATAACGCTTGAGTCCACCACCTACCCCGGCACCACCGAGGAGGTCATCCAGCCCATTCTGGAGTCCGGTGGCCTCAAGGTAGGCACCGATATCCACCTCGCGTTCTCGCCCGAGCGAGTCGACCCCGGCAACGCCGTGTGGCAGACGCGAAACACGCCGAAGGTCGTCGGCGGGGTCACTCCGGCGTGCACGAGGGCCGCTGCCGCCCTCTACGGTCGCTACATCGACACCGTCGTTCCGGTCTCCACTACACGCGTCGCCGAGATGACGAAGCTGCTCGAGAACACGTTCCGGGGCGTCAACATCGCGCTCGTGAACGAGCTGCTCATGCTGTGCGACCGCATGGGCGTGAACTTCTGGGAGGTCATCGAGGCCGCCAAGACCAAGCCGTTCGGCTTCATGCCGTTCTATCCCGGGCCGGGGCTGGGCGGCCACTGCATCCCCGTCGACCCGTTCTACCTGTCGTGGAAGGCGAAGGAGTACGACTTCCGCACCGAGTTCATCGATCTCTCCGGCCGCATCAACGAGAACATGCCGTACTACGTCGTCACGCGGCTGATGGACGCCCTGAACCTCCAGCGCAAGGCGCTCGCGGGCTCGCGGATCCTGATGCTTGGCGTGGCGTACAAGGCCGACATCGACGACATGCGCATGTCTCCGGCGAGGCGCGTGGCCGAGCTTCTGCTGGAGAAGCAGGCTGACCTGGTCTACTGCGACCCGTACGTGCAGCGGTTCGAAGCCGGCACGACGGCCGTTCCGCGCGTGGATCTCACGCCTGATGAGGTTCGCAAGGCAGATGCCACACTCGTCATCACAGCCCACAGGGTCTTCGACTACGGGATGATCGCCGAGGAGAGCGCGCTCGTGCTCGACACGCGCAACGCGCTCTGGAACCGTCCGGGCAAGAACATCGTGCCGCTGTGAAGGTTAGGTAACGACATGGAGCGAGGCATGCGCGCCTAGGCTACAATCGGCGCTCGTTGCATGCTCCTCGTCCGGCTAGTGATTGGACGCACCGAATCGTGGGACGCCGCTCCTCGAACAACCCGCCGCGTCGTTCCGACCGGGTTCGCACCGGTCGGAAGCTCGATACACCGCCCCCTGACACGCGCCGCCGCTCGCGCGGGATGGTGGAGCCGGCGCCGAGCATGCGGATACAGCGCGTCAGGCGCCGCAAGGCGGCGCAGCGAGTCGCGCTCGTCGTGGCGATTCTGCTCGTCACGGTGGTCGCGAGTGGAGGCGTCTGGCTCTACTCGCTGCTGCACAGGGCGCAGGAGACGATGAACGCGAACTCCCAGGCAGACGGCGACCTGGAAGCCGCGCTTGCAGAGCGAGAGCCGAAGCAGCCCTTCACCGTCCTGCTGCTTGGCCAGGACAACCGGCCGGGCGAGTCGGCAGCGCGTGCGGACACCATCATCGTCGCGAGGATCGACCCAGAGAACGACAAGGTCTGGATGCTGTCCATCCCGCGCGACACGCGTGCGGACATTCCTGGCTACGGCACCGAGAAGATCAACGCCGCCACGTTCCACGGCGGTCCCGCGCTCATGGTCGACACGGTCGAGGAGTTCCTCGGCATCCCGATCAACCACTACATGGACCTCGAGTTCGACGGATTCATCCAGGTCGTCGACTCGCTGGGTGGGGTGTGGATCGACGTTGACACTGACATCGACGACCCGAAGGCCTCGAGCCACGGCTCGTACACCGCATCGCGAATCGACAAGGGCTACCAGCTGCTCGACGGGGACCACGCGCTCACCTTCGTGCGCAGCCGCGACTTCCCGGACGCCGACTTCACCCGAATGCGCCACCAGCAGCAGTTCTTCAAGGCGCTCGCAGACCAGGCGACCAAGTTCGACAAGGTGTTCAAGATCCCGGGGATAGTGGAGGGCGTCGCGCAGTACATGTCGACGGACATGACGATCGCCGAGATCGTGGATGTCGCACTCGCGCTTCGCGACATGGGCGGCTCGAACGTCCAGACCGCGACTCTGATGGGCGAGTGGAAGTCGCCGTATGTGTGGCCCGATGAGGACAAGAAGGAGTTCCTCGTGAGCGCCATGATGCAGGGGCTGCCGTTCGACACGACAGCGACCGTCGGCGCCGAGATCGACCCCAAGAGCGTGACCGTCACCGTGCGCAACGGCGCGGGTATCGAGGGATGCGCCACGGCGGCAGCCGACATACTGCGCGCCGACGGATATGCCGTGGGCGAGGTCGGGAACGCCAACCAGTTCGTCTACGACGAGACGCTCGTCGTGTATTCCGCCGACCGCGCGGCAGCCGTTCAGGTGGCCTCGGCGCTGCCGAAAGCGAGAGTCGTCGAGAGCCGGGGGATGTACGCCTTCTCCACCGACGTGCTAGTTGTAGTGGGCAAGGACTACCAGAACTGGGACACCGCCAAGAACTGACGGCCGCGCACTAGGGGGCATGATGAAGCTCACGGGTCGCAACGCGAAGCTGGCAGCTCTCATCGCGGGCATCCTGGTCGTTCTCGTGCTCATCGCGCTGGCATTCACCTCCTGCAAGAAGGAGGAGGAAGCCCCGCCGGCGGTTCCGTGGCTCTGGAACGGCACGCTTCCGGCGGGGATCAGCGCCGCACACGTGTGCTCGCAAGACGGCCCCTACCTCTTCGGCACGTACGACGGGCTGTTGCGCAAGGTGGACGGCGCCGGTGGCGTGCTCTGGGACTTCGGTGAGTCGCAGACCGTCGTGACGCTTCTGGACTCCGACTCGGCGGGCGCGGTGGTTCTCGCCGCGATAGAGCCGACTTCAAGCGCCACCGCCGAGATTCCCAACCGGCTTCGCGTCATCGGCGAGAACGGCGCCCTGCGGTGGGGGGTCGACGGACCTGTCGCAGGCGCGCAGGTGGGCGGATCGGTCTCCGCGGACGGCGCAAAGGTGCTCGTCTACACCGCAGCCGCCAAGGGCATGCCGGCGCTGGTGTCGGTGCGCGACAGCGTGGCCGGAGCCGTGCGGTGGGCGAAGCAGACCGAGGACGCGCAGCGCGTGGCCGCGCAGGCGAACATCGGCTTCGGGATCGTCGTGGTGGGTTACGAGATCCAGGCGGCCGACGAGAAGAAACCGGACGGGCTGGTGGAGGCCTACGAGAGCGACTCGATCCGGACTCACAAGCAGTTCAACAACGTCCCCACGATGCCGTCGCTGGTGACCACGACCACGGCCTTCTTCGCCGACTCCAAGGGCAGGCTCTCCGCATACGAGATCGCCGATGACGGCCTGGGCGACCGGCTGTGGCGCAAGTCGGTCGGGACGGCCGACGCGGTTGTCCCCGCGGGCGACCGGTTCCTCGTGGCCTCGTACGACACCAAGGGCAAGGGCGAGAAGGCCGAGGTGACCACTACGGTCGGCATCTACTCGCAGGAGGGCAAGCGCCTGTTCGAAGAGGAGTGGAAGGCGCCGTCGCGGTACACGCCGTCCCTGTCTCCCGACGGCAAGCACCTTGCGCTCGTGCCAACCAGCCCCGGCGAGGGCGCGCTGACCCTGATAGTGCACCTCGACGAGAAGCCGGTAGAGGTGGCACTTTCCGAAGGAGTCAGCATCGTCGAGTTCGGCTGCGGACCGGGCAAGATGCTGGTCGGGATGTACGACGGGACGTACGGGATCGCCGCGATCCCGGACCCGCCGGAAGAGGAGTAGCGTCGCGGGCCTACGCCCGGGTGTCCCGCGCTGCGTAGTCCTCGGGCGGGGCCCGCGGCGCCTCGGAGGACATGCCTCCTCGGGCGCCTGCCCGCCTTAGCGGAGTGACTCCGCGCAGAACACCCGTCCGGGCGCGACAGCATCTGTCAGTTCCTTGCAGGAGCCCGCGCCCCTCATGACGAACTCCTGTACTTGGCGGGCGTGCGCTCGCCGCGTCCACGTTCGCAATGACTGGGGGAATCATGCGGCATGGCCTTCTGGGGGGGGTCCGGCGGGTATGCGCCGGCACGCTCTGTCTCGCACTCACTGCGCAGCTCATCGCGATTGCGCCTGCCACAGCCGCACCGCCACCCCGTGAGGTCCTTTCCCGCCGCACAGCCCACTCCCGCGTCTTCGACATGGGGGACGGCACCTACAAGTTCGAGTCGTTCTCTGAGCCCATCCATTACGAGGATGAGTCGACCGGCGCCTTTGAGGTGATCGACAGCGATCTCGTGCGCGCAACCGACCCGGCGCGCACGGGCTGGCGGAACAAGGCCAACGCATTCTCAGTCAATCTGCCCGAGCGCCTGGGAAGCGAGTGGGCGAGCATCGAGTCCTCCGCCGCTACAGTGGCCTTCCGCCCGGCGCGCACGCTCGCACTCGCAGATCCCGCATCCACGAACTCCGCCACAGCCACGCCTAATGCGGTGCGGAGCGAGAAGCTCTCCTATGCCTCCGCCTTCGGTCCCGGGGTCACACTCGAGTACGAATCGCGCGCCGATGGCCTGAAAGAGACCATCATCCTCGACAAGTACCGGGGGAAGAACGTGTTCGCCTTCGATCTGGATACCGGCAACCTCAGTCCCCGGATCGAGGATGACGGCGGGATCGGCCTCTACTCAGCCGAGAGCACCGCGCCCGTCTTGAAGATCGCCGCTCCTTACATGGAGGATGCGAGCAGAGACGCAGCTGGGGAGCCTCAACGAAGCGACGACGTCTCCTACATGCTCGTCCCCCAAGGCGGCATGTGGCGCCTCGTCGTTGCAGCGGATGCGAAGTGGCTTTGCTCCCCCGAACGCGTCTATCCGGTCGAGATCGACCCGACCTTCTACACCCTCGGCTTCGGCACGGTGGCGGATTCGTTTGTCACCAACGCCTACCCGTCTTCGAACTATGGCACCTCAACCGAGCTCAAGGTCGGCTACTACCCGGGGGCGGGCGAGAACTACTCCTACGTGATGCCCGATCTCTCGCTTCTCATGAGCTTGCGCCAGCAGGCGAGCGTGCAGGTGATCACCGCCAACATGAACCTGTACTGCTCACACCGCTACAACTACGCAAGCGGTCCGATCGCCTACGGCGCGATCAACGGTGCCTGGTCGGAGGGCGGCCTTACCTGGAACAACCAGCCCTACGCCACCTACTACTCGCAAGGTACGGCCACCTACCGCCAGCGCACGCGCTTCGACATCACCCCGCTCGCCCAGACCTGGATGGATACCGGTGTGGCCAACGGCATCGCCTTCTGGGCCCCGGTCGGCGGACAGGTCGGGCACTGGACGAAGTTCGCGAGTCGCGAGACCGGCGCCAATGGCCCGGTCTTCGAGTGCGCCTTCACCACCCGCCCGAAGGTCGTATGCCAGGCAGGCGGGGACACCGCCACATCAGGTGCTCCGCGCATCACCTGGACGCGCGATGATTTCATGTACTCGATCGCAGGCGACCCGTTCACCTCCCAGCCGCAACTGAGCGCGAACGTCCAGATCCGCCGTCTTGGCGAGACGGCGGTCCTTCACGCCAAGTCTGTGACCGGTGCAGGCACGGTCTGTGTCCCTGACGTCACCCTGGCCCCTGGCCGCTACTTCGCGCGGGTGCAAGTCGTGACCGATGTCACCGGCACCGGTCGCACGTCGACGTCTGATTGGAGCGCGTGGGCGCCCTTCACCGTCGCTCCGCTTTCCTCCGGCTCTGACGGCGCCGGCATCGAAGGCTACCGCGCGAGTGATACGGCAGGCGGAGCCACGGTCGACCTTGCCACCGGACGCTTGCTACTCTCCCGCACGGATATGGCCTACCAGGGCCTCGGCGGAGTGCTCGGCGCAGGCTTTGTCTACGACTCATCTGTCACGACCGACACGGCAGGCGTGGGCACGGGCTGGCGCGTGGGCGTGCCCGCACTCGGCTTCGACGACCAGAAGGCACCCAACCCCGGCTTCGAGCAGGGTTCGGGAACCGCGTGTCCGAGCGACTGGATCCCGTCTGACCCGGCCTACGTGAGCCGCTCGGCCACCTACCGAAACGGCTCCTACTCGCTTAAGCTCTCACGCCCGGCAGGCTCATACGGGGCGGCTGTGGCCTACTCCAGCTCGACTCCGGCTGAAGACCTCGCTGTGGTTCCCGGCCAGCGTCTCGACGCCACGGCATGGGCGCGCACTGAAGGGTTCGCCCGCTACACGGCAGCCGGCGGCGTTTTCGCGCAGATCGCCTACTTCGACGAGTACGGTACGTTACTCTCAGCTCCCTGCTCATCGGTGCTCTACGAGGCCACCACGCCGGTCGGTGTCGGGTGGCGCAAAGTCGCGCTCGCTTCCGTCGCGCCGGCAGGCGCTGCCAAGGCGCGGCTGATCCTTGCGATGACGAACTCCTGTGGCTCCGTCTACTTCGATGACGTGTACTTCGCAAGCGGGCAGATGGCCTTCACCGACTCCGACGGCACCTCGCGGGACCTTGCCCAGGCAGGCGGCGGTACCTACGAGCGCGATCCGCTCTCAGGCACGCTTGCGCTCGCGCGCAGGAACCTGGCGCGAGGCATCGTGCCTACCCTTGCCGGCACGGGCGGTTCGACCGGCGCCTCCACCGACGGCAACTATGCGATGACGACCGGAAGTGGCTTCGACTACGTCTTCAACGGCACCGATGTGTCACTCACCTACGACCTGGGTGAGGCGCGCGTGCTCTCGGAGGCCCGCCTGCTCCTGTGGGATGGCGGCGAGGTCGGAGAGGCCAGCCCGCGCGAGCACTCCTACAAGCTTCAGTACGCAAGCGCGGCGGCCGGGCCTTACGCCGACATCGCAGACGTGGGCATCGTCACAGGCGCCCGCTCGTGGCAGACGCACTACTTCGCGCCGGTTTCGGCCCGCTACTTCCGCATCGTGGCTGTCGGCAGCACCTCGGGCGCCTTCTGCCTCTGTGAACTCGAACTGCCGCAGACCACGATCTCGGAGTCCCCCGTGGCCTTCGATGCGGGCAGGCGTGTCACGGGCATCGCGGACACAAGCGGGAACCTCATCCGCTATACCTACCAGACAGACGGCGATCTGCTGTCCTGCTCAGACTCGCAGGGGCGGATGGCCGGACTCGTGTGGGAAGGGGAGGAACTCGCCTCACTCGACTTCACCGGCGTGGGTTCTGCCTCCGGCACCGCGGTCCCAGAGGCCGGAATCGTCGCCTACGAACGCGCAGGCGCCGAGCTTCGCGTGAAGCGAAAGCGAGCAGACGGCACGTATGTGACCCTCGCGACCTACACCTACACATCCGGTCGCATCACGGGCGTCACAGACGCCGACGGCATCTCAGCCGAGATCGCTTACGAGGGCGGCCGCGTGCATAGCATCACGCGCTCTTCCGAGGCCACGCCCACGGTCACCCACTACGAGTACGGCGTCGCCGACCAGGTAACGATCACCACCTCAGGGGGAGAGGACAGCGTCTCCCGCAGGGTGGAGTTCGACCCGGATCTCGGTTGCCAGGTGACCGCAGTGACCGCTGACCCGGGAGGCGAGGCACTCACCACCACCTTCTCCTACGACTCCTACGGGCATCTTGCGAGCGTGACCTCGGGAAGCGCCTCTGACGGGACGCTTCGGACCGATACCTACACGAGCGACGCCCACGGGAATGTGATCGAGTCCATCGCCAACTCGGCCGGGACGGGCGACCTCAAGCTCACCACGAGTGCCACCTACACCAACGACCGGGTGGCGAGTACGACCGATGCCAAGGGAAACGTCTCGAACAGGATGTACGACGCCAAGTGGCGCCCGATCTCATCGACGGTGGCCGTCACCAATGCCACCGATTCGGGCACCTCTATCACCGAGGAGTACTACGACACCTACGGAAACGTGCTCTCAGGCGAGATCCCGGGCTCGACGGTCGCGAACCTGCTCAAGAACGGCTCGTTTGAGACGAACGTGCTTCTCGGCGGCACCGGGTGGACGCTCTACGGCGACGTCCGGTGCGTCGGTGCGCCGTCTGGCCAGCCGAATCTCGGCTACCTGATGGTCAAGGGCGGCGACGGGACCCCGTGGATCGAGTCGGATCCCGTGAGCGTCATCCCCGGCGAGGCCTATATCGCCTCGGCGTGGTCGACATCAGGCGGTCGGATCGGTCTTTCCGAGTACGGCGCCGCAGGGCAGTGGCTGCGCCGTATCACCCTAGCAAGCCCACCTCCCGGCGATGGCCTCACACTACTGCCGGTCTCAGCTCTCTACGTACCCCCAGCAGGTGTCGCCTCGGTGCGCTTCGAGATCGGGCTTGAGGGAGGCGCGGTATTCGACAACGCCCGCCTCGAGCGCGCGAATGCCGCCGGTGCGACGAGCTTCATCGACAACGACTCGGTCGAGCGCTTAGGCGCAAACGGCGTGCCTGAAGCCTGGAACCGCTACTACGGTGCCGATGACGTGGCCGATTCTGTCGTGGTCGGCACCGAGCGCGCGCTTCGCCTTCTGGGCGGTTCTGGCGCGACGGGCACTCCCTGGTGGGAGTCGGCTCCCGTGCCTGTCACGGCGGGTCAGGACAAGCGATTCTCGGTGAGTGTGGCAAGCGACGGCCTCACTCCGGCTACAGGAGCCTGGACCGGCGTGCAGGTCGTCTTCTTCACCGACTACGGCTGCAACTGGGACACCGCTGTCCGCGTGAACCTCACCGGCGCCAAACCGATCTCTGGCACGACGTCCTGGGCCACGTACTCCTCTGTGATCAAGGTCCCGGCGAACATGCACTGGGTCAAGGTGTGTCCGCAGATCGGCCTTGCCTCCGGCGCCCTTTACGCCGACCACATGACCATGGAACAGGTGACCGCCCGAGAGCAGTACGGCTATGACGGCTCCCACACCTACCGCACGTCGACGACGCAGCTCTCCGGCGCCAAGACAGGAGCTTCCTTCGACTCCCGAGGGCGCGCCACGCAAGTCACCCACACGAACCCCGGCGCGAGCACGGCAAGTGTCGAGACCACGCGGAGCTTCGATGGGCTCGACCGCTTGACAGGAGCCACAACGGCTCCGGCAAGCAACCTCGGGATCACAGCCGCCTTCACCTACACACCGGCGGGGCGCCTGGCGAGTGTGACCGACCCGCTTGCCCGTGTGACGTCGATCGAGTACCTCGAAGGCCGCATCGCAAGCGTGACCTCACCTTCTGGCCGGACCACCGCCATGACCTACGACGGCCTCGGGCGCCTTGCCGCCACCACCGCGCCCTACCGGGAGACCGAGACCCCGCGCACGCTTCTCGAGTATGCGTACGACTCCGTCGGCCGCCTGGCATCCACGACCTTCTACGCTCCTGACGGCTCTGTCGCAGCCACCCAGAGTGTGACGCTCGATGACCTCTCCCGCCCGGTCGCGGTCACCTGGAGTGGCCCTGAGGCCCAAGGCTCGGTAGCGACGACCTACGATGCGCTCGGGCGGACCGCCGCGGTCTCATCCACAGGTCCGGCGGGCACCGCCACGCTCACCTCGACCTACGACAAGGCCTCACTCCCGCTCACGACCTCCTTCACCGCCTTCGGGCTGCCGCAGGTGACCACCACCAACACCTTCGCCAAGACCGGCCAGTGGCAGACGACGTCTACCGCGGGTTCGCAGCAGTGGTCCTTCACCTTCGGGGCGGATTCCACCTTCCGTCGCGCCGCGTCTGCGCTCTCATCCCGCGCCTTGCTCTACAACACCGCACTCCAGCTCGAACGGGTGCGGCTTGGCTCAGGCACCTTCTCGGCCGATGAGTCCATCACCCGAGACGGCTACGGGCGCATCGCGAGTGACACCATTGACGCGAGCGCCTCAGCGCTTGACTCGACCCAGTCCTTCTCCTACGACCCGGCAGGGCGGCTCGTCTCCTGGAGCCTGAACGGCACCCCCACCACCTACATCCACGATGCTGCCGGGAATCTCACCGCCATCGACCGGCCCGGGAGCGGCTACGATGTCACCATGACCTACGGCACCGACAACGAGATCGAGTCCGCCACGACAGGCAGTGTGGAGACCACGTTCGCGCACGACGACTTCGGGCGCAGGACCTCCGCCAGCTCACCTGCCGGGGATGTCTCCTACACCTGGGACTCGCTCGGGAAGCTCACGAGAATCGCGAGTGAGGATGCCACCTCGACCTACCTCTACGGACCCTCAGGCATGCGCGAGCGTGTGGTGACAGAATCGGCAGAAGGCACCACCACGACCGACTCGCTCTGGGCAGGAGGCCTGCTCCTAGCCGAGCACGACTCAGGCGGCACTCTCTACCGCTATCTCTACGGCCCCGACCGCCTCCCACTCGAACTCATCGTGACGCCCCCAGGAGGCACGCCCGTCTCCTACGCGTTCCAGTGCGATGCGTCTGGTTCCGTGATCGGTCTCACCGACAGCGCAGGCACCCTGGTCGCGACCTACTCCTACGATCCCTGGGGCGCACTCCTCACCCAGGGCGGCACGAACCCGGTACTCGCCGAGCGCAACCCGCTCCGCTACCGCGCCTACTACTACGACACAGCCACTTCCCTCTACTACCTCCCGGCCCGCTACTACGACCCGGGAACCATGCGGTTCCTGAGTCCCGATCCAGCGGCACCTTCTGCCGGAGACCCGCTCAGCTTGAACCGCTACGCGTACTGCGTGGGGGATCCGGTGAACGCGAGTGATCCGAGCGGGGCGATCACTGACTGGGACGCAGACGGCCAGGTTGACGGTCATGACAGCAGTCAGCACGCAGCGAGGCATAGTGGCAACGGCAAGCTTCGCCGCCTCTTTGGGGCGCGCGCCGAGAGGCGCTACTACCAGAGCATGCTCTCGAGCAACGGAGTATCCTCCGCGCGGGCACTGGTCGCCTCATCGTTGCTCGTCGCAGCTGTGGTCAGCGAAGCGGGTGCATGGGCCGACTCAAAGGGATTCAGCGAGTACTACATCGACATGTCGGTGACGGGCTCACACTGGGGAGCGGGTGGAACCGTTGGCCTTATGGGCGGGCGGGTCCTGAACTACCGTGGAGGGGAGGTCACGGATGCGCATACGTATGGCGGCGTCACAATTGGCATGCCGGGCGACAGTTGGAGCATCATGGTGGGAAAGGGACGCGTCGAGCCTGCTCGGAGGTACATCGAATTCGCAGTAGGCGCTCGAGTCGCTGGTGCCTGGGGATTCCGGTCCGACAACGACAGGTCTGCGCCGTGGCAATTGGGTGCGATGGCCGATCATGCTGCAGCAAACGACTACTTGCAGTTCGGGGTGTGTCAAGCGAGCCCGTCAGCCGCGGTCTCCTGGTTCTACGTGCTGCCGTGAGAATGGGGGGCCAGGTGGAACACTACTTCGCAATCGCCCTCGGTGCGGTAATGATCTTGGGCGCGGAGTGGGGAGTGAGGACGCGCAACACAATGCAGCGGCTGGACATGGAAGAGAAGGCCATCATGACGACGGTGAGGATCATTCGTCTGATTGGTGTGGTGCTACTGGTTGTTGGCCTGGGAATCACAGGCAGATTGCTCAGTGCATCCTGAGGTCCGGCCACGACTCAGGCGGCACCTTAGAAGCTGGTGCGCACCTTGGGCCTGATGTGGTATGAGGGCAGCCCAGAAGCGCACGAGGGACTGGTGGAACTCCTGGATGATCCAGGCGCCGCCTATACTGCAGCATGCCTCCTGGCTGCAGCCGGAGACCCGGCCGGGGCGGTGGTCTTCCGACAGGTGGCCGAGACAGGCCGCGCTCCCGGCGCGCCGGAAGAGTCACTCGGGGATGCACAGGAGGCGCGACGCTTGCTGACGGAGTTGGGGTTGGACCAGGCGACGGCCTCCCAGCTACCCCCGCCCGATCTCCTCCACCAGCGCTACGACCCGTTCGGCCTGCTGGTTGCGTCCGAAGCACTCCTCGGCAAGCGTGCGTGCGGCCTCGCCCATCTTCTTGGCGGCTGCGCGGTCATCCGCCAGCCGCTCGACAGCGTCTGCGAGCGCCGCGCCGTCGCCCACCGGCACGTACACGCCAGCGCCGTTCTCCTCCACGAGCTCGCGCGTCCACCCCGGCTGATTCACGATCACCGGCTTGCCGGTGGCAAGCGCATCGAAGAACTTGTTCGGCGAGTTGGTAGCGAGGATCGGCACGTCGCCGAAGAGGGTCAGCAGCGCATCGCACGTGCGCAGGAGCTCCGGCACCTCGGCCTTCGGGATCGGGCCAAGCGTGAGCACGTTGCCGAGGTCTTCGGTCATCTCGCGAAGCACCGGTAGGCGCTTGCCGTCACCCGCGATCACGAACACGATGTCGTGACGGCCGCGCTCCTCGAGGATGCGCGCGGCTTGTGGAACCTGCTCCTCCACGGCGTTCGACGGACCGATTGCGCCGGCGTAGCCCACGACGAACCGCTTCGCGAGGCCGTAGCGCTGCACCTCGGCTCTGCTCTTGCGGCCGGGACAGAAGACCTCGAGGTGCGAGAAGTTCGGGATCATGTGGACGCGTGCCGGGCTTGTGCCCTCGGCCACAACACCTTCGGCCATGCCGGGGGAGACCGGCACCACCGCTGCGGCCTTGCGGTAGGCGAGACGTTCGAGGCGCTTGGCGAGCCATGCCACGAGTCCGCGTCGGCTGATGGCGCCCATCTGGATCGCGGCTTCGGGCCAGAGGTCCTGGACCTCGAAGATCATCGGGACGCGCCTGATGGAGGAAACGGCCAGGCCCGGCACCGCGACCGTGATCGGCGTGGAGGAGGCGTACACGACGTCCGGCTTCGGCACGCGCAGCGCCACCCACACCGAGCCGAACATGAACGCCGCGAACGAGGCGATGCGGCGCAGGTTCGACATGTAGTTGGAGTAGGGCACGCGTACCGAGCGGATCTGGATGCCGTCGATCTCGCCGCGTCCGAAGAAGCGCTTCGCGTACTCGTCGGGCAGGCGCGACGTGCTCGTGAGCATCGTGACCTCGTGCCCGGCTTCGACGAGCGCTTTCGCGAACTCGTAGGAGCGCGTCAGGCCGAGTGAGGACTCGGAGGTGGCGAAGAACTGGTAGATGTACAGGATGCGCACGGGCATCGCTTTCTGCGGAGCGACCAGGGCGGATGCTATCCTACCACGGAGAATCGGCGCTTCCGGCTGCCTGGCGGCCGTGGTGCGCCCGGGACGCGAGGGCGGGCGATGAGCGCGGAGCTGCGGGATCCGGTGATCTGCCACGTGACGTCGGTGAACATCCCCACCGACGGCCGGATCCTCTATCACGAGTGCCGCTCGCTCGCCAGGCGCTGGCGCACGGTGCTCGTTTGCCGCGACAACAGCGAGCCGCGCACGCTCGAGGGCGTCGAGATCGTGACCGCGCCCAAACGCGGCGGACGGCTTCGGCGGTGGGCCGAGGTGCGCCGCGTCGTTGCCCTCGCGGAGGCGCAGAACGCCGACCTCTACCACTTCCACAACGTCGAGCTACTGCCTGCGATGGCCCGCTTCGCGCGGCGCGCGGGTGTGCCGGTCGTGTATGACTCGCACGAGCACCATCCCGACGCGATGCTCACCAAGACGTACATCCCGGCGCCGCTCCGGCGGCTCGTCGCATGGTGGGTGGACCGCACCGAGCGCCGGCTCGCGCCGCGCTTCGACGCCGTGGTTGTGGCCGACGAGGCGCTCGAGCGCCGCTACACCGCACTCGGCGTCAGACGCGTGGTGCGACTCGACAACTTCCCGCCGCTCGATCTGTTCCCGCGTGCCGAACACGCGGTACCCGAGCGCTCCACGCTGCTCTACGTCGGCTCGATCTCGGCGGTGCGCGGCTTCGACGACATGCTCGAGTGCATCCGCCTCGTCCGCGCCGAGCTGCCCGAGGCGCGACTGCGGATCGTCGGGACGCCCACCGAGGAGGTGGCGGCGCGGCTGGCCGAGGTGGACGCGGAGGCCGTGGAGTTCGTACCGCCGGTGCCGTACGGCGAGATCGCCGCGGTGATGCAGGGCGCGAGCGTGGGACTCTCGCTGCTGCACGACATTCCGAAGTTCCGGAAGAACGTGCCCACGAAAGTGTTCGACTACATGGCTGCCTGCATCCCGTACGTCTCCACGGACCTCACGCCCGTGCGCGTGCTCACCGGGGGCGTGGGCGGTGCGCTCGTGCCGCCGGGAGACCCGGCTGCGGCCGCGCGCGCCGCACTCGCGTTCCTGCGCGATCCTGGGGCGGCGGGCGCCGCGGCACTCGAAGGGCGCGCGCTCGTGGAGGAGCGTCTGAACTGGGACGCGCTCGTGCCGCGGCTCTTTGCGCTGTACGAGGAGCTGCTGGCAGCGCGGTAGGGCAGGCGCGCATCGCGCGTGCAGCGCGCTCATGCTCGCGAGGCGGAAGTCCGATGATGGTAGAGTTCAGACAGTAGGCCTGCGACGGAGGGTACGGCATGCACCTTGCACGCGCGAGACGCGGCGTTCGTGGCACTTTGGTGCGGTGGGTCGGGCTCGTGTGCATTCTCGCGCTCGCCGTTCCGCTGCTCTCGGGCCTCCCGCCCGCTTCAGCTGCCCCGGTGCTCCACGAGCAGACCGACGCGCGGTTCGCATTCTCCGGCGCCTGGCTCAGCTACTCGAGTCCCTCGCTCTCTGGCGGAAGCCATGCGTTCTCCAACAACGCCGGAGCCGGCGTGACGCTTGCCTTTGTCGGCACGCGGCTCGATCTGGTCGGCATGAAGGGTCCGAAGTTCGGCATGCTTGCGGCCAGCGTGGACGGGGCTGCGGCCACCACGACCGACCTCTACAGCACCGACACGCTGTTCCAGCAGGTGGTCTACACCACGGGTGATCTGCCCGCCGGTCTCCACGTCGTGCGCTTCTCGCCGACCGGCACCAAGAACGCCGCCGCGAGTGACGCCTACGTGAGCGTTGACGCGGTGGTCGTCGAGGGCACGCTCACGGGCACGCCTGCCGAGCAGACGGACACCCGCATCGTGCGGCGAGGCAGCTGGGCCACGTACAGCGCTGCCGGCCTCTCCGGCGGCAGCCACATGTTCTCGAACACCGCCGGAACCGAGTACGCGATCGCGTTCACCGGCACGAGATTGGATCTCGTCGGCATGGTCGGGCCGAAGTTCGGCATCGCTGCCGTCTCGGTGGACGGTGCGGCGCCGGTCGACGTCGACTTCTACGCGTCCGCCTCGGCGATGCGACAGCTCGTCTGGTCCACCGGTGACCTTGCGCCGGGCGCGCACACGGTCCGGGTCTCGCACACGGGCCGACGAAACGCGTCCGCGACAGACACATACGTGGGTCTTGATGCCGCGCTCGTCACGGGCACACTCACGCAGGCGGTCATGCGCTACGAGGAGACCGAGCCCCGGTTCGGCTCGGCGGGCCAGCTCTCCGAGGCATGGTCGAGCGCGTTCTCCGGCGGCAGATACGTCTGGGCCGGACCTGCGTGGGGCGCCGTGGCAGTGTCGTTCGTGGGCAACCGGCTTGACTGGATCGGCATCACCGGCCCGCAGTTCGGCATCGCCTCGGTCTCCATCGACGGGAACACCGTCGGGCAGGTGGATCTCTACAGCCCCTCCGTGCAGACGCGGCGGACCGTATACAGCACGGGCGAGCTCGCGTGGGGGCTACACACCGTCGTGATCGGCTGGTCGGGCCAGAAGAACCCTGCGGCCACCGGCACGTACATCTCCTACGACGCGTTCGACATCGGCGGCGAGCCTGTGCAGGCATCTCCGCCGGTGCAGCCGGTCTTTCTGACGTTCAACTACCCCTGGGACCGCTACATCGTCGTCGACAAGAGCGACCTGCGAATCTACTACGTCGTCAACGGCGCGCTTGCGGCGAGCTACCCGTGTGCGACCGGCAAGCCGAGTACGCCGACGCCGAACGGGACCTGGCGCATCGGCGCGAAGTACTACACCGACCCCGGCAGCGTGTACGGACCGCGCAAGATGCGGCTCTTCCGCCAGTCGGGCAGCACCTTCGTGTTCACCGCGTACAACATGCACGGCACCAACAACGACGCGAGCATCGGCACGTACGCCTCACACGGGTGCATCCGGATGCACAACTACGACGTGATCCCGTTCTTCGACATGGTGCCGCTCGGCACGATGGTGGTCACACGTCCGTAGTGCCGGGCGCGTCAAGCGCCGGGCAGTGCCGCTAACGTTTCCGGCCGAGCCGCGCCCTCGCCGATGCCGCGAGCTCCCGCGCGAACGCGCGCTCGTCCGGGCGCACACCGCCGAGCGCTAGCAGCGCGAGCGCGTACACGGTGACGCCCGCCGTCCCCTCGGCGAGGAGCGCCCACACCGTCTGCGGGAGCGCGAGCGTGACTCCCCAGACCGCGAGCGCCATCACGGCGGTGGCGCCCACGACCGGCAGCAGCCCGCCCCACGGTACGTGCCACGTCATGTATGGCCGGCTCTGCAGCCAAGTGAGCGCCAGCAGCAGCAGGTAGGCGGCGGCCATGCTCCAGCCGGCCGCGACGTAGCCGTACCGCGGCACGAGCGCGATGTTGAGGGCGATGTTCAGTGCCGTGGCCACGAGCGTGTTCGCCATGATGCGCCTGGACTTCTTGTGGATCGTGAGGCCGGCCGAAGCGAGCTGGATCGCCCCCGCGAGCAGCGTGCCAGCAGCGATCACGCCGAGCACCGGGAACGCCTTGTGGTACTCGGGCGTGGTGAAGACGGCCATGAAGTCGTCGGCGATCACGGCGAGTCCGGCCAGAAGCGGCACGGTGGCGAGCGCAAAGTAGCGGGTGAACTGCGTCTGCATACGCTCGGCGGTGCGCTGGCCGTGCTCCTCGTACGTCTTGATGAGCATCGGCAGCATGGTGAGCAGCAGCGGCAGCGTGGCGAGCTGGATGATCTTCTCGCCGAGGCCGTAGGCGATCGAGTAGAGGCCAACCTCGGACGCACCGCGCGCGGCCTCGATCACGAAGCGGTCGAGGAAGCCGAGTGCCCACACCGCGGCGCCAGCCGGCACCAGCGGCGCCGTGAAGGCGAAGAACTCGGAGACGGTCTCGCGGCGCACCGCGGCTGGGGCGAGCGAGCCCTCGCGCTCGATGCGCGCGAGCGCCCACGGGATCATCACGAAGCTGCCGGCGGCCACGCCGGCGAAGATGCCGGCGGCGCCCCAGTGGAAGAACCAGACGAAGACCACGGCGAGCGTGTTGGTGAGCAGCGTGGCGGTGATGGAGATGCGCGCGTAGTCCTTCGCAAGATTCGCAGCACGCAGTACCTCCATGAACACGAACAGGGTGTAGTTGCAGAAGAAGTACGCCACCGATATCGGCACCAGGCGCAGTACGAGCGGGTCGATGGCGCTTCGGCCCAGCCACGCCACGCCGATGATGATGGCTGCGGCGATCGCGAGCGCGGCGATCACCGACCACACCACCGTTGCCGTGTAGCTTCGGAGCGTCCCGGCCTTCTTGCTCGGCCAGTAGAAGCGCAGCGCCGCCGCGCTCACCGACTCGGCGGCGACGCGTGCGCCGAGTACTAGGAAGGCGTTGATCACGTGGAAGGCGCCGTAGTCGTCGGTGGCGATCGCACGCGTGAAGAGAGGCACCGTGATGAGCGAAGTGAGCGCCGGTACGAAGCGCACCGGCAGATAGCGCGCCGCGTCGCTTCCGGCGAGCCGAAGGGCCGAACGGAGCGCGCCGGTCTCGCTGGATCCGGCGGGCAGGTCCTCTGTCACGCGTGACCTCCAGGTATCGGCCCGGTGCCGGCGCGTCTGCCACGCCGTCGTGCCGATGCTATGCTACCAGGTGGCCCGGCCGGCGCATCCGCCGGCCTCGATCGCACCAGGTGAGCCCTTGAGCCAGCGTCCGGCCGGCACCACGCCCGGCAGTCTCATACCCACACGTCCGGCGCTGCGGAGCGCGTCGGCCTTCGGGCTCGTCGCGCTGGTCGCCGCCGCGGCGCTCGACATCTGCGGACGCTTCGCCGAGATCGGCCCCGCGCGCTTCACCGTCTACCAGCTGCTGGCGCTCGTGGCGACGCTTGCGGCCGCGTGGCTGCTCGTCACGCGTCGTGCCGGGTGGCGTCACACGCCGCTCGACTGGCCGCTGGTGGCATTCCTCGCGGCATCCGCGCTCTCACTCGCGTTCGCCACCGAGCTGGCGCCGGCGGTGGTGCAGCTCGCGAGCCTCGCCTCGAGCGTGGTGCTCGTGGTACTCGTGGCGCTGATCGTGCGCGATGCGCGTCACGGTACGGCCGTCGTCGGAGGCGTGCTCGCGGTTGCCGCGGTCTACGGCGCGCTCGCGCTTCTTGAGTGGGGCGACATCTTCGCGGTGCAGCACCCGGTGTTCTTCACGCCCGGCTACGGCATCCGCGCGCGGGTGACGTTCCTCGACCCCAACATCCTTGCCTCGTTCCTCATGTGCGCGATCCTGCTCGCAGTCCCGTTGCTCGCGAGCATGCCGATGAAGCGGTGGCTTCGTGTGACCGGCTTCGCGGGGGCTGCGCTCGCGCTTGGCGGTCTGGCGGCCACGTACTCCCGCGGTGGTCTCGGCGGCCTCGTGATCGGTCTGGTCGCGACAGCGGTGCTGATGCGCGCACCGCGTCGCGCACGGATCGCGTTCGTCGCGGCCACGGTCGCGGCGGTTGTGCTCGCCGGAGCACTCGTCTTCGGCGGGGGATGGGTAGAGGAGAACCTGGTGGGCGCGGCTAGTACGGGCTCGGCCACCAACCGCGTGTACATGGTCGAGGGCGCGCTCGCGATGTGGCGCGACCATCCTTTCGGCGTTGGGCTCGACAACTACCAGGTCGTGTACCCGGCGTATCGCGATCCGCGAGCCGAAGCCGGCATCGTGGAGTCGCACACCGCGTACGTGACGGTGCTCGCTGAAACCGGCTTCCTGGGCCTTGCGGCATTCCTGTGGGTGCTCGCGGCAGCGCTCTTCCGCACCGCGGGACGCGCTGCCCGTCGTGCGGGCGATGCGACCGTACAGGCGCTCGCCACAGGCGCGTTCGCGGCCACGCTCGCGCTGGCGGCCCAGGCGTTCACCTACAGCCTCGAGGCGAGCAAGTTCTGGTGGTTCGCGATCGGTCTCGGCGTGGCCGCCTGGCGGATGATGGCCGTCGAGGTGCAGGACGATACCGCCGAAGGGGAACCCACTCCCGTGTAGGTACGCACGTGAAGGGAGCACGATGACCGAGGGAATGCTGTCCGTTCCGGAGCACGATGTCGCGCGCGTACGAGATGCCATCCCGGCGCCCCGGGTGGCGATTGTTCTCGGATCCGGACTCGCAGGTCTTGCGGCGCTCGTGAAGGATGCGGCCGAGGTACCCTACACCGAGCTCCAGGGCCTGCCGGAGGCCGGCGCGGTTCCAGGTCACGCCGGGGCGCTCGTGTGCGGCACTCTCGAAGACGTCCCGGTGCTGCTCTTCAAGGGTCGCATCCACCAGTACCAGGGCGCCACGGCGCTTGAGGCCGCGTATCCGGCGCGGCTCGCGGCTGCGCTCGGCTGCGAGGTGCTTGTCCTCACCAATGCATCGGGAGCCGTGTCGGAGCGACTCGCAACCGGCGATATCGTGCTCATCTCGGATCACATCAACCTGATGGGCACGAACCCGCTCATCGGCTGTCACTGGCCCGAGGACGGGACGCTGTTCGTGGGCATGCGTGACGCATACGACCCGCAGCTCCGCATCCTGGCTTTCAGCGCTGCGGACGAGGAGAACATCCCGTTGCACGACGGCGTGTATGCGGCACTGTTGGGACCGAGCTACGAGACTCCGGCCGAGGTGGCGTACCTGCGAAACGGAGGAGCCGACATCGTCGGCATGTCCACGGTTCCCGAGACGATCGCGGCGCGCGCGCTCGGCCTGCGTGTACTCGGGATATCGCTCGTTGCGAACGATGCCGCCGGTGTCGGACTCTCGCACGAGGAGGTACTCGAGGCCGGACGGCTTGCCGCCGGCGACCTGCAGCGCCTGATGCTTGCTATACTACGCGGGTTGTAGACAACCGCCGGCGCCCTCGGTGCGGCGTTTCGATCCCGAAAGGACCACCATGGACCACCACGTGAAAGACCTCGCCCTTGCCGCCGCGGGCAAGGCGCGCATCGAGTGGGCCGACAAGGACATGCCGGTGCTCGCGAGCATCCGCAAGCGCTTCGAGGCCGAGAAGCCGCTTGCGGGCGTGCGGATCAGCGCCTGCCTGCATGTGACCACCGAGACCGCCAACCTGATGCGCACGCTTCAGGCCGGCGGTGCCGAGTGCGTGCTCTGCGCCTCCAATCCGCTCTCAACGCAGGACGACGCGGCCGCGGCGCTCGTGAGCGAGTACGGCATCCGCACCTACGCGATCAAGGGCGAGGACACTGAAACCTACTACGCGCACATCGACGCGGCGATCGACCACAAGCCGCAGATCACGATGGACGACGGCGCGGACGTGGTGGGCCGAATCCACGCGGAGCGCACCGAAGCGCTCGAGGGCATCCTCGGCGGCACCGAGGAGACCACCACCGGCGTGATCCGCTTGGCGGCGATGGCCGAAGACGAGGCGCTGAAGTACCCGATCATCGCCGTGAACGAGGCGAACACGAAGCACCTCTTCGACAACCGCTACGGCACCGGCCAGTCCACCATAGACGGCATCGTGCGCGCCACCAACCGCCTGATCGCCGGCCGCACGGTGGTCGTCTCCGGCTATGGCTGGTGCGGTCGCGGCATCGCGATGCGTGCCGACGGGCTCGGCGGCAACGTCATCATCTGCGAGGTGGATCCGCTCAAGGCGCTCGAGGCCGTCATGGACGGCTATCGCGTGATGCCGGCCGTCGAGGCCGCCGCGCAGGCCGACATCTGGGTCACCGTGACTGGCGACATCAACGTCATCGACTCGCCGGCCTTCGATGTGCTCAAGGACGGCGCGATCATCTGCAACTCGGGCCACTTCAACGTGGAGATCAACATCCCGCACCTGCGCGAGAAGGCGAAGTCGTCCCGCGAAGTGCGCCCGCTCGTGGAGGAGTTCGTGCTCGCTGACGGCCGCACGATCTACCTGCTCGCCGACGGCCGTCTGGTGAACCTCGCGTGCGCCGAGGGGCATCCGGCGTCGGTCATGGACATGAGCTTCGCCAACCAGGCGCTCTGCGCCGAGTTCATGGTGGCCAACTGCGCCGACATGGAGCCGGGCGTCTACGAGGTGCCGACCGAGATCGACGAGGAGATCGCGGCGCTCAAGCTCGCGAGCATGGGCATCGAGATCGACGAGCTCACCGAGGAGCAGGTGCACTACCTGAGCTCCTGGCAGGAGGGCACGGTCTAGGGTTCAGCCACCGAACGAGTCGCTGCCGAGGGGTGGGCCGACTGGCTCGCCCCCCATGCTTGCTGTTCGTGCAATCTGACGCGCTACTCGGGGAGGAAGAAAGCCGGCCCCTCGTACGAGTAGATGGTCGGCCACCGCGCCATCACCATGTCGCGCTCATCGGCGCTTGCCGTGAAGAAGTGGCTGCCGTTGCCCTTGTTGTAGAAGCGGTAGACGGTCAGTCCCGGCACGGGCACCGTCGAGACGTCGTAGGCCGGACCGTCGAAGCTGAACACATCGGGCCACCTGGCGATGACACGGTCTGCCTCCTCGGCCGAGGAAGTGTAGAAATGTCCGCCGTTCTTCTTGTTGTAGAAGCGGTAGAGCGGCTGCGTGGCCTTGGTGGAGTCGTAGGCGTATCCAAGACCGTCGAAGTCGAAGATGGTCGGCCACTTCGCCATCACCGAGTCGCGCTCCGCGGCGGAGGCCGTGTAGAAGTGCGTGCCGGTCACCTTGTTGTAGAAGCGGTAGACGAACGTGGTCTCGTACGTCTGCCGCGGCCGGCCGACGGCCACCTGCGAGAGGTAGTAGGTTCGCCCGGTAACGGTGTTCGCGGCGGTGTCGACCGAGGCGGTGATGTCGATCCAGCCGGCGTCCTTCCACAGGAACAGGCGCGCTGAGGACTCTGGAGCTCCGCCGAGCAAGGACGGGTCATACGGCACGGTGATGTCGGTGTAGCCGCTCTTGCGTGCCTGGGTCGAGATTCCCCAGTTGGTGCCAGTGACCAGGTGGTAACCGGCCGGCGCAGGTCGGGTCGGCGCGGCGACGGCGAGTGAAGTCCCGTCCGCGTACTTGTCCTGGAAGGCAAGCGTGATGCTGGAGCCCGGCAGCGTGACCGAGCTCGGGCGCAGCGCTACGGGCGAGGGTAGAGATCCGAGAAGATCCGTCAGCAGGCAGCCATACACCTGACCGCCGTTCCCGTAGGTCGTTCCCTGGATCCAGACCAGCCACGTCGATGACAGCGAGCAGTGATCGTAGAAGCCGGGAGAAGGCGTGACGAGGACGGTCTGAGCGGTCGGGATGTGGTACGCGTACACGTAGCTGCGGCCGCCGTCTGCAGGTTCCAGCCACGTGATCCAGTCTCCGAAGATGTCGATGGTCGAGATCGTGCTTGCGCTCTCCCATACGGTCACCGGCGGACCGCCCGGCAACGACAGGAACTTAATTCGTGTCGTCGTGAGCGTCGTCCACGGCTCCATCCACACCGCGCGTTCTCCATCGACCGCGACCAGCGATGAGTTGCCGCTGGAGAGCAGGACCTCCGTGGCCGGTGAGGTGAGGTTGCGCGCCCGCACCTCGTAAGATGTGCTCCAGACCACCCACGGATACGAGAGATCGCAGCTGTAGGTCTGATAGCCGAGCGTTGCTATAGGCGTGCCGTCGATTTGCTCGACGGCACCGTAGTGCGATTCATCCGATTGGACGTAAGCGATTCGATTGCCGTCGAGTTCACAGGCGGGGCGAGCCGGCAGAGTCTGAGCCGAGCCCTCGCTGCGCAGCCGTGCGCGCCGATACGAGGTGGCGTAGTAGTCGTTGTACGTTTGCCACATCAGCCAGTCGTGTGAGATCTGTGGGTATGCGCCGAATTCGCCCGTCGCCACCTGCGTAAGGCGAGCTGTGCCCATGTCCCGCATCCAGACGGATGTGTGATCCGCCCACACGACATCGGAATCGCAGACATCCACGAAGTACATGGGGGCGCTTCCGGTGTAGATGGGAACGATGGGCGCTGCCAGTGCGGCTTCAGGGATCGCCAGGCACATGATCGCCGCGCATGCGAGCGCCCCGACCAAGGAACGGGAGACGTTAATCGCTGTCAGGAGTGCTGTGGACGGACGCTTCATGCAGTCTCCAGTCATCAGTCTGCAGTTCGGTCATCAAGGTGTTCGCCCGCGCAACAGGCAATCCTGCCGACTCACGAGGATTGGCGGAGCATTTGGCGGCCTCAGTGATGCTAGTGCTCGACAGCCCCTCGGGTCGCGAGTCGGGGCATGACCGATTCCGCCAACGCCGCAGCGATCCACAGGCTCTCGAAGAACACAAACGTGTTGAACAGCGCCATCACGCCGATCGCAGCCATCGCCGCCAGCCCCGCAGCTGCCTCAGGGCGCTCGGCGTAGCGGAGTGAGCGGATGAGCGCGGCAGCCAGCGCCGCTGCGAGCATCACCTCGGCGAGCAGTCCGAGAACGCCCACCTCGGCGGGGACGGAGAACGGCATCTGGTGGCCGTCGGTCACCGGATCGATCGTCACGCGGCTGTCGGCGTAGTCGGGATACGCCGCGCGGAACGCCTGGATGCCGACACCGGCAATCGGGTGGTCGGCGAACATCTGAAGCGAGACGCCCGAGAGGTAGACGCGGTCCATCGCCGATGCGTCGCCGCGGAAGTCGACGATCGAGTACGCGCGCTCGCCCACGCCGGGGATGAAGAGCACGAGCCCGAACAGCAGCACGAGCGCCATCACGAACACGAGCCGGTCGCGCGCGCGACGCACTAGCAGCAGGCCGAGGGCGAGACCGCCGACCGCGATCCCCACGAGCGCGGCGCGCGAATACGAGACGCCGATGCCTGCGAGTGCGAGGGCTGCCGCGCCCGCGAACAGCGCGCGGTGCGATGCTCGGCTCGCCCGCCACACTCGTTCGGCGGCGAAGAGCACGGCGAGCACGAGCAGGAGCGCCATCGTGTTCGGGTTGTCGAAGAACCCGGAGGCGCGAACGACTTCCGCGCCTTCGGCGAACGATTCCGTGGCGCGAAGGACCGGCGGCGCGAGGGTGGGCACGAGGGTCTGCGCGATCGCGACGAGTGCGTTGAGCGCGCCAAAGGCGATCACCGCTAGCGTGATGTCCGCCCGGCCGGCCTCGGTGCGCGCCGCGCGCGAGAGCACGAAGTACGCGCCGATGAGGAACGCCACGTGCAGGATGCCCACGCCGGAGAGCGCGAGCGAGTACGAGAACGGCACCGAGAGCGCGGCACCCGCGAGGAACACGAGGATCCCGGCGTCCCAGAGCGAGAGGGCCCGCCAGCTGAAGCGCGGGCGGGGCTTCGTCCGCAGCCACCGGAGCGCGGCGCCCGCCGCCATCGCCGCCACCACCACGCGCGCAATCGAGAGCGAGAACGGAACGTGGGTGATGAAGCCGTACGCGTCGAGCGCCGAGCAGCCGACGAAGAGCACGATGCTCGCGCGCTCGTCGAGGAGACACAGCACAGCCGCCGCAGCCGCGAAGACGGCGAGGCTCGGGCCGTAGCCCGCCCACTCGTGGCCCGCGAGCGCCCACGCGAAGAGCACGCCGAGGAGTGCCCACGCCGCGAGCAGCGGCTTCGGCACGCCGGGGAGGCGGGCGCGGATCGCGGATTCGGCTTGAGGCTTACTCACGCGCGCCTCCCGGTGCGGGCGGATGCGTCGTCCGAGATTGTAGCGCAGGGGGAGGGGGCGGCCCTTACAGGTGTTGACCGCACGATGTCAGAGGCGTACGGTATCACGTACGTGAAGGGAGAACGCAGTGGCTACCAACTACACGGCCACCGAGGCACGCAAGCAGCTCTACGGACTCGTCGATCGAGTGCAGGAGTCGCACGAACCGGTGTGGATCACCGGCAAACGCGGTAGTGCAGTGCTGGTGTCCGAAGACGACTGGCGTGCGGTGCAGGAGACGCTCTACCTCGTCTCGATCCCAGGTATGCGTGAGTCGATTCTCGAGGGCATGGCAACGCCCGCCGACGAGCTGGCCGACGAGCTCGACTGGTGAGGTGGCGTCTCGTCTACACGAAGGTTGCGCAGAAGGACGCTCTGCGCCTTGCAGCCGCCGGACTCAAGCCCAAAGCTGAGGCGCTTCTCGCAGTGCTCGCCGAGGATCCCTACACGCCGCCGTTCGAGAAGCTCGTGGGCGATCTTGCGGGTGCCTGTTCCCGACGGATCAACATCCAGCACCGGCTCGTGTACCAGGTGCTCGACGACGAGCACGTGGTGAAGGTCCTTCGGATGTGGAGCCACTACGAGTGAGGCGCGCACCGCGCCGCCGCCGCCCCCTCAGCATCTCCTCGGCTATACTGAGTGACCGACTCGCACGCCGCATACAACGTCACGACTGGAGCCTCGGCTATGCCCGATCTCGGCAACATCCCGCCCACCATCTGGTGGGAAGACGGCACGGTGCGCATGATCGACCAGAGCCGCCTGCCGCTCGTGGGCGACCTGCTCGTGTGCAACACCTACGACGGTGTCTGCTCGGCGATAGCCGGAATGGCCGTCCGCGGTGCGCCTGCGCTCGGAGTTGCGGCGGCTCTCGCTGTGGCGCTGTGGTCGGAGACCGAGGGCGCGGAGATCGGCGACCTCGACGCGTACCTGACGGCGCTCGACCGCATAGCCGACGAGATCGCCGGCACGCGGCCCACGGCCGTGAACCTCAAGTGGGGCGCCGAGCGCATGAAGCGCTTCGCGCGCGACAACGCCGATGTGGGCCCCGACGCGCTTCGTCCGCTCGTGCTCGAGGAGGCGCTCGCGATCCGCGCCGAGGACGAGGCGCGCAACCGCGAACTAGGCGCACACGGCGCGGCGCTCATCGAGCCCGGCTCGCGCATCCTCACACACTGCAACGCCGGTTCGCTCGCCACCGCGTACTTCGGCACCGCGCTCGGAGTGATCTTCACAGCGCATGCTGAAGGCAAGGTCGCGCAGGTCTGGGTGGACGAGACGCGTCCGGTGCTCCAGGGTGCGCGGCTCACAGCCTGGGAACTCCGGATGGCGGCCGTGCCATTCAAGCTCATCTGCGACAACATGGCCGCGAGCATCATGCGCCGCGGGCTCGTGGATGCGGTGATCGTGGGCGCCGACCGCATCGCCGCCAACGGCGACGTCGCGAACAAGATCGGCACGTACGGCCTCGCGGTGCTCTGCAAAGAGCACGGAATCCCGTTCTACGTGGCCGCGCCGTCATCCACAGTCGACCTCACGCTCGCCTCGGGCGACGAGATCGTCATCGAGGAGCGCGACCCGCGCGAGGTCACCGGTCTGACCGTCTCGGGCGTGATCGAGCCGCACTCGGGGGTCGAGACCAAGGCGCTTGACGCGCTCACGGAGGCCGGCCCGTACGCTCTCGGCATGACCAAGGGTCACCAGATGGAGCTCACGCGCAAAGGCGGCGCGTACCAGTTCGACGCGTGGGTGCGTATCGCCCCGCCGTCGGTCGAGGTCTACAATCCCGCATTCGACGTGACACCCGCCGAATACGTGGCGGCGATCATCACCGAACGGGGTGTCGCCCGCGCGCCTTACACCGAGTCACTTGCCGAGGCGTGCTGCGGCACCGGCGCGATCCACGAGCTGGAGTAGGCGCGTGGACTTCGGCAGCCTGCTTGGGATCGTCGCCGGCCTCCTGGGGTTTGCCCTGGTCGGCGTTGCGCTGCGCGTATCCGGGCTGCTCAAGTCCGAGGATGCGAAGGTCCTGAACACGGTGCTGCTCTACTCGGCGCTGCCCGTGCTCATCTTCTCCTCGGTGCAGCGCGCGGAGATCGACGGCTCGCTTGCCGCGCTCCCTCTTCTTGGATGGGGACTGGCGCTCACGGGGCTTCTCCTGGCGTGGGCGGCAGCCAAGGCGCTCCGGCTCCCGGGACCGACCGCGGGCGCGTTCGTGCTTGTGGCGGCTTTCGGCAACACCGGGTACGTGGGTTATCCGCTTGCGCAGGCGATGCTTGGCGAGTCCGGCCTGGTGCGCGCGGTCTTCAGCGACGTCTTCGGCAACACGGCGGCCGTCGTGATCGTAGGCACGCTGATCGCCGCCAGGCTAGGCGACTCGGACGCCCGGGTGCACCCGGTGAAGGAGATCGTCACGTACCCGCCGTTCATCGCGCTGGCCCTCGCGCTGCTTCTTCGCGGCATTGCGCTTCCAATCGCGCTTACAAACTGGTTAGACGCGTTCGGTAAGGTCGTCGTGCCGGTGATCATGATCTCGCTCGGTCTCACGTTGCGTCCGCGCGCGCTCGGGAAGCGCGCACTGCCCGCTCTGTTGGCCGCAGGCGTCAAGCTCGTCGTGCTGCCGGCGATGGCACTCGGGATCGGGGTGCTGTTGCTGAAGGACGCGGACACACTGCGGATCGTGGTTCTGCAGGCGAGCGTGCCGTCGATGATGCTCGCGATGATCATCGGCGAGCGATTCAAGCTGGACACCGAGTTCATAGCTTCGGCGATCCTGGTGACCATGGTGGGGTCCGTGCTCACGATCCCGCTGCTGCAGCTGTTCGTCGGCTAGCGCGCGGGGCGCGTGCACCGCACCCCGAGGGGGTGCGGTGGCAGGGGTACTCGATCTCATCTTCCCGCCGAGGTGCGCCGGCTGCGACCGACCGGGCACGCTGCTCTGCGGCCGGTGTCGCGACGAGCTGCGGCTCATCGACCCCACGTGCGCGTGCCCGCGGTGCGGCGCGCCGCTGCCGCGCGTCGGCGGCCCGTGCGCCGAGTGCCATGGCCGCGAGTTCTCGTTCTCCGCCGCCCGTGCGGCATCCCGGCTCGAGCCCCCGATCTCGCGGGCGGTTGTGGTGCTGAAAGACGGTGGCGAGCGCAGGTACGCGCAGGTTCTCGCGGAGCTTCTGGCGCGCGCCGCCGAAGGTTGGCTCGCGCCCGACGACGTCCTCGTGCCGGTCTCGGCCTCGCCCGCGGCTGTCCGACGGCGCGGGTTCGATCACTCGGCCGACATCGCCCGCGCGCTCGGACGTATCGCAGGCGTGCCTGTGACGCGCGCTCTCATCTCGCGTCCCGCCGCGGACCAGCGCGCCCTCACGCGCGACGAGCGCTTCGCGAACCGCGCCGGCGCGTTCCGGGTGCGGGCGGGGGAGACGATGCCCGGGCGGGCGCTGCTCATAGACGACGTGTTCACCACCGGCGCCACGCTCGACGCAGCCGCCCGGGTCCTGCGCGAGGCGGGCGCCTCGGACGTGCGGGCGCTCGTGGTGGCGCGCTCGTGCGGGCGCAGTGAGGCTTGCGCTAACGTATCCGATAGGATACAGTCATGAATGACAACGTGCTCATCGACATCATCGAGACGATGGAGTACGTGAGGTGGTTCGAGCACCTGCGGGATCGGCGGGCGCAGGTCAGGATTGCTGCCCGCATACGGCGGGTTTCTCTCGGCGACTTCGGGAGTTGGCGAAGCGTGGGCGGTGGAATCGCAGAGCTGAAGATCGATTTCGGGCCTGGGTACCGAGTCTACTTCACGCGCCGTGGGCGAACCGTCGTGATCCTCCTGGCCGGCGGAGACAAGGCGACACAGCGTCGCGATATCGAACGCGCACAGACGATTGCTCACCGCATGGAAGGAGACACGTGATGGCCAGACGAGTTAGGACGCGGCCCTGGGATGTGACACGCTACCTCGACTCCGACGAAGCGATCGCGCTCTACCTTGATGCTGTCCTCGAGGAGGACGATCCCGTGCTGCTGGCGGCTGCCCTCGGTGACGTCGCTCGCGCGAAGGGGATGACGAGTGTCTCGCGTGAGACGGGTCTCGGGCGCGAGAGCCTGTACAAGGCGCTCTCCGAGAACGGCAACCCCGAGTTCGCGACCGTGCAGAAGGTCATCCGTTCGTTCGGTCTGAAGCTGCACGTCACGACCTGACTTGCATCGCATCACTCGCTTCCCACCTGCTACACTTCTCCTTGCTTTCACCCGGGTCTGTGGTTGCGGGCGCGCGAGCGCCCAAGTCCAAGGTAGGCGCGGCCGAAAGGACCCACGTAAGCGCGAGGCCGAGCCTCGTCGTGAGCATGGCGCGCCTTAGGGGTAAGTCGTACCGTCCGCAGCTGCTGCGAGGTTGCTGCGGACGAGAGGGCCGGTAGTGGGGCGCGAGCTCTGCGGAAGCCCCGGTATGCGGGTGTGGGGCCAAAGACCAGGTCAGCCGGGTGAAAGCACCGAACGGTATCTCGGGAGGGAGCTTCATGACGTTCGTACGACGCTCGACGGCCGCAATCCTCGTGTTCGCACTGGTCCTTGCTCTTGCCACCTCCGTCGGGTGCAAGAAGAAGGCCGACGAGCCGGTGCTCGAGCCGAAGATCGCTCCTCCCGTGATCTCCACCGCAGGCACGCTCAAAGTAGGCGTCGATCTCAGCTACCCGCCCTTCGCGGGCACCGACGAGGGCGTGAACGCCGGCATCGACGTCGATGTAGCCGCCGCGATCGCCGAGCGACTCGGTCTTAGGATCGAGATCGTCGACATCAAGCCGAACGAGATGGCGGCCGCGCTGAACGAGGGTACCGTGGACATCATGCTCGGCGGCGTGTCGATCACCGACGCCGTGACGGCGGACGTATCCACCGCCGGTACGTACCTGGTCGACGGTCCGGGCATCTTCGCGATCGTCCCCGAGGGCTCGGCAGTGGCCACGCTCACCGCGGACGCGCTGCCCGGCAAGCGCGTGGGCACGCAGAACTCGAGTCCGTCGTTCTGGACGCTCGAGAGCGACTACGGTGAGGGTTTCGCGACGCCATACGCGACGCTCAAGGAGGCCTTCGACGCACTCGTTGCCGGCCAGGTCGACCTCGTGGTGGGCGACGCGGCCGTGGGCAGCTACATCGCCCGCGACTACCCCGCCGTCCGCTTCTCCGGGCAGTTCGGCGCCGCCCAGCCGCTGGTGATCGCGGTGAAGAAGGACGCCACCGACCTTGAGACCGCCGTCCGAGAGCAGCTTGACGCGCTCGCCGCCGACGGCACGCTCGACACCATCCGCAACAAATGGCTCGGCGACCTGCCCGTCCTCGAGGTACCTGCCGAAGAGACCACGGGCTGAGCCCGCTGACGGCGCCACCGCCCCGTCGGTCTCGGCGTATGCGTATTGCGGTATAGTCATTCGCGATGTAACAGCGGTGTTTCAGGGGGGTGCCGGGAGGCCCTCAGAGCAAGTCATACGAAGGAGGCCCCATGAGCAAGACCAAGAAGTTCGTCGCCCTGTTCCTGGTCGTTGCGCTGGCGCTCAGCATGGTTGCGCTGAGCGGCTGCAAGCCGGCGGAGACCACGGACGGGGACACCGCCACCGACGGAGGGACCGAGCGCGCTGCAATCACGAGCGTCGACGACCTCGGCGAGGGCGACAAAGTCGGCGTGCAGTCCGGCACGACCGGCGAGGGTTGGGCCAAGGAGAACCTCGAGCCCAAGGGTGTCGAGGTCGTTCCCTACGACGACATCCTGCTTGCCTTCTCGGCGCTGCAGGCCGGCGACGTCGACGGCGTCATCAACGACCTGCCGATCAGCCAGGACATCGTGAAGGACGAGACTCGCGGGCTGGAGATCGTCGAGGAGATCAAGACCGACGAGACCTACGGCTTCGCGTTCAACAAGGACGACGCCGTGCTGCGCGATGCCGTCGATTGGGCGCTCGCCGAGGTCATCGCAGACGGCGAGTACGACACGATCTACGAGACCTGGTTCGGCGCTGCTCCGATGTCGTATCCCGAGCCCACGAGTGGCGTCACCGAGAAGCCCGCGGGCGAGCTTCCTCTCATCACTGCAGGCAAGCTCGTCGTAGGTTCGGACACCGCCTTCCCGCCGTTCGAGAACGTCGAGGGTGGCGAGACGGTCGGCTTCGACGTCGATCTCGTGAAGGCGATCGGCGAGAAGCTCGGCATCACCGTCGAATTCAAGAGCTACAAGTTCGACGCGCTCATCACGGGTCTCCAGGCGGGGGCCGAGTTCGACATGATCGCATCGGCGATGACGATCACCGACGAGCGCAAGCAGTCGGTGGACTTCTCCGATCCGTACATCAACTCCAACCAGTCGCTGGCGGTCAAGAAGGCCGAGTAGTGGCCCGGTACTGATACTGCGATAGACTTAGGGGCCGGTGGTCGTACAGACCGCCGGCCCCTGGCTTCCCCCGGGCAGGAGGGTGCGTGAGAGCGAAGCTCCGGAACTCCATCGGCTACGTCGTGGCTGGTGCCGCTGCCGTGGTGCTGCTGGCACTGCTGCTCACCATGACCGGTCCCGAGCGGGTCCTCTACCAGCACAAGGCGCCGCGCGGCCAGACCGGCATCGTCGATGACGTGTATGTGATCTCACCCACGCGTGATGAGATCACGATCGGCAAGGCGCAGACCAACGTCATCACCGACCTCTCTGTCACGAGTGAGAATCTCGGCGCCACGATCACCCGCACTCCTGCGGGTGCCGGGCTCGGCGAGGGGGCATGGACGCTTGCCGCCGAGGAGACGAGTCCGACGCCGGTGCTCCTCAATGGCCGAGAGGTCGTCGGCACACCGACGCTCGTCGACGGCGACGTCATCACGGTCGGCGGCTCGGACGTCACGTTCACCGACGGGCGCAAGGGCGTGCTCGGCGGGCTGGACTGGTGGGAGTCGGGCAAGATCTCGCACCTGTATGCGTCGCCGAAGATACTGCGCGAGGCGTTCGTCGTGGTGCTCAAGGCGCTGAGAGTGTCGCTCGTAGCGGTGCTCCTTTCCTTCGCGATCGCGATTCCCGGCGGTCTGACGCTCGCCTTCATGAAGATGGCCAAGACGGCGTGGACGCGCGTTCCGGCAACCATCTACGTCGACGTCATACGCGGCACGCCCATCTTCCTGCAGATACTGCTCGTCTTCTTCGGGCTGACGCTGTTGCCGCCGTGGAAGGCGCTTGTCGCTGCAGTTCCACTGATCAGCCAGAAGGGCCTGTTCGACGTCGATAATTCGATGTGGATCCGGGCGATCATCGTGCTGAGCTTCAACTCGGCGGCGTACATGGCCGAGATCTTCCGGGCCGGCATCCAGTCGATCAGCAAGGGTCAGATGGAGGCCGCCCGCTCGCTCGGCATGACGGCGCCGCAGGCCATGACGTTCGTCATCATCCCGCAGACGGTCCGCCGCATCCTGCCGACGATGATGTCCGAGTTCATCCTGCTCTTCAAAGACACCGCGCTGTTCGCCGCGGTCGGGATGGGAGAGATGGTCATGAGGGCGCGCGAATTCGCGTCCTCGACGCTCAACGTGTCGCCGTACCTGCTGGCGGCGGCGTTCTACCTCGTGATCACGATCCCGCTCGGCAGACTCGTGCAGCAGCTCGAGAACCGTCTGGCGCGTTCGGAGGGCGGCGGCGAAGCTACCTTCGAGAAGTCGACCAAGGACAACCTCGATGCAGCTGCCGCGAAGAAGGCCGCTGCCGAGGCGGCGGCGTTGCGGACGGGAGGAGGCGCCGAATGAGCGAGCCCACTGCGAACGTCACCCCCAACGGCGGCCCGATCGTGCGCATCCGCAACCTCAAGAAGAGCTTCGGCTCGCTCGAGGTCCTGCGCGACGTGGACATGGACGTGCAGAAGGGCGAGGTCGTGGTCATCCTCGGGCCGAGCGGCTCGGGCAAGTCCACGATGCTGCGCTGTGTGAACCGCCTTGAGGAGCCCACCGGCGGCGAGATCTGGCTCGAGGACATCAAGGTCAACGACCCGAAGACGAACATCAACGAAGTGCGCGAGCGCATCGGCATGGTGTTCCAGCAGTTCAACCTGTTCCCGCACCTCACCGCCAAGGGCAACGTGATGCTCGCGCAGCGCAAGGTGCTCAAGCGCTCCAAGCATGAGGCCGAGCGCATCGCGCTCGAGCAACTCGAACGCGTGGGTCTCGGCGACCGCGTCGACTACTTCCCAGCGCAGCTCTCTGGCGGCCAGCAGCAGCGCGTGGCGATCGCGCGCGCGCTCGCGATGGACCCGCATGTGATGCTCTTCGACGAGGTGACCTCGGCGCTCGATCCCGAGCTTGTGCGCGGCGTGCTCGACGTCATGAAGGGGCTCGCCAAGGCAGGTATGACGATGCTCGTCGTTACCCACGAGATGGGCTTCGCCCGCGACGTTGCGAGCCGCGCGGTGTTTATGGACGGCGGCGTCATCGTCGAGGAAGGCACGCCTTCCGAGGTCTTCGACCACCCGAGACACGAGCGGACGAAGGACTTCCTCGGCCACATCGCGTAGGGTTCGCCTTTGCGCGCGCGTTTCGGGAATACACCCCACAACATCGGTGTGCCGTGATGCGAGGGGGGACCCGCGAATGGCGACGTGCAGGACCTGCGGTGCCGAGACCGCCGAGAACCAGAGCTTCTGCTCGAGTTGCGGAATGTCCATTACAGAGGCTCCGGCCGAGCCCCCGGCGCCGCCCGCGCCTGAGGTGCCGGTACCGGTACCGGTTCCGCCACCTGCGGC
>SBEH01000022.1 GCA_009668945.1 Actinomycetota bacterium
CAAACCGCCTGATCGAGAAGTCAGTCACAACCCGCGAATCCCCCATCTGGCTAACGTCCAGTACTTCAGCCGCGAACGAGCGGCTCCAGTTCAGCCTAGTGCGTGCGTGAGTCGGCTGGAAGTACTTGTTAGACCGAATCGGCGCGACAAGCGGCTGCATAGTCGACCTCGAGTGGGAGGGCGGGATGCTCTGACCGCGATGTACCGTCCGGCGGATTATGAAGCCTGATGTGAATACGGGGTAAGGAGACAGCACGCGAGGGAATGTCAACCTGTCACGTCCCGTACGAGAGGAGGCCCGAATGAAGAGAGGGGTCATCATCTGCGTGCTTGCGGTGGCGTTGAGTCTGGGCATGGCGCCACCCGAGTCTGCCCATGCGTATTCGCTGGGATACGGTCGCTTCAGCCCGCCAACCGGATACTGGGCAACCGGAACGCTCTTTCCAAGCGCGTGGGTGACACCTGCGATCAACGCAAGTAATGCGTGGACGAACGTCATGGCCTGCGACTTCGTCTGGAGCCGCAATCAGGTGTTGGGGCAGCTCAACGGCAACTACGTGACGAACTACAACAACGGAGCGGACGGCAAACCAGGCAACACCGTCTACTCGTACAACGGGACCACGATCATCCAACTACGCATCAACCTGAACACCTACTACCCGTTTGCCACGGATGGGAGATCGACTGCGTACGACGTGCAGAACACACTGACACACGAGTTCGGCCACGGCCTCCCCCTGAACCACTCCACGTACACTGCTGCCACCATGTTTGCGTACACCAGCAAGGGCGAGACCCTGAAGCGATCGCTGTACTCAGATGACATCTATGGCATTCAGGCGCTGTACTGAGAGGAGGCCTGCATGAAGATGCGAATGGTGTTGCTTCCTGTCTTGTTGATCGGACTCGCAGTGGCCGCTGGCTGCGGAAGCCCAGATGCGGGAGATTCCTCGCGTGCATCCGACCTGCAGGGTCAGACCGTGGTGGTCAGCCCGACCTGGGCCGCCGAAGAGGTTCTTGACATGAGAGCGATGGGCAGCCGCGCCGCTCGAGTCGTGTCCGGCGTCGTGGAGTCGGTGGGAGCACCGCAGGCGGTGACCTTGACCGAGGGTTTCGAATCTGGGGTCACGGTCGTGTACTCAGACGCGACTGTACGAGTGGGCCGTTCGCTCAAGGGCAATGCCCCGAAGGACGCCGAGCGGGTATCGGTCAGAGTGCTTGGGGGCACGGTGGACGGCTACACATTCGTCTACGAAGACGAGGCGAAGCTGAGTGTGGGTGACTCAGTCGTGTTGTTCCTGACTGACAATCCAGATGCGTTCTACCCGCGAGATGCGGCACTGCAGTACGCGGTGCTGTGGGGCATGCACGGCGCGTTTCACGTGAAGGACGGAACCGGGTTCCGGAGTGCAGGGATCCCGGCCGACAAGCGGAATGTGCCGATGGCGGCAATCGAGAAGAGCGTGGAGTAGCACAGCAACGGATGGACGCATGCCGGACATGAGCGAGCCACTTGTTTCGGTCTAACGCGTAGCGCATGAGCAGACGCCCGTGCGCTGTCAGGTCGATTCTGCATCCGTGCGTTCTGCTCGATGCGCTTGTTGGGCCGGGTCGCCCGAGGCTTCGCCCGCAGCTAGAGGGGGGCGCAGGTCCTTGCAAGCGCCTTGGCGGAACCGACGGGATCGTTCTGATTGACTCCTGACGGAGCGCAAACTGGGCAGATCGAGGCCTGCTCATCGCACAATCTCTGCAGTGCATGCCAGTCGTCTCTACTCGGCAGCTCGTGACTCAGCGCGAGCGATCCCACAGCCAACTGTTGGATGGTGCGCGCGATATTCTCGCAGCACGTCCCGCAGAAGACTCTGCCGCACTGGCTGCACTTGAAGCGCGCGGGCCGCTCTTTGCACATGGCGCACTCCTCGGACGAACGCTGGGGCACGTCGTCGACGAAGTCCACGTGACCCTCCCTTCCTCGGCCCAACGTCTTTGGGCGTGAGCTGAAGCGCGCGCCCCACTTCCCTGCCCGAGTCCGCCGCCCACGGGCGCGCTTTCTGCTCGACGCCCGGGTTAGGTAGGCCGTTCAGGAGCGTGGAGCGCCCTACCCCGCGACCTCATCAACAGGCGTGCACGACGGAGCAGCCTTGCGCGGCGCTGCTTTCGCGGCGCGCTGCACGCGCTTCAACTGCTTGTCGACGGGATCACCCTGAGCGTCAGGCCGGATCACGCAGTCAACCAGGATCTGACCCAACTCATCCAGTGCAATGCGATTGCCGGAGTCTGCCTTGATCTCCGCGCGCAGACGAGTCAAGACCGACTCGCTGAGCAGCAACTTCGCGATGTTGGACCCCGAAAGAGCCTTCATGCGCTGGTAGTAGGTCTCCAACTCATCCTTGCGCTGCGCCTCCGGCGTCAGCAGATACATGAGGTCGGCCTTGTCCTTGGGCTTCAGCGCCTCGTCCAGAAGACTCACTTCGAAGATGAGCTCGTGTTCGACCGGCTTGTTGAACAGGACGCGGTGAAGGCGCCATTCCGCCCCGTTTGTGAGGATGACCCACTCGACACCCTGATTGGCCGCATACGACACCGCCTGATAGAGGTGCTTGTCGTTCAGCGTTGTCGCTACCGACTTCACCTCGATGATGATGAAGTGCTTACCGTCCCTACGGATGACGAAGTCCGCATAGCTGCCCTTGATGCGGAACTCACCAGTGAGGTTGTCGAACGCGTCCCACCCGAGAGCATCACTCACGATCGATGAGACGATCATGCGAGTGTCGCTCTCCTGGGCGCCATTGGCGCGTGCCTTCTGCGCGACACTCTTGTACTTGCGAAGACCCTTCGCGACCCGATCAAGCGCTTTGTCCTGGTAGACCGCCATCGAATCCCCCAAACGACGACTTGTGGCTGCAGCCCGAGTGTAGCCCAACGGTCGAACACGCGAACGCCAGGCCCTACCTAACATGTTTGCGGATAACCCGCGAGCGAAGCGAGTCGGGTTGATCCGCGGGTTAGGCCACGCCCGAACTCACTGCCCACCCCACTGCCAATGCCAGCATAGCGACAGGCAGGTAGAATCCCCAAACCGAAAAGGAGCGCATTGCGCGCGCTTGAAGCCGCCAGACGCTACCTGTTGGCCGCACGTCGTAGAGGTCGTCGGGGCTCAGGCACCCATTATGCAGCTTCTTGACGAATGCTTCGTAGGTGCAGCGGAGCCCATTCTCGAGCGCAAGGTAGTAGATGTCGAGTGCTGCGAAGAGAACTGCTGGGAACACGGCGATCCAAGCTACGGATGGGTTCTGTTGTTCAGCCGTGACCACCAGGATTGCTGACACAATTGTGATGCACCACGTCTTGCAGCCTGCGCTGTTCCCCGCCATCCGCTGTATGACGGCTTGCAGAATGGATAGATGCGCTTGCACGGATGGCGACGAGTCTACCAGCGTGGAGCTAGGTTCGTGATCTGATCTAGACATCACTACGCTCGCTGCGCGATTGCGCTCTCGACCCAGGACTCGAGATGAGAGGCGATGTCGCCGTAGGCATCTGACGGATTCGGGTCGTAGCACTTCACTAGCGCCGACAGCTTCGTGCCGTCCTTGAAGGTGAACTGATCAAACGGATTCGCCCCCTTCGCGCATCTCCCGTTCCGGGGGCAGTTGATGTTGTGAACATACACACCCAGAAGCCCCTTGCCGTCTGCCCACGCCTTCTGAATCTCGTACTTGACCCACTCGCGATTGGCCGTCTGTGCACCTACGAGAACCACGATCGCAGAGCGGTAGCGCATGTTGTCGTCGATCCACTTCTCGATGGCCGCGCGCCCTCCCCGCATGACGGTCTCCCAGTCGTTCGCAGAAACAGGCTTGTTGTCTTCGAGTGCGCCGATGTTTCGTATCTGCTGGACTCGCATCACGTCGTTGTCGAAGTGGAAGCTGTAGAAGATCTGCCGCTTTGCCATTACATGCCCTCCCGAGTAGATTCCTCTGCCGGTTGCGCCGGCTCGACTGCACCCTCGGCCGCCGCTTGTACCGGGGCCGGCTCTCCCCCAGCGATGCTCCCGCGGTTCGCCCACTCGACCATAGCCCGCACCAGCGCCTGCATGTCGCCACCGCGCGCGGTTGGTGCCATCGCGTCTGATGCGAACACGCCGGTCTGGTACCAGCGGCTGTTGTCCGCCACGGGTGCGGACATGCTGAGCGAACGGAAGTAGCGCTCGATTTCGCCGGTGTTCATGGGATCGCGACCGCCGTTCCCGTTTCTGAGCTCGCGGTACACACCGGCGAGGACTCTGTGCATCGTCACCGAACCGAGGAGACTCCGGCGGCGCAGTTCAGCGGGACTAACCGTCCCCTCAGCGATTCCACGAAGATCATCGAACGACGCAACGAGCACGTCGAGGAACTCAAGGGCGTCGGTGATGATCGCATGCTCGTTCCCGTTCTCGTTCATGAGCTTGCTCACGCGACCCTGTATGCCCACCTGAAGCACGCGAATCAGGTCCGTTACGTGCTTGGCCGACATGAGGTACGGAGTCTTGGAACTGATGCGGTCTTGCTGCTCGTCAACATGCCCGGCCAGCAGCGGGTGCTTCATGACATCAGGCAGACAGCGATTCACAATCTTCCGACGATCGAACCGGGCCCTTACCGACGGCGGGATGCCCAGCGCGTTGTCAGCGATGTCGACGAATATCTGCTTGTACGCATCCTCATCGTCCACGACAACCAGCTGGACGGTCATGCGCTCCCGGGCGAAGCGCTCCTGCTGTTCCTCGATGCGCCTTACTTCCTTCTCCCAGTGGCGCGCCAGGTTGACGTCGTGCTCCTTCTGGGCCTTCGCAAGATGTGATCGTGCGCTGTCGAGATCCTTCAGGATGCGTGCCCATGCCAGGTGAATGCCGAGAGTACGATGCTGACCGTCTACGATACGCAACTCGTCTTGCACGAGACGAGGCACGCTCAACACCCCGAACTGCACGTCCCGGATTCCAGTGTCCACGGGCTCAAATTTCAGAAGGCCTGACGGGGCGCGAAGCAACAATGGCGGGGACGTCCAGTCCTCCCTAGTCAGCAGGTACTCGCCGAACCCCTCCGCGTGGGAGATGCGAATCCGGCGGTTGCCCTCCAACACCTGCGCGGGATCCGGCTTGGCCAACGTCGACGCAAGCTGAAGCAGGGAGAGGTCAAACGAGTAGACCTGACGCCCTCCCTGAGAGTAGCGTGCCGCGAAATAGCGGACGTCTGTCTCGTAGCCCGAGGGTGTCGAAACGGAGCTGAGATCCACGCTCATACCGAGTACCGCCTTTCGTCGCCTGTGGTGCAAGTAAGAGACTAAGACGATGCGGTAGTGCTTGTCAAGACATCTAAGCGCTTAAATCTCCGCGCAACCTGTTGCACGCTCGTTTAGGTGCTTGCACAGAAATCACGCCTACCTGGGCGTCGGCCTAACGTCTGGCGCTTCAGCTGAAGCGCCGCCCCCAATTCACGTGCAACCCGAG
>SBEH01000004.1 GCA_009668945.1 Actinomycetota bacterium
GGTCGGGGTCGGCGCAGGGGCGGCGGCCGTAGCGGCTTGAGGCGCCTGCCACGGCGGCGCCACCGGCTGGCCGGTCGTCGTGTCGTACCACGAGGTGACGGCGTTCCATCCGTGCCCCTTCGGACAACTCCACTTGTCGTCCAGGAAGACGTTCTGCCCGCACTGACTGCAGAAGCCTGCGACTGCCATCTCGGCCCTCCGGCTCGACTTCGCGAGGCGAACGCTCGCGCTTGCCACGAGTATATGCGAGCACTTCGCCTGGTGGCAGCGTGGGCCTGAACATGCGTCTGGGCGCCGGCCGCGCGTTGCGCGTCAGTCGCCAGTCAGCCGCGCGATTTCCTCTGTCGTCCAGCGCCCGGGATCGAGGTACATGTCTCCCGGCGCGATGAACGCCTTCTGCCCGCCTGTGTCCGGATTCATGATGACGACCTGCTGCTCTCGCTGGTCGAAGCAGGTGCCTCCGGGGGCGTCGTTCCAGTACTTCTGCACCTTCACCCAGACAAGGATGCGTACGTCTTCCACGGGCACGCCGAGCCGGTCGATGTCGAAGGTGCGGACACTGCTGTTTGCCGCCTCGTCGTCGGTGTACGAGAACCACTGCGCCCGATCGGAGTAGTAGACCTCGCCCGTGTCCTTGTCCACGACGTCGATCCCGTCTACGCGCACCGCTGTCTGTTGTACGCTCGAGCCGCCGATCACGATTGGGATCGCGAAGCTCGTGGGGATGGCTTCCTTCAGGCTCTTCACCGAGTCGATCGGATGCTCCCAGTCCCACTCAGGCCGCACGTTGAAGTCGTCGAGCGACTCCTTCCACGTGAGGATCTCGGCACCCTGGCCGAGGATGAGCCACTGGTCCTCGTCGGAGAACGCCTCGATGACATCCTGCACGCCGGTGTAGATCTCCTTCGCGAGCGTGATCGCCGGACTGTACTCCTTGTAGAGGCTGACCGCTGTCTTGGCTGCCGACTTCCACCACGACTGGCTGGCCGCATCCGTGGTCTTGGCCATGGCCGGCGGCAGCTTCTTGCCCTTGTTGCCGGTGAGGTCATCTCCGGAGACCGGGAATTCGATCTCGCCCTTGGTCACGTGCGTCTCGTACGTGCCGCCCCAGGTCGTGACCTGCACGCGGTTGAGATCGCGGCTGCCATCCCAGTACTGCGCGCCGACACGCACTGCGTAGTTGCCGTACCAGACGTAGATCGACTGCCCGCCCACGTCGAGGAAGCCCGGCCACGCGGCCTTGAGCATCCACGACGTGTAGCCCTCTGTGGCGTCGCGCTGGGCCAGCTCGCCACGGTCGGGAACGAGCTCGATCATCACCGAGGCAACCTCGCCGCCGGAGAGCGAGATGGGCTCGGTCACGGTGAGTCCGGCGCCCGTGGCGGTGATCGAGTAGGCGCCGCTCGGCTTCACCGGCAGCTCGCCTGCGTCGAAATTCCCCTCGGCGTCGGTGGTGAGAGTTGCGACCGTCTCACCCTTGTTGTTGGCGGTGGTGACCGACGCGCCTGCCACGCCGGTGCCGAGCCGGTCGATCACCCGGCCGGTGAGCTGTCCGCTCGTGGCCTCCTTGAGGACGACGGTTGCTTCCGTCTCCTCGCCCAAGCGCACCTCGAACTCCTGCGGCGCCAGGCCCTGGTATCCGCCCTTCCGGAAGGCGATGCGATAGGTGCCGAACGGCACCTCAAGAATCAGGTCGCCGTTCTCGTCGGTGTCCTCGGAGCGGTCGTAGCCGAGCAGGTAGCTGTCCACGCCCGAAAGCGCGCTTCCCGCTTCGTCGGTCACGTGCACCACCAGCGTTCCGTGGTTGTCCATCCGGATGCCCACCGAGGCGATCGGCTTCGTGCGCGTGGTCTCAACGGTCGTGCTGGCCGGGTTGAACCCTTCCTTCGTCGCGGTGAGCGTGCCGCTCCCGAACTCGACCTCCTCGATCGTGAAGCAGCCGCTGGCGTCGGTGAGCACGGTCTTGCCGCCGAAGCTTACCTCGACACCCTCGAGCCCGCCGGCCCACCACGAGAGGTCGGCGGCCATGGAGGCGTTCGTCACCCGGCCCTGCACCACGCCCTTCTGGATGACGGCCACCGTGCTCTCGGCGGTGTCGTTGCCGAGTGTGTACTGGTCGCTTGTCGTGGTGAGCGTGTAGGAGACGTCGACCGTCTCGGCCGTGAGATCGGCGGGCACCTCCCAGACCTTGGCGAAGGTGCTCGACTCGCCGACCTTGATCGTGCCGAGGTCGAGCGTGCCGATGCTCTCGCCGTCGACAGACACCTCCAGCACGACCTGCTTCGCGTCCCGGCTGCCACGGTTCACGACCGCGCCGTTGAGCAGGCACGGCGAGCCGCACACCGCCTTCTTCGGGTTGCTCTTGAGGCTGGCGAGGTCGAACAGCACGTCCGCGAGTATCGGCTGCCCGCCGTCGAGCACGATCGGATCACCTGATGGACCGTCCTCGGTGATCGGCTGCAGCACCCAGCGCGCCTGCTCGGCCAGCGTTCCGCCGAGCTCGTGGTGGCGCGTCTTGTCCGCGAACAGGATCGCTGGGCCACTCTCGAGCTGCACGAGCTCGAGGTCGCGCCCTTCGGCGGTGAGTGCCGGGATGCCCTCGCTCTCGCGGCTGGCGTACGTGTCCGTGATCTCGCCGGTCTCGAGGTCCACGAGCGAGATCCGCTGCGAGAGCGCGTCGGCGGTCTCCCAATACACGAGCGCGCGGCCGCCTTCGGCAAGCACGCTCACCGCCGAAGGAGCGGCTCCGCCGAACTCCTCGTTGCCGGCGAGTAGCACGTCGCGGGTGACCTGCATCGTGTCCGGGTTGACGATCAGGAAGCGCGAATCGTACTCGTTCGTGGCCGTGAAGTGGCGGATGTAGGAGACCGCGAGGAGACCGGTATCCGCGTCAAAGGCCAGGTCGAACGAGCCGTCGGACGCCCTCTCGGGCGGGTCGGTGATGACCGAGCTTCGCATGCGCAGCGGCGGCGTGCCGGGAGCGATCTCCATGATCGCGACCGCCGGACGAAGCCCGGTCTGCTTCCCGAGGCTCTGCGCCGACGCTTCCTGAGTGACCATCCACAGCCGCTCACCGTCGGTGGCGAGTGCGCAGGTGTCGTTCCAGGGCGTGAGGTACGTCGGCGCGCCGAGCGGCCGCATGTCCAGGCTGTAGCCCGCGACGTACATCGCGGCGCTGGAGCGGAACGACGTGTAGATCGCATCTCCCACGCGGACTGCGTCCATCGGGTCGTACGTCTCGTTGGCGCCTCCAGGCACCCAGGGCGTGCGTCCCGCGCCGAGCTGCGGCGCGAGGACCTGCGTGCCGTCGGCGTTGTAGTGCTCCCACTGAATCTGGTGAGCCGTGCCACGTGCGTAAAAGAGCAGGTAGGAGCCATCATCGAGCGTGATGAGCGCTGGGTCGGCGTACTGCGCGCCGGCGATGCCGTACGGTGCCAGGCCGCCCTGCGTCTCGAAGTCGGTCTCGTCATACGCCGGGTTGCCGAGGGCGTTCACGGTGAGGGTGGCCCCTTGGGCGCCCACCTCGGACACGGCCAGTGTCGCGTCTGGCAGCGAATCGGCGTTCAGGTCGGCCTCGGCGGGCACGCCATCGGTGAGGACGTACGTGGTGGGAGAGGAGGAGATCACGATCTCCGCCGAAGAGCCGACCACGCGCACGAGCTCGACGCTGTGCGTCTCGCCTGCGAACTCGAACTCCGCGGGTTCGCCGACGGCAAGCGAGAGCGTCTGCTCGCCCTCGCTCTGGTCGTCACCACCGTCCTTCGAGCACGACGACGGTGCGCATCCCGAGAGCGCGAGGACGAACGCGAGGGCAACGGGCACGAGCGAGCGCAAACGCCGCATGATTCCTCCCCCGGAGGACCTACGCTTCGATGGGACCCGTCGCGGGCGGGCGCGTGTCGCGCGCGGTCGCCTCAGCCTATACTCGTGCCACCGGGTCGTCTCCGAAGGGAAGCCGAATGAAGACGTCAGCGCGCACCGCCGCTCTGCTCCTGCTCGCGATTGCGCTCCTCGGCGCTGCCGGCTGCGGCGAGATGGCCGCGAAGGTCGAGGCCGCCGAGAATCCCGCACCCGCGGGTACGTACGAGGGCGTCTCGGTCACCTCGTCGGTCTCCATCAACGAGAAGGCGAACTACGCATGGGAGTCCGACGGCGCGACGGTCGACGCGATCGCCAACGCCGACACGGAGTACTACGTCGACGGCGAGTCGGTGAGCCGCTCGGTCTTCTCCGACGCCGACGGGAACACCGGCGTCTACGAGGGCGACAACGAGGACTCGATGGACGACACCTACGATTTCGAGGTCCGTCCCGACGGCGTGCTTTCGGCCGTGAACCTCAACATGGGCGACTAGGCCCCACCCATCGCGTGTAGCGCGCCTGCATGCACGATCTTCCCGTCGCGCGTGACGAGCGCGTGGCGCACGATCTCGTCGTCCCAGTCGGGTGCATCGAGGCTGTTCTTGAAGAGGTTGCGCACGAACTCGAGCATGTTCTTGCCGTAGAGCCAGCTCGCGTGCACCGCCACCGAGCCGGGGATGTTGATGTAGCCCATCACGGTCACGCCGTGCACCACGCATTCCTCGGCGGGGCGCGTGAGCTCACAGTTGCCGCCCTGGTCGATCGACACGTCGACGATCACCGAACCCGGCCGCATCGAGGCCACCATTTCGTCAGTGAGCAGCTTCGGCGCGACCTCGCCGGGCACTAGCACGCTCGAGATGATGACGTCCGCCGTGCGAACGAGCGGCACGAGCGCCTCGCGCTCCTTCTCCAGCCAGTCCGACGGCAGCGCCTCCGCTGAGCCGACCTCGTCGAGCACGAGGTCCTGCGGCATCTCGAACCCGACGATCTCGGCGCCGAGTTCTGCGGCCTCTTTGCGCGAGCCCTCGCGGATGTCGAACGCCTTCACGCGTGCGCCGAGCATCCTGGCCGTGCGGATCGCCTCGAGGCCCACCACGCCGGCGCCGATGATCAGGAACTCGGCGGGCGCGGTGGTGCCCATCGGCGTGTCGACTGCCGGCACGAACCGGGGGAGTGACGCTGCGGCGAGGATCACGGACTTGTAGCCGGTCACGAGCGACATCGAGCTGAGCGCATCCATCGGCTTCGCGCGCGGGATGCGGATGATGCCGTCCATCGTGAGTGAGGTGATGTTGCGGTCCCGGAGTGTGCGGATGATGTCGTGGTTGGCCGGCGCCGCGGGGTGAAGGAACGTGACCAGCATCGTGCCCTCGCGGAGCATGTCGGCCTCGTTCTTGCCGGCGACGGCGTTGAAGTGTGGCTGCTTGACCTTCAGGACGATGTCGGAGTGAGAGAAGAGCTCCTCGGCGGTCGCGACCATCTGTGCCCCCGCGGCAATGTACTCGGCATCGCCGTGGAGCGTGTCGGCGCCGGCACACGACTCTACGAGCACCTCGAAGCCCATCTCGCGGTACGCGGCAACCTCCTCGGGCAGTGCTGCGACGCGGTGCTCGCGCTCGAGGATCTCCCTGGGGATACCGATGATCATCGTCCGTCCCGACCCTTTCCCTACGGAGGCCGTGCCTCGGCCCGCTGAATGCATAGAACGCGACGCATATTGCATCAGGCACCGCCTCTTTCGGGTGCCGAGTTCTATGTTCCCATCGGCGTGTGCTGTGAGCCGGTTGGCGGGTATCATCATGTCCTCACGTGCATATTCCTTCTGTGGCGGTCCTGAAGGAGATCCGACGGATGTCGAAGAAGACGATCGTCATCGCACTCGGCGGGAACGCGCTCCTGAAACGCAGCGATCCCATGACCGCCGAGGCCCAGCGTGCGAACGTCCGCGTGGCGGTGGCGGAGCTCGCGCCACTCGCGGAGGAGTACGACCTCGTGCTCGCGCACGGCAACGGCCCGCAGGTAGGGCTGCTGGCGCTGCAGGCTGCCGCGTACGAGGGCGTGGAGCCGTATCCGCTGGACGTGCTCGGCGCCGAGTCGCAGGGGATGATCGCCTACATGCTCGAGCAGGAGCTCGGCAACGTGCTTCCCGCCGAGAAGCCCATCGCGACGGTACTCACGATGGTGGAGGTAGACCTCGCCGATCCTGCGTTCGTCGAGCCGACGAAGTTCGTGGGCCCCGGCTACGAGAAGGCCGAGGCCGAGGCGCTCGCCGGGCGCAAGGGGTGGGTCGTGAAGCAAGATGGCGAGAAGTGGCGCCGCGTGGTGCCGTCGCCCGAGCCCAAGCGCATATTCGAGATCCGCCCGATCAAGTGGCTGCTCGACCGCGACTGCATCGTGATCTGCGCTGGCGGAGGCGGCATCCCTACTGCGTTCGATCCGAACAACGAGAACCGCCTGATGGGCGTGGAGGCCGTTATCGACAAGGACCTCGCAAGCGAACTCCTCGCCCGCGAACTCGACGCGCACATGTTCGTGATGGCTACCGACACCGACGGCGTCTACGTCGACTGGGGCAGTCCGCAGCAGCGCCGGCTCGGCTGGGTCACGCCCGAGAAGCTCGACATGTACTCGTTCGCCGAGGGCTCGATGGGGCCGAAGGTCGAAGCCGCCAAGCGATTCGTGAAGGCCACCGGACGGCGCGCGGCGATCGGCCGGCTTGAGGACATCGCCGAGATCGTGGAGGGCAGGACGGGCACGAACGTGGTCGCGGGCATCCCGCGCGAGTACAAGCGCAACGCCGGCTTCGAGTAGCCAGCGGTACAGGCGAGGCGCTGCGGCGGAGCGGTTGTCGCGCCTCCACAGCGTCGGTATACTGCGCTATTGCCGCCTCGAGCACTGGCGGCACCCACCTCGCGGAGAGGTGGCAGAGTGGTTGAATGCGGCGGTCTCGAAAACCGTTCTGCGGGTATCCCCCGTAGCCAGGGTTCGAATCCCTGCCTCTCCGCCAGAAGAAGTGATGAAGGGCCGCCTCAAGATGGCGGCCCTTCTGGTATGTGACTCGGCGCCAGCAGGGGCCCTGTCTGCATGCGGATCAAACGTGCACGCGCCGCTCCTGGGAGGTGGTGGCGATGGTCGCGTCGCGCTCCTGCGACACCGAGACACCCGCGACGTCTTCTATGAGCGTCGCCCAGTCACTGTCAAGGGCGTTCGTTCGAGAAGCCATGCGCATCAGATCGTGGGCCACCGGATCGCACTCCATCTTCCGCAGCGCGGTCTCGATCGCACCGGCCCACGCTGAAGCTCCCGCCTCGCGAACCACGGTGCCGGTCACTCCATCGCGAACGATGTCCTTCGGACCGCCTGCGTCGCTGACCAGTGCCGGCAGCCCGCACGACTGTGCCTCGAGTACCACCATCCCGAAGGTATCGGTCCTGCTGGGGAACACCAGCAGATCGGCCGCCGAGTACAGCGCGGGCAGGGCCTCGTTGTCGAACACGCCTGCGTAGCAGAGGCCCGGCAGCTCGGCGGCGGCGGCCACGATCTCCTCCTTGTACGGGCCGTCGCCAGCGAAGACCAGGTTCACGCCCGGTCGGTGGCTGGTGAGTTCACGGTACGCTTCGATGAGGACGTCGAGATCCTTGTCGGGCGACAGCCGTCCCACGAACAGCAGTGTCGGGACGTCCGCCAGCCCGAGCGACTCCAGCATGATGTCGCGCGTGGGCAGCGGCACGAATAGCGAGGTATCCACTCCCCGTCGGAAAAGGCGCAGACGGCTCCGGTCGTACCCACGTTCCAGCAGGACATCCAGGTAGCTTGGCGTGGGCACCAGCACCTCGTCGGCAATCCGGTAGAACCAGTCCTGATAGGCGTCGACCAAGTCGGTCAACGACTCGTCTTTGGTGATGCTGCGAGTCTGTGCGGTGAAGTCGGTGTGGAAGACCATCTTGAGGGGAATGCCGAGGATTTTGGCGCACGCGGCGCCGAAGAGCCCCGTCGGCCCCGGCGTGGAGACGACGATCGAGTCGGGATCGACCTCCTGGACAAGCCGCAGTGAGCGGAGCACCGACGGTACCCCCAGCCGGTACGACTCATAGTAGGGGAGATCGAAGTACTGGGCGGCGGGGAGTCTGAGTACCCTTCCGGGGGTCTGAGGCTCGGCCGAGCCGCTCGTAACGACGGTCACCGGTAGGTCGTGTGCGTCCGCGCGAGCGGCCACCTGCCGCAATGTCACCGCGACGCCGTTGAGGTCCTCGAGGGTGTCGGTGAACCATAGCGTCTTCGGGGGCGTGACGCTGGTGAGTCCCGTCTGCGCGGCGAAGAGGTCGGTGGCCGTTCGTCCCCGGGCAAGCTGACCAGCCGAAGTAACGAACGGTGCGGCGAAGAAGGCCACAGGGAGGGCGGCGGATGCGCTGCGCACGAGAGAAATGACATCCCCGCTGGCTAGACTCTTCGTGACCGAGTCTGTGAACTCGGTCAGAAGCTCGTCCGAGATGTCGGCGACGTTCTCGTACGCAATCTGGAGCCGGTCATCCAGCTCGAGATGACGGGCCCGTTCGAGGTCCTCGGCCATGCGCATGAACGAAGCCGCGATCGGGTCTCTTGATGCCTTGATCTTGGCGAGCCGCTGGCTGAGGCGCTTGGGGCTGAGCCGGGGTGTGGGTTCGCCGAACAGGAGGTCATGCGCCTGCGCCATTCCCCCGCCGTTACCCTTGCCCCGCTCACTTGTGCGGGAGCGGGAGAACTCGCTCGCGATCTTGTACACGGAGAATGCCAGCGTCGTGGAGTCGTTGTGCCGCCCCCCGGACCTCGACTGTCGAGATGCGATCGAGCGGAGGAACTGCTGGGTCGACGCGCCGGCCGCCTCCGTCCACGCGCGGCCGATGAGCAACCCCGCGTGATCGTCCGAACCGCCCGTGTATCCCTTGATCCACGAGTTCTCTGAGAACGGCTGGATCCCGTGGGTCTCGGAGAGCGTTGTCACCAGGGCCGGGGTGAGATGATCCAGCATCGTCTGCAGCTGGGTGTTCTGGCGTCTCGTGCGAGCGCCGTTCACAGTCTCGAATACGTCGAAGAGGACGACGAGCTTCTCCAGGTGGGCGGGCGTCAGTCGATCGTTCACCGCGAACGTCGCATGGGCCACCGAGTGCGCGAGATCCTGGTCCCTCAGGAAGTCACGCAGCGCGACGACATCGTGACGAATACCCTGGATGCTGGCGAATTGCCACTCGCTCAGTCCCCAAACGAGTACGTGAACCTTGCAGCCATCGTCCGGGAAATACGTGGTCACCTCGGTGCCGACGATCACGTCGTCGTGTCGGGCGGCAAGCTCGAGCGCACCGGCGATGCAGTTGTGATCGGTGAGCGCGACTACGTCCATGCCACGCGACTTGGCCATCGCATAGACCGTCTCGGGGTCGGTGTAGGACTCCGACGCACCGAGTCGCTGCAGGAACCACTCCGACGGGTGATCAGAGAAGCGTGAGTGTACGTGCATGTCCGCCCGCATCCAGTACCTCCATCTCTCGCGCTGACAGTGGAGTGCTACGGCCGCGGATCGGCCGGGCGTCGCTAGCAGTCGGGCGCGACGCTCCCGGAGGATGTCGTACGATCGTGTGCGGCGCGCTCGAAGACGTCATCGATCTGCTCGGCCAATGCGGCGTCCACGCGGATGCTGAACTCCGGGTATCCGCGGTGCGACCCGAAGCAGTCTCGTAGCAGTAGAGCCGCATCGGCATGATCGCTCCAGCCGACGGCTGGCTTGCTGCCGAGTGTGCCCCGGAGGAGAACCGTACCGCTGAGCGCCTTGACAGCTGTTTGGAGGTCACCTATCCAGGTGTGCTGAACAATCGCGATGACCGCGGTGCTTCCGGTCGTCAGGGACTCCAGGGCCTGCCACGTGCTCTGGACGGCATGGCCGGTCCAGTACTCGTGCGCGTCCTGCTCGTTCTCGTTCTGTAGGTCGCGTACAGACAGCTCGGCAGCTTCCAGCTCCAGGAGCTCGCTGAGCGCAGTGCCGAACTCGATGTCCTCGTACGCGAGCGATACAGGTGTGGAGAATGACAGCCCCTCCTCGGTGACCGAGACAAGCAGCACGTCAAGCAACCGCACGGCCGCTGACTCGTGTGCGGCAACAAACTCCTGAAGCACGGTTCCGCATCGCTCGTCGTCAGCCATTTCGATAACCACGATCTCGACGGGACACCGATCCATGGCAATCTCCCTCTCACGCGGCGGTTGGCGCATCGACGCCATCTTGGCAGCAGAAGGCCGGGATTTGGCTGCATCGATGTGGCACCCATGAAAGGGACTCGTAAAACGGGCGTGGACGGCGGGCGAGCGAAGCCGCAGGTTCGGCATCATGATGCGCCGGAGAGCCGGACCGCCCAGGCGGCGGCACCGCGCCCGAGTTCTCTATTCGCTTGATGGCTTCCGTTGCGCGCGCGGTAGAATCGCTGCGTCGAGTGATGAACGGCTTTCCATGTCGCCGGAGGATGAGGACTCATGAAGACCGTGCGAGTGGCGGCGCTGGTGTTCGCCGTGACAACAGGTGTCGTCGTGGCCTTCCAGCTTGCCCTAGCCCTCGGGGCTCCCTGGGGCGCCTATGCGATGGGGGGCTCCTTCCCCGGCGTGTTTCCGACGCCGATGCGCGTTGCCGCCGTCCTTCAGGCCGCGATTCTGGTGGTGCTTGCTCTTGTCGTGCTGTCGCGGGCCGGCGTTGCGCTTCCGCAGTGGGCGCGCCCGTCGGTCTGGGCGGTCTGGGTCGTGGTTGCCTTCAGTGCACTCTCACTGGTGCTCAACCTCATCACGCCGAGCGGCGGTGAACGTGCGATATGGGCACCCGTCGCGGCGATTCTGCTTGGCTCGTGCGTAACCGTCGCGACTGGCGCGCGCAAGCACCAACCGCGCTGATTGGCCTGAGTTCCGCGAGGTCCGGTGCGGATCGTTCGGGGGAGTCCACGATGTCCTCGGTCCTTGTCGTGCATGCAACCAAGTACGGTTCCACTCGTCAGGTGGCGCAGGCAATAGCCAAGCGGCTGTCGTCCGCGGGATTCGACGTTGACGTTCGCGCCGCCGCAGACTCAGGGGATGTCTCGAAGTACTCCGCGGTGGTCCTCGGCACCGCCCTCTACTTCTTCATGTGGCGAGGCGACGCACACCGCTTCGTTCGCCGGAACCGCGCGGCACTCACTAGCGTGCCCCTTGCCCTCTTCGGCCTCGGACCGATAGAGGACAAGGCCGAACAATGGGCCGGCGCCCGCGCGAATCTGGAAAAGGGCCTGGCGAAGCATCCGTGGCTGAAGCCTTCAGCCATCACTGTCTTCGGCGGCAGGGTGGAGCCTTCGGCGCTGCGCTTTCCGGACAACAATCCGGCGTTTCGCGGAATGACGCCAACGGACTTGCGCGACTTCCAGGCGATCGACGCCTGGGCGGACACGCTTCCCGAGGCCCTCGGAATCGGCTGAGGCCACAAGGCTCCCTGGTCGGCAGCTCCTTCCATTAGGCGAGCGCCGGGCATCATCGACGCGCTTGGTCGAAGACTAGCCGCAGCCCAGGAGCGAAGGCGTGGCGTACCACCGGAGGACGCCGGTCGACGGTGAGGCGGGATCAAGATCGATTCGCAAGAGTCCGCCCTTCTTCAGATCGAGCCGGCCTCCGCCCATCAGGCCAGCGATGGCCGTCGTCATCGAGGGATCGTGACCTACGAGAAGCAGCGATTCCTGCTCGGAGTATGGCTCCAGTATCGCCGCGAGGACGCCGGGGCCGAAAGTCCCGGGGCCGAGCCGTGCATCTTCGACACAACGTATCGACGGGATCTCCTCGCAGACAAGCAGGGCGGTGCGTAGAGCGCGCTCGCACGGGCTGGTCAGCGCAACCTCGATCCCCAGCCGCAGCCGGGCCATGTGTCTCGCGACCTCGCGGATCACCGAGACGCCGTGCTCTGAGAGGGGTCGCAAGTCGTCGTCCCCGGTCCACTCCTCGCGAGAGAGAGCGGGTCCATGCCTGAGGAAGTACAGCTTCATCAATTGTCAAACCCTCGTCGGTGTTCGACTTGGCCCGTCGGCCGACACGCGCGGTCCGCGCCGGCGGAGCACAGTCGCGATGACTAAGCCTTCTTGAAGCCGAACACATGTGCCCAGATGGCATGCTCCAGGTCAGCTCGAGTCAGCTTCGGGGCGTGTTTGCGGAGATCGGAGAGGGCGCTCTCGAGCAGTTCGGCAGCTTCCGCCGGTTCAACGTTCCTGCCCGTGACCGTCCCGATGAAGTCTACCGTCCACCTAGGCGGCTGTTCAGCCGCGTCGCATCCGGATACCAGGCGCAGGTGGGCCAGTGCAGCGGCTCCGACGCCGCGCGTAGCCTTGGCGGCTGCCAGCACGTCGGGGAGGCGGTTCGGATTGCACAGATCCTTCTTGGTCTCGATCCCGTTCTGGTGGAGGTTCCGCGCGAAGTCCACGGCGACGGCAGCGCGCGTAAGAGACGGAATCCCCAGGGCCCGCTGGTCGCTCATGAAGACCTTGTCGACGAGGGTGGACTCAGCGCGCCTGTCGAGTGCGGTTACGAACTCGCCCAGCTTGAGACGCCTCGATGTGATAGACGGCTTGCCCCCCTTGCGCTCCCAATAGGTCTGCAGGGAGCAGACTGCACCAGAGGCGGAGCCGAATCGGGCTTGTCTTGTGAAGACCGCATCCACCACGCACAGTGCGAGATTCGGATACCCGATGTCCTTGAGGGGCTTCTTGGGCGGCTTGACTCCCAGCCCGAGAAGAGACTCGGCGACCAGATGCGCGTCACCGCCTGCCGGAGTCGCGGCAGCCACGGCTTCTTCGGATGCAGCAGGTGCGGGGATCTTGGCGGCGGCCTTCGTATTCTTCGCGATGCGGGACTCGTCGAGCCCCTTGGCACGCTTGGTGTCCTTGACCTTCCTCGGGCTGTTGGACTTCTTGGGCGCAGATGCCTTTTCAGACGCCTTGGTCTTTTTGGCCACGTCAGTCTCCCTTCGAGCCGACGTTTCACCCGGTTCTCCAAGTCTACGGCCGCAACGGCGCGCTCAGGGTCGCTCAGTTGTTGCTTTTGTGTTGCTAATGGCTTGCCTCGGCGCTCAGCTCGACCGTCTCGGCTGCTTCCGCGAGTTCCGCCGCCCGTTCGCCGGGCGAGTACACGACCGCCAGGGTGCGTACGATGCCCAAAGCGAGCACAAGCGCCGCGAGCGCCAGAAGTTCGGGGGAGCCGAAGTGCTCGCTGTACATGCCGACCCACACTTCGCGCAGCACGAAGGCAAGAGATGCATCGAGAAGATGCGTGACGCGTACCCGCTGGAAACGCATGTACTCGGACAGCGAGTGAAACAGCTCGATGAAGACGAACACGGTGAGGAGCTCTACCGACAGTGCCTTGAACCCGTCGGATGAGCTGGTGGTGATCGAGATCCACACGTCGCGCGCGACGCCGATCACCATCCACACGAGCACGACCAGCACCAGGACGACCAGCACGTCAACAAGCACGCGGATGATGGCCGACTGCATCGCAGCGACCGACAATCCCGACAGGCGCCACCGCGGAGGCGTACGGCTTGAGCCTGTCGGGATCACCGCGTCGTACCCGTGGGCGCGGTATTGGTCGGCGCATGCATGGGGCCATCATCATGCGGTTCTGGCCTCGATTGGTGACATGTGGGTTGCATCTGCGATACCGCGATGTAAGCCAGGTCGACGGCGGAACATCCGGTAGGCGGATGCATGTTAGTAGGTGCTCCCTGCGAGGGCGCGCAATGCCTGCAGGTCAAGAGCACGCGTTTACGCGGGTGTAACTACTCATCCCCAGAATCCACAGGTCAGCGGCTTGATCAGCGCATCCTGAAACGGACGTAGCGCAGGATCTCGGCCGCGACGTTGATTCCCGTCGCCTTCTCGAACCCCTCGAAGCCGGGCGCCGAGTTGACCTCGATCACCGAGTACCCGCGCTCGCCCATCACAACGTCCACGCCAGATATGTCCAGGCCGAGTACCTCCGTTGCCCGGAGTGCGAGCCACTCGAGTTCCTCATCGAGGGGATGCGGCTCAACGTGAGCTCCCTGGTGGACGTTGGCCCGAAACGAACCGAGCTTCGCGGTGCGCTTCATGGCTCCCACGACTCGGCCGCCGATAGTGATGATGCGTATGTCCGTGCCGCCACATTCGACGTATTCCTGGATGAGCAGCGTTTCGTTGAGCGCCCACACGGTCTCGAGCGACGCCTGGATCTCATCGAAGTCCCGACCCAGCATCACGCCCTTGCCGTGGGTGCCGCTCATCAGCTTGAGGATCACCTGAGGGCCTCCGACGAGCCTGACCATCTTCGCGACATCGGAGGGCTGGCGGGCTAGCACCGTTCGGGGGAAGGGGATCCCTGCTTCCGCGAGCATCTGGTGGGCTATGAGCTTGTCACGCGCCGCCATGATCGCTGCCGAGGAGTTCACGATGACCGGGCCGCCGGGCCGTTCCATGTGTCTGATGACGGCGCGCGCGAACATGGTGGTGTCGCTGCCGGTACGGGGAACGAACGCCGCCGGCTGCACGAAGGACCGCGACTTGTAGAAGGCGCGCGGACTCTCGACGTCGACCAGCAAGTCGAATCCCTGCGGATCGAGCCAGGAGACTCGCAGTCCGAGACCCCTAGCTTCCTCTTCGAACCTGGCTCGGCTGTGGGGACGCTTTTCCATCGATAGGAACGCGACGGTGGGCAACATCGTGGGCCTCTCCTTCCGTGTGGCGCCGGGATTCTACGGCCTGACGCGCCGCAGAAGGTTGCATCGAAGTAAGGCCCGCCGGTCGCATGGCCTCACCTGCGCGCGTGGTGACGGGGCGATTCGCGGCGTGAGGTCCGTCTTGTGAACGTGATGCAAGAAGTTCGTAAGAACTCCGTGAAGTCGCTTTGCTGACCCGCTCGCTTGCCGACAATCAGCTCGTCGGTCATCAGACAAGGAGCGGTTTGTGGAGCTATACGACTTGTGCCGTAGGGTCGGCGAGGAACTGGAGCGGAGGCATGCCGGAGATCCGATGGGGCTGGTGATGGCAAAGGGTGAGTTGGCGAGGCAGACCGGCTTCCTGGCTGGTCTGGTGGCACGGTCGGATCCCGACGATCCGGAGAAGATCAAGCAGCTGCGCAAGGCCGCGGCTGGCATCGGCATCTACGTATAGGGTGGGAGCAGGTATGTCACTGACTGTGAAGCAGCGTGTGGGCATCGCGATGGCCGCGGTCGTTCTCGTGAACCTCGTTACAGGCAGCATCGGCTGGGCGCTTCATCTGCGTGCCACCGAAAGCGAGCAGTCCGCGAGACGTGCCACCGAACGCGCCGAGTGGGTAGCCGCCGTCTCAGAGCAGGTCACCGTGTTCGTCAGCGAGGCCACTGAGCTCGCACTCAGCGTTGCCGCGGGCGTGAGCGAAGAGTCGTCCGCCGAGTACGGTGATCTGGTCGGAGCGGACAGGGCGGTCACCCGCCTGATCGATCAGGTACCGGCGGACTTGGATCCCGCGGTCGCCGCTGCGACCGCAGCCTCGTGGGAGTCACTCCGGCCGGAGGTGTTCGTCTGGGTGAACGCGGAAGCGGAACGCGCCGGTTCATCTCTCAGGCTGACGCTCAACGAGGACGGTCAGGTTCGTGCAAGCACGAGTTCCAACATCGGTGTGCCCGCACGTCTCGAAGGGCTGGACGCCGCTTCCGCCCGTCGCGTCGTCCGCAGCGACTTGGAGTCCTTCCATGAGGGGCGGCTGCGCCGGACGCTCGCTCAGGCGGGGGAGGACGCACGGGATTCTGTCCTGGAGTCGCAGCGGACTCGCCGGATTGCGGTCAACGTGACGATCGCGGCGATCGGCGTGAGCGTCATCGTGGCACTGATGGCGGCCGTCTGGCTCTATCGGACGATCGCAGGACCGCTCGCAGCCGCACGGCAGGTCGCGCAGCGAGTGGCTGGCGGAGACTACTCGGCGACGTTCGATCGCCCGAACAATGACGAGATCGGCACGCTCGTCCACGCTGTCGAGGAGATGCGCGACGCAGTGGTCGGCAGTCTGAACGCGATGCGCGAGATGGCCGGGGCCGTGATAGCTACTGCCGGGGACGTAGCGGCCGGAGCGCGGACCGTCCGTAAGCTCACTCCGAATGCAGGCGAGGAGCTTTCCGAGGCGCTCGACGGCGTGGAGAAGGACTCCGAGACACTGCGGTCCCTGGCCGATCAGATGCTCAGAGCATCCTCGTAGGGGCTGCGTGCGCTTCTGGACGTCTCGCCGCTGTCGGGCGACACGGTGCCTCGATGCGCTACGCTGGCGATGGAAGCCGTGTGATCGCGGGATCTCTTCGGCAGGAGCGGAGCGATGCGACGGTACTTGAACGCTCACGAGGCACTGGTGCGCGCGCGTCTGGCACAGGGCGAGGACCGGGAGGCGCTCGCACGCTACCACCTGACGCGGGTCGAGTTCCTCCAGCATGAGCGCCTCGTCCACCTCCTCGTCATGCTGTTCGTCGGCCTGTGCGTGCTGGTGATGTTCCTGGCGCTGATACTCGAGCCCAGCGTACCGATGGCGCTGCTGCTGTTGCTGTTCGTCGGCCTGCTTATTCCGTACGTGCTGCACTACTACCTGCTTGAGAACGGCGTGCAGCGCTGGTATCGCCTCGCCGACGAGATCGAGGCCAACACGGACACAGGCGCCGGGACGAGCGACGCGCAGTAGCGGGCGGTCGCAGGGGGCGGGAGCTGCATGTCAGGATCGCCGGGCGGCCTACCGGTGGCGTGCGGGCCCGCTCCGTGGGACACTCGCTGCATGGTGTACGACCGCGACCTGCCCGACGGCAGATACGAACGTCCCGCACCGCGCCCGCGGCGCAGCGAGCGCAAGCGCTCGGCGAAGCGCCAGGCGAGCGCGCCGAAGCGCGCGAAGACCCGCCCGGCTCCCCGCTCGGGCCCACCCGCCGTCTCCGGGGCGCTTCGCACTCCCAAGCCGCACCGTCGCCGCCGCGTCGGGTGCCTTGCGATCGCGGTCGCCGTCGTTCTCGTCCTGCTCGCGACCGGGCTCGCCGCAACCTCGTCGGCCGGCTTCTGCACGCGCGCTTGCCACAGCGTCCACGGCGATGACGTGGCCGCGTTCGAGCAGAGCACGCACAGCCGCACCTCGTGTCTCACATGTCACGTCGACGCCGATTCTGGCGGGTTCGGCCGCCTCGCATTCCGCCTCGGTGAGCTCGGCGGGTACGCTCCGATGTTGTTCGGCCGCGTCAAGCAGCCTGTCAACGCCGGGAGCCAGGTGGCTCTGTCGATGCCATCCGCCCAGTGCACCCAGTGCCACGTGATGGAGGTGCGGCGCGTCACGCCGAGCGTCGGCATGGTGATCGACCACGCTGCCCACGAGTCGGCCGGCATCGTGTGCACGGCATGCCACAACCGCGTGGCGCATCCGGAGGCGAGCATCACGCTCGAGGTCAAGGGCAACGCGCCCAAAGCGGACTTCATGTCCATGACTGCCTGCTATCGCTGCCACTCGTTGGGCGAGTTCTGGGCGAGCGAGTACCGCGCGTCGGGCGAGTGCGGCGTGTGCCACACGCCAGGCTTCGACCTCATCCCGCCATCGCACGATGCCGAGGGCTGGTACACGGAGCGCGGTGAGTCCGCGGGGCACGCGAACGCGTACAAGGCCGCGCTCGAGCGGGCGCAGCTCGTGCAGGCGAGTGGAGCCGGGGGCGACGCGCTGGTGAAGGTCCCACCTGTCGCGGCGGTGAACGAGTGCTACACGTGTCATCTCGCCGCGTTCTGCACGAACTGTCACGGTACGCAGATCCCGCATCCGGACGGATTCGGGGCAGCGCACGGTCAGGAGGTCACGACCGCGGACGCCACCGGCTGCGCGAAGTGCCACAACAAGACCGGTGACAAGGCCAACGACCGGTATGCGTGCACGCTCTGCCACCATCCAGGCTTCAATCCCGCCGAGGGAGTCTGGCGCAAGCGTCATGACGACGTGATCGTCGGCGGCGTGAGCCCGCTCGATTCCTGCTACGGGTGTCACGAGGAGACCTACTGCTCGAGCTGCCACGTCCGTGGTGAGCCAAGCACTCCGTACTAGGCGCCCGCGCCAGGGACATGCCGCTCGTCGCGCTTCACTTGCAACTATTGTTACAAAGCGTAGTGTGGTTCTCACTCAGACCGCCCCGGTGTCTGAAGTGAACAGGAGGTACCGGCATGCCTCGCACTTGCGTCGTCACGGGGGCCGCATCAGGGATCGGCGCGGCCACCAAGCGCATCCTCGAGGAGCGCGGCAACAAGGCGATCGGCGTCGACATTCAGTCGACCAATGTGATCGCAGATCTAAGCACGAAGCAGGGGCGCCTTGACGCTGCCGCGAAGGCGGTCGAAGCGGCTGGCGGCTCCGTGGATGCCGTGATCGCGTGTGCCGGCCTCGCACACCCCATCGCGAAGACCGTGTCGGTGAACTACTTCGGTATGACCGAGTTCCTGAACGCGCTCGTGCCGGTGCTCGCCAAGTCGTCATCGCCGCGGGTCGCGCTCATCAGCTCGATGGCCTCTCTGATGCCCAACGACGCCGATCTCGTGACAGCCATGTGTGTGGAGGACGACGAGGAGAAGGCAGTCGCTCGCGCCCAGCAGCTCGTCGACATCGGAGAGGGCATGGAGCAGCTCATCTACGGCTCCACCAAGCGGGCGATCAGCCGGTGGGTACGGCGCGAGTCGCCGAAGCCGCAGTGGGCCGGTGCCGGTATTCCGCTGAACGCGGTTGGTCCGGGCATTGTGAGGACGCCGATGACGGCGGAGATGATCGCCACTGCTGAGGCGCGTGCCGGCCTCGACCAGGTTGTCCCGATGCCGCTCAACTACTACCTCGAGCCCGAGCAGGTAGCCTACCTGCTCATCTGGCTCACGAGCGAGGAGAACACCCATCTCTGCGGTCAGACGATCTACATCGATGGCGGCTCCGATGCGGTGCTCCGCGGCGACAACATCTGGGAGCTGGCGGAAAGCTAGGCGAGGCTTCGCGGGGCGGGCGGCGCGGTACTAGCCCCCGCCGACCTCCTCGCCCTCATACCCGAATATGCCGACTCCCGGTTTGGACTCCTCCAGGACCAGGTCCTCGGCGCTGTCCGGATCGCAGGGTTCCCGCGCGATATCGGGACCCCGCGGTTCGCACGCTTCCCCGCCGAGTCCGGCGGGGTTGGCGAACTCCTCGGGCGGCGGGTCAGTGTGCGGTGTTCGGCGCCTCGCGTTGACGACGTTCTCGTCCGCGGATTCGTTCGCGTCCATGCGAACCCCCTTCGCCTCGGGTGTCCGTGTCACCGAACCTTCATACCCCGGCTCCGGGTGTGGGAGACGACCTACTCGCAGACACTCGGTCGCTGCGCGCACCGTCCGGCGGATATGCCCGAGCCGGTTGTGGGCAATCACAACCTAGAGCGTGTGTCCGGCATCGCGCGGTAGGCGCGGCGGAGCCGGTGCGCTTTTGGGGGAGGGCTCATGGCTGAAGTGCTGGGGGATGATTCGCGCCACGGCGCGATCGTGACGTCCGGTCTCACGAAGGACTATGGACAGAGCCGGGGCCTGTTCGACCTCGACCTCGAGATCGCTCCGGGCGAGGTCTTCGGCTTCATCGGTCCGAACGGGGCAGGCAAGACGACGACCATCCGCCTCCTGATGGGCCTCATCCGCCCGGACCGGGGCAGCGCGACGCTGCTGGACATGGACTCGCAGCGCGACAACATCGCGATCAAGCGCCGCGTCGGCTATCTGCCGGGCGAGCTGCCGCAGTTCCCCCGCCTGAAGGCGAGTCACGTGATCACGCTGCTGGCTGGACTGCGGGGCGGCGTCGATCCCGCTGTGATCGCCGGTCTCGCCGAGCGCCTCGACATCGACCTCGGCCGCAGGTACGAGGACCTCTCTCACGGTAACAAGCAGAAGGTCGGGCTCATACAGACCTTCATGCACAGGCCCGACGTGATCATCATGGACGAGCCCACGCTCGGGCTCGACCCGCTCATGCAGCGCGAGTTCTGGCGGCTGGTGCAGGAGGCGTCTTCGGCGGGTTCGACGGTGCTGCTCTCGTCCCACGTCCTGGCCGAAGTGGAACTCGGCTGCCACCGCATGGGTCTGATCCGCAACGGCCACCTTCTGCGCGTCGGTTCGCTCGAGGAGCTTCGGACCACACGCGTTCACCGCGTCGATGCCATCGTGCACGATCACCCCGATGCAGCCGGACTGAACGCGATCGAGGGCGTGTCCGAGGCCGTCGTGCAGGGCGACCGCTTGAGCTGCTCGGTGCACGGATCGATCGGCCCGCTTCTCGCGTGGCTCGCGGCGCGCGATGTCGTCGAACTGGACAGCCGCGAACTCTCTCTCGAGGAGGTGTTCTTCACTGAGCTCGAAGCCGAGTGAAGGGCGCGGATCGAGTTTCGCGCTGGTCGCCGATACGATTCGCACCCGCCGCACCACGATCCTGGTGTGGATGCTAGGCGGCGCTGCGGTGATGTACTTGATGGGCCTGGCGATCGCCCAGGAGTTCGCCGACTTCCCCGGCGGAGCCGCAGCGCTTGCCGGCAGCATCACGCGGGCGGCCGAGGGGATGCGGATCATGCGCTGGCCCGCCGAGCGGCTGGACACCCTGGGCGGGTATCTCACCTACCACAATGTGACGATGCTGATGCTCGGCCTCGCGATCTATAGCGCCGTGCAGGGGACCCGGATGGTGCGTGGGGAAGAGCAGCGGCACGCCCTTGAGGAGATACTTGCGACCGGCTGGTCGCGCTGGGCTGTCATCCGCGACCGGACCGTGGGCTTCGCGATCATCACGGCGGTGGTGTCGCTCGCCCTTGCTGTCGGCACGGCCGCCGCCATGGCGGCGGGCGGCGAGTCGGACCTCGCGGGCTCGCTCGTCACGATGGTGGGGGTTGGCCTGTGCGGGATGGTCGGATACGCGCTGGGCTTGCTGGTTTCGCAACTTGTGCCCACCGCTCGCGGCGCTGCAGGTGTGAGTTCCATCATCCTGACCGCGCTCTACGTGCTGAACAACACGTGGGAGGAGCTGGGCTGGTTCGGCGCGGTGCGGTTCGCCTCGCCGTTCTACTACGCGAACTACCTGCGCGCGCTCGTTCCCGGCTACGGCTTCGACCTTCTCGCGACACTCGCGCTCGTGGTGATGGCGGACGTGCTCATCGGCCTCGCGGGGCTGGCGTTCGGCCGACGCTTCTATGGAGCTGCTCTGTGGCATCGCCGTCGCCGTAAGGAACTCCCAGCTGCGCTTCCCGGGGTGCGGCGCCAGCGGCTCTTCGGCTTCCCGTCGATGGCGCTGCTGTTCCGCGGCCGCGTGGGCCTGATCGCGTGGGCGGGGGGCGCTGGCTCCTTCGCGGGACTGATGATGGCGCTGGAGCCGAGCGTGATCGACATGTGGTCCACGTTCAGCAAGTACATGCCCGGCGCCGGCACCGACTCGGGTGTTTCTATCGAGACGATCTACGCGGGCTTCTCCGGCGAGATCGTGGCGCTCGTCATCGTCGCCTACGTGATCGTGCAGACGGCCGCGTGGACGGCTGATCTCGCCGAAGGCAGGGTGGAGGCCGTTCTCGCGACGCCGGTGTCGTGGTCGCGACTGGTGCTGGAACGGCTGGTGGCCCTGGTCTCCGGCGTAGCCTGCGTGACCGCCGGCGCGATCGTCGGGCTTGTGATAGGCGCCGCCGGTGTCGACTTCGAGCTGGCAGGCGCTGGTCTCGCGAGGCTGGCGGCGGATTCCGTCCTCTTCGGCGCGGCGCTCGGCGGGGTGGCTGCGGTCGTGGTCGCCGCGTTCCGCCGAGGCGCGGGCGTGACCGCGATGGCGGTGCTGATGACCGCCTCATACCTCCAGGGCTACCTCGCGAAGATGTTCGAGTGGCCGGAGTGGGTCCAGAAGTACTCGCTGTTCAGCGCGTTCGGCAATCCGTACGTCGAGTGGCCCGGGTCAGGACAGACCGTGCTGCTCGCGGTGCTGGCGATCGCCGGTACGGCGGTCGCACTCGCAATCGCCGAGCGTACTCCGAAGGTGGCCTAGAAGGGGAATCTCGGCGTACCGCTTAACCTGCGCGGGCCGCACACGCCCGCTAGGGCATGGCGTCGGCCGGGGCCGCCACCTCGGGCTTCGCCGCAGACAAGTCGCGCAGCAGCCGCACCGCGACTGCGATCAGCGCGATCTGTCCGATGATCGAGACTACGGCGAAGCCGATCACGACTGCGTACCGCCAGGTCTCGAGCGTCTCCACCGAGTTCGCGATGCCGGTCACCTGAGCTGCGACCGCGGCCAGCAGCACTCCGCCGATCATCATGCCGATGCAGATTCCGACGGCGCCTCTTCGGTGATGGGCTGCGAGTGATGCGACCAGCACCAGGATCGTGCCGAGCAGCGCGATCGGATAGGCTTCGAACGGCATCAGGTAGTCGAACCGGAAGCCTCTGCCCTGCCCGATAGCGAGTACTCCGAAGACCGCCGGCGCCAGTATCGGCAGGGCTAGAAGCACGATGCCGACGAGGGCAAGCACCTTGGCCAGACCGCTACGTTTCCCCACGGTCATCACCCCCTTACGGTGTGTTTCCCCCGCAACGGGACGTCGTACGCACGTGGTGTGGTGCTACTGAGAGATGATGCGATACCGCACCTGTCGCACGCCCGAGAAGCCGAGGACGCGCGCCACGCCGGGACCCAGGTCCCAGTCTCGGCCCGGTATGAAGGGACCGCGGTCGGCCACGCGCGCCACCGCGCGTTTGCCGTTGTACTCGAACTCCACGAGCGTGCCGAACGGCAGGGTCTTGTGCGCCACCATCATCGAGTACGGCCCTATCACCTCGCCACTCGCCCCCTTGCCCGTGAAGTTGTAGCCGTAGTGGGACGCGACGCCGACCTGCCACTCGCCGCTTCCGGTGAGTCCCTGATCCGGCGCCGCTTTCGCCTGCTGCGCGGCCTTCGCCGCCGCGGCACGTGCCGCCTCAGCGGCCACACGGGCCTCGTACTCGCGCAGCGCAGCGCTGCTGTTCGCGAACTCCCGTTTCGCGCGGTCGAGCTCCTGGGTCACGGCCTCAAGCGCCTGCGCCTGTCCGGCCTGCAGCGCCATGAGCTCCTCGGCCGACTTCGCCGCCGCCGCGCGAGCGGCCTTGAGCGCCTCGATGTTCTCGGCGTCCTGGCGGGCCATGCGGTCTATCACGTCGAGACGCCGGGTGAGCTCGGGCAGCGATGATGCGCCGAGCAGCAGTTCGAGGGCGCCCGCATCGCCCGAGCGGTACATCGCGACGACGCGGGTCTGCAGCCGGTGCTGGTAGACGGTCTGGTCAGCGATTATGCGGTCCAGTTCGGCCGAAGCAGCGGCAACCTGGGCGTCTATCGCGTCGGCCTGAGCCTGCACCTCGTTGTACCGTGCGGTCGCGGCGTCGAGTGCGGCGCGGTCGATCGCGACCTCGTCGGCAAGGGGGGTGGCCATCGCGGGCGCGGCTGCTGCTGCGGCGGCTCCGGCTGCGATCACCGTGGCAATGGCAACGGCGACTGTCTTTCGGAGAGACATGTCGGCAAGTGTAGCACCGCGCAGCGACGCGCAGGACGGCGCGGGTCCGCGTGACCCGCGGTCACGTCACGCGACGCCGCGGCTAGAAGTAGCTCCGGACCCTGCAGCCTAGACGCTCGAGGTGCTTCGGCAGGTTCTCGAAGTGCTTGCTGCTGCCCGGGAACGCCTTGCCGACGCTGACTCCGCCCTGGCTCAGGTTGAGGGGCATAGCGCAGACCTCGGTCACGCGCTTCCGGAACTCCTCGTCGGCCTCATCCGTCCACTCGAAGCCGATGTCCAGCATCTTGCCGTTCTCGTCGAGCGCATGCCACGTGAGCGTGGCGAGAAGCACGTCGTTCCTGGTGAGATCCATGTGTGCCTTGAGCACGGCTGCCTTCCGCCTTCCCGGGCCGGTTCTATCGCTGCGCTTCGTCAGGAGCAGTCGCACCGAATACCAGCACCTCGTAAGGAGCAAGCCGAAGTCCGTCACGTCCGCCTGCTACGCGCTTCCTGCGGCGCGACGATAGTAGCACCTCGGTACTGGACGCCGCGTGCTCGGCCAGCCGGAGCGGTTCTGACGTTCGGCCGCGGAAGTTGAGCAGCACCGTCACGGTTCGCCCGTCGGCCTCACGGACGTACCCGAAGACGCCCCGGGGCATCGAATCGAGAGCCCGGTAGGTGCCGGTCTGCAGGGCGAGGTGCTTGCGCCGCAGGCCGAGAAGCGCCCGGTACCAGTTCAGGACCGAGTCCGGGTCCTCCCGCTCCCCCTCCACGTTCCAGTACGGGTACGAGGGGTCCACGGGCAGCCAAGGCGTGCCGGTAGTGAACCCGGCGCCAGGATCGGCGCTCCACTGCATCGGCGTCCGCGAGCCGTCACGGCCCTTCTCGAGCGGCCAGTAGCGCTTGCCGACCGGGTCGTCGAGTGCCCCGCGCGGAACCGCGCTCTGCCGCATGCCGATCTCCTCGCCGTAGTAGAGGATCGGCGTGCCTCTAAGGGTAAGCAGCATGGCTGCCGCGACTTTGACCCGCAGGTCGGCGTCGGACCCTCCGCCGAAGCGGGTGAAGGTGCGCTTGAGGTCGTGGTTGTTGAGGTAGTAGCAGGGCCAGCCGCCCGAAGGGACGTGTCCCTCCATCCACGCCACAGCATCGCGGAACGGTTTCGCGCCCCAAGGGCGCAACGCGAAGTCCAGGTAGAACGGCAGATGAAGCGTGTCGCCTCCGTCGCCCGCGTACGCGAGGGCTTCGGCGGGGTCGTCCGTGCATACCTCGCCGAGCATCGCGCGGTCCTCGAACCGGTCGGTCAGCCGGCGCAGTGCGCGCGCGGTCTCCAGACTCTCGGGCAGCGACCGGTCACGCACGTGCTTCTGCCAGAAGTACGGCCGCCAGCCGAAGGACCGCGGGTTGTCGCGGCAGGCCTCGTCTTCGAACAGGAAGTTGATGAGGTCGAGACGGAACCCATCCACGCCCTTCTCGAGCCAGAACTCCACCACGCGAAGCATCTCGTTCCTGACCGCCGGGTTGCGCCAGTTGAGGTCGGGTTGGAAGGGGAGAAAGGCGTGGTAGTAGTACTGGCCGGAGGCGGCGTCGAACTCCCAGGCGCTGCCCTCGACCATCGCCACCCACCGGTTCGGCGGCCTGCCGGGCCTCCGGCCGTCGCGCCAGACGTACCAGTCGCGCTTGGGGTTGTCCCGCGAGGAGCGCGATTCGGCGAACCACGGGTGCTGCTCCGAGGTATGGTTGAGCACCATGTCCATGATCACGCGGATCCCGCGCGCGTGGCACTCCCCTAGCAGCTCATCGAAGTCGGCCATCGTCCCGAACCGCGGGTCGACGGCGTAGTAGTCGGCCACGTCGTAGCCGAAGTCCTGCAGGGGAGACGTGTTGACCGGCGTCAGCCAGACCGCATCGACGCCGAGTGTGTCGGAGAGGTAGTCGAGCTTGCCGATGATGCCGCGGAGGTCGCCGCGTCCGTCACCGTCCGAATCGGCGAAGCTGGACACCGCGATCTGGTAGATGACTCCCGACTTCCACCACGGCATCGCTGTCATTGCATCACGTCTCCGCTCGGTCGCGCGCCGGCCTCCCGGGTCATGCTACCCGCTGCGCCCTCGCACGCGAATCGCTGCCTCTCGCGGTACCGGGCAGTGGGTCTCGCACACGCCACAGCCGATGCAGCGCTTCTCGATGACATGCGGGCGCTTGATCGTGATGGGTTCGCCCTCCGGCCTGCTGACCGTCTCCTCCGTCAGCACGATCGCCTTGTCTGGGATCGGGCACAACTCCTGGCAGACCAGGCACGTGCGGTAGTCGGTCCACGGTATGCAGCGCGCGGTGTCGATGTAGGCGCGACCGATGACGGTCTTCCGCTTCGTCTCGAGTTCGAGCGGTCGAATCGCCGACGAGGGGCAGACCTTGCCGCACTCGGCGCAGTTCCAGTCGCACGACCCGACCCGATAGTCGAGCTCAGGTGTGAAGAGCCCCTCGATGCCGGACTTCGAGAGCGACGGCTGAAGGACGTTCGAGGGGCAGACCTTCATGCACTGCCCGCAGCGCGTACACAGCGCGAGGAACGCGCTCTCGTCTCTGGCGCCGGGCGGGCGGACGAGGTAGCGGTCGGGGGTCCGTCGGGAGAGGCCGGTGAAGGTGAAGAACCCGGCGAGCAGTCCAGCGCCACCCGCGGTCAGAAACGCGCGCCGCGACGGCGTGTAGAGCGACCTGCGCGGGCGGGCAGCGGTTGAGATCGCGTCGGCCGGGCAGACGTCGGCGCACTTCATGCACATCTGGCAGCGTGACGTATCGGTCGCGCGGTAGCCGTCTCGCACTGCGTCGAGCGGGCAGACTTGCTCGCACTTGCCGCACGAGATGCAGGCCTCGGCATCTACCACCCGGCCACGGATGGCGCCACGGCCGACGAGACCGAAGAGCGCTCCGAGCGGGCAGAGGTGCCGGCACCAGAAGCGCCGCTCGACGAGACTCGCTGCAAGCATCAGCGCGAGCATCCCGAGCACGAGCAGGGCGAGCCCGTACACGCGCGGCTCGGCGTAGATGATGCGGCCGCTGAGCGCGGTCGTCACGGAGTCGACGGCCCCTCGGAGCGGCGGCGCGAGGTAGGCGATATCGCCGGCCAGCCGGACGGTGCGGTCGATCGCGGGAAAGAGCAGCGTCGTGGCCGCGCGTGTCGCGGTGGTCAGCGGATCGAACACCAGGTAGGCGCCGGTGCCGAACAGCAGTAGGCCAGCTACGAACAGAAGCACGATCGTCGGCATCCTGCGCCACACGTCGCGCGCACTCTCGGACAGGCCGATACGACGCTTCGCAGTGGATGTCCACTCGATGAGTGTGCCCATCGGGCAGACGTAGCCGCAGAAGGCGCGACCCAAGAACAGCGGTGCCACGAGGACCACCAGCGCGAGCCACATCTCGACGCGGAGCACTCCGTTCACGAGTGAGTTGATGGCCACGAGCGGGTCGGCAACCAGGAACGAGCCGAGGAACACGTTGCCCAGAGGCCAGACGGTGAGCGCGAGCAGGCCGAGGAACAGCGCAAGGAAGGCGAGCTGAGACCAGCGGCGATACCGGTGCAGCCCCTTGCGCTCCCGCGCTGCCATCTACGTCGTCAGCTCGTCTATCCGCAGCTGCGTGAGGTCGGTCACGCCCACACCCCGCTCCTGGGCGTTGCGCAGGTACGGGAGGTCTTGCGCGGTCAGGCCGAAGAGCGTGGCGCCGTACGCATCCACCGAAGGCATGCTCGTGCCGGCGATCACGGTCTTCGGCGTCTCAACGTCGGCGAGCGATCCTCCCGTGGGGCCGTTGCGTACCATGATCCGGTAGGCGTCCAGGATGACGAGATGCGGTCTGACGACCGTGGCCAGATCCACGATCTTCTGGTCGAACTCCTGATGGATCTCGCCCCGCTCGCCCCCCATGATCCCCATCAGGTTCTTCATCGCCATCGTGAGTATCGCCATGCCGTGGTGCTTGGCGATCGGCATGTTGATGAAGGTGTCCGCCTCGAAGACATCGGTCACGAGCGGCCAGGAGGTCAGCGCGACGCCTCCGGGGATCTCGACGCGCTCGAAGTTGCGGTCGGTGAGCGTCCTCATCGCCCCGCCTGCCGCGTTCACTGCGGCCTCGATGCCCGAAACGGAGTAGGCGGTGCGAGGATCGCTCGTCGGCCGGTCGAAGACGACGACCTCGGCGGCGCCGGCCTCGTAGGCCATGCTCACCACTGCCGCTACGACGGCCGGGTTCGTTGTCGTCGCGAACTCGGGCTCTCTTCCGACGATCACGTTCGGCTTGATCGCCACGCGCCCGCCGGATTTGACGAACCGCTCCATCCCGCCGAGCGAAGCAACGGCGGCGCGGACGTTGGTGGCGGGGTCCTCGCCACGGCGGACCGCAAGGTCGGGAGGCGGCTCGGTCTGCGGTGTGGCGGTCGCCTCGACAGTGGCGGTAGAGGTGTCACCCGACATGCTCACCGCACGGCCGGCGTCGCTCCCGCCTGACGACCAGTCCAGCAGGCGTGCGCAGCCCGCGAGTCCGCCAGAGCATCCGATGACGGTGCAGCCCAGTGCGATCCGGCAGAATTCGCGACGGTCCACGGCTTCCTCCGGGTGGTCGGCCGACTGATCGGTTCACGATGGTACTTACCCCCGCCGACGGCGCTGAGCCTTCCGCGACCTGGGTACGAGTATCCGAGGAAGGAACTACACAGACCCTACGGGCGTGGGACATCCCGGTTCCCAGGGAGCGGCATGGAGGAGGCGGTACCGTGAGCGGTTCAAGTACCCGGATTCGACAGGTGCTGGCGGGCGTGTTGACGCTGATGATCGTGGCGCTCCCGGCGCAGGCGTTCGCCATAGCGGCCGACCCGGCTGCCAATGGGTCCTTCGAAGTGCAGGTAGAGCGCGACGGTGTCTGGGTCGATGCCGGTTCTCTGGCATTTGGCATGCAGTACACCACCGGCACGCTCGATCTGCCCGCCGCATGTGACAGCGTTCGCCTCCTGCCGAAGGGCGGCACGGCGGCGCACCTCGACAGCGTCGCGCTCGGCGGGAGCGCGCCAGTGGCTGTCGAGGGATCGACGGATCCGCTGGCAGTAGCCAAGCTGAAGGCTGCCGACAACGACGTCACGGGCGTGTCCGGCGCGATCGTCATCACGTTCCCGTGTGCCGCCAAGCGGCTTGAGATCAACGCCCGCATCCAGGGCGACCTCACGTACGCGTATCCGTTCGAGTACCCCGTCGAGAACACGTTCTCGCCGGTCACCGCGGACTCGGCGTTCTACGCCTATGACACGGGTGCAGGTCCGCAGGCGATCGATACGGCGTCGGCCCCGTTCGTCTCGGCGTTCACCACACCGGGGACGGGGCATCCGGCCGGCTATACGTACGTCTGGGTCGCTGATGACGACGAGAACCTCCTCGTCACCGTCGACTTCACCCCGGACAACACGATGGACGACAACGAGGACTACGCCATCGTCCATGTGAACACCCCGTCGGGTGTGAGGGACTTGAAGATCACGGCTGGCGGCAGCCCCTGGGGCAGCGTCGAGTTCGCGTACACGGACAAGGTGACTTACCAGCACAAGGTCTACTCGTTCGTGATCCCGTGGTCCGAGATCGGCGGGAAGGCCGATGACGTCCACCTGGCGTTCACGACGTACGGCACGGCCGCGATCATGATAGGCAAGCCCGTATTCCGCTTCTACAACGCGAAGGCCGCTACGCACTTCTACACCGCGTCGGCCGCGGAGCGCGACACGGTGATCGCGACATGGCCCGACGTATTCACCTACGAAGGCATCGCGTTCAGCGCACTCGGCGATGCCCCATTCCCTCCGGCCGAGCCGTACCGTGCCTCGCTGTATCGCTTCTTCAACATGCGGAACGGCAGCCATTTCTACACCATCTCAGCCGAGGAAAAGGCGAGCATCGAAGCGAAGTACCCGCTCGTCTACCGGTACGAAGGTGTGGCATTCGATGTCGTCCGCCCGAACACCGAGTATTCATTGACGCCGGTCTACCGCTTCTACAACGTGAAGAACGGCGCGCACTTCTACACCGCATCGGATGTGGAACGAGCGTCGGTGATGCTCCTGTATCCCGACACGTACCGGTTCGAGGGCATAGGGTTCGAGGTCTTCGGAGGTGCTGCGAACTAGGCAGGGAGCTCGGCGGGTTCAAGCGCAGCGCCGTCCGCCCGGGCGGCGCTGCTGCGCCTGACCGTTCATCGGAAAGACGTCCTGCGAGTGTGATGGCTGCACACATAGCGGGAAGCAAATACTCGGAGGGTTCGTCGAGGAATCGACGAGCGGGAGACAGAGATCCATCGGCGCAAGTTCGGTCACCGACTGCTGATGGGGAGTCAATGGTGAGACCGGCCTCCCGGTTGGAAACTCAACAGAAGCCCAACCGGGCCTTTCCTTGTCTGGGGCCCCTTCGGGCCCCTTCTACATGTGCTCGAGGCCGAGTTCGCGAATCCGGCGCGCCATCTCCGCCAGCATCTCCTGGACGTCGGGCTCGTCCATCGCCGCGAGGAAGCTGCCACGGTCTACTGCCTCGAGTTCGACGTCCGTTGCGGCGGTGGCGGTGGCCGAGCGGGGCCCCGGATCGAAGATCGCCATCTCCCCGAAGAAGCTGCCGGGACCGAGCTCGGCGAGCACGCGTTCGCCGTGCGAGTCCGTGCGCACGATGCGCACGGATCCGGTGCGGATCAGGTAGAGATCGGCTGCGCCGTCCCCCTGGCGGAAGATGACCGCGCCGGATTCGAACCGGACCGGGATCCCGCTTAGCATCGTTGGCCTCCTCGTGGCACAGCGACAGTGCGTACATACACACGGGATACCCAAGCGGGGCCTCGGTCAGCGCATCGGGACGGTGGACCGCGGGTGCAAGTCGGTTCGCATACCGCGTTCTGCTACCGTAGTAGGCAGGGACTTCCGTCGAGCATCGCGAGGACTTCGAGCAGTACGTGATGGACGTCCCGCCGGAGGTGCTTGCGGCAGGGCCTGAGGTGAGGTGATCGCATGGCCGGGACCGAGTACGCCCACGAGCTGGGACGGATGCTCGATGCGTCCACCGATCCGGGGGAGCGAATCACGCTCTGCCGGCTGCTGTCCGCCACGAATTCACCTGATGCGCAGGGCTACCTGCTCGACGCGCTGGCAGAGGAGTCGGACGAGGGCGTCATCGCCGCCATAAAGGCGGCACTCGCATCCCTCGAGCTGCCGCCCTGGGGCTGAGCCGCCCCTGCCCATGACCGACACGGTGGTCTACTGCGTCGACATGAAGACCGGCCTAGCTCTGACCGGGTCCCTCGCCGAGGACTAGATGCTACCCCTCGGCCTTCTCCTTGAACTTGCCTGCGATGCTCTCCGCCAGGGTCACGAACTCGCTCGGCATCATCACGATGGTGGTCGTGTTCTGCTCGGCGCCTACCTCGGTGATCATCTGCATGCGACGGAGCTCGAGTGACAGCGGATCGGCGGCCATGAGCTTCGACGCGTCGGCCAGCTTCTTCGAGGCCTCGTACTCGGCATCGGCCTTGATGAGCCGGGCGCGCTTCTCGCGAACCGCCTGCGCCTCCTGAGCCATGGCTCGCTGCATCCCCTCGGGCAGCTCCACGTCCTTCATCTCCACCATCTCGACCTTGATGCCCCAAGGGTCGGTGGCCTTGTCCACGACCTGCTGGAGGATCTCCGAGATCTTGTCGCGCTCTTTCAGGATCTCGTCGAGGTTGTGCTGCCCGATGATGTTGCGGAGGGACGTGAGCGCGATCTGATACGTGGCAGCGTAGTAGTTGGCGACCGCCGTCACCGAGAGTACAGGGTCCATGATCTTGAACCACAGCACCGCGTTGACCTTGATCGTGACGGAGTCCTTCGTGATGGTCTCCTGGCGCTCGACGTCCACGGTGTTGGTGCGGAGGTCCACCCTGCGCTGCGTTTCGATGCCGAGCGGAATGAGCCAGTAGAGGCCCGGTCCCTTGAGGCCCTTCAGGCGCCCGAGCCGGAATACGACCGCGCGCTCGTACTCCTTCGCGATGCGCAGTCCGGAGAGCAGGATGGCGATGACGGTGACGATGATCGGGAACCAGACTTGCCAGAACACAGTCGCTCCTCTCTGGTGCGCCTTGGAGGCGCACGTCCGATGATGCGGGGCGCAGCCTACGATGCGCCCTGGGGGTCCACGGCGGTCTGTCCCGCGTCCGCGACGTTCGCGGTCCACTGTGCGCCATCCCAGTACCGTTGCTCGTGACGAGCTGCGGGATCGGGGTACCAGCCGGCCGCGACCGCGCCGGGTGAGGCTGCCTCGGGGTTGGAAGCAACGGCGCCCGCGACCGGCGTTCCGCCCAGACGCGCCTCGAGCTCCCTGACCTTCTTCATGAGTGCCGCCTTGACGGCGAAGCCGTACGCTCCCTCGCTCGGATCCATTTCGCCACCGTACACACCGGGCATCAGCGCCATTCCTGCCATCCAGGACTCGATATGCGCTGTACCATCGGCAGCCGCCTCCACCTTCATGAACTGCGGTGCCGCGAGCGCCCCCACGCCCTTGCGCCAGCACATCTCGCCTCGCTCGTCCTTGTAAACGAATCCGGCGCTCTGCAAGTACTCCGAGGCTATGCGCATGATCTCGTCCGCAGAGCGTCCCGTGGCCAAGTTCTTCACGTACCTGGACATCTGTCCTCCCCCTGTAGCCGACCCTGGTAGTGGATACCCGAATGAGATGCGCCCTACCTGCCGAACATCCCGCTCATCGATGCCGAAGCGATCACGTGTCCCTCGATGGCCGAGGCGATATCGTCCGCCGTCGGCTGCTCGGGCATGTCGATGTTGGCGGTGTCGAGGGCGTACAGCGTGATCACGTACTCGTGGTCTCCGCTGCCGGGAGGCGGAGCCGGTCCGCCGTAGCCCTTGCCGCCGAAGGTGTTCACCAGCTCGGCGGAACCGGAAGGCATGCTGCCGGAGGTGCCTGCGGCAAGCGCGGTCGCGTTCGCCGGGATCCCGATGACCGCCCAGTGCACCCACTCATCGGCGATCGGGTGCATATCGATCATAGTCAGGGCGAACGTCTCCGTATCGGCTGGTGCGCCGCTCCATTCGAGCGGAGGTGATTCGTTGCGTCCTCCGTCGACTGTGTCGAGGCAGTACTCGACGGGGATCGCACCGCCGTCGTCGAATGCCGACGAAGACACGGCGAACGCCGCGGTATCGCCCGCGGGCGCCGCGGTTTCGCCGGCGTTCTCGCGGTCACCTGTCGAGGTCGGCGCTGCGGAACACGCCTGCGCAAGGAGTGTCGGTCCAAGAATGATGGCTGCCATCACGCGGAGCCTGAACGCCGAGTTCATCGTCGTCTCCCGTCGGTTGCGAACCGCTTGGTCATGCCACTGTTGGTGTACCCAGCGGGGAGCGCCGCCAGTCCGTTCGGGTCCAGCTTGGCCGGGGATTCGCGCTGTCGCAACGCGGGTACGCACACATGCAGGGGATGTGCGCGTCGACGGAGGGAGAGGATCATGGCCACGTTCGTCATGCTGACAAGGCTGACCGATCAGGGGGCCCGCACGGTCAAGGAGAGTCCGGGACACATTCTGGAAGTGAACGAGCAGCTCGCGGCGATGGGCGTGAAGGTCGTTCAGCAGTACGCCGTCTTGGGCCGCTACGACTTCGTGAACGTCGTGGACGCGCCCTCTGTCGACGCTGTGATGAAGGCCTCGCTGGAACTAGGCGCGCGGGGCTCGATCAGGATCGAGACTCTGCCGGCCACGCCTGTCGCTGACCTGATAGGCATGCTGAAGTAGGCGCAACCCGCCGAGCGGCCGCGCTCCTCGAGCATCGTCGTTTGCGTCTGTGCTACACCGCCTCGTCGTACGCCTCCGCGAACTGGCTGTTGTAGAGCTCGGCGTAGAACCCGCCCTCGGCCATGAGCTCGACGTGCGTGCCCTGCTCGATGATCGCGCCCTCGTTCATCACCAAGATGAGGTCGGCGTCGCGGATCGTAGAGAGCCGGTGGGCGATCACGAAGCTCGTGCGGCCCTGCATCAGACGCGCCATCGCCTGCTGGATGAGCGTTTCGGTGCGGGTGTCGACCGAGCTCGTGGCCTCGTCGAGGATGAGCACGGGCGGGTCGGCGAGGAACGCGCGCGCGATGGTGAGCAGCTGGCGCTGACCGGCCGAGATGTTGGAGCTGTCGTCGTTGAGTTCGGTGTCGTAGCCCTCGGCAAGCGTGCGGACGAAGTGGTCCACGTGCGCCGCCTTCGCGGCCTCAATGATTGCCTCATCGGAGGCGCCTTCGCGTCCGTATGCGAGGTTCTCGCGGATCGTGCCCTTGAACAGCCACGTGTCCTGCAGCACCATGCCGAAGGTCCGACGCAGGTCGTCGCGGGTCATGTCACGCGTGTCCACACCGTCCACCAGGATTGCGCCGTCGGCGATCTCGTAGAAGCGCATGAGCAGGTTCACGAGCGTGGTCTTGCCCGCGCCCGTGGGGCCTACGATCGCGACCGTCTGCCCGGGCCTCGCCTCGAGGCTCAGCCCCTCGATGAGCCGCTTGTCGGCCGAGTAGCTGAACGTGACGTTCCGGAACTCCACGTGCCCTTCAGCAGCGGCAAGGCGGATCGGCGTTGCGGCCTCGGGCACTTCTTCGGGCGCGTCGAGAAGCTCGAAGACGCGCTCGGCCGAGGCTGCCGCCGACTGCAGGACGTTGGCGATCGACGCGGTCTGCACGATCGGTTGCGTGAACTGCCGCGAGTACTGGATGAACGCCTGCACGTCGCCGAGCGAGAGCGTGCCGCTCGCGACCTTAAGGCCGCCGATCACGGCCACGCCGACGTAGTTGAGGTTGTTGAGGAAGCTCAAGGAGGGATGGATCGTCCCCGAGATGAACTGAGCGCGGAATGAGGCTTGATACAGGCGCTCGCTCTCGGCGTCGAAGACCTCCACGGCTTCGGCCTGGCGCCCGAAGACCTTCACGATGCTGTGGCCGGTGAACATCTCCTCAACGTGCCCGTTGAGCTTGCCGGTGGTCTCCCACTGCGCCGCGAACTGCTTCTGCGAGCGCCTGGCGATGAGCATCGTGACCACCACGGAGAGCGGGATCACGAGGAGCGAAATGCCGGCGAGAAGCGGGCTGATCCAGAACATCATGCCGAGCACGCCGACGATGGTGAGCACGGCGGTCACGATCTGCGTGGCCGACTGCTGGAGCGTCTGCGCGATGTTGTCGATGTCGTTCGTCACACGCGAGAGCGTGTCGCCGCGCGCGTTGTCGTCGAAGTACTTGAGCGGGAGGCGGGCGAGCTTCTCGTCCACTTCCTTGCGCAGGCCGTAGATCGTCTTCTGTGTGATGCCGGCCACGAGGTAGCCTTGGCCCCAGCTGAAGAGCGCCGAGAGCAGGTACACGCCTGCAAGCAGCAGCAGCCACTTCCCGATCTCGCCGAAGTCGACGCCCTCTCCGATGGTCACGTTCATCTTCGAGACCATATCGGCGAGCCGCTCGGTCTGGCCGGCGGCGGTCTCATCGCCTTGCGCTCGCTGCATCTCCGCCGCGCCGCGCAGCATCTCCGCGGCCTGCTCTTGCGTGGTTCCTTCAGGCAGCCGTTCGGCCATGGCCTTGCCCACCACGCCCTCGAAGAGCAGGTTGGTGGCCTTGCCGAGCAACCGGGGGCCGACGACGCTGCACGCGACGCTCACGATAGTGAGCACGACAACGACGGCGATCATCGCAGAGTGCGGCTTGAGGTAGCCCGCGAGGCGCTTGAGCGAGCCCTTGAAGTCCTTGCTCTTGGCGCCGCCGCCGCCCATCAGCCCGTGGCCGCCCGGGCCCATCATCGGGCCGCCTCCACCGGGTCCGCGGCCGCCGCCGGGTCCTGGCCCGAAGCCGCGCTGCTGCGTGGCGGTCGCGGGAGACTTGTTCTCGCTCATGCGACCTCCTCCTCGGTCAGCTGGCTTCGGACGATCTCGACATAGGTCGGGCACGCGGCCATGAGCTCCTCGTGGTTTCCGGCACCGACGATCCCACCCTCGTCGAGGACGATGATCTTGTCGGCGTGCATGATCGTGCTGACGCGCTGGGCGACGATGATCACCGTCGCGTCGCGCGTGTCGCGGGCGAGCGCGGCGCGAAGGGCTGCATCGGTCTTGAAGTCGAGCGCCGAGAAGCTGTCGTCGAAGACGTAGACCTCCGGGCGTTTCACGAGCGCGCGAGCGATCGCGAGGCGCTGGCGCTGGCCGCCGGAGATGTTCGTGCCGCCCTGGGTGATCGGCGCCTCGAGTCCGCCCTCCATCGCCGAGACGAACGCCTTGCCCTGCGCCACATCGAGCGCATGCCAGAGCTCCTCGTCGGTGGCGTCCCCTCGGCCGTAGCGCAGGTTGCTTGCCACGGTGCCGCTGAACAGGAACGACTTCTGCGGGATGAATCCCACCCGGCTCCAGAGCTCGTCCTGGGTCATGCTGCGGACGTCCACGCCGTCTACCAGCAGCTTTCCGCCGGTGACGTCGTAGAAGCGCGGGATGAGGTTGATGAGCGTCGACTTGCCGCTGCCGGTGCTGCCGACGATCGCGGTGGTCTGCCCAGGCTGCGCGGTGAAGCTGATGCCGCAGAGCACCGCGTCCTCGGCACCCGGGTACCGGAACTCGACGCCTGAGAACTCGACGATTCCGGTCGATGCTGTCGGCACCACCGGTTCGGCCGGATCAGCGATCTGCGGCTCGACGTCGAGCACTTCGTTGATGCGGTCGGCCGAAGCCGCAGCCCTCGGCACCATAACGATCATCATGCTCGCCATCATCACGGACATCAGGATCTGCGTGATGTAGGTGAGGAAGGCGGTGAGGTTTCCGATCGGCATCGCGCCGCTGTCGATGCGCAGGCCGCCGAACCACATCGTGGCGACGAGCGTGAGGTTGAATACCGCCATGACCACCGGGAGCATCACGGCGAACAGCCGTCCGACGCCGAGCATGGTCTCTGAGAGATCGCGGTTGGCCACGTCGAAGCGCGCTTCCTCGAAATCGCTGCGAACGAACGCGCGAATGACCCGAATGCCGGCGAGCTTCTCGCGCATCACCTGGTTCACGCTGTCCATGCGCCGCTGCATGCTACGGAAGAGCGGCATCGCCACGCGCACGAGCGCGCCGATGATCGCGGCGAGCGCGGGCAAGACCACGAGGATGATGAGCGAAAGCGGGCGGTCCATGCGTACCGCCATGATCACGCCGCCGATGGCCATGAAGGGTGCGAGCACCATGACGTTCAGGCCCATCACCACGACCATCTGCACCTGTTGGACGTCATTGGTGGTGCGCGTGATGAGCGACGGCGCGCCGAAACGGTTGACCTCGGAAAGCGCGAAGCTCTGCACCTTGTGGAAGACGGCGTGCCGGATGTCCCGGCCGAATGCCATGGCGGTCTTGGAGCCCCAGTAGACCGAAACGATCGAGACGATGCCGAGCACGAAGGTCACCGCGAGCATCAGGCCGCCTCGGTTGAGGATCACGGCCGTATCTCCTTTGGCCACGCCGTCGTTGATGATGCTCGCATTGAGGTCGGGAAGGTAGAGGTTCGCGATCGCCTGTACAAGCAGGAGTGCCATCACCAGCAGCAGCTGCTTCCAGTACGGCTTCAGGAACGACAGGATCTTCGCCATCTACTCGGCCTCTCCCTCGAACGGGCGACCGTGCGGGTGCGACCAGGGGTTCACGCCACGCTCCTTCAGCACGTCCTCGACGTGGTCGTTGTGCGAGCCGAGGATACGGGCGAGTTCGCGCTTGTCGGAGTCGGGAAGCCATCCGATGCTGGTCTTGAGCATGTCGACGAAGCCGGCGCGCATCCGCTCGGCCACGCTGCGACCTTCCCCGGTGATGTAGACGCGCGTGATGCGAGAGTCGGCCTCGTCAGCGCGCCGCTCGATGAGCCCCGCGGTCTCCATGCGCTGCAGCATCGTGGTCACCGAGGGCCGGGACACGTGCAGCATCTCGGCGAGATCACTCTGGCCCATGCCGTCGCGGTGCGCGAGCGCCTGGAGGCAGCCGGCCTGCGCGGGGTGGATGGGCTCCTCGGGGAAGCTTGCCATCAGCAGCCTGCGGTGGAGCATCATCGCGCGCTTGAACGCTCGGAACGCATCGATAGAGGCGGCGTCGACGCCCTCGGCTCGGAAGTCGAACATCCTGTGGTGGTGCATGCGGATCACTTCCTCGAGTGGTGGAACACAAACCATTAGTGTTCTAACGATTAGTTTACTAACGATATATCCCTGGGCTGTGGAGCGCAAGTCCGTTGCGTAGGGCGGAGTCGGAGCCGGCTACGCTAGGAGGGTCGCCGCTGCGCTACACTCGGCGATGAAGCTTGGCCCGGAACGGGAGGCGGTCTGGCGTGAACAAGGACCTCATCGTTGCGGAGATCACGGCGGCCATGCGTGCGCACGACAAGCCGCGGCTCTCGATTCTCCGACAGGTCAAGAACGAGATCGACATCAAGGAGAAGGACACCCGGCGCGATGCCACCGACGAGGATGTCGTCGCCGCGCTCAAGAAGGTACTCAAGCAGACTGGTGAGACGCTTGAGGGCTCGATCAAGGTCGGCACCGACGACGCGCGCACCGCGCTTCTGACCGAGCAAGTCGGCATACTCGAGGCGTATCTGCCGGCCCAACTGGCAGGTGATGCGCTCGCGCAGCTGGTGGATCGCGCGATCGCCGCGGGCGGGTTCACAGAGAAGCGCGATATGGGCCGCGTGATCGCAGCAGTGGTTGCCGAGTGTGGAGGCAACTGTGACAAGGCGGAGTTGGCGAAGATCGCTAGCGGGAGACTGGGGTGATGGGAGTGGCGTCGATGGGCCAGAGCAAGGCCACAGCCGCCTGGAGGCGGCTGCTTCCAGTAGCGCTTGGCGTCGTGATCCTGCTCGCAACGGTTGCGGCATGCAAGCCCGACGAGGATACCGTCACAGGCGAGCCAGAGAGCAGCACCGCCTCACAGCCTGCCGAACCGACGGGTGAGTGGGTCAACACGCTGCCTACCGAGCCCGGGACCTCGTGGGACATCGCCCGCTACTACACCGGCGACGGGACGATACCGGTGCAGCTCACCGTAGCCGGCCCGTGGGCATTCGAGGTCACTGGCGATGGCTGGACGTCTGTCACCGAGCAGATCGCCGAGCCCGCTGACGTACCGGACCTCGACCAGTTCGCGGACATCACCTACGTCCTCAAGGGCGCCGAAGGGACGACGACCGCCTACTACGTGCGCCGCATAACCGATGAGTGGATGTTACAGCTCGGCAAGATCACAGACGACGGTACGAACGTGACAGCCGAACCCTACGAGCAGCCGCTGCAGCTGTGGCCGGTGGACATAGAGGTGGGCGACTCGTTCCCCGTTGGCGAGGGCCAGAGCTTCAGCACGGTCGCAACCGTGCTCGCGCGGAACTCCGTGACGACTCCGGCAGGCACGATGGATGACGCGTATCTCGTCCGCTTCGAGTACACGGCGATCGCCGAAGGCGCGCCAAGCGGCACGCAGTACTACGTACTCTCGCCCGATGTGGGAGTTGTCGCGGTGTTCAGCGTGGCTGCCGGCGTCGAGACCGCCGGCTTCACCGCGCTCGACATGGCGAACGTGATGACGCGGCTGCCCGGGAAGTAGGATCGCGCCCAGGGACGATCGCAGGAGACCGGATGGACGTCACCGAGCAGGTGCTCAAGGCTATGCGGTCGGCCGTTCGCTGCAAGTGGCAGCCGGCGTAGCGGCGCGCTACACGTTCTCGGGCAGCGGGCGCTCGTCGGCGAACCACTCGGCGCCGAAGTCGCCTTCGGTGATCTTGTCGATGGGAAGCCTCAGATAGCGCCCACTCGCCTCGACGGCCACCGTGCCGTCGTCGAGGAGGATCTCGCCGGTACCCTCGAACAGCCGGCCCGAGTCCTTGGTGATGCGCCCGCGTGCCACGACCTCACCGTCGAGTGGGACCGGCTTCCGGTACCGCACGTTGAGCTCCACCGTGACGCCCCAGGCGGCGGGATCCGAAACGTTGATGGCTCGTCCGATCGTCTCGTCGAGGATGGTCGACGCGAGGCCGCCATGAAGCCGGCCGGGATAACCTTGGTGCTCGATGCGTGGTGTGAAGACCCCCGCCAGGTCGCCGGACTCGAGCTCAAGGAACCGGGCGTGGAGACCCGCGCTGTTCTCGACCCCGCAGACCATGCACATGCGGCTCACGTTCTGTGCCGAGTTCACCCGCGCGGCCATAGGACGCGTCCCTTCGTCGGAGGACCCTATTGTATCGGTGCACCGGAAGGCGAGGCGAACGGGGACATTCTGAGGGTAGGCGCAAAGGAGGCACCAGTTGGACCACGTGGGCTTCATGCAACGGGCGATCGCGCTGAGCCGGGAGAAGATGCGCGAAGACGAGGGCGGTCCGTTCGCCGCCGTCGTCGTACGCGATGGTGCGATCGTGGGAGAGGGCTGGAACCAGGTGACCGGCCACAACGACCCCACCGCACATGCCGAAATAGTCGCCATTCGCGAGGCATGCCGGACTCTCGGCAGTTTCTCCCTCGAAGGATGCGTCATCTACACGAGCTGCGAACCGTGTCCGATGTGCCTCGCGGCGATTCACTGGGCGCACATCGAGCGTGTCTACTTCGCGAACACCGCCGAGGATGCTGCAGCCATCGGGTTCGACGACGCGCGGTTGTATCGCGAACTCGCACTGCCACGTGACGAGCGCTCTCTTCCGCTCGAGCGCCTGTGTGCCGAGGAGGCGATCGAGGTCTTCCGCGAGTGGGCCGCCGACCCCGGGCGGATCCAGTACTGATGCCGGCGCGGTGCGATCCGCGCTCGATCGTCTTCGCCGTTTGTCGTTTCAGCCGGGCAGTCTGTGATATCGGACACCGCAGACGGCCGGATTCGGGCGTACGATTCGCGAAAGTCCCTTCCGGCAGAGGAGACTGGCATGGCATGCCCCGTCAGCGGGTCTTGTGTGTTCTATCGGACGATAGAACCGAGCATCATCAAGAGGGTAAGGTACGCATCCCAGTACTCGTACTGTCGCGGAGGCATGCACGACACATGCGCTCTGATCAGGCAGGTCGAGACCGGGGTCCCGGTCCAGCACAACCTCATGCCCGACGGTTCGGTCGGCGACTACCTTGACGAGGACCGCTTCGTGGTCCACCGGTTCCTGGTGATCGAAGACTCACCGGTGTTCGCGACGCTCGCTTCGAGCACGATCGCAACGCACTTCAACGGCGCGCAGGTGGTCACCAAGTCCACGTACCAGGATGCCGCCGAGGAACTCGAGCAGGGCATGTTCTCAGCCGTCATATGCGGGTATGGGCTCGGCGAGGGACGGACGGTGCACGACGTTCGAACACTCACCGCCTCGCCGATCGTGGTGCTCACCGGGCGTCCCGGACACGTGGATGTACCGCAGGGCGCGCAAGTCGTCAGAAAGGGCGCCGGGCCGGAAGCACTGGCCGCCGCCCTTCGGGCCTGCGTCGCCTAGCGCCTGCGTCGTCCGCGATTCCGGCTAGAGCTGTACACGGTCCGCACGGGCCGTGAAGCCGCGCGCTCGGGATTCGGCACGAGCCGGTGGTCCGAGTAGTCGAAGCCCTCGGCGTCGTGGGTGTCCAGCACAGCGCCGATCTTCACTTCGATATCACGCAGGGCCTCATGCTCTTCGGGAGAGAGAAGCGATACTGCAGTACCGCTCTTGCCGGCGCGGGCGGTGCGCCCGATCCGATGGACGTAGTCCTCCGGCGAATTCGGCAGGTCGTAGTTGACCACATGACTGACGTCGTCGATGTCGATGCCTCGCGCCACGACATCGGTAGCCACGAGCACGCGACATCTGCCAGACTTCAGGCTCTCCAGTGCGCTCTGCCGTTGGCTCTGCGAGCGGTCGCCGTGGATCGCGGCGCTCTTGATCCCGTGTTGGTGGAGGACCTTGGCGACGCGGTCCGCTCGGTGCTTCGTGCGGGTGAAGACGATCACGCGGTCGAGGTCGTCCTCGCGGATGAGATGCACGAGCAGCTGCGCCTTCTGCATGCCGCCAACTGGGTACACGCGCTGGTCGATCGCCTCGATCGGTTTGGCGGCCGGCGCCACCTCCACGCGCACCGGGTCGTGGAGCGTGGAGCTCACGATGCGCATGACGTCTGAGGTCATCGTCGCCGAGAAGAGCAGGTTCTGACGCTCGGCGGGAACCGCGGCGATGATCTTGCGCACTTGCGGCCAGAAGCCCATGTCGAGCATCCGGTCGGCCTCGTCGAGTACGAGCACATCGACGTGGGACAGGTCCGCGACCTTGCGCTCCATGAGATCCAGCAGCCGTCCCGGTGTTGCCACTAGAAGGTCGACGCCACGCTTCAGGGCCTTGATCTGCGGCTCGTAACCGACGCCTCCGTACACCACCGCCACGCGGTGCTTGGTGTGCTTGGCCACCTGTCCGGCGACGTCCTCGATTTGCACTGCGAGCTCGCGAGTGGGCGTGACGACGAGGGCGCGGGGACCACCGGGGTTGGCGGCGATGCGCTGCATGACCGGGAGCACGAACGCTGCCGTCTTGCCAGTGCCTGTCTGTGCGCAGCCGACAACATCGCGGCCCTCGAGGACCGTGGGTATCGCGTCGCGCTGGATGGGGGTCGGGCTGGTGTAGCCCATCGCGGCCACCGCCTCGAGGAGGCGGGGCGCAAGACCCAGGTTGTCGAAACTCAAGTACTTCTCCTTCCTTGTGCGCCGATCAGGCTGCACTGCGGGCAGACGCAGTTGTCCTGACACCAGCACAAGGAAAGCGAAGGACGACCGAGTCTTGGGTTAGGCGCCCACTACTGGGGCACGGTTGCTCGGCACAGTATAGCGGCCAAAGGGGAAAAGAGCGACCCCGGGCGGCTGAAGCTGGCCTCCCGGGGTCAGGGCGGGTCGTGCCGTGCAGGTGTTACTTCTGTCCGGAGAGTGCTTTCAGTGTCATCGAGATGAGGTTCACGAACTCCGAGTAGAACCTCTCGAAGGAGCCGATCTCGTCACCGCTGCCGTCGGGCTCGAAGTGGGCATTGAAATCGCCGCCGGCGACGCGGAGTGAGATGTCCTGGATGTGTCGGGTCATGAGGGCAAGCCGCTTGAGAACCAGCAGATCGATGATCATGCCGATGGTCAACATCGCCGCGAGGAGGGTAGCGCCTACGGCACCGAGTGTCTGCATCATGCTCCGGTTGGCCGAGTCCGCCTGTGCCGAGATGTCCTCTATGGCGTAGACGACGCCCACTGCCTGGTGAGCGGGGCCGTAGATTGGAAAGACCGCGTGGCCCTTGGTAGTACGGTCGCGGCTCCAGCGAACCACCCAGTAGTCGCCTTCACCCTCCACGCCGTTGTGGCAAGTCTTGGTGCATGCGCCGACCTCGACGCCGATGATGCGGCTGTTCTCCGGAACCTCGGTGGGCGACAGGTTGAACTGCATCTGCTCGGCCACGCCCTCATCGGTGGCGGCTAGGAGCGCGTAGGACTCGCGCTCGGGCCACACAGAGGGCTCGCCGAGTACTTCACGCGCCGCCGAGTACGTCGCCTCGTCTACAGCGGTCTTGTCCAGCAGCACGCCGTAGTCGGCATTCGTGATCGCCTTCATCGAGTCGAGGATCTTGAGCGTGCGAGCCGGATCTGCCGCCGGATCCACACCCTCGGGCCCAGCGAACTCCTCCCACGCTGCCACCCCATGGATGCCGGTTGCGGCGACCGTCGTGTCGAGCCCGCGCGAGTACGACTGGTGCAGGTAGACCACCAGGACCGCGCCTCCCAGCAAGTTCACGATCACCACGCTTGCCAGGATCTTCGTCCGTACCGACATGTTCTTTAGCTTCATACTCCGCCGCCCCCTTGCTCGTGTTTCCCTCGACGCTACTCCTCGTTCACGATCCGGATACCGTCCTCACCCATGTGGTCGTTGCACGCCTGGCAACTCGGTTCGGACCAGTATGCCGCACCGGTGAGATACTGCCGTGCGGGATTCGTGGCACTCCCGCTGCCTGCCCACAAGTAGTGGTTGTCCACCGCGCTCAGGGTCATCATGCCCATCTTGTTCCAGCTGTTGACGGGGAAGACCGGGAAGGTCCATGCGCCGGCGCTCCACACGGCGTCGGCTTCGGTGGTGGTGCCCGCTTCGACCCAACGTCCGTCTGTGTACCCGTACCACTTCATGGTGTAGTTCTCGGGAGTACCCATGGTCAGGTTGCCGCGCGACGTTCCGAGGTGATCGGGATCGAGATAGGGTGCCTGGTCGCCGACAACGGCGTTCTCGTAGAGGCCCTGCAGCGCCGAGACGCCAGTGTTGACCAGCAGTCGCGGACGCTTCCAGCCGTGCGGGATGCCGATGTGGCAGTTCACGCACTGCGGTGAGCCGTCGGCGTTGTCCTGATGATGGCTGGAGTGCGCTGTGTTGCTGGAGCCGACCGTCCCGGACGTGAAGGTCCCCGCTGCGCCCTGCCTCCAGGGCTGTGCCTGCGGATTCGTAGATGACCAGGTCTGGCTGGTCGGACCTCCGCCGATGGTGATGGCGCTCAGCGGAACCATACGACCGGCGTTGTCCGTCCACACGTAGAAACCGTCGTTGCGTGTGCCGATCATGTTCAGGTACACCGGGTCGTAGGTCTCGCCGTCATGGTCGAATAGCGCGTCGCCAGAGGACCAGATCGGGAGCGGGTTGTTGACCGTGGTACCGGACTGGTAGTTCTCCAGATCGTGGCACTTCGCGCAGATCATCGTGCTGCCGTCGGCGTACGTTGGCGTCCTGGTGAAGTCCGACCGCAGCTTGATGCCGGACGGGTACTGGTCGATCCGTTTGGTGAGCTCGCCCTTGGAGTAGTCGTCCGGGAATGCCGGATCGATGCCCCAGTTATCGTTTGCACCGTGCGGTCCGGCCGCGCGAAGGCCGGTGTGGCAGTCCTGGCAGGTGATCACCGAGGTCGAAGTCAGGCCCTTGATCGCGCCGGCGGGTGCCCCAGTCGAATCGACGCTCCAGAATACGTTGACCGTCGGGAACTCCCAGTGGGTGGTGACGACTCCGGTGTCGCCGACGGCTATCGGTCGACCGGCCCAACCGTCGGGAGCCTCAGCCCACTGGAAGCCGGCTTCGACCTGCCAGGTGGAGGGCAACGCGGGGTTCGCTATCTCGGATTCCCATGTGAGGGTGACCCCTTGGGATCCATCGAACTTCGTCTTCGCGCCAATTGAGCCATACGTTGTCGTGTTGTGGCCGGACGCAGCCAGCCAACCTTCGCCGTTGGCGGCGATGCCGTTGACGAACCCGTGCGGCCCGTGCAAGCCCTTGTGGCAGGCGGCGCACTCCCGGTTCCCAGGCTTTGCCACGCCGTAGGTGTGACACAAGCAGCCCCGGTGCTCACCTGCTGCTACAGCGAACACCTGGGAGCCATGACACGCGGTGCAAGCCGAACTCTTCGTCCCGGCCATGCCGGCCTCGAGCGCATCATGTGCCCCGACGTGCCGCGTGCTGTTCGAGTGGCAGTTCCGGCCCTCACGGGTGTCGGGACCGCCGCAGGTCATCTTCATGCCGGTGATGGCCCCGCCGCTCGAGTGGCACGCCGAGTTCGCGCAGCCCACTCCGGCGTGCAGAACGCGCACGTCCGCGGTTGCATGACACCCGGACTGCACGCACGCACTCGTCGAGGGCGTGCCCGTATCGTCGAGCTGAACCGCGGTATGGACCGCGTCGGCGTCCTCGTGCTTCGAGTCATGACAGGTTGCACAGGCGTCGGCGCCGAGGCGATCCGGCCAGGAGTCTCGAACCGCCCGTATCGTGTTCTCGTTCTTGTTGTGGCACTCCACGCAGGCGTCCGCCCCGAGGCCGACGTGCGCGCGGGTGTGCTCGGCAGTCAGGTCCATCCGGTGGCACGAGGCGCACGTGATGCGAACGCCGGAGACCGCGTCTGCCCACTCGGTCGAGCCCTGCACCGATGCCGTGTGCACCTTGGAGTCGTTCTTGTGGCTGTAGTCGTCGTTGACGTAGGCCGGGTGGCAGCTTCCCTCACCCGTGGCGCACGCGGTCACGGTCGGCTCGTGTGACTGCAGCTCGAGGTCGTGGCACCCGGGCTCGCCCTCGGCAGCGGCGCCGGAGCATGTTGCGGGGACGTCGGGATGAAGCGCGTGCAGGTCGTTCACCCCGTGACATCCCTCGCCGGTGCTGCCACAGCCGGACTCCCCTGTTGCCTCGAAGACCGTTGCGATGTCAATCGCATGCATGGGCGAGCGGGTCTTCTCTCCGTGGCAGTCTTCGCAGCGGTGCTTCTTCCACTTGGCCTGCACCTGCTTGAGAGCGCCGGACTGCTCGTCGTTGTGGCACTCGTAGCATCCGATCTCGGTGCCGTAGTCGCTGCCCTCGACCTCGGGCACGCCGGTGTGGGCAGCTTGCAGGTCGCGCGCGTGGCAGTCTTTGCACGCAGCCTTGGCCTCTCCACCGGGCGCGGCTAGCATGACCTGCTTCATGTCCGTGCCGATCGCCTCGTGCAGCGATCCCCTGTAATGGCCCTTGGGATACGGGTCGATGAGTCGCACGCAGTCCGACGCGCCCTCCATGCTGCCGTCGTGGCAGCCCGTGCATTCGCGCTGGGATGGGCCGTGGCAGGGGATGCAGCCGACCCCCGTGTACTCGTGGCAGATGTTGCACTCTGTATCGGGGTGGTAGCGATTGAAGTCCTGGTACCGCTCGTCGCTGCCGTGGCAGCCATCGCCGGAGTTGGTGCAGCCGGACTCGCGCCGGGCGCTATAGTCGCTGGCCTCGCTGAATGAGTGGACGGTGGTCGTCGGCGGGTTCCAGCCCGCGGCGAATCCGAGTCCCGCGACAATGAAGGCTGCGATCAGGAGCGGGGTTCTCCGCGCCTTCACCCAGGCCTTCCAGGATCGATCCGGGTTGTCGGAACCATGCGGTTTGACCCGCAGATCCTCGTAGAGGTCAGCGCCCATTAGGCCCCCAATCGGCTGTCTCAGTCGAGGCGCAGTCCAAGTACGGACTCCGCGGCCGACTTCAGTGCCGCGATCTTGATGGGATCGTCAGGATCAGATGGCTGGATGAGCGAGATGATGAACCCGGCGCGCATGGCGATAGCGCCCCGGGTCTTGAATACGTCGAGGTTGTTGCGCTGGATGTGCTCCTCGATGCGCTGCGAGTACTCGTAGAGCTTCCCCACGTGTCCCCACCCCCCGGAGGTGTCTTCCTACCTAGTTCGGCATTTTCGCCGTGACAGTCAAGAGGCAGTCTGTCCATTCGCGCGTGAACATCATGCCACGTACGCCGCAGGGCTGCACCACGAAGATGTCGTGGGGAAGCCGTTGAGACCACGGCGCTCTCTCCCTCAGTTGTTCTCGTGATGATTCCCGAATCGAGGCCCGCTTCTGCGCTCCGCGTCGAACTACCCGATCCGATGCCGACAACTACCCGGTCAGGCGCTGTTCTGCGAGCGGCCTCTCGGGCTTGGCGTGCATCGCGGAAGCCACGCCGCTCGTGCTACGGTGCCCGCATGACCACGACGCTCCGATATGCCGCCACGTGCCCGAAGGGCGTCGGGCCGATGCTGGCGACGGAGATCCGCGCGCTCGGCGGCGCGGACGTGTGCGAGACGCGCTCGGCTGTCACGTTCGGAGGACCGCTCCCCGTCGGCTACCGCGTGTGCCTGTGGTCGCGCTTGGCGAGTCGCGTACTGCTCGCGCTGGCTGACTTTCCCGCAGCCACGGCCGAGGATCTGTATGCAGGCGTTTCCGAGGTGCCGTGGGAGGAGTATGTGTCGCCCGAGGGCACGCTTGCCATCGACGCTACGGGAACGACGTCAGGACTCTCGAACTCCCGTTTCTCAGCGCAGAAGGCGAAGGATGCGATCGTCGATCGCATCCGAGATCGCACGGGCGTCCGCCCGAGCGTGGATCTCGACCGCCCGGACGTGCGGGTCAACTTGCGGCTCGCCCGCGATCGCGCGACGTTGTCGCTCGATCTCTCGGGCGCGCCGCTACACGAGCGCGGCTACCGTACGCCAGGGGAGCAGGCCGAGGCGCCGCTGAAGGAGAACCTCGCGGCCGCGGTGCTCGTGAGCGCGGGCTGGCCGGAGGTCGCCGCGGCCGGAGGTGCGCTTGTGGACCCGATGTGCGGTTCGGGAACGCTGCTCGTGGAAGGTGCACTCATCGCCGCGGACCAGGCGCCGGGGCTTCTACGTGAGTACTGGGGGTTCACCGGCTGGCTGGGGCACGATCCGAATGCGTGGCACGAACTGCTCGACGAAGCCGATGGTCGCGCGGAGGCGGGTCGGGCGAACATGCCGCCGATCATGGGCTTCGACGCTGATGCGAGTGCGATCGAGCTGACGCGCGCTTGCGCGAAGCGGGCTGGGTTCGGCGGGGTCATCAGCGCGGAACAACGGGAGCTGTCTAGGCTCGCGGCGCCCGGGGGCGCGAGTACCGGACTAGTAGTGACGAATCCGCCGTACGGTGTCCGCCTCGGAGAAGCGGCGGCCCTCCAGCCGCTGTACGAGACACTCGGCCAGAAGCTGCTTGCCGGGTTCACCGGATGGCGAGCGGCCGTCTTCACGAGCGATGAGAGCCTAGCTCGCGCGATCGGGCTGCGGAGCACTTCCGCTCGCACCCTCTACAACGGCGCGATCGAGGCGAAGGTGTACCGGTTCGAGGTATCGCAAGAGAGGGTGCGCGCCCAGGTGCGTCGCGCTCCGGCCGCGCGCTCGGCCGGAGCCGAGATGCTAGCGAACCGGATCGGCAAGAACCTGCGCCACCTCGGAAAATGGGCGCGCCGGGAGGGCGTCACGTGCCTCAGGGTCTACGACGCCGACCTGCCCGAGTACGCGGTGGCGGTCGACCTCTACGAGGGTTCTGGGCGTGACGCCGGGCGGCGCTTTGCCCACGTGGCCGAGTATGCGCCGCCGCCGGAGATCCCTCCGGCTGTGGCCGAGGCGCGGCTCGCCGACGCGACCCAGGTCGTCGCTGACGTGCTCGAAGTGGCGCCTGATGATGTGGTCGTGAAGGTGCGCATGCGCCAGCGAGGAACCTCGCAGTACGAGCGCGTCCAGAATCGCGGCGAGTTCGTGGAGGTCTCCGAGGGCGGCCTGCGCTTCGAGGTCAACCTGTACGACTACCTCGATACCGGCCTGTTCCTCGACCATCGTCCGGTTCGTGCGATGGTGCGCGAGTTAGCGGCGGGGACCCGGTTCTGCAACCTCTTCGCGTACACCGGTACCGCCAGTGTGTACGCGGCGGCGGGAGGCGCGCGCGCCATCAGCACCGCGGACCTCTCGGAGAAGTACCTTGCGTGGGCACGCCGCAACATGGAGCTCAACGGCTTCGGTGAGATGAAGGGTGCCCGGTACTTCGCCACGGATGCGCTGCGCTGGCTTGCAGAGGAACGACGGCGCATCGTGGAGGGGCTGGCGGACCCCTACGGGCTCGTCTTCTGCGACCCCCCGACGTACTCGTCGAGCCAGAAGATGACCGCGCGGACCTTCGACGTCCAGCGCGACCACGTCCGGCTCATCAGCGATGCCGCGGCGCTCCTGGAACCCGGCGGTGTACTCGTGTTCTCCACGAACCTGCGCACGTTCAGGCTGGATGCGGAAGCGCTTCCGCACTTGAGCATCGAGGACATCACGCCTGCGACCGTCCCGCCCGATTTCGCACGCACGCCGCGCATCCACCAGTGCTTCCTGGTACGAGGCGCTTGAAGCCGAAGGACCGGCGGCGCGTGCGCGCTAGTAGCGGATCGCGAACGAACGTAGGTCCTCCGGCGCGCTCCACTCGACGTCGACACGCTCGACGGCTGCCCTCGGCGGGCCCTGGCGGCACCAGGCGATCATCTGTTCCACGGCTCCCCGCGGTCCCTCGAAGACGGCCTCGACGTCATCACCGGCGTTGCGTACCCACCCCGCGAGGCCGAGTGCGCGGGCCTGCTCGGCGGCGCTTGCGCGGAAGTAGACACCCTGTACGCGGCCGCCGACAACCACATGCGCTTGTACCGACATCGGCGCTCCTCGGGGTCGAGACCGAACGCTCCGGACTCACAGTACCACCTCGTGTGAGGACCGCACTCGCCGGCGGGTCCCGGGCTCTCGGCACGCCGCATGATGAGCTCCAGCCTGCCGCTTGGGGCGCCGGCAGTTGGCAGAATGCCGTTCGTCGCTTACACTCATTCGCGCGGACCAGAGGAGGTCCGTGGGATCTGCGGCGTGACACCCGCGATTCGCGGGGGACGAGTCGCGCCGCAGTTGTTTTGCCCTACGGGGCGAGAGGATGGGTTTGCATGGCACAGGGTACCGTCAAGTGGTTCAATCCGGACAAGGGCTACGGCTTCATCTCGCGTGAGGATGGCGACGATCTTTTCGTCCATTTCTCCGAGATCCAGAGCGAGGGCTTCAAGACCCTCGACGAGGGCCAGGCCGTCGAGTTCGACGTCACCGCCGGTCAGAACGGCAAGATGCAGGCGAGCAACGTTCGCAAGCTCTAGCCTTCGGCGTACAGAGCAACCACAGAGAGCGGCCCCTTCCGGGGCCGCTCTTCTTGTGCCCGGCCGGTCGCGCGGGCCCGATGCGGCGATGGTCAGATCTGCCGCGCGGCGTTCGCCAGAATCGCGTCGTGCCAGTACTGCGCCATGCCTTCTCGCATCTTCTCGTAGGTCGCCGTGAATCGAGGATCGGCGACGTACATCTCTGCGAGACTGGTGTGCATCCCGCGCGAGCACGGGTAGAACCACGTGTGGATCTGCAGCCGGGCCTGCTCGGCGAGGTCCATGGCTCTCGGATCGTCGGCAGGAACGCCGGCTTCCATCAGCGCGATCGTGTCGGCTCCGATCTGAAGCGATTCGGCCTTGAACCGCTCCCAGTCGGCCTTCGTGTACCTGGCCGTGCGCCGCGCCGACTCCTTGTATAGGTCGGTCTCGCCCCAGCGTTCCTTCACCTCGTCCTGGTACGCGGCTGGGTCGAAGTCGCCGAACACCCCGAACATCTCCTCGTCGGACATGCGCACTCCCGTCCTTTCGGCGTTGATGGCCCGCTCTACCGAGGCGATGAGCGCCTGGAGCCGGACCGACTTCTGAGCGAGCATCTCGCGCTGGAGCTCGAGTGCAGCCGCGCGGTCGAACGCACCGCCCGCCAGCAGCACGGCTATGTCGTCGAGCGGGATTTCGAACTCGCGGAAGAGCAGAATCTCCTGGAGTCGCTTGAGGTCCTCGCGCGAGTAGAGGCGGTATCCGGCGGCGGTCCGCGCTGAGGGGCACAAGAGGCCTATCTCGTCGTAGTGGTGGAGGGCGCGAACGCTGACACCAGCCAGTACGGCCACCTCACTCACGGTATGTGTCTCTTCCGGCATCCGGACCTCGCCTCCATTGAGAGCGTAAACCCTCACGCTACGTGAGGGTCAAGAGGAGTTCGAGCAGTCGCGCGTCGCTCCGCCGGCTTCGGGTACCTTCATGTTTGTTGCGTGCGAATCGGCGTGAACGGAGTGCAGACGATCGAGCAGGCGCACTTGAGCAGCTCTGGCGCCGGCGACGCGATCACTGCGGGGGACGGCCTGGGGATTGGCGACAGGCATGCCGCTGCGTCAGACTTCCGAATGGGCGAGTGTGATGGCGACGATCGTGTGTGAGACGGACCGTACGGTGAGCGAGGGGATCGACGCCGACGGGGTGCGGTCGAGAATGGAGGCGGGGAGGCCATGAGACCTCATCTGCGATTCACCGACGAGGTGAAAGAGGCACTCGATGCCGGGCGTCCGGTAATCGCACTCGAGTCGACGATCATCTCGCACGGCTTCCCGTATCCCGCGAACGTCGAGTGCGCGCGCGAGTGCGTGCGCATCGCGCGCGAGGAAGGCGTCGTCCCCGCCACGATCGCCGTGATCGGCGGGCAGATGGCCGTCGGGCTCTCGGAGGCAGAGGTCGAGCGGCTGGGCTCGAACCGCGACACACCCAAGGCGAGCCGGCGCGATCTCCCCATCCTGATGGCGCGCGGTTCTGATGGCGCCACCACGGTCGCAGGTACGATGGCAGTGGCCGCGATGGCGGGCATCAGCCTCTTCGCGACCGGCGGCATAGGTGGCGTCCACCGAGGGGCCGAGCGCTCCTTCGACATCTCGGCGGACCTCGAGGAGATAGCGCGCACGAGCCTTGCGGTGGTCTCGTCGGGGGCGAAGTCCGTACTCGACCTCGCGCTCACGCTGGAGTTTCTGGAGACCCGCGGAGTGCCCGTTCTCGGCTATCAGACCGATGCGTTCCCGGGGTTCTACACGCGCGACAGCGGCCTGCCGGTGGACGCACGGTTCGACACACCCGACGAGGTCGCCAGGGTGCTTCAGACCAAGTGGGAGATGGGCCTCCAGGGCGGGGTGCTGGTGACGAATCCGATTCCCGAGGAGTACGCGCTCGACCCCGTCCAGATCGAGGAGATCATCGAGCGTGCAATCGCCGAGGCCCGGGAGACCGGCGTCCGGGGCAAGGCCATCACTCCCTTCCTGCTCGCACGCATCCACGAACTCACGGGGGGCGCTAGCGAGGCGGCGAACAAGGCGCTGGTCTGGTCCAATGTTCGGCTGGCATCGAGGATCGCGGTGGCGCTCGCTTTGCGCGTGCGCACCCGGCAGATCGGCGGGAGGCAGCAGTGACAGACGCACCCAGGGGCGGCTCGGCCTTCAACGAGTCGCTGCTCGAGATGGTCCGCGGCACCGAGGCCGAGTTCCTGGCGGGCAAGCACGGCAGATACGGGGATGTGGAAGGCGCCGTGCGCGTCTTCCTGGAGTTCCTGCGCGGGTTCGAGTTCATGCAGCTCGACCGGCCGTGCGTGACCGTCTTCGGATCCGCCCGCTTCCGCGAGGGCGACGAGCACTACGAACGCGCCCGCGAGATGGGCCGCGCGCTAGGGGAGGCCGGCTTCTGCGTGATGACCGGCGGCGGCCCAGGGATCATGGAGGCCGCCAACCGCGGCTGCAAGGAGGCGGGTGGCCTCTCGCTTGGCGTGAACATCCACCTGCCGAGCGAACAGAAGCCCAACGAGTACGTCGACCGCTTCATGGAGTTCGAGCATTTCTTCGTTCGCAAAGTGATGATGGTGAAGTACTCGTGTGCCTTCATCGTGTTCCCTGGCGGGTTCGGCACCCTCGACGAAGTCTTCGAGACGCTCACACTCATACAGACGCACAAGATCGCCGACTTCCCCGTGATTACTTTCGGCGCTGCGTTCTGGCAGCCGATGGTCGATTTCTTCCAGACCAGGATGGTGGCCGAGGGCACGATCTCGGCGGGCGACATCGACCTGCTTCGCATAACCGATTCCGTGGACGAGGCGATGGTGCACGTGCTCGCCAGTCCGTACAACGGACTCTGATCCCGCGGCTCGCCTGGATGGCGCGGAGGTTGCTCGCCCGTATCGGCGTGGGTATACGCTAAGCGCAACAGTGCCGAAGCGGCAGGTGCGCCATGCTTGCGAAGTACGTCCAACGGTTGCGTTCCCGCCCCGTCCGAACGGGCCTCGCTACCGCCTGCTGGCTCTTCGCCATCTGGCTGGCCGCCTCGAACCTCGTGGGGTACCTGGGCTTCCTCGGCTTCCGCGCCGATCTGGCGCGAGAGCTCGAGCGCGAGCCGTCAGGGCGCACTATCGAAGCGGCATGGAGCTTCCCGTTCCAGGAAAGCCGCTGCGCTGTGACCGTCGCGGTCGACGAGGCGGAGATCGCGGCGGGCGAGGCGCTCGACATGCGCGGCGTATTCGGCTCGAGCGGTTGGATCCGGCGCCTGTACGTGACCGAAGTGGTTGCCGCTCAGGCCGACAGTGCACTCATCGACCGGCTGGCATCTGCGTTCCAGGAGATCCGTAGAGAACGCGGCCTGGACTCCGACGAGTACCTCGAGCTCATGTGCGCGGGGATCCAGGCGATCCCGTACGGCGAGCGCACGCGCGAGACGATGCTCGCATCCGAGGTGCTCGCGGGCGATCGCGGGATATGCACCGACAAGAGCTTACTGCTCGGCAGCCTTCTCGTTCACGAGGGGTATCAGACCGTGCTCTGGGTCTTCGAGCAGCAGCGGCACGTGGCATTGGGCGTTGAGAGCGACGCGACGCGGTTTCAGGGCGGCCGGTATGCGTTCGTCGAGACCACAGTGCCGTCGTTCGTCGGACAGGCGGCTGCCGAGTACGTCGCGGCAGGCCCGGTGGTTCGCCCTCCTGCCGAGATCATGCTCGGTGGGACGCGCTCTTACGGCTCTGGCAAGCAGGTCGAGGTCATCCTGGCGGAGCTAGGCAGGGCCCAGGCGGTTGCGTCCAGGAACGCGTCCTACTCGGAGTTCACGGAGGCGACGACGCAGTACCGCGACATCTACGCCGAGTATGCGATGGAGTGTTGGATCGCGGACACCACCGCCGCGTTCATCCTAACGAACGCGCACGACCGCCCGGGCGTCTACGCGATCGTGTCCGCTTCGAGGGTGCCGGCCGGCTCAGAGCCGCAGCTCTCGGCCCTCTGACGGTCGAGCCAGCGGCCCGAGACGAGCAGCGCCAGCGCGCAGCTGCCCATGAGTGTGGCGCTCAGCAGGAATGGCGTCGAGTGAGACACCGTGTCCCACAGGATGCCCGCGATCGTACTCGACGGTAGCGCCGCGAACCCGAGGACGAACGTGTACGCGCCGAGCACGGTGCCGCGACGTTCGGATCCGGCGAGGTCACAGACGTAGGCGCGCGTCATGCCCTCGGTGGCGGCGTACGGGATGCCGTATAGGGCGAACAGCCACCACGGTGAGATGGCGCCTCTTGCCAGCGAGAAGCCCAGGTAGACCAGCGCGTACCCGAAGAATCCGAAGGTGATGAGCCTGCGTCGGCCGATTCGGTCGGAGCGCGCGCCGAACGGGCCCGATAGCAGCGCTCCTACCAGGTTGAAGACGACGTACATCAACGGAATCAATGCGGGGGCGGCCCCAAGGTCCTGCGCGCGAAGGATGAGCATGGCATCCGATGAGTTCGCAAGGGCGAAGACGCCCGAGATCGCCGTGAACGCTACGAGCGGTCGGCCGAACCCTCGGAACGAGGGCCGGGGCGAGCGGCCGGAAGCGGTACGCGTGCCGGTGTCGCGGACGAACGCCAACACCACCACTATCGCCAGCGTTCCCGGGATCGCCGAAATCAGGAAGACCGTACGGTACGCCTCGGGCGAAAGCGTGAGGATCGCCCATGCTACGAGTGGGCCGATGGCCGCTCCCAGCGTGTCGAGAGCCCGGTGCACGCCGAAGCTGCGGCCGCGCTCGGCCTCGGAGGCGCTCTCGGAGATGAGCGCGTCTCTCGGCGCCGTGCGGACGCCCTTCCCGAGACGGTCGGTGAGGCGGAGGGCGAGCACGGCCGGCCAAGTGGCCGTGAGTGCGAGGACGGGCTTGGCGAGGTTGGACAGCGCGTAGCCCAGTGCGATGAGCGGTTTGCGCCTGCCGAGGTGGTCAGAGTACCAGCCCGAGGCGATCCTCATGAACGAAGCCGCCGCCTCGGCAAGTGATTCGATGATGCCGATGGCAGCCACGGGCGCGCCGAGGACGTTAGCCAGGAAGAGCGGGAGCACCGGATAGACCATCTCGGAAGAGGCGTCGGTGAGCAGGCTCACGAGCCCCATCATGCGGACGTTGCGCGGGACGCGTGAGCGCGCTGCACTCGGTCCGGCAGACTTGGCGTGCTCTGAGCCTGCCCGTTGCACGGCTACTGTCTCTTGAGATCGCGCGCGGCCGAGACGGCGGCAAGCGCGCCCGAGCCGGCTGCGATGATGATCTGCTTCGCGGGCGTGTCGGTGACGTCACCGGCGGCGTAGATGCCCGGCGCGCTCGTCGCGCCGCGCTTGTCCACCACGATCTCGCCCTGCTCGTTCAGGTCGACGAGGCCTGCGGTGAAGTCGGACACAGCGATCGCTCCGGACTCGATGAACACGCCGGCCACCGGCAGGAGATCCTCGGCACCCGCGGGGTCGTGGACTCTGACGCCGGTCACCCGCGTGTCGCCTATGATCGCGGCGACCGACCACCCCTCCCGGACTGCGATCGTCGAGGTGGATCGCACTCTCTCGAGTAGTGCTTCAGGTGCGCGGAGCGGCATCTCGGAGATGAGCGTGACGCGCGCGCCGAGGGCGGCGAGCTCGAGCGCCGCGTCGGCGGCCGACTCGCCCGGGCCCACGACGACGACCGCCGAGTCGCGGAAGAACGCGGCGTCGCACGTCGCGCAGTAGGAGACGCCACGGCCGGTGAACTCCTGCTCGCCGGGCACGGTAAGACGGTTAGGGGTCTTGCCCGTGGCGATGATCGCCGTACGGGCGGCAAGACGTGAGCCCTCGCGGGTGTAGATGTCGTATCCGTACTCGGCGGGGACGATGGCGTTCACGAGTTGTCCCTCGAGGCACGTGACGTCGAACTGCGACACGTGGTCACGGAAGTTGCGCACGAGTTCCGCGCCCGTCACGAGTCTCCAGCCCGGGTAGTTCTCGATCTCTCCCGCCCATGCCGCCTGTCCGCCGACTTGTCCGCCGACGATCGCGGTCTTGAGGCCCTGACGCGAGGCGTACATGCCGGCGGTGAGCCCGGCGGGCCCCGCGCCGATCACCACCACGTCGTAGAGCCCGGGCATAGCCTCGCTCACGTTCCGCGACCTCCTCCGGCGGCAAGTGCCGGCCCGACGTGACGTCGGGCGGTACCGCGCTTCGTGCAACAATACACCCGCAACCTGCGGAAGGGACGAGCATGCCGAACGCCCGCGTCGCGGTTATCCGGTGCGACACATATGACTCTCGAGGCGTCGATGCCGCAGTGGCGCGGGGTCTTTCACTTCTCGGCGGAGCCGCTGAGTTCGTGCGGACTGGCGAGCGTATCGTACTCAAGCCGAACCTGCTCGTGGCGAGCGCTCCCGAGAGGGTGGTCACGACGCACCCCGCGGTGTTCTCGGCCGTCGCGCGCGAGCTCGCAGCTGCCGGCGCGGTCCTCTCCTGGGGCGACTCGCCGGGATTCGGGACGACGCTCGGCGTAGGGAAGCGCGCCGGAATCGCGGCTGCCGCCGGGCAGCTCGGTATACCTCTCGCCGACTTCGACCGCGGTCGCGTGATCTCCTTCCCCGACGGGCGTCTCATCAAGCAGTTCACGCTTGCAGAAGGGGTGGCCTCGGCAGACGGGCTTGTCACACTGCCGAAGCTCAAGACGCACGCGCTGACGCGCATGACGGGCGCGGTGAAGAATCAGTTCGGCTGCATTCCCGGCCTGCTCAAGAACGAGTTCCACTCGCGCATGCCGGACGTCGAGCGCTTCAGCCAGATGCTCGTCGACCTGAACCGCCTGATCCGCCCGCGCCTGACGGTGATGGATGCGATCGTGGCGATGGAAGGGAACGGTCCGCGCGGTGGTGATCCGCGTCAGGTGGGCGTGCTCTTGATCTCCGACGATCCGGTGGCGGTCGACGCGCTGGGCTGCCGGATCATGGCACTCGACGCCGGGCTGGTCGACACGGTGACCTATGGCGAGCAGTGGGGCCTGGGCAGCTCAACGGAGATCGAGATCCTCGGAGACGAACTGCCCGTGCTGGCAGACTTCGTCGTGAACCGCCGCCACGTCTCCACCACCGGTGGGGCGATGAGCGGTCCGCTGGTGAAGCGCCTGATCACGCCGCGGCCGTTCATCGCGCCCGAGCGCTGCACCCGGTGTGGCACCTGCGTCAAGGTGTGTCCGGTGCAACCGAAGGCGGTCGGCTTCCCTGCGGGCGATACGACCCGCGTGCCCGAGCACGATTACGGCCACTGCATCCGCTGCTACTGCTGCCAGGAGATGTGTCCCGAGCGCGCGATCGGGGTGAAGGTTCCGCCGCTGGGGCGCCTCATCAGGCGGTAGCCGCCCTCACTCGTACGCCAGCCGCCCCTCGACCTTTCTGCCGATGTTCTGGTGCGCGCGCAGCCATTCGTCGAGAACGTCCTGCGCCGAGGTCGCCACTACCTTGCTCTGACCGGCCGCGGCGAGTTCCTCCGCCGTCACCCCCAGGTACGAGGCGCTGTTCGCGACGTGGTATCCCTGCAGACCGACCGTGTACAGCGCGTCGTCCGCTACCGGCGCCCCCTTGATGCCAAGCGACACTAGGGTCTCGTCGGCGTCGCGGTACTTCGCCCGGACTGCGCCGTTGACCTGGTAGCACTCGCCCTCGCCCGAGCAGCGGTTCTCGGTGCGCATCCACCTCGAGAACATCGTCTTGAGCGTCTTGCCGGTCACAGTGAAGCGCGTGACGCTGTCGTCGTACGGGAAGCAGCCCATGAAGTCCATCAGCGTCACCGTCGGGCCGAGCGTCTTCACTCGGACCGATCCGGCGCCGAGGAACATCACGTCGAGCTGCAGCGACTCGGCGAGCGCGTCGGCGAGCAGGTTCCCGAGTGGCGTCTCCTCACATCGCTCCGGGTGCACGAGCGCCTCGGTGAACTTGCAGATCACCACTCCGTACTTGCGATCGACCACGTCCTTGAACGAGTCGATGAACTCGGTGAGCTTGAGGTCGGGCTCGGCGAGGTCCTCATCGATCGGGATGAGCTGCCACTTCCACTCCACGATCGAGTTCGTGTCGTCGTCCACCACGATGTCGAATCGTCCGATCTGGTTCGTGCCCGTACCGGCCTGCGTGATGAGTACGCCGTTTACCAGCTCGGGCTCGTTCAACAGCGTGTGCGAGTGACCGCCGATGATCATATCCACGCCCCAGGCCGGGTCTAGGTGCTCGGCGAGCTCCTTGTCACTCTCGAAGCCGATGTGCGTGAGGACGACCGTGAGGTCGATGTCGTCGTTCTTGTACGCGTTGCAGATCCGCCCGACCTCCTCCGCTGCCTCGTGGATGTCCACGAACGTCCCGATGAGTTCGTCGAGCTTGATGGCGTCGAGCGCCTTCTCGGTCAAGATGCCGGTGAACAGGATCTCGAAGCCGGCCTTCTGCATCACGTAGTGCGGCCGCATCATCCGCTTGTTGAACGGCTTGATGTAGATGTTCGCGTTTACGATGGGGAAGTTGGCGATCTTCTCGAGGAACAGCAGGTGCGGAACGCCGTAGTCCACTTCGTGATTGCCGAGGGCCACGATGTCCGGAGCGAGGTAGTTCATGACCTCGATGGTGGAGACGCCCTTGAAGTCCGAGTCGATGATCGAGCCCTGCAGCATGTCGCCCGAGATGCAGTAGATGACGTTCTCCTCCTCGGCACGCACCTTGTTGAGGTAGCCCGAGAGGAGGGGGAGACCGCCGGTGAGCGGTCCGCCTCCCGCCACCTGCTCGGCGAAGAAGTCGCCGTGCATGTCGTTGCTGTGCAGGATCGTGAACTTCCGCGTCTCGCCCATGGTTCCCCCCGCCGATAGAAGCTGCCGCCAGAGGAGATGGTACCCCGCGGGGCGGCGCGACATCCTACTGAGACGGTTGAGGCGGCGGAGCGGGCGCGCGCTAGACGATCACGCGCGGTGGGAGGAACGGACCCACGCACATCCACAGGTAGTACAGCAGCAGCAGGATGCAGAAGCAGCCTGTCGGGACCGCGGCCAGGCAGACCCACCACCGCTTCGCCTCCGAACCGAGGGGCGCCGCGTTCTGGGCGATGTCCCGTTCCCGCACCACGATGCGGTCGTCGTTCACGCGGACCGCCCTGAGCCCGGCCATCCACATGCCGAGGCTCGAGGAGTGCGTCCGCCGGAGTGTCAGCCAGTAGAAGGCAGCCCAGCCGGTGAGGCCGGCGGCCAGCAGCCACTCCCACACCAGGATCGGCTCGGGCGCAGCAAGACCCTCGTAGCCGAGGGCGGTGAGCCACCAATGTGCAGCTGTGTCGGATATGTGTATCCACACCGGTTGGAGACCCGCTTCGGTCGCGAAGAACATCCAGACGATGAGCGTGATGGCCGTTGGCACGAGCAGCATCGGTCCGAAGCCCACCAGAACGTCGGTCGCCCACGCGCTGTAGCGCCGCCCGAGTGACGCCTGCGGGACCGGTGCGCTGTCCTCGGGACGTACACGGCGCTCGACGATCGCCGAGGCGACTTCGAGTGCGCCGCCGAAGTCCGCAACGACGGCGGCCGCGTCGCCTCGCTCACCGATCTCCTCGAAGAGGTGCGCTCGCATCTCCTCGATGGTGTCGTCGGCATCCGCTGTCGGCAGGCCCCTGAGGCCACGGCGCACCTCCCTCAGGTACCTGTCCACGAGTTTGCGCTCGGCCTCGGTCATCGGCTGCCGCCCCCTAGATCTCCTAGCGCGGACGATACGGAGTCCCACTCGGCCCAGGCACGCTCGAGGAACGCGTGACCGGCGTTGGTGATTCGGTAATACTTGCGCGGTCCTGCGGGCCCCTCATCCGACCAGGCGGCCGAGACCAATCCGTCGGATTCGAGTCGGCGCAGCACCGGGTACACCGTGCCTTCGCCGGCCACGAGGCCGCCCCGCTCCTTGAGTTCGCGCACTATCGCATAGCCGTAGAGCTCCTGGCGGTCCACCAGGCTCAAGATCATCAGCTCGACTATGCCTTTGCGCAGCTGAGTGGCCCACGACGCGAAGTCGTCGGGCGGGTTCGGCGGAGGTGTCCTTGCCACGGGCAGCCCGTCTCGAGGTGATACTATGCAATAGACAGTACCAGGCAATGCGAGGTACGCGCAAGGAATCGCAAGTGCGGTAGACTGCACGGACGGCATCTGTCCGGCTCCGCACCCGGAGGCGACTCCTTGAGCATCATCGATGTCCACACGCATGCGTTCGCCGACAGCATCGCCGGGGCGGCGCTCTCGACGCTCCTCGGGGCGGCCGAGGTCAATGCGTACTACGACGGCACCATCGCCGGTTTGGTCGCGGCGATGGACCGAAGCGGTGTGGACTGTTCCGTCGTCGCTCCGGTCGCCACCAAGCCGTCACAGGTTGCGACCATCAACCGCTGGGTGACCTCGATCTCGAACCCCAGGATCATCCCGTTCGGCGCCATGCATCCCGACTTCGAGGACCCGGGGACCGAACTCGCCAGGCTCAAGGCTCTCGGCGTGAAGGGCATCAAGCTCCACTCGCAGAATCAGGAGTTCTGTCCCGATGAGCCGCGGCTGGATCCCGTGTACGAGGCCGCGAGCAATCTCGGCATGGTCATCCTCTTTCACGCGGGCGGCTTCGTCGTGAAGCAGGGTACCGAGGCACGACCGGCCGAATTCGCACGGATGCTCGACCGTTTTCCGCGCCTGACCTGCATCCTTGCACACATGGGCAGCTACCTGTACTGGGACGAAGTCCGCGAGTACCTCTGCGGCCGGGACGTCTACCTCGATACGGCGTATGTACCGCGACACCTGCCCGACCCGGAGTTCCTGGCACTCATCCGCGACCACGGCGTTCACCGGGTGCTCTTCGGCTCCGACGGACCGTGGACGGATGCCGGGGTAGAGATCGGCCATCTTCGCGGGCTCGGGCTGACCTCCGCCGAGCTGGAGGCCGTGCTTGGCGGCAACGCGGAGCGTCTTCTCGGGCTGTAGGGGGCGCGGTGCCCCCGTCGCTCACGAGGGGTACATACTCAACAGGGCGAGCCGGGGGTGCGCGATGGCAGCGCTCATCATGGTGGTCGAGGACGACCAACTGAACCGCTATCTGGTGACCTACCTGCTGGAGAAGAGCGGGTACGAGATCGAGGTAGCCGTAGACGGTGTCGAGGCGCTTGCCCTGCTCGAGAAGAGAATGCCCCGCCTGATACTCATGGACATGCAACTGCCACTACTCGACGGCTATGAAGCCACGCGCCGCATCAAGGCGGACGAGCGGTTCAGGTCCATTCCGGTCGTTGCGATCACCGCGCACTCGACGCCGCGCGACCAACGGCGCGCGATTGAAGCGGGCGTCGACGACTTCGTGTCGAAACCCGTGGATGCCGATGGTCTTCTCGCGCTGGTGAAGCGCCTCGTCGGGGAGTAGGCACCGGCCTCCACGCCAGTTGCGTTCGCTCCTGCCGAACGGTACTCTCTTGCAGCACCATCACGGCCAGGTAGCTCAGTTGGTAGAGCAGGGGACTGAAAATCCCCGTGTCGGCGGTTCAAGTCCGTCTCTGGCCACCAGCGAACACAAGAAGGGCCGCCCCGATACCGGGCGGCTCTTCTTCGTCATGCTCGCGTGCTGTGCGCGACCGGCTATATGCTCAAATCGCGCGCCGAATAGAACCGGTAGGTGCCTACGACCGACGCGCCGATGATGACTGCGGACAGCGCCACGAACACCGGGTCCAGCCCGTCCTTCATGACGAGTGCCGCGTCGAAGTACTTGAACGGCGTGAAGTACTTCATGAAGTCCAGCTTCTCGTTCAGGTTCACCACGTAGTACAGCACGAACATCACGAGCATCACGGTGGTTGCCCGGCCTGAGGCGAAGCGCGGCTTGCGGGCACTTCCGGCGATGACTGCGCCGATTGACAGGAACATGAGCTGCAAGAAGAGCAGCCCTACCATGAGCAGCGCGATCTCGTGGCCTACCGACTCGCCTTTGCCGTAGTAGCCCACGAAGTACACCGACGACCACCAGGTCACGGCGTTCAGGATGACAACGTTCGCCAACCCGGCCAGTAGCTTGCCGGTGATCACCCGGTGCCGAGATGCTGGCTTGGCGAACAGGAACTCGGACGTCCTGTCCCGCTCCTCCTTGGAGATAAGGTTCGCGCCGAGCAAGACGGCGTGAACGGCGCCCATCACCGCGAGGTACAGGAACAACACCCCGTAGAAGCCGCTCGCCTTCAGCAGGTCGAAGCCGGTCAGGCCGAAGATCACTTGCATCCCCTTGGGCAGGCCGGCCATGATTTCGGCCGCCGACTGCCCGGCTTGCTCGTAGGCGGCGAACTTGGCCATACCGGCCATCACCATGAAGACCATGCCGAGCGACCAGAAGACCAGGTTCCAGCGGTGCGCCTTCATCTCTCGTCTGAAGATGTTCATGTCCTCCACCTAAGCTGCGGCCCGGATGTCCTTCCTCTGGAAGAGCACGTATGTCGCGGCTACGAACACCACGACAAGAACGGCTTCGAGGACGAGGTAGCGGCTCTCGAAGGCCGTGTTGTTGATGATGTACATCGAGTCGAAAAACTTGAACGGCGTCATGTACCGGACCTTGTCGTTGCCTAGGATCTCACCGAGCATGCCGATGATGAAGAAGGTGAAGACCGTCGGAAGCGAGACGGCGACCGCGGTCTTGATCTTCGGGATGAGCACCGCGAACAGCGCCCCGAGCGCCATGAAGAACAGCTGGATGAGAAGCATCGTGAGCGACAGCAGGACGAAGGTGCTTGTGGTCACCGTCTCGCCCGTGCTCGACGTGGCGATCTGCGCCGCGACGTAGCCTGCGAGTGCGAACGCCAGGCTCACGGCCACGACAGAGACGAGCGCTGCGGCAAGCTTGGCCGTGAGGATCTTCGGTCGCGTGACCGGCTTGGAGATGAGGAAGTCGGCGGTCTTGCCGGCGAACTCCTTGGCGATCGACCCGGCGCCGATGTTCATCGCCTGGATAGCTCCCGCCACCGTGGCGAAGCTCAGGAAGTATGCGTAGAAGCCGAAAATCGTGAAGAAGTTCGAGAGTGAGATGGCGAACGCGGCGCGCACCGCCTCGGGCAGGCCGCCGATCATCTGTTTCGACGCCTCCACGTCCGAGCTGAACGCGGGGTACATCCCGATCATGAACAGCGCGACCATGCCCGCGAGCGACGCCATCCAGATGAGCGTCGACTTGCGGTAGGCCACGATCTCACGGAGGAAGACGTTCACGGAGTCACTCCTCCTTCTGGTAGTAGTGCAAGAAGATCTCCTCCAGGTCTGGCTCGATGACCTGCAGGTCCACGAGGTCGAGTCCTGCGAGCAGTTTCGTCATGTCGTTCAAGCGTCCGTGGAAGAGGAAGTCCACCGAGTGGTTCGATATTGCGAGGTCGGTGACGCCGGACAGCGTGAACATCGAGGGATCCGGTGCGCTCACCAGGTCGAGCTTGAAGCGCTTGGTCGCGGTCTCGAGCAGCGTCTTGATCTCGTCGACGCGGATGATCGACCCGTCCTTGATGATCGCCACGCGGTCGCAGAGCTTCTGGACCTCGGACAGGATGTGCGAACTGAAGAGCACGGTCGCGCCTTCGGCGTTCTCCTCGCGCAGCAGGTGGAAGAACTCCTGCTGGATGAGCGGATCAAGGCCGCCGGTCGGCTCGTCGAGCATGATCAGCTTCGGTTTGTGTGCCAGGCCCTGAATGATGCCGACCTTCTTCTTGTTGCCGTAGGAGAGGTCGTCAATCTTCCTCTTGAGGTCGAGATCGAACCGCTCGGCGAGCTCCCTAGCGCGTGCCTCGGTCTGCTTCACGTCCCTGTCGTAGAAGCTGGCCGAGTAGCGAAGCAGGTCGATGGCTCGCATGTCGTCGTAGTAGAAGACCTCGGAGGGGAGGTAGCCCACCTCCTGACGGATCTCGGGGCCGGATGTGACGATGTCCTTGCCGAACACCGTGGCCGAGCCGCTCGTGAGGTGGATGAGGCCGAGCAGTGTGCGGATGGTGGTGGACTTTCCTGCGCCGTTAGGACCGATGAAGCCGTAGATCTCACCTTCTCCGACGGCCATGTCGAGGTCGACGATGCCTCGTGACTTCCCGTAGTACTTGGTCAGCTTCGAGGTCTCGATCGCGTTCATGTTCTGCTCCACTCCTCGGCCTCTGAGATCATCCTTCGCGCGCCTCACAGTATCTTCCCGAATCGGCACCGGCGATACGGCGCGCTACGCAGGGAGCCGCCCGAGCGGGCGGCTCCCTGAACCCGATTCCGAATCCGGCCTAGCGTGCGCGCATGTACCACGGCCAGGCGTAGAACGCGACGCCTTCGTACGTGTAGACGGCGCCCAGCTTCATCTTCGCGATGTTGGCCTCGACTTCCGAGATAGTGTAGAAGTGGCTCCCGTTCAGCTTGTTGTAGAAACGATACACAGGCATCGCGTCCCCCGACGACTGATCCCACACCTGGTAGGCGATGCCTTCGTACACGAATGTCCCGGAGTAGGTCGCGATCACCCTGTCCCGCTCGGCGGCAGAGATCGTGTAGAAGTGGCTGCCGTTCTTCGTGTTGTAGAAGCGGTAGAGCGGTACCGTCGGCCCCGTCGGTCCGGTCCCCGCGGGCTGCACCGCGGTCGGATCGGGCACGTAGTATGCGATGCCCTCGTACGTGAAGACTCCGGAGTACTTGGCGAGTACCGACTGCATCTCCTCCTCGGAGATGGTGTAGAAATGACCGCCGGTGCCCTGGTTGTAGAACCGATACACCGGCGTGGGTCCGGAGATGAACAACTGTGCGCCGGCCGCCGGCGCGAAGGCCAGACCGAACGCGAACACGAGCGTGAGCGCCAGCGATGCCCTCACCAGGCGGTTCCTCTTGAGCATCAGACCCCGCCCTTCCCTAGATGAACACGTTGTACGCATACGCGTAGAACGCTATGCCTTCGAACTTGTAGATGTCGGCGTACAGCATCTGGACGAGCGCGCGCTCGGTCTCCGAGATCGTGTAGAAGTGGCTTCCGTTCACCTTGTTATAGAACCGGTACACTGGCATGCTGGGTCCGTACTCCCACGGCGCGGTCATGACCGTGTACGCCGTGCCTTCGAAGGTGTACACCGTCGGCCACGTTGCGATGACCTTGTCCTTCTCCTGCGCCGAAGTGGTGTAGAAGTGGCTGCCGTTCCGCTTGTTGTAGAAGCGGTACAGCGGGCCGAGTGTCGGTTCCTGTCCTACAGGCGGCTCCCAGCCCGCGGTGCCCTCGAAGAACGTGTAGTAGGCCGTGCCCTCGTAGGTGAAGACCGACGAGTACTTCGCCGTCACATCGGCGACCTCAACCTCGCTGTCCGTGTAGAAGTGCGTACCGAGCGTCGCGTTGTAGAAGCGGTACACTGGCTTCGAATCAACGATCATCGCCGACGCCGGGGCTGCAGTGAGCACGGTGAACGCGACAACAAGCGCGATCACCGTCAGTGCTCGTCTCGTGCGGTTGTGTGAGTATCTGCGCATGGCTCCCCCTTCTGGACGTACACGGACGTCGACGGTGCAGGCGACACCGTCCGGTTGGTTGGTACCCCTCACAGACTGGCGTCAATCGCCATGAGGGGGACGAATGGCGCTCGGGCACGACAATCGTCAGAATAGGCGCGTAAGACACCAGACGAATAGGAGCCGATACGTGTCGAAGACGCCGTGGGTCCTCGAGACCCGACCTCAGTTCCTCCTGCTCGCCGTGTTGCTCGTCGCGCATGGGTCCGCGCTCGCTGCCTGGCAAGGGTCCTTCGATGTCGTGAAGGCGCTTCTCGCTGGCGCGGGGCTTGTGCTCCTGCACGGCAGTGTGAACGCACTCAATGACTGGCATGACTGGTCGAAGACGGGGATCGACAGGCAGACTCCTCGCACGCCCTTCTCGGGCGGCAGCGGACTCATCCCCGCAGGGAGGATCACAGCGCCGCAGGCGTTGACCGTCGGAGTGGTCACGCTGGTCGCGGGCAGTGCGATCGGTCTGTATCTCGCATGGCTGGCAGGGTGGCAGCTTCTCGCCCTCGGTGTGGTGGGCGTGCTGATGATCGTGCTGTACACGCCCGTGTTCAACAAGATGGGACTCGGGGAGATCGCCGCCGGCCTTGGCCTTGGGCTGATGCCGGTACTCGGCGTGTACTTCCTGCTGACCGGACGGTTCGACACGGTTGCGTGGCTATCCGGCACCCCGGCGTTCTGTCTCACCTACAATCTGCTCCTGCTCAACGAGTTCCCCGATGTCGAGGCCGATAAGGCCGGCGGCCGTACGCACATGATCACCCTGCTCGGCAAGAAGGGTGGGCGCTGGCTGTACTCGGGGATGGAGATCGCGGCATACGTCGCCCTCGTGATCGGCGTAGTGGCTGGCGTTCTCACCCCGTGGGCACTGCTCGGGCTCGGTGGCGCTGTGTTTGCCGCGAGGGCGATTCGCGGCGCGCTGGCCGACTACGACAGCTTCGAGAAGACGGTTGCTGCCCAGGGCGCGAACGTCGTCGCCGTGCTGTCGACGAATGCTCTGCTCGCAATCGGCTACCTCGTGGCCGCACTCACCTAGCCTTCGAGCGCCGAAACGGTGACGGGCGCGGCTCCGAGGCGGAGCCGCGCCCGTTCGCACGCGAAGAGCCTACAGATACTGCCAGACGTCGTCGATGCCGGCGTCGCTCGCGGGGATGCACTCACCGATCTCGAGATCGAACGTGCCCGTCTCGGGGTTGATGAGCCGCAGGTCGACGGTCTCGGGCTCGGCTAGCCAGCGCCCCGCCGCATCGATCACGCGCTTCACACGCGGGCGGAGGAGGTCGTCCTTGTTCACACGGAAGACGATGCCGGTCGACTTGTCGCTCAGGGTCACGACCGCGCCCATGGGGTAGATGCCGAGCATCGCCACGAGGGCCTTGGTCACGCTCGGGTCGTAGGCCTTGCTCCGGCCCTGCATCAGCACTGCGAGTGCTTTGTCCGGGCGGATTTCGCGGCGGAACGGCCGTCGTGTGGTCATGGCGTCATACGCATCGCAGAGCGCGACCACCTTCGAGAACAAGTGCTGCTCCTGCGGTGCCGACGGTGCCGGATAGCCCTGCAGGTCGTGACGCTGGTGGTGCTCGTACGCGACGACCATCGGCATCTGGTCGACCAGCTGAATGCGCTTGAGCAGGTCTGCGCCCTCGGTGGTGTGGCTCTTAACGATCTGCCACTCGTCTGCGGTGAGCGGGCCTTCCTTGTTGAGTATCTCCTCAGGGATGCGTACCTTGCCGAGGTCGTAGAGCAGCGCCGAGAGGCCTAGGGACTTGAGCGTCTCAGAGTCGAGTCCGAGCGCCGCCCCGAGCGAGATGGACAGGATGCACACGTTGAGCGAGTGGTTGAGCGTGTAGTCGTCGTGACCCTTGATCGCCGTGAGGCCGAGGATGGCGGCCGGGTCCCTGAACAGCGTGTCCAGCAGCGCGCTCACCATGTGCTGGAGGGGCTCCACCTCGAAGACCTTGCCCAGTTTGGCTTGCGTCTCGACGTCGCGCATCAGCGTGACCCCGTGATCGTACGACTCGCGGCCCTTCGCCTTGTTCTCGCGCTCCTCCGCCTCGCGCACCGCGTCGTCCAGGTCCGTCGTCTCGGCGACCGAAACGTTTGCAGCGCCGAGATTCTCGAGGAAGGCGCGTGCCTGCTCCACGTCAGTGATGTCGGTGGCGTTGACCATCGCGGCCACGGCAGAGGCATCCGTTGGAGTGAAGCCGAAGGCGAGGGTCAGTGCCGAGACGCCGCGGGCGATAAGGTCCTCCACGAGCTTGCGGTACGTTACGCTCTCCTCGGGAAGCACCTGGTTCTCGATGAACAGCGTAGCCTTGTAGACGTTCACGGTGACCTCTTCGAATCCGAGGTCCATGACGGCCGCGACGGCGTCGGCGAACTCCTGCATCGACTGCACCACGAGAGGATGGCTGGCTGGATACAGCGCCGCGTTGTTCTGGGCGACTGCGAGTGCGCGCGCTACCCCGCGGGCGGCTTCGAGGCGCTTGGCGGTCGCAAATGGTGCATGAGCCGCGGGCGTCGCGAGCGTGGCTATCTCCTCGGCGGTCTCCAGCCGCTCTTCGTTGTCTGAACGGTCGGTCACTCCAAGTCCCCCTTCGGTCGGGCCCTCAGGTCACTCTAGCGACTCGAGGACACGCTGGGCCAGATAGCGCAGCTCTCTGTTCTTCTTCCCGATGGCCGGCCCACGGCGGGCAATCCGCTTGAGAACAGGCACGGCCTGGGGCGAGCGCAGCGATTCCAGGCTCTTAAGTACTTCTTTCTTCAGCTCGTAGTTCCTCTCGAACAGGCTCACATCCGCCACTACCTTCAGAAGCGCCGGTACCGCATCCTGGTTGCCCGTCCGACCGATCTCGCGGGCTGCGATGCGGCGCGTCTCAGGATCCCAGTGCCCGAGTGTCTTGATCAGCAGCTGAGTGCCTTCCTGCCCCGGACTTGAGGCGAGCGCGATGACTGCCGCCTCACGGACCCGGCTATCGAGGTGCTCGAGTCCTGAAACGATAGTGGCGGCGAGCCGACGTGAGCCGATCGCTCCGAGAAGTCCGAGTACGGCTTCCGCGGAGGCGGCGTCGCCCGCGCGCAGCACTCGGCCTGCGACCGGGGCGACGATCTCGATCATCTCGGCGGCCACGGGAACCAGGCGTGTGCGCTCGGACGGCGAGGCGTCGAGGTAGGCGGAAACGAGGGCGTCCGCGCCCGCGTTGCCTCCACAGTGCACCAGGCGTTTCGCCGATTCGGAGGTCGGATCCTCGGAGAGGCGCTTCACGCACCGCTCGAGGAGCGCCGGATCGTGTAGCGCGCTGCGTGCGGACTGAACGACGGACGAGAGGGCGGGGTTGTCGTCCAGCTTCTCGAGCAGCACGGCCGCTGCCGCAAGCTCGTCGAGCGTTCCCTCTTTCGCGGCCGGCTTGATCGCGTCGGTGATCGCGTGTACGGCGTCCTCGGTGGGTCGGTCAGTGGCGATCTGCACGGTGGTCGCGAGGCCGCGCGCAGCAGCAGACCGCGCGGTCACGGACGTGACCATCGAGCCGATCCTGCGCAGGTCCTCTTCGTCGGATTCCGCGACTTCACGGACGATGCCGATAACGTCGGCCTCAGGTGGCACGCCTCTCTCGGCTTCCGTCTGAGGTGACGGCCGGAGCAGCGCGGCGAGTTCGGCGGCAAGCTCCGGAGGGAACTCGATGGCGCCGATCAACGAGTCGGGCCGGTTGCCCTGGCTCTCGGCGGTGAGCTTCAAGAGACGGGCGAGCGCGGCGGGTGGCATGTGTGCGACGACGTTGAGCAACCCGTCCATTCCCGATTGGGGGACTTCGGACGGAACCGCCGACGACAGCATCTGCATGCGCGTCGCCTCGTCGAGCAGCAGCAGCGCCTCGGCGCAGCGCTTCATCGCGAGGTCGCGGGCCGCCGGCTCCAGTCTGTCAACCGCCTCTTGTATCAGGTCGGGAGCGTTCTCGCCCTCGGTCCATGCGACGACTGCTCCCTGGAATTCCCGGGCGATATCTTCCGGCGTCGCTGTCGTCAGGTCGAGTCCGAGCAGGCCCTCCTCGGTCGACGTCCTAAGTGAGACCTCCACCACCGCGATGTTGGCGACACCGGCCGCTAGCAGCGCGCTGCGGAACCCTCCGGATCCTCGGATCACGTGGGCATCCGTGCCGATCACGTCGAGGAAGCTGGCCGCTTCCGGTTCGGAAAGGCCCGGCGCGATGATCAGCTGTCCCACCTGGAGCGCATGGAGGGCTTCCGCGAGTGCCGCAATCTGCGGCAGGCCCTCTCCGATCGATGTCTCAGAGAGGATGAAGCGGCCGCGGTCGACCCTATACTGCATCGGACCGTGTGCGGCCGTTGCCTGGCGTGCGAATCCGGTGAACCTGGCTATCGCGTCGGTCCGCAGAGGGCTTGCGGCGGGATAGAGGCGCGTGGCGTTGATCGCTGCAGCGAGCATACGCAGGAGGTCCTCGGCTACAGCAGCGATACCGCTGCGCGTGCGGTCCACCGCTTCTCCTCTCGCTTTCCTATCTCCAACGGGTATATCGGCATTGTCCACGGAGTCGCGCAAATGCACACTGGGACTGTTGTAGCCGATACTCTTCCTTGCGTACCTATATCCTAACCGCTTCAGACACAACCAGAAGGTACCGTGCCACTACAGAATCAGTCATATTACAGGCGGCTGGTGGAAGACGAGCTCCGCGAGGGCGGGTTCCTCGAGCCTCCGGTGCCGATTGAGTCGGTCGCCGGGCATCTAGGGGTCCCGGTGCGGGAGCTTGCCCTTCCGCTCTGGTTCACAGCGGCACTCATCTACGAGGACGGTCTGCCGACGATCCTCCTCAACTCGGTGCGCCCGACGGCAGTCAAGCGCGCGGGTCTCGGTCATCTCCTCGGTCACATTCTCATCGTGCTGGACGGCCAGGAACCCCACTATCCGAGGGCGACCCTGCCCCAGCACGACGCCGCAGACATGATGGCGGCGGAGTTCGCCACCCCTGAGTTCATGGTGCGCGACCAGGCACAGAAGTGGTTCAACGACTACCGCTACCTCGCGGGACTCTTCGGCGTTACCGAGGAGCGGATGTTCGAAGCCATGCGCAACCTCGGACTCATCAAGAGCAAGGGTGTTCTCTGGGACTACTGACAGAGACTCGCCTTCTCCTCCTGCTATCATCGAAGCGCATCACGTGGGAATCCGGCATCGGGAGGTCTTGATGCGCACGTCCTATGCCATCGGCGTCGATGTAGGTGGCACGCGGATAGCCGCCGGACTGGTCGAGCGGAAGGGCCGCACGCTGAAGGAGGTGCGTGCGCTCACTCCCGCCGAGGCCGGCCCGTTCGCAATCGTGGACGCGATCATCGAGCTCATCGAGGGCGTTGCGGTCACGGTCCATCCCGGCGAGATCGCGGGGATCGGCGTGGGGCTGCCGGCCCAGATCGACTTCCTCAAGCAGACGGTGGAGTTCTGCACCAATCTGCCGCTCGCGGGCGTGGACATGAGGTCGCTCATCATGTCGCGGGTGAGGCATCCCGTGACCGTCGACAACGACGGCAACTGCGCGGGCATAGGCGAGAGCCGGTTCGGCGCCGCAAAGGGCGTACGCGACTTCGTGATGATCACGCTGGGCACTGGTGTCGGCGGCGCGCTGTTCCTGGACGGCGAGCCGTACCGCGGCTCCCGCGGGCTGGGTGCTGAGATCGGGCACATGGTTGTGCAGCTCGACGGCCCGCCGTGCCCCTGCGGCGGCAACGGGCATATCGAGTCGTTCCTCGGCAGGCCCGCCCTCGCTGCGCGTGGCAGGGCGGCGGCGGCCGAGTACAAGGGCGAGGCGATTCGGGATGAAGCCGGTGGCGATGCCGAGAAGGTCACCGCCGAGAACGTCGTCAACGCCGCGCTCGCGGGCGACGAGATCGCCCGTGACATTCTGCTCGATGCGGGGACGGTCCTTGGCGAGGCGCTTGTCGGCATCGTGAACCTGCTGAATCCGAAGCTCATCGTCGTCGGCGGCGGCATCGGCGAGTCGTGCGCGTTTCTCGTGGAGCGCGCGGCCGAGGTCATCGACGAGCACGCGCTCGCCGGTAGGCGCGACGTGCGCATGGTGCAGGCCGAGCTCGGCAACGACGCAGGCGTTCTCGGCGCGGCGGCGCTTGCCTTCGACGAGCACGACTCGAGGGAGGGGCTGCACCGGTGAGCGCAACGGTGTTCTTCGCTCCGATGCGTTCGCAGATGAAGCGCAGCATGGTGGCCCGCGTGGGTGGGCTCCTCCAGCGCGCGGGACTCGGCGATGCCATCGCCGAGGACGACCTCGTGGCGCTCAAACTCCACTTCGGCGAGCAGGGTAACACTGGCTTCGTGCATCCCGTGTACCTGCGCGAAGTCGTGCGACGCGTGCGCGACGCGGGAGGCAAACCGTTCCTCACCGACGCGAACACGCTCTATCGCGGACAGCGGGCGAACGCGGTCGATCACCTCGCCTGCGCGATCCACAACGGCTTCAGCTACGCCACCGTCGACGCACCGATCGTCATCGCCGACGGACTCGACGGCCGAGAAGCTGTGGACGTTCCCGTGGCGGCCGGCCGGCACTTCGAGAGTGTGCGCATCGGCTCGGCCGCGGTGCACGCGGATGCGATGGTCGTGGTCACGCACGTGAAGGGGCACGAGGCCACCGGCTTCGGCGGGGCGCTCAAGAACGTCGGCATGGGACTCGGCTGTCGTTCGGCGAAGCAGCGGATGCACGCCGACTTCCGTCCCGAGGTCGCGCCCGAGAAGTGCACCGCATGCGGGCGCTGCGTGAAGTGGTGTCCTGTGAGTGCGATCGCGATCGATCCCGACCGCATCGCAGAGGTCGACTACGCCGTCTGCTACGGATGCGGCGAGTGCGTGGCGGCCTGCCCGTACGGAGCGATCGCCACGCAGTGGAAGACCGACGCAGCGGTGCTGCAGGAGAAGGTAGTGGAGCACGCGGCCGGCGCGCTCGCGGGCAAGGACGGGAAGGTCGTGTGCCTGTCGTTTCTGACCGCCGTTTCGCCCGATTGCGACTGCTGGCACTTCTCGGACGCGCCGATCGTGCCCGACCTTGGCGTGCTCGCCTCCACCGACATCGTGGCAATCGAGCAGGCCGCGTACGATATGGTCACACAGGCCGCCGGGCTCGCGGGTTCGCGCGGCGAAGGGATGGGAGCGGGGAGCGACAAGTTCACTGCGATCACGGGAGTGGACGGCACGCGCGCCATCGCTTATGCCGAGGAGATGGGGTTGGGGACAAGCGAGTACGAGCTGGTGGTCGTGGAATAGACGGCGCGAACGCCGCCTGTCCGGACGGGAGCTGAACGTGGACTACTTCGGGATTCTCAAGCGGGCCTGGAACATCACGTGGAAGTACAAGGCGCTCTGGGTGCTCGGCCTGTTCGCCGGGGCTGGCTCGGGGAGCAGCAGCAACTCGGGCAACAGCTACCAGCAGGGCAGCGACCAGTACTCCTCGACTATGGCCGACAACTTCACCAGCTGGATGACCGACAACCTGCTTCTACTCGCCATCATCGGCGGCGTGCTCGTGATGATCGGAATCGTGTTCTGGGTGCTCTCGATCGCGGCGCAGGGTGGCCTGGTGTACGGCTCCAATGAGGCTGCCGAAGGCCGGACGCCCGCACTGAAGCAGGCGTGGGGCGTGGGCTTCAGCAAGTGGGGCCGCACGTTCATGATCGGCTTCGTGCTGGGACTACCTGTAGTCGTCGTCGCGGTCCTCATGGGCGTGCTCATCGCGGTGAGCGTGGGTGGGGGTGCGCTCATCGGGAGCGGCTCTGGCAGTGACGCTGCCGGCGCTGGGGCCGCCGCCGGTATCTTCGGCGGTCTGTGCTGCATACTCCCGTTCTTCCTCGTGCTCATGATTGCGCTCGCGCTCATCGTCGGCATCGTGTACGCGCTCGCGCTCCGCTACGGCGTGCTCGACGACATCACGTTCGGCCAGGCCATCAAGCGCGGCTGGTCGGATCTGTGGGCCAAGAAGGGTGCCTTCATGATGTGGCTCGTGATGCTGCTGCCGCAGTTCGCATTCGGTGTCGTAGTGGGGCTCGCATTGCTGCCGTTCGCCATACCGGCGGTCATCATGGTGGTGAAGGAGAAGTACGTGATGGCCATCGGACTGTTCGTGCTGATCTGGCTCGTCGCGCTGGTTCCGGCGGCGATCTACGGCACCTTCACCTCCACCGCGTGGACGGTGTTCTTCCGCCAGATGACCGGACGTGAGCCGAAGCGGGCCGAGGCGCCCGCATACTCCGCGCCGTACGTGCCGATGGCGGCGCCTGCAACTCCCCCGGCGCCGGTCGTGGACCTCACGCCCGCACCCGCGCCCGAGCCGGAGCCCGCACCCGCGCCCGAGCCCGCGCCCGAGCCGGAGCCTGCACCCGAGCCGGAGTCGGAGGCGTCGGCCGCGGAGGAGGCGCCGCCCACGGATGGCTGAGGCCGAAGGCGTCCTGCTCGTCTGCGCGACGCCCATCGGCAACCTGGGCGACGTGACGCTGCGTGTGCTGGACGCTCTACGGACCGCTGACGTCATCGAAGCCGAAGACACGCGCGTCACCCGCAAGCTGCTCGCTCGATACGACATCCACACGCCGCTCGAGGCGTACCACGAGCACAACCGGACCGCACGCACGCCCGAACTCGTGGCGCGCATCGAGCGAGGTGAGCGGATCGCGCTCGTGTCTGATGCCGGAACGCCCGGGGTGTCCGATCCCGGCGAGTACCTCGTGGACGCGTGCCTTGAGGCCGGGATGCGCGTGGAGGTGCTTCCGGGCGCGTCGGCTATCCTCACTGCGCTCGTGGCGAGCGGACTTCCGAGCGACGCGTTCTACTTCGGCGGCTTTCTGGCACGCAAAGCGGGGGAACGTGCCCGCGCGCTCGAGAAGCTCGCGGCGCTGGAGGCCACACTCGTCTTCTACGAGTCGCCGGGGCGCACCGCCGCTACGCTTGCGTCACTCGCCGAGGCGTTTCCGGGCAGGCGCGCGGCGCTCGCGCGCGAGCTCACGAAGCTTCACGAGGAGGTGGCGCGCGCGGAGGTGGGCGAGCTGGCGCGGCACTTCGCCGGACGGGAGCTCAAAGGGGAGGTCGTTCTCCTCATCGGACCGCCCGAGGTTCCGGAGCAGATGACGCTCGACGAGGATGCCGTGCGCGAGCGAGTACGCGCACTCGAGGCCAAGGGGTCGACGCGCCGCGATGCTGTCAGAGAAGTCGCACTGGAGATGAAGCTGCCACGGAATGACGTGTATCGGGTATCGCTGGGGGAGTAGTCCGAACCGAGCCCTACCGTTTCTTGATTTCCGCTACGCACTCGGCGCACACCGGGCGGTCCTTGATTCTCCGGATGTCCTCCTCGCCGCCGCAGATCGCGCACGACTCCCGGTACTTCTCGAGGATGATGCGCTCGCCATCGACCGAGATCGAGATTGGGTCCTTCACGTGTATGCCGAGCGTGCGCCGGAGTTCCATCGGGATCACGATGCGGCCGAGGTCGTCCACGCGGCGGACGATGCCAGTGTCGTTCATGCAGCTCAACTCCTCGAAGAAGCGGTCCTTGCCGCTCGGTGCGCTATCATGGGCAACGCCGAAGCGCGTCATCCGCTTCCATAAATACCCATGTCGAAGACGAGGTAATCGCCGGTGGCCAGGGGCCCGTTCTACGTGACCACGCCCATCTACTACGTGAACGCCGAACCGCACCTCGGCACGGCGTACACGACTATCGCTGCCGACGCGATCGCGCGGTACCGGCGCATGACCGGGCACGACGTCGTCTTCCTTACCGGCCTTGACGAGCACGGGCAGAAGATCGCGCAAGCCGCCGAAGAACACGGCATGGATCCGCAGGCGTGGGTGGATTCCGTTGCGCCGAAGTTCAAGGACGCCTGGGCGATGCTCGGCATATCCTACGACGACTTCATCCGCACCACCGAGGAGCGGCACAAGCGAGGCGTGGCTGCGTTCTGGACGAAGCTCCATGACGAGGGCTGGCTCTACCAGGGGCACTACGAGGGCTGGTACTGCGTGCCCGACGAGACATTCTGGGCAGAGGACCAGCTCGAGGGCGGCATGTGCCCGCAGTGCGGTCGCGAGGTTCAGTTCCTGCGCGAGGACAACTGGTTCTTCAAGCTCTCCGAGTTCGGCGATCGCCTGCTCGAGTTCTACGCAGCCAATCCGGAGTTCGTACAGCCGGAGACGCGGCGCAACGAGGTCGTCTCGTTCGTGCAAGGTGGCCTGAAGGACCTCTCGATTTCTCGCACCAACTTCACCTGGGGCGTACCGCTCCCGTTCGCCGGGGGGCACGTCACGTACGTGTGGATCGACGCGCTGCTGAACTACATCACCGCGCTCGGCTACGGTAGCGAGGACCCGGCAGAGCAGGAGCGTTTCGCACGGTATTGGCCCGCCGACTACCACTTCGTGGGCAAGGACATCATCCGGTTCCATTGCGTGATCTGGCCAGCGATGCTGATGGCTGCGGGCATCGAGCCGCCCAAGAGCGTATTCGCTCACGGCTTCCTGCTCACCAAAGGCGAGAAGATGAGCAAGTCGAAGGGCAATGCCCAGACGCCGGCAAGCCTAGTCGAGCACTTCGGCGTTGACGCGTACCGCTACTACTTCCTGCGCGACGTCGCCTTCGGGCACGATGGATCGATCTCGATGGAAGCGATGGTCCAGCGCTACAACGGCGATCTCGCGAACGACTGGGGCAACCTGTGCTCGCGCCTGTTCAACATGACCGAGAAGTACTTCGACGGCGCGGCCCCGGCAGCTCCCGACCTTTCCTGCGAGACGGCCGAGGACGCCACGTTGCGCGCGATCGCCGGCTCGCTTCCGGAGACCTACGAGGAACACATGCGGCGCCTCGACTACTCGGCGGCGCTTGAAAGCGCCTGGGAGCTCATCAAGCATGCGAATCGCTACATCGAGAACGCTGCGCCCTGGACGCTCGCCAAGGAGGGGAACACCCCTCGTCTCGCCGCGGTGCTCTACAACGCGCTCGAGGCAGTGCGGATCGCCGCGCTCTTCACCGCACCGGTCATGCCCTCGACTTCGGAGGAGGTCTGGCGCCGGCTTGGGCTGGGTACCATATCGCAGGTGACCGACATCCTTGCTGCTGCCGAGTGGGGCGGGCTGCCGGCAGGCTCCACGGTCACCAAGGGCGATCCGCTCTACCCGCGCATCTACGAAGAGGAGTAGGCGCCCCTTCCGGGGCCACTCGTTGAATGGTCGAATCCTTGCCCAGGCTCCCGGAACTCGGTGCACCGAGCGTGGACTCGCATGCCCATCTGGACATGCTAGAGGACCCCGCCGCGGCGCTGATTCGTGCATCCAGGGCAGGTATCGCGCTCATCGCCACCGTTGTCGATCTCACCGAGCAGCCCGAGAAGACGCTCGACGGGCTCCCAGAGTGGCTCGAGCGGGCAGATGAGGCGCTGGAGCCCGAAGGCCTCCGGGTACCCGAGGTCCGACTGATCCTCGGCTGGCACCCGCACAACGCGAGGGATGGCGACCTCGAGCTGCTGGCCAGACTCCGGGACATGGTGGCCGATCCTCTTGTGGGCGCACTCGGCGAACTCGGACTCGACTTTCACTACGATCATTCGCCGCGAGCCGACCAGCGGATGTGGTTCAGGAAACATCTCGAGCTCGCGCACGAGATTGGGCTGCCCGTCCAGATCCACCTGCGCGAGGCCCACGACGAGGGCGCGGCGGTGCTCGCCGAGTGCGGTGTACCCGCAGCAGGCTGCGTGATCCACTGCTTCACCGAGGGGCCGGAGCTGGCGCAGCGCTTCATCCAGATGGGATGCCACGTCTCTTTCGCGGGGCCCGTGACATTCAAGAACGCCGGTCTGATCCGGGAGGCCGCGCGTGTGGTTCCTCTTGAGCGGCTGCTGATCGAGACCGACTGTCCGTTCCTGGCACCACACCCGTACCGTGGGCGGCGCAACGAGCCGGCCTTTGCAGTCCTGAACGCCGCGGCCGTGGCCGAAGCCAAAGGGCTGCCATACGAGACCGTGGCCACCGCGGCGCTGTCCAACACCCGCGCGCTGCTCTCGCGGAGTGGCGTCAGATGAACGTCCGCCAGCCGATCGTGCTGGGTATCGCCGGCAGCCCGCGACGCCATGGCAACAGCGACCGGCTGCTGGACGCAGCTCTGGCCGGTGCCCGGGAGACCGGGGCCCTGACCGCGACGCTCATCGCCTCGGATGCCGGCCTCAAGCCATGCCTTGGTTGCGGTGCCTGTTCACTGACAGGTGACTGCATCCAGTTCGACCGCGGCCCGACGGTGTACGAGGCAATCGAATCGGCCGATGCGATCATCGTGGCCAGTCCTGTCTACTTCGCGAGCGTACCTGCCGGCATGAAAGCGCTTTACGATCGGATGCAGCCGTATTGGGCGCGGACGCACGTGCTGATGCAGCCCCGTCCCCCGAGGCGCCCCGGAGCGATCCTGCTCGCCCGAGGAGGAGGGGACCCCTACGGGTTCGAGGGGGCTGAAGCGACGACCAGGAGCGTCTTGGCCGTGCTCGGCGTGGACGTCCTAGGGGTGCTCCACGCGACTGATGTTGACGCGCCGGGCGAACTCGAACACCACCCGGGGTTGAGCGCCGATGCGCGGGCTCTGGGAGCGGCGGTTGCCGCCGAGGCGCTGCTTCGGATCGGCGCGGCGTAGTGCCGCTCGTAGGGCCATCAGTCACGGACCGTCGCAGGAACCCGACCGTTCGTCGGCTCATGACGACGTTCTCGTGGTTCGGCGTCGACCGTTTGGGCTATACTGCAAATTCGCACTCTGACACCGAACCGTAACCAGTCGAAAGGCTGATATGCGCAAGCCGGTGCATCCGGCCCGCCATCTCCAGCTCCAGCACATCGTCGTAGCCGTAATCGCAGTCCTGGTCGTATCTCTGACCGCAACCGCACTCCTGTGGGCCAAGAAGGGCGTCACCGTCGTCGTAGATGGCCATGCCGCCTATCACACCACTGAAGCCAAGACCGTCTCCGAGGTCCTCGAAGAGGTCGACGTAGTGCTGTCCGACGGAGATCTCGTCAGCCCCGTTCTCGAGGCCCCGATCTCTGACGGCACCGAGATCGTCGTGCGCCAGGCCGTGCCGGTGACGATCGCCTGCAACGGCGCGCCGGTGGAAGTGAACGTCATAGGCACCACGGTCGCGGATGCGCTGGTGGCGGCGGGTATCGATCCTTCGGCGGGGGTACACGTCGTACCGCCGGTAGACGCCGAGCTCTCAGAGGACATGACGATCACAGCTACCGACGTCTACATGCGAATCGTCCGGGAGGACGGCCCGATTCCCTTCGAGACGGTGACGGAGGAAGACCCGACCCTGCTGGCGGGCAAACAGAGGGTCGCGCAAGAGGGTGTAGACGGCGCCGGAATCCGCGTCTACGAGATCCTCATGGTCGGCGACACCGAGACCACCCGGACGGTCAAGGCCGAGGAGGTCGTGGTGGCACCGGTCGACCGCGTCGTGAAGGTCGGCACACGGGTGCCCATCGCGTCCGGCGGCAGCGCCTACCTGAGGCCCGGCGCCAACGCCTCGGCAGAGCCTCCTGCGGGCGGCGCGACGATCGCCGTCACGGCCACCGCATACACCCCGTGGGACGCGGGGTGCGGCGGGATCAGGGTCATCGAGCGCAAGCTGTCCGGCTACAGGATCCCGGAGGGCTGGGGAATCATCGCGGTCGATCCGTCGGTGATCCCGCTCGGAACGAGGCTGTACGTGCCGGGCTACGGCTACGGTGTCGCCTGCGATACCGGCGGAGCCATCAAGGGCGCGCGGATCGACGTGTGCTACTGGACGGGCGGCGAAAGCCCGTCGATAGCCGCTACGCGCATCTGGGGCCGCCGCAACGTGACGATCACGGTCGTCGAGTAGTCCGGTCGGACAATGCCGCACTCCCGGCTCGCGAGCCCTTCGGCCACGATCGCCGTGCTTGAGCGATACGGGCTGCGCACGCGCAAGGTGCTGGGCCAGCACTTCCTCGTCGACGACAACATCGTCGGCCGCATTCTCGGCCTCGCGCGGATCGAGCCGGGATCTCCCGTCCTGGAAGTCGGACCGGGCATCGGCACGCTCACCGATGCTCTCCTGTCCGCATCGGCGCATGTGGTGGCTGTGGAGTACGACGATCGCCTCCTCCCGGCCCTGGCGAACCTGACTGCCGCCGAAGGCTCTCTAACGCTCGTGCATGCTGATGCAGTGGTGGTGCCGGTCGCCGATCTCGTGACCCCGGCGGGTCCGCCACGGATCATGGTCGCGAACCTTCCGTATGCGGTAGCGGCCACGGTCGTTCTGCGGTTCTTCGAGGAGCTGCCGAGTCTAGACAGCGCGGTCGTGATGGTACAGTCGGAGGTCGCGGACCGGATGACTGCCTCGCCCGGGACCAAGGCGTACGGGGCGTACACCGTCAAGCTCGGGCTGCATGCGAGCGTAGGCGGGCGGTTCGCCGTGCCTCGGTCGTGCTTTCTTCCGCCTCCGAGGGTGGACTCGGCGGTGATCAGACTCGACAGGCTTGACCGAACGATTCTCGAAGAGACGCTTGCCGCCGCATGCCGTGTCGCCGATGCGGCGTTCTCGCAGAGGCGCAAGACACTACGGAACTCGCTGGCCGCGGGTCTCGGAATCGCCGTTGGAGAGGTCGAAGCCATGCTGTCCGGGTCGGGCATCGACCCGGGCCTGCGGGCGGAGCAGCTGACACTCGAACAATACGAGTTCTTGGGCTTTGACCTGCGAAATCTTGTCTCGGAGCGTTGTAATCCGTGATGGCGTTCTGTATACTAACGTTCTTACGGAAGGATGAGGTATGGATACGATGAACCAGGTTCAGGTAGTTGGCCGCATACGCTCGGACCTCGAATCTATGATGGGGTCGCGCATGAAGCTCAAGGCCAACATGGGCCGATCCAAGGTCCTGGAGCGCGAAGGCGTGCTCGAGCAGACCCACCCGAGCCTGTTCGTTCTGAAGATCGACGAGAAGCGCGGCCGAACCGCGCGGGTCTCGTACAGCTATGTGGACATCCTCACGGGTACGGTGGAGCTGACCCACTGCGAGACGGGCGAGTGCCTCTTCCCGTGGCTCAACTAGGTGACACGGCAGGGCCGATGCGTTCATGCGCGCGGGGCAGGCAAGCCCCGCGCGCTGCGCTTCCGGGGGACTGAAGTGAGCGGACTCAGCATCTTCGCGCCGGCCAAGGTCAACCTGCATCTCGCCGTCGGCCCTGTCGCCCCTGACGGATACCATCCGGTCGAGACCGTGCTGCAGGCGCTCGCGCTCGGCGACCGCATCACCATCACCGAGGCCGAGTCACCGGTCTTCGGCTGCGATCCCAGCCTGGGTCTGGCGCCCGCGGAGAACCTCGCGTGGCGTGCGGCGGAAGCGATGTCCGATGCGTTCGGGCGGCCGCTGCGGGTAGAAGTCTCGGTGGACAAACGCGTGCCGCACGGCGCTGGCCTGGGTGGTGCAAGCTCCGACGCGGCCGCGGTGATCGTCGGACTGGCGGTGCTGTGGGGCGTCGGGGACGATGAGCGTCTCGCGGAAGTGGGAAGGTCGCTCGGATCTGACGTCCCCTTCTTCCTCACGGGAGGGGCCGCGCTGTATCGCGGTCGCGGCGACGTACTGGTCCGACCGGTGAGACCCCTGGATGCTGCTGTCGTGGTGGTGAAGCCGGAGGAACCGGTTCCGACCGCTGCGGCATACGCCGCGTTCGATTTGCGGCCCGTCGAGATGCCGGCCACTCCCGACCGGCTGCTCGCTGCCCTGGATTCCGGCGATGTGCCGGGGGTGGCGGGTTCGCTCTTCAACGCCATGACCGAGTCGTCGTCGGGGCTCGTTCCCGCGATTGCAGGCGCGCTCGCGCTGGTACGGGAGCATCCCGGCGTGCTCGGCGCTGCGATGGCAGGCAGCGGCTCGGCGGTCTTCGGCGTCTGCGACACCGACCGCGCCGCCGAGGAGTGCGCAGCCGCCGCGCGCCTGGCCGGCTTGTGGTCGGCTTCTACGCGGTGCCTCCCGGCGAAGTGCACGATCGAGCGCATCTGACCGCGCTGTTCGCGGCAGGGAAGCCCCGGCCTACGTCGAACTACGCGTGCAAGGGGCACTGCAGCTACGGGAGCCAACATGGACATCACAAAGGTCAGTCTTCGTCCTGTCGCGATGAACAAGGTCTGCGCGATAGCCAGCATCGTGATCGACGACGTATTCGTGATACACGACCTGCGGGTCGTCAACGGCGACAAGGGTCTGTTCGTCGCCATGCCGTCGCGGAAGCTGCCGAGTGGGGAATTCCGCGACATATGCCACCCGATCAACTCCGACGCCCGCCAGCAGATACAGGACGCGGTGCTCGCCGAGTTCGAGTCGGAAGGCGGCATCAGCGCGTTCGAAGCGGCTGCGGCGGCGCTGCCCGTGTAGCGCCTCGACCCGTACGAATCGGAACCGTGACGGCGCCGAGCGCGGTCCCGGAACGAACCGCGCCCTGTGATACACTCTCTGCGCTCGACAAGCGTCACATCCAGGCGCTTTGCCGGGGCGTTGGGGCGTAGCCAAGCGGTAAGGCAGCGGACTTTGGATCCGCCATCCGTAGGTTCGAATCCTACCGCCCCAGCCACCGCCATCCGACGGGAACCGCGTCCGCTGCGGCGAAGGGATTCCGATGAGTGTGACCGCCCTGATCCTCGCCGCCGGCGAAGGCACGCGCATGAAGTCCGCGCTGCCCAAGGTCGCGCATCGCGTGCTCGGGAAGCCGATGGTGGAGCACGTGGTCTCTGCGGCCCGCGCCGCAGGGGCGGGACGGGTCGTTGTGGTCACCGGACACGGCGCTGAGGCGGTAGAGGCGCTCATGGCCGGCAGTGGTGTCGACTTCGTCCGCCAGGACGAACAGCACGGGACGGGTCACGCGGTCATGTGCGCGGAAGTGCTGCTGGGCGCTGCTGACGGCTCGCTCCTGGTGGTTGCCGGCGACTGTCCGCTCTTCACGCCGGAGACGCTGGCATCGCTTGTCGCCGAGCGCGATCGCACCGGTGCGGCGGCGGTCGTGCTGACTACCCGGGTGGATGAGCCGGCCGGCTACGGCCGTATCGTGCGTGACTCGCAGGGGGCGATAGCGGGGATCGTCGAGGATCGGGACCTTTCGCCGGAACAGCGTGCGATCACGGAGATCAACACGAGCACCTACTGCTTCGACGCCGCGGTGCTCTTCGAGCATCTTCGCAAGCTCGAGAATGCCAACGCGCAGGGGGAGTACTACCTCACCGACATCGTCGGCATCCTGAACGCGGAGGGACTTGCGGTCAGGACGGTCGAGGCGCAGGAGCCGCTGGAGACGCTCGGGGTGAACACGCGGGTGCAGCTAGCCGAGGCAAGCCGGATCCTGCAGCGTCGCATCAACGAGCGCCACATGCTCGCGGGCGTGACGATGACCGACCCGGACCTCGTATGGATCGGGCCGGACGTCGCCATAGGACGCGACGTCGTCATCGAGCCGATGACGACGCTGATGGGGGCTACGACGGTAGGCGACGGCTGCGTCCTCGGACCCGATACCCGCGTGACGGACTCGACCGTCGGCTCCGGGTGCGTGGTCGACTCCTCCATCGTGAGCGGTGCCGTTCTCGCCGATCGCGTCCGGGTCGGACCTCGGGCCTACCTGCGTCCCGGCACGCAGATGGGCGAGGGCTCCAAGGCCGGGACTTGCGTCGAGATCAAAGACTCGAGGATCGGCGCGGCGACAAAGGTGCCGCATCTGTCCTACATCGGCGACGCCGACATCGGAAGTGCCGTCAACATAGGAGCGGGTACGATAACCTGTAACTACGACGGCGAGCGGAAGCATCGTACGGTGGTCGGTGACGGAGCGTTCATCGGCTCGGACACGATGCTCGTGGCTCCGGTAGAGGTCGGCAGGGGTGCTGTGACCGGCGCCGGAAGCGTGATCGCACACGACGTGCCGGCCGATGCGCTCGCGGTCGAGCGCACCGAGCAGCGTACCGTCGAAGGGTGGGCCGCGCGAAGGCGCGAGACAGCGCAGGACGAGGGGTAAGGAGCGGTCGGCAGCATGATCTCCACACCGGGCAAGCGCATGATGGTGTTCGCGGGCACGCACAACCGTGAGCTGTCGGAGGACATCGCGAGGCATCTCGGCGTCGAGCTAGGCGAAATCAAGATCTCGAGGTTCGCGAACGGCGAGATCTACGTTCGGTACCTGGAGAGTGTCCGCGGCGCGGACATCTTCCTGGTCCAGTCCATGTGCGAGCCCGTGAATGCGGCGCTGATGGAGCTACTCATCATGATCGACGCGGCCAAGCGCGCAAGCGCGCGGTGCATCACTGCGGTCATACCGCACTACGGGTACGCCCGTCAGGACAAGAAGTCGGCGGCGCGCGAGCCGATCACCGCGAAGCTCGTGGCCGACCTGCTCACCGTCGCAGGCGCCGAGCGCGTGATCGCGATGGACCTGCACCAGGGACAGATACAGGGCTTTTTCAACCAGCCGGTGAACCACCTCACGGCTCTGCCGATCCTGGCCGACTACTTCGAGAGCCTGAACCTCGACAATCTCACCGTGGTCTCGCCTGATGTCGGACGCGTCAAGGTCTGCAAGAAGTTCGCGGACATGCTGGGCGCCGAGCTCGCAATCATGCACAAGGGGCGCCCGCAGCACAACGTCGCCGAGATCACGCACGTCATCGGAGAGGTGGACGGCAGGAACTGCATCATCGCCGACGACATGATCGACACCGCCGGTTCTGTCACCGAGGGCGCGCGCGCTTTGATCGCCAGCGGAGCGGCGAAGGTCTGGGTCACGGCCACTCACGGCCTCTTCTCGCCTCCGGCGTTCGAGCGCATAGACGCCGCGCCGGTCGAGGAAGTGGTCGTGACCAACACGCTTCCGCTTCCCGAGGACCGTCAGAACGGCAAGATTCGCGTGCTGTCCGTCGCGCCGCTATTTGCGCGCGCGATTCAGAACGTGTACAACGACGATTCGGTCTCGGAGTTGTTCGATCCGGACTTCCAGCTTTAGAGACACCCGGCCGGACCTCGTCCGACCGCAAGACCCTGAAGGGAGCACCACATGACGCACGTCGTCAAACTGACCGCCACGCCACGCGAGGTCACCGGCAAGTCGAGCCACAAGCTCGCCGGTGAGGGACTCGTGCCCGCGGTGGTCTACGGCCCCAAGATCGAGACCATGTCGCTGTCGGTCGACCGCCGCGAGTTCGAGCACATGATGCACCATGCATCCGTCGGCTCGACGCTGATAGACCTCACCGTCGAGGGACACGGCAGGCCGCTCGACGTCATCATCCGCGAGGTGCGCCACGACGAGGTCAAGGGCACCGTGCAGCACATCGACTTCTGGGCGGTCGACATGGGCCACGCGCTGCAGACCGCGGTTCCGATCACCTTCGTCGGAAGCCCTGAGGGCGAGCGCGCGGGCGGCATCGTGATGCACGCGATGCGCGAGCTCAAGGTCGAGGCGCGTCCGAAGGACCTGCCCGAGCACATCGAGGTAGACCTCAGTGCGCTCAACATCGGCGACGCGTTCGTCGTGGCGCAGGTCACCGCTCCGGCGGGGGTCACGCTTCTGGAGGATCCCGAGGCAGTCATCGCCTCGGTGCAGGCGCCCGCGGTCGAGGAAGAGGTCGTGGTCGAAGCCGAAGAGGCAGCCGAGGTGCCCGAGGTGGGCAAGGAGACCGAGGAAGCAAACGAGGAGTAGTCCACTTCCGATGGCGCGAATCGTGGTGGGACTCGGCAATCCGGGTCCGGAGTACGAGAACACGCGGCACAACGCAGGCTTCAGGGTGATAGACCTGCTCGCGGAGAACCTGCGCGTGAGCTACTGGAAGGAGGAGGCCGGCGCCAAGGTCGGCCTCGTCCGTTTCGGCCAGGACGACCTCGTGCTCGCGAAGCCTCAGACGTTCATGAACCTCTCGGGCAAGGCCGTGTCCAAGCTCACGCAGGCCTACGATGCGGATCCGTCCGAGGTCATCATCGTCCACGATGATCTCGACCTGCCCGAGGAGACCGTGCGCGTGAAGCGCGGCGGCGGACACGGAGGGCACAACGGCCTTCGTTCGCTCACCGAGTCGCTCGGCACCGGTGACTTTCTCCGCGTGCGGATCGGCATCGGCCGACCGCCTGGTCGGCAGGACTCTGCCGACTTCGTGCTGGAGCCGATGAGCAGGCGTGTCGCCGAGCGCCTGGAGGCCCAGGTCCCGCATGCAGCTCAGGCGGTGCTCCACGTCCTCGAGCACGGCGTGGACTCCGCGATGCAGGAGTACAACGCGGGCTAGCGGGGCCTACCGGCCGCCGCTTCGGGGAATGACACTACTGCAGGTACGGCATCGGATCGACGGGCGTGCCGTTGATCCTGACCTCGAAGTGCAGGTGCGGCCCGGTGGAGAGGCCCGTGCTGCCGACCCTGCCGATGCCATCTCGCCGCTCGACGGTCTGGCCTTCGCTCACCTTGAAGCTGCCGCTCTGCATGTGCGCGTACAGAGTGGCCACGCCGTTGCCGTGGTCGATGATGACGCAGTTGCCGTAGCCGCCCCGGTAGCCGGCGTAGATGACCTTGCCGTCAGCGGCGGCGACGATAGTGGCGCCGTTGATGTCCTTGCCGACGGCCCTGCCGCCTATGTCGATGCCGGTGTGCAGCTTGTTGTAGCCGAGGATCGGATGGATGCGGTAGCCGAAGGCCGAGCCTCCCGTGGGAGTCTGCTCGAATCCGGGCACCGGGAACGCCATGACGCCGGCGAAGTACCCTGAACCGGTGCCGTACAGCTCGGCGGCGATCTTCGCGGACTCGGCGTCTTCGGCCTCAGCCTGGGCGCGCAGCCGCTCGGCGTTGGCCTCGTTCTCCGCGACCAGCGCTTCCTTCTGGTCCTGCACCGCCTTCTGCGCGTTGAGCTTGGACTGGTACTGCTGCTGGAGTGAGCGGACCCGGTCTTCTTCGACCTGAGCTTCGGCGCGTTTCGCGTCGACCGCCTGCATGTCGCGCTCGAGTTCGGCCTTGACCTTCTCGATCTGGATGCGCGTTTCCTTGAGCGTGGTCGCCAGGTCCTCGTTGGACTTGATGACCCGCTGGACCATCGTCGTACGGGTGATGAAGTCCTCGATGTCGCGTGACTCCAGCAGCAACTCGAAGTAGATGAAGTCCGAGTTCTTGTAGGTGGTCTGCACCCGGTCCGCAAGAAGCGCCTTCTGGCGTTCGTACTCGGCCTGGGTGGCCTCGATCTGCGCCTGCTTCGAGCTGACCTGCGCGCGGAGCGCGTCCACTTCCGCTTGCAGGCGCTGAGTGCGGTCCGTGGCGATGGCGACGTCGTCAGCCAGAGCGTCGATGTCGCCCTGGATCGAAGCGATCTCGCCGTCGAGCGCGGCGGCCTCCTTGGAGAGGCGGTCGGCCTCGCTCTGAGCCGCGGCGGCGGCCTTCCGGGCATCGCGAGCAGCCTTTTCGTGCGCGCGCAGTTCGGCCTCGGTGGCGGCGTGCGCGAACGGCGCGGCCAGGAACGTGAGGATGAGGGCGAGCGAGAGGACTGCTCTGATGGCGCTGCTACGACGCATGGTGTGTATCCTCCGGACGGTTGCTTGTGCAGGAAATAAATCCCGCCGGAAGGCGCTCCGTGCGCAATCTTACCAGCGCAGAGGGGTATACTGCAAACGAAGTCCGGCGTCGGCGCCGGGCGCAATCACGCACGAGGAGGGGTCCGAATGAGTGACGATTTCCAGAGCACGCCTCCCGCTCCAGAGATGCCGCCGCCTCCGGCGCCTGCCGCGGCACCCGGCGGAGATGCACCGAGTGACACCGGCAAGATCTTCGCCGCACTCGGCTACATCGTCGGAATCGTTGCCTTGATCGCCATCCTGATCGAGCCGTACAAGAACGAGAAGTTCGTGCGGCATCATGCGATCCAGGCCCTGGCACTGTGGGTCGGCTGGACCGTCGCCAGCGTTCTCACTGCGATCCCGTACGTCGGCTGGATCGTGGGTCCGATCCTGTACATCGCCCTCCTCGTCTTCGCGATCATGGGCGCTGTCAAGGCATTCGGCCTTGAGTACTGGGAGATGCCGGTCGTCTACAACCTCGTCAAGAACTACATCTAGACGCAATCCGATACGTCAGCGCTTCGGCGTAGCCTCCTCGGCTACGGTGAGGCCTGAGTCTGCGGGGGCGGGCACGAGTTGTGCCCGCCCTTCGTCGTCCACGACGTAGAGCGCCGCGCCTGCCGCTTCCGCGTACTCAACGGCGCCAGCCGCGCCGCGCACGAACAGCGCTGTCGACAGGATGTCGGTGTCGAGGCCGGAGAGGCTCGGCGCGGCAATCGTGAGCGATCGGATTCCTCGCGCGGGGAGCCCTGTTGCCGGGTCGAGAATGTGGTGGTAGCGCACGCCGTCGTGCTCGAAGTAGCGCTGGTAGTCGCCCGAAGTGGAGAGCGCACCATCGCTCTCGAACGCGAATGTGGCGACGATTGTCTCGGGGTCGCGCGGGTCCTCGATGCCGATACGCCACACGCTGCCGTCGGGCTTGGTGCCGAGCGTGACCGTGCTGCTCCCCGAGGAGATGAGCGCGGCGGTCACGACACCGCTCGCGCGCAGGCTCTCCCGAGCGCGGTCGAGCGCGAGGCCCTTGGCGGCGCCGCCGAAGTCGAGGCCGGGCTTCGCGGTAGTGCTCGCGATGCCGAGGAAGCGCAGGCGATGGCCCTCACGTTCCGGCATGGAGGCCGTCTGCAGTGCCGCAGAGAGCTCGCCGTCTGTCGGAACGTGCCCTTCGCCCTCGAAGTCGTAGAGCTGGGAGACGCCGAACAGGCCGACCGAGAACTCGTCGGCGGCATCGAGTGTGTCGACGGCATCGAGCACCTCGAGCGCGCTAGTGGGGAGTTCGTGCCACTCGAAGGGGGCGGCGTTGAAGTCCGAGACCGCCGACTCCGGGTCGTAGGCATCGAGATCGCTCTCGACTTCGGCCATAGTCGCGAACGCGTCGTCGATCGCGGCCCGGACGGCAACCTCGTCCTCGCCGTACGCGGTGACGCTTACGACCGTGCCGAGCGCTTCGCGGCTGACCGCGACGGGCTCGTCGCTTCCGCATGCAGCAAGTGGGAGCAGCGCGCTGAGGAGCGCGAGAACCGCGATGAGCGTGCCGGTGCGACGCATTGCCTGCCCTTCGGTGGCGGGTATACTTGTCGGCACGTTGTCCGACCGTCTCGCCAGTGTACCAACCGGAGGACCAGTTGTTCCCCATCGTGCACACCCGCCAGCTCTCTGATGCCGTATTCGAAATGGGCGTCTTGGCTCCCGCCATCGCGGCGAAAGTGAAGGCGGGCCAGTTCCTCATCCTTCGCGTCGCCGAAGGCGGCGAGCGCATACCGCTCACGTTCTCCGACTGGTCCGCCGAGGACGACTGGATCCGGTTCATCTTCATGCGCGTGGGCAAGACTACGCACCAGCTCTCGCACATGGGCGTGGGTGATTCGCTCGCCGACGTGGTCGGGCCGCTCGGGGTACCGACGCACACCGAAGGTGTCGGTCGTGTCGCGGTTGTTGGCGGCGGCGTAGGTGCGGCTGTGGCGTATCCGGTCGCGCGCGCCATGTGCGAGGCCGGCGCCGAGGTCACCGTCATCCTCGGCGCGCGGAACAAGGACCTGCTGATCCTAGAGGACGAGTTCCGGGCGCTGCCCTTGAAGGACCTCGTCATCACAACCGATGACGGCTCGGCGGGCCGAAAGGACCTTGTGACCGCACCGCTCAAGGAGCTGTGCGAGGCCGGTGCGCTCGACCACGCCATGGCGATCGGCCCGGCGATCATGATGAAGTTCTGCGCTGCCACCACGCGGGACTTCGGCGTGCCGACGACCGTGTCGCTCAATCCGATCATGGTCGACGGCACCGGCATGTGCGGTGCGTGTCGCGTGAGCGTCGGCGGCGAGACGAAGTTCGGTTGCGTGGACGGCCCGGACTTCGACGGCCACGCGGTGGACTTCGAGGAGCTCATGAGCCGCCAGCGCGTCTACGTCGAAGAAGAGCGGCTCTCCGACGCCGAGTACCACCTGGAGTGCTCGTGTCACACGTAGACGACACTTCCGCACCCGCCGAGACTCCCCGCCATCGGCCCTCGCGGGCGCCGCGCACACCCATGCCCGAGCGCGATGCGGCGGAGCGCGCTCGCGACTTCGACGAGGTCACCCTCGGCTACACCGAGGAGATGGCGCGCGGAGAAGCCGAGCGCTGTCTGCAGTGCAAGAACCCGACGTGCATCGAGGGCTGCCCGGTCAACATCGACATCAAGTCGTTCATCGGCCGAATGATCGAGGGCGACTATCGCGCGGGCGTCGCCGTGCTCAAGGAGCGCAACGCGCTCCCGGCCGTATGCGGGCGCGTGTGCCCGCAGGAGGAGCAATGCGAGGCGGCGTGCGTGCTCGGGAAGAAGGGCGAGCCGGTCGCCATCGGCCGCCTCGAGCGCTGGCTGGGCGACTTCGACCTCGCGTGCGAGCTCGAGCAGCGCTGCGTGCCCGAGGTGGGCGCGGACTCCGGCAAGTACGTTGCGGTCGTGGGCTCCGGCCCGGCCGGGCTCGCGTGCGCGGGCGAACTCCGGCGCTTCGGCCACGCGGTCACCGTCTTCGAGAGCCTGCACGCCACCGGCGGCGTACTCACCTACGGCATCCCCGAGTTTCGGCTGCCGAAGCAGATCGTCCAGGCCGAAGTCGGCCTCCTCGAGGAGATGGGCGTCGAGATCCGATGTGACGTTGTCGTCGGCGCCACCTATACGCTCGATGAGCTCATGTCGGCTGAGGGCTACGATGCGGTCTTCATCGGCAACGGCGCCGGTCTACCGATGTTCATGGGCATCCCCGGCGAGAATCTGAACGGCGTGTACTCGGCAAACGAGTTCTTGACGCGCGTCAACCTGATGCGCGCTTACGAGTTCCCGAAGGCGGACACGCCGGTGTGGCGCGGGCGCAAGGTCGCGGTCGTCGGCGGCGGCAACGTGGCGATGGACTCGGCACGCACCGCCAAGCGCCTCGGTGCCGAGGAGGTCTTCCTCGTCTACCGCCGCACGGAGGAGGAGATGCCGGCGCGCAGGGAAGAGGTCCACCATGCGCGCGAGGAGGGCATCGAGTTCAAGATGCTGTGTTCGCCGGCCGAGATCACTGGCCACGACGGGTGGGTGACCGGCATGGTTGCGAACCGCATGGAGCTCGGCGAGCCGGACGCCAGTGGCAGGCGCGCGCCGGTGTGCGTGCTCGATTCGGACTTCGTGATCGACTGCGACACCGTGATCATGGCGCTCGGCACGCGCGCGAACCCGCTGCTCACCAAGACCGCGCCCGACCTCGAGCTCACCAAGCGCGGCTACATCGTGGCCGACGAAGACGGTGCCACCTCCAAGCCGGGCGTCTTCGCCGGTGGCGATATCGTCACCGGCTCGGCCACAGTGATTCTCGCGATGGGGGCCGGCAAGGGCGCCGCTCGCGCCATCGACGAATGGCTGACCAGCGGCAGCCGGTAGCTCCGTGCGCACCGAATAGCCCGACGAGCGGCAACTGCGCTACAATCCGAGCGTAGGGCACTACCGTTCGGCGGATGACCTGACGAACGGCGCATCCCGCGCATACAGGGGAACTCGGAGGCGGCCGTGTCGGATCCCATCAGAGTCCTCGTTGTCGATGACGATGAGTCGATCGTCGAGATGATTCGAATGGGTCTTGAGGCCGAGGGGATGCGCGTGACGTCTGCATCCGACGGCGCGGAAGCCCTGGACGCCCTTCATGCCAACCCGACCGACGTCGTGCTGCTCGACATCATGATGCCGCGCGTGGACGGCTGGATGGCGCTGATGGAGATCCGCAACGATCCCGTCACTGCGGACATCCCCGTGATCATGCTTACCGCCAAGACGCAGGACCTGGCGCGCATCCTCGCGTTCAAGCAGGGCGTCCAGCAGTACGTGACCAAGCCGTTCAACCTGATGGAGCTCATCGCACGGATTCAGAGCCTCATGCGAGGTCGCCCGAGGGCCGGCACCACGACATCAGCTGAAGGCGACTTCCGCAAGCTCGCCGTGCGCAAGGGCGGCCGTACCGTACTCCTCGACCTCGAGGAGGTCGTGTACATTTCGGCCAAGAACAAGTCCACGTACGTGCATACCTATGAGAACCAGTACCTCGTAGACCTCACGCTCTCGGAGCTCGAGGAACGGCTCTCGTCCGACGCGTTCAGGCGACTCCACCGGAGCTACATGATCAACCTGAACAAGGTCAAGGAGATCGTTCGCGCCGAAGGCGCGTACATGGTGGTCGTGGCCGATCGCGACGAGACACAGGTGCCGGTGGCGCGTCGCCAGGTGAAGTCTTTCCGCGAGGCGGTGGGGATCTAGTGGCGCGAGCCCGTCGTGACCCGCGGAGCGCGAACATCGGGATGGGCTAGTTCCTGAGGCTCCCGAGCGGCGCCGGCATACGCCCGCCACGCGCGATGAGCTTGGCGCTGCTCCACTTCGAGACGTCCATCACGGGTGCCGCCCCGAGCAGGCCGCCCCAGCTGACGCGGTCGCCAGCCTTCTTGCCCATCGCGGGGATGAGGCGCGCGGCGGTGGTCTTGTTGTTGATGACGCCGATAGCACAGGCGTCGGAGATGATGCCGGCAAGTGTTTCGGCGGGCGTGTCCCCAGGGACCGCGATCATGTCGAGGCCAACCGAGCACACGGCGGTCATCGCCTCGAGCTTCTCGAGCGTGAGCGCGCCCGCCTCCACCGCGCGGACCATGCCCGCGTCCTCGGAGACGGGGATGAACGCGCCCGAGAGGCCACCGACAGACGAGGTGCCCATGGCGCCGCCCTTCTTGACGGCGTCGTTCAAGAGCGCGAGTGCGGTAGTGGTGCCGGGCGCGCCGCAGCGCTCCACGCCTATCGCCTCGAGGATGTCGGCGACGCTGTCACCTTCGGCGGGGGTGGGCGCGAGCGAGAGGTCGACGATGCCCATCGAGACACCTAGCCTGCGTGCCGCCTCCCTGGCGACGAGCTCGCCCGCACGCGTGATCTTGAAGGATGTTGCCTTGATGGCCTCGGCGACGGCGGTTAGGTCTGCATCTTCCGGCATCGCGGCGACCACGGCGCGAACGACGCCTGGTCCGGAAATCCCCACGTTCACCACCACGTCCGCCTCGCCGGAGCCGTGGACGGCGCCTGCCATGAACGGGTTGTCCTCGACCATGTTCGCGAACACCACGAGCTTGGCGCACCCGATGCTGTCGGCATCGGCGGTAAGCGCCGCGGTCTCCTTCACGGTGTGCGCCATGCGTGCGATCGCGTCCATGTTGATCCCCGCGCGCGTGGACGCGACGTTCACGGAGGCGCATACGCGCTGAGTGGAGGCAAGTGCCTGCGGAATCGAGCGGATGAGCGCGTCGTCGGCGCGACCGACGCCTTTGTGCACGAGCGCTGAGAAGCCGCCGATGAAGTCGACGCCCACGGTTGCGGCGGCGCGGTCCATCGCCCCGGCGACCGGCGTGAGGTCCTCGCACGCACGTCGTCCCGCGACCTCGGCGACCGGGCTCACCGAGATGCGCTTGTTGCGGATGGGGATGCCGTACTCGCGCTCGATCGTCTCGCAGACGGGCACGAGCCGTTCGGCGGCCGAGGTGACCCGGTCGTAGAGCCTTCGGCTCATCTCGGCCGCGGTGTCTGCCGCGCACTCGCCGATTGAGACGCCGAGCGTGACCGTGCGGATGTCGAGGTGCTGCTGCTGCACCATCACGAGCGTTTCGGCAATCTCCTCGGGACTGATGTGAAGCATCTCAGGCGTCCTCTCGCTACACGCGATGCATGAAGCGGAAGACGTCCTCCCGCTGGAGTGTGATCTGCATGCCGATGCGCTCGGCGACTTCGGCGAGCGCGGACTGGACTTCCTCGAAGGCGTGGGCGTCCTCGTCCACGGTCACGAGCATGGTCATCGAGAAGATGCCCGAGAGGATCGTCTGCCGGATGTCCTCGATGTTGACGCCATTCTCGGCGAGTGCGGTTGAGACTGCGGCGACGATTCCGACGCGATCTTGGCCGAGTACGGACAGGACGGCTCTGGTCTTCATGGCTCCCCCGGTTCGGTAGAGGCTACGCGGTATACTCTACCCGCCTTCACAGTCCCTGTCCGAGGAAGTCGTCGTGGCCGTTCCGATAACCCCCATCAAGATGGGCGACGTGGTGCGCCTCAAGAAGCCGCATCCGTGCGGCGCGAACGAGTGGGAGGTCACCAAGCTCGGGATGGATATCGGCCTCAGGTGCGTGGGATGCGACCGGAAAGTGAGGCTCGAGCGCTACGAATTCGACCGCCGGTTCCGCGGCTTCATCCGGCGTGCGCTCGAGAGCGGCGAGGGAACCGGAGAGTCCGCCGAGACCGGCTAGGACTCGCCCGGCGCTGGCACTTCGGCTGCCGGCGGGTACTCGTTGATCTGGAAATGCACGTGATCCCCGCCGTTGGTGGTGTAGCCGGCGAGCTGGATCGCGATCTTGTCGGACATCTTGCGCACTGCGCCGAGTTGCGTGACGCCCGCCTTCACACGGTCGCCGACCTCGGCGCGCACCTCCTGCACGTGGATGAGCACCGCCTCCACCTCGGGCCGACCCTGCGGGCGGATGTGTATCTCGTAGTCCTCCCACTTGTCGTACAGCAGATAGGGCTTCACTGCGATGACGGTACCGGTGATCGGGGAGTACACCGGCGTGCCCGGGTCCGCGCCCATATCGGCCGCTGAGTCCGGCATGCCGCCGCGTCCGCTGCGCCATAGGCGCAGCACGAGTCCGGGCCATACGCCCTCGGCGACAGGGGCAGTGGGATCGAGGGGAGGCACCGCCTTGAGCTGCGCCGCAAGCGCCATGTCGGCATCGGGCACGAGCGAGGTCATGTGGAGCGCGTACTCGCCCGAGGCCTGGTGGAACGCCACCGCGGTCACCTGCGAGGGGTCGATCGCGAGGCGGATGTCGGTGCCGCCCTCCCGGGCCAGAAGCGGCGTCGGCTCGCGCTCCGGCGCTGACTCCTTCTCCTCGGCGGCGATCGCCTGGATCGTGTGCGCCTGCTCGCTCTGTGTCGCCGGCTTGCCGCCCTCCCACGCGAGCGACCACCCGATCGCGGCCAGTCCGACGACGGCGACCGCAACGGTCATCGTGGGGTACGGCGAGCGCTGTTTGACCGGGCGTCGCGCGCGCACGCTAAGGCCAGTGTCCATCACCGGGCCCAGGTCCGAGCGGATCGCGGGCGTGCGACGCTGCGGGGGTCGCCGGCTCACGGTGTCACCGTCGCGATGTCGCCGTTCAGCGTGACCACCGTGTCCCGCTTGGCCGAGATCGTCCTGAGCCTCTCGATGATCACTGCCGCTTCCTGTCCGGTAACGTATCCGGGTTTGCCGGCCGAGTTCAGGTACACGGGCGTCACTCGCACGTTGCTCACGCCTGAAGGTCCCATGTCTGCTTCCAGGATGAACGCCTCACCCGTCTTGCGCGAGTAGTGGTCGAACACGAAGTCGCCGAGCGAGTACGCGATCAGCTTGCCGTTGTAGTACTCCACGGCCTGAATGACGTGCGGGTGGTGGGAGAGCACCATGTCGGCGCCGGCGTCGATCGACGTGCGGGCATCCTTCACCTGCTCCGCGTTGCAGTCATCGACGTTCTCGACCCCCCAGTGGTACGAGACGATCACATAGTCGTAGGCGGCGTCGGCGGCCGCTATCGCGGCGGCGACCTCCTTCATGTTCATCCGGCCCTGGGCGATGCCGGGCCGCGTGTTGGTGGCCACGAAGCCGTTCGGCAGGATGTGAGAGAAGGAGAGGAACGCCACCGTGGTGCCGTTGATATCGCGCACGGCGGGGGTCCACGCGGCCGCCTTGTTCGTCCCGGCGCCCGCGTGGCCGATGCCGGCTGCGTCCAGGCGCGCGATCGTGTCCGCGAGCGCTTCGGTGCCGCAGTCGAGCGAGTGGTTGTTCGCAAGCGCCAGGAAGTCGAACCCTGCGGCGGTGAGTCCTTCGATGCCACGCGGGTCGCCCTGGAACGTGTAGTCCTTGTCGGTGCGGTGCACACCGAGGGTGGTCATAGGGCTCTCGAGGTTGCCGATCGTGATGTCGGCCGCGGCAAGCTGTTTCGCGACGTCGGCGAGCGGCGCGGTTCCTCCCGACCTCGCGATGAGCGCCTTCACCTGCCGGTCGAACTGCATGTCGCCAACGGCTGCGACGGTGATCGTCGCCGGTCCCGAAGGAGCTGGCGGGAGCGTTGCGACGAGCGACAACGGCTCGATTGCGGCCGAGGAGTCGATGGTCGTGATGCGCGGCTCCTCGGGCTTGCCGATCTTGAGGTCCAATCGGGTGACCGCAAGCCAAGCCCCCCCGGCGAGGACTGCGATGAGTGCCGCCGAAACCGCGGTCGTCACTGCGCGACGCGTCCGACGACGCCGTGCGGCGGCGCCCGCTTCGGTTCTGCTTCTGGGGGTAGCGGGCATGGCGTCGGTCCGCTCGCGCCCTGCCCTGAACGCGGGCAAGACTGGTGGTTCGGGAATGGCTCGTGCGTACTATACTGTACGGATGCACCGGCCGTCCCGTACGGCTGCTTGTCCGATGCCGGTGCCAGGAACCGCCGAACGGCAGCCGTTTCGCAAAGGTGGAGCGCTTGGAGAAGCTCGAGAGGATACTGCATGCCGAGGATGCGGCACGCGTCTCGGCTGAGGACGCACAGACCGCCGCAGCGGGGATGGTCGCCGACGCGCGCGTGAAAGCGGCGGAGCTGCTCAAGTCCGGGCGGCAGAAGCTGCGCTCCCAGGTTGCCGCCTTGCGCGAGAAGTCGCTCGCTCAGGCCCAAGCCGATGCGGAGCGGGTCTCTGCGGCGGCCGCGGACCACGCGCGTGATGTGCTCGCGGCCGCGGAGGCGCGCGAGGCCGACGCACTCGCCGCAGTGCTCCAGGTGCTGAGAGAGCCGTAAGTGTCCGTCGCGCGAATGCTCAAGGTCACCGTACTCGCCCACCAGTCGGCGATGGACGACCTCGTCCGCCGGATGCAGGACGCAGGCGTGCTCGACATAGAGAGCGCACCGGCCGAGCTTCCGGCGATCGCGATAGCATCAGACGACACCCGGCTGCGTGTACTCGAGGAGTCGCTCGCGAACGCCACGTTCGTGCGCGACTTCCTGAAGCGATTCCACGTCTCCGAGCAGCCGTTCTCCGCGATGGTCGCCGAGAAGATCCACATGTCCGCCGAGGAATTCGCGTCGCTAGCGCCGGATGAGACGTCCGCCGAGCTCTACGTGAGGTGTGAGGACATCTCATCGAAGACCGCCACTCTCGAACGCGAGCGTGCGCGGGTGCTGCAGCTTGCGGCCGACCTCGCGCCGTGGGAGCCGGTCCGGCTGGAGATCACACGCTGGACCGGGACGGAGCATGTCGCGCTGTTCACGGGCATCGTGCCCGCGGCTGACGGTCCGGGTATCCGCCAGGCGCTGCGCGAAGCGACATCGCTGATGTCCGTCGACGAGGCGCAGTCCGTCGGCGGCAGGGTGGCCTGGGTCGTGATGGCGCATCGCTCGGTCCTGGAAGACGTGCGCGCCACGCTCGCGCTCACGAGCTTCCAGGAAGTGTCGTTCCCGGCACTCTCCGGATACGCTGCCGAGGAGCGCGCGTGCGCGCTAGCCCGCGCGGACGAGATCGACGGTGAGGTGGAAGCGCTCGATGCCGAGGCGCGGGAGCTTTCGGCGAAGCACTACCACCGGTCGGTGGCCCTGGTGGAGGTCATCGCGTCGCAACTCGACTCGCTCACCGTGCGTGAGAGCTTCGGCGCGACCGAGCGAACGTTCGCGATCGGCGGGTGGGTGAAGGCCGCAGACCGCGAGCCGCTGGAGAAGGCGCTGGAGCGATTCTCCGAGGTAGCGGACCTTACGCTGGAAGAACCCGCCGACGAAGACGCGCCTCCGGTGGTGCTGGACAACCCGCGCTTCCTCAAGCCGTTCGAGGTGCTCACTAACCTCTACGGTCTGCCCCGCTACGACGAATTCGACCCCACGCCCTTCCTGGCACCGTTCTTCTTCGCGTTCTTCGCGATCTGCATCGGAGACGTCGGCTACGGTCTCATGCTCATCGCGGGCGCCTGGTACATCAAGCACAAGATCGACGTAGCGCCGGGTGTGAAGCAGTTCATGGACCTGCTGATGACCGGGGGCTTCGGCGCCATCATCGTTGGCGTGCTGTTCGGCTCGTACTTCGCGCTCGACTGGAACATGGTGAAGTCGGCCGTGCCGGTCCTCGACGTCTTCCAGGTGCTCGATCCGCTGAACGAGCTGCCGAAGTTCCTCGTGATCACCATCATCCTCGGCGTTACCCAGGTTCTTTTCGGCGTGCTCATCGCTGCTTACGACCTCGCACGTCGGGGCGATCGCGCGTCTGCGTTCTTCGACCAGATCTCAACGGTCCTGCTGTTCGTGGCCATCGGCGTCGCTGCGGCGGTGCCGTCGCTCACGATGCCCGCCATCGTGCTGGGCATCGGCGTCACGATGCTCTTCAAGGGTCGGGCGATCGAGGCGGCGTTTGCCGACGGCGATCTTCCCGTGTGGGACAAGTCGCTCGGGATCGCGTGGTTCGGGCTGCTGCTGGGTGCGATGCTCGCGTGGGCGTTCGGCTGGGACGTGCCGCTTGGCCTGGCGCTGCTCGCGCTCACGGTGGCGGGGCTCGTCGTCTCGAAGGCCGTGCGCAAGATGGTCGTTGCGGTGCTTGGCGGCGCATACGCCGTCTACGGCATGTCGGCGTTCATCGGCGACATCCTCTCGTACACGCGCCTTGCGGCCCTCGGTCTGTCGGGCTCGCTCGTGGGCATGGTCTTCAACACACTTGCCGGACTGGTGATGGGCGGGGCCGGCGGACTGTTCGCCGAGGGCGGCTTTGGGATCCTGGGCGGCGTGATCGTCGTGGTACTGGCTGCGCTGGTGTTCGCGGTCGGCCACGTGTTCAACGTGGTGATCAACCTCCTCGGCGCGTTCGTGCACCCGGCGCGTCTGCAGTTCGTGGAGTTCTTCAGCAAGTTCTACGAAGGCGGCGGCAGGGCCTTTGCGCCATTCGCTCGCCGCAAGAAGTCACTCGTGTTGCATGCCGGCGAGGTCCGGCAGGAAGGAGCGGGATCGTGACCGAAACGTTTTGGGGTCTGGCTGGCGCCGATTGGGCGTTGCTCGGGGGTGGCATCGCGGCCATCCTCTCTGGCATCGGCTCGGCGATCGGCATCACCATCGCAAGCGCGGTGGTATCCGGGATCGTCACCGAAGACAGTGAGAAGTTCGGCAAGCTGCTGCCGATAGCGGCGATGCCGGGCACGCAGGGCATCTACGGGTTCATCTCCGCGGTGCTCGTACTCATCTTCTTCGGCATCTTCGGCGGCAACGTCGATCTCGTCGGTGTAGGCGGCTTCAAGGTCTTCCTCGCCTGCATGCCAGTGGCGTGGCTGTGCTTCATCTCGGCCATCTACCAGGGCAAGACGGGCGCTTCGGCGGCCGGCATCGTCGCACGTCGCAGCGAGGACTCGGGCAAGGCGCTCATCCTCCCCGCGCTCGTGGAGACCTACGCGGTACTCTCGCTGATCGTAACGATCCTCATGCTGTTGGGCCTGTCGCAGGCGTATCCGGTCGGCTAGGGGCCACTCGTGGCGATCACCGATCTGATCACACGAATAGAAGCCGACGCGACGGCGGAAGCGGCCGACATCACAGGCGCAGCGGAGGCGGAAGTCGCGCGGATCGTGGGGGCTGCCGAATCGACGCTCGATGCCGAACGGAAGGCGACGCTCGCCGCGGCCGAGTACGACGCTGCCCGGGACGGCGCGACGCTGCTCGCCAACGCTCGGCTCGCGGCGCGTGACTCGCTCCTGGCGGGCAAGCGCGCGATGGCCGAGCGCGTTCTCGCGCGCGCCGAGGAGGCGCTCGGGGTGCTCCCCGACGCCGAGTACGCCGAGCTCATCGCGGCTGGCGTTGCGCGTGCAGCCGCCGGTGGCGAGACGCTCGCGGTAGCGGCTGCGGATACGAAACGGCTGGGCGGCCTTGCCGCGGCGCTCGAGAAGCGCGGCGTGAAAGTGGCAATCTCCGCCGAGCCGGCGCCGATCGCGCGCGGCGCGCTGCTCACCGGCGACCGCATGCGTGTCGAGGTCTCGCCAGCGGCGATGGTGGCCGACCGCCGCGACGAGCTGCTGCTGGTGGCGGCTCGGGAGCTCTTCGGCGGAGCGGACTAGCGGCGGCAGTGGCGACGACGACGCGCATACGCGACGACATCCGGTACGGCTACGCCGTCGGGCGCGTGCGCGTGCTCGAGGGGCGGCTGCTCTCGCGAGCGACGTTCGAGCGGCTGCTCGATGCGCCGGACCTGCGGGAGCAGAAGCGCGTGCTGGCCGAAACGCATGTGGGGCGCTACCTTGAGGGCGCGGAGACCGCAGACGAGGTGGAGCGCGCGCTCGAAGCCTCGCTGACCGACCTCTACGACGAGTTCCTCGAGCAGGCCGATTTGCCGAAGCCGGTCGTCGCCTTCTTCCAGGCGCCGCATGACTACGCGAACCTGCGCGCGGCGCTCAAAGCCCGCGTGCTCGACGCGCCGACCTCCGGCCTGCTTTCATCGCTCGGCTCGGTCCCGCCGGAGGCGTATGCCGCAGACGGTGTGGCGTTGCCCGAGGAGATGCGCGATCTACTCACCGCGTACGACGGCGCCGAGGAGGCCCCTTCACTCGACGATCTCGAAGCGATGGTGGACCGCGCGTTGTTCGCGGCGCTGACCTCAGCGGCGAGCGCGAGCAAAGTGCGCTTCTTGCGCGAGCTGGCGACGCTCCGTATCGATCTCGCGAACGCCAGGCTGCTCGTGCGGTCGCGCACTAAGGCCCTGCCTCCCGCCGAAGTGATCGGCCGCATGCTCCCGGGCGGCTCGCGCGCCCTCACGGAGCTCGCACCTGACGCGCCTCGAATGAGCGCCAGCGAGCTCGCCGAGGCACTGGTGCATTCGCGCTCACTCGGCGCGCTCACCGAGGCCGACTTCACCGACGTCGAGCGCTTCGACATCGCCGCGGACGGCGTGCTCGCCGCCCGGATGCGTGCCGCGCGCCAGGCGGCCGGTGGTGCCGAGCCGGTGCTCGCGTACGTGCTCGAGCGTGAGGCCGAGGTGCTGCTGCTGCGCACGGCGCTCGTGGGACGGCTCGCCGGCCTCGACCGCGAGAGCGTGCGGACGCGGCTGAAGGAGCGGTTGTCGTGAGCGAGCGCCGGGTAGCGGTGGTCGGGGACGCGACGAGCGTGGCAGGCTTCCGGCCACTCGGCTTCGCGGTGTTCCCGGTCGAACGTCCCGCGGATGCGCGCGACCTCTGGCCTGAGGTCCTTCGCGGCGGATTCGGCGCGGTATTCGTGACCGAGCCCGTGTACGCCGAGACGGCCGACCTCATCGCGGTAATCGCGGACGTGCCCGTCCCCGCGGTAACGGTGATCCCGGCCGCCGGCAGTGCCGGCGGCGTGGGCGCGGCGAAGCTCGACCGCGCCATCGAGCGTGCACTCGGCACGTCAGTGCCTCAAAGGGAAGAGGAAGAGTAGATGGAACGTGGCACGATCGTGAAGGTCGCCGGCCCGCTGGTTGTTGCCGAAGGGCTGGCATCCTCCAAGATGTTCGACCTCGTGCGCGTGGGCGACGAGGGCCTCATGGGCGAGATCATCGAGATGCGCGGCGACCGCGCTTCGATCCAGGTGTACGAGGAGACCGAAGGACTCGGTCCTGGCGATCCCGTCGAGGGCACCGGCGCGCCGCTTTCCGTCGAACTCGGCCCGGGCATGCTCGGCGCGGTCTACGACGGCGTGCAGCGCCCGCTCGACGTGCTCGAGGCCCAGGCGGGCTCGTTCCTGAAGCGTGGCGTCACTGCGCCCGGCCTCGACCGCGAGAAGCGGTGGGAGTTCGTGCCGGTCGTCGCCGCGGGCGCACAGGTGTCCGCGGGCGACATCATCGGCACCGTGCAGGAGAACGAGGTGATCGAGCACCGGGTGATGGTGCCGCCGACTCTCGCGGGTGAGATCGCGTCAATCGCGGGCGGAAACTACACCGTCACCGACGCCGTCGCCACGCTCAAGCTCGCCGACGGCTCATCCCGCGATCTCATGATGCTGCAGACGTGGCCGGTGCGCGTCCCGCGTCCGTACGCCCGCAAGGTCTCGGCCGACGAGCCGCTCGTGACCGGCACGCGCGTGATCGACACGTTCTTCCCGCTGGTGAAGGGCGGCGTGGCATGCATCCCGGGTCCGTTCGGCGCGGGCAAGACCGTTACGCAGCACCAGGTGGCCAAGTGGAGTAACGCGCAGGTGGTCATCTTCATCGGCTGCGGCGAGCGCGGCAACGAGATGACCGACGTGCTGATGGAGTTCCCCGAGCTCACCGACCCGTACTCGGGCCAGCCGCTCATGAAGCGCACGGTGCTCGTGGCCAACACCTCCAACATGCCGGTGGCCGCCCGCGAGGCGAGCGTGTACACGGGCATCACGATGGCCGAGTACTTCCGCGACATGGGCTACGAGGTCGTGCTCCAGGCCGACTCCACGTCGAGGTGGGCGGAAGCCATGAGGGAGATTTCCGGGCGTTTGGAGGAAATGCCCGGAGAAGAAGGGTTTCCTGCATATCTTGGAACCAAACTGGCAGCGTTCTATGAACGCGCCGGTAAAGTACAGTGTTTGTCTTCGGATGCGGGCGCGGATGGTGTCGGTCGCGGCGCGACGCGCACCGCGGAGTCTGAGGAAGCCTCCGCAGCGCGTCCTGTGCGCGAGGACAGCGACGAAGGGCCCGACGGTGCGGCAAGCGCGCCGCGGATGGGCTCCGTCTCCGTCGTTGGCTCCGTCTCGCCCCCGGGTGGCGACCTCTCCGAACCTGTGGTTCAGAACACGCTCCGCGTGGTGAAGGTGTTCTGGGCACTGCAGGACACGCTCGCCTACGAGCGCCACTTCCCGGCGATCGACTGGCTCACGAGCTACTCGCTCTACCTCGAGAAGCTGCGCCCGCACTGGGACGCGGACGTGTCGCCGGAGTACCGCGCGCGGCGCGACGAGTGCATGGCGATTCTTCAGCGCGAAAGCGAGCTCGCCGAGATCGTGCGCCTCGTCGGCCTTGAGGCCCTCTCCGCGGAAGAGCAGATCCTGATGGAGACCGCCAAGTCGATCCGCGAGGACTTCTTGCAGCAGAACGCGTTCCGCGACGATGACCAATTCTCGTCGCCTATGGAGCAGGACCGGCTGCTCAAGACTATCCTGCTCTTCCACGCCAAGGCGATTGAAGCGCAAGGTGCTGGAGTGACCCTCAAGGCGATCTTTGCAGCGCCGGTGCGTGAACGCATCGCGCGTGCGAAGTACCTGACGGTCGACGACCTGGCAGTCCACGACGAGATCGACTCGGAGATCGAGACACAACTCGTCGCCGGCGGGAAGGAGGTCTGACGTGGCCCGCGAGTACACCACCACACGCGACATAGTCGGGCCGCTCCTGCTCGTGGAGAAGGTCGCCGACGTGACCTACGGCGAACTGGTAGAACTCGAGTTCCCCGACGGGACGCGCTCGCTCGGCAACGTGCTCGAGGTGAACCGCGACGTCGCGCTCATCCAGGCGTTCGGCGGCACGCGAGGCGCGAACCCGGCGCAGACGAAGGTGAAGTTCCTCGGCCGGTCGCTCGAACTCGGTGTGAGCCGGGACATGCTCGGGCGTGTCTTCGACGGCCTCGGCCGGCCGCGCGACGGCGGGCCGGAGATCATCCCCGACGAGCGCCGCTCGATCTACGGCGACCCGATAAACCCGACGGCGCGCGACTTCCCCGATGACTTCATCCAGACCGGCATCTCCGGCATTGACGGGCTGAACCCGCTCGTGCGCGGGCAGAAGCTGCCGATCTTCAGCGGCAGCGGCCTCCCGCACAACCAGCTCGCAGCGCAGATCGCCCGTCAGGCGGCAGTGCTGGCGCGAAGCGACGACGCCGGCAAGGCCGGCGAGAAGCTCGAGGGCGAGTTCGCCGTGGTTTTTGCCGCGATGGGCATCACCTTCGAGGACGCCGACTTCTTCGCCTCCGAGTTCCGCAAGACCGCGGCCATCGAGCGCGCGGTGCTGTTCCTGAACCTCGCCGACGACCCGGCGGTAGAGCGCATCGCCACGCCGCGCATGGCGCTTACCGCCGCCGAGTACCTGGCGTACACCTGCGACATGCACGTGCTCGTGATCCTCACCGACATGACGTACTACTGCGAGGCTCTGCGCGAGGTCTCGGCCGCACGCAAGGAGGTACCGGGACGCCGCGGCTACCCCGGCTATCTCTACACCGACCTCGCCACCATCTACGAGCGCGCGGGCCGCGTGAAGGGCCGCAAGGGATCGATCACGCAGGTGCCGATCCTGTCGATGCCGGATGACGACAAGACGCACCCGATCCCCGACCTCACCGGCTACATCACCGAGGGGCAGATCATCCTCGACCGTCCGCTGCACAGAAGCGGCGTCTACCCGCCGATGGCGGTCCTGCCCAGCCTTTCGCGCTTGAAGCAGAAGGGCATCGGTCCGGGGAAGACCCGCGAGGACCATGCGGACTTGAGCAACCAGCTCTTCGGCGCGTATGCGCGCGGCATCCAGGCCAAGGAACTCGCGGTCATCCTCGGTGAGGCGGCGCTGTCCGATACCGACAAGGCGTTCGTGGCCTTTGCCGACGCCTTTGAGGACCGCTTCATCCGGCAGGGCGAGCACGAGGAACGAAGCGTGGAACGCACGCTCGAGATCGGGTGGGAGCTTGCGGCGCTACTGCCGCGCGCCGAGCTCAAGCGCATCAAGGATACGTTCGTGGAGAAGTACCTTGCGGCTGATGCGGGAAGTGGGCAGTAGCGCGTGAGCGACGGGACCATCAGAGTCGTTCTGCTTGCGGCCGTCGGGCTGGCGGCGCTGCTCGTCTTGGGCTACCAGGTCTTCATGCTGCGCTGGACGAAGAAGACGGCAGGGTCGGTGCCCACGATCGTGAGAGTACTACGCGTGGCCAACGTCATCCTGATTCTCGGCACGGCTGTGATGGTCGTGTGGGTCCTGGCGGGCAGGTGAGATAGAGGATGCCACAGATCCGCGCCAACCCGAACCGGATGGAGCTCCTGAAGCTAAGGCGCCGCAGTGCCACGGCGCGCCGCGGCCACAAGCTGCTGAAGGACAAGCTCGACGAGCTTATGAAGGAGTTCCAGGCGCGCATCTCCGACAACCGTCGGCTCCGTCGCGACGTGGAGAGCGATCTTGCTGGAGCATTCGGGCTGTTCGCGCTTGCACGTGCCGAAGCGGGCAGCGCGGCGCTGGCCTCGGCGCTCATGGCGGGCGAGGCCGTGCCGCTTCTCGGCGTGACCGAGAAGAGCGTGATGAGCGTGCGGGTGCCCGTATTCGCACTCGGCACGCTTCCGGAGCCGGGCGGCTACTCGCTAGCAACCACGCCCGCAGTGCTCGATACCGCCCTCGACCGTCTCGCGGCGGTCGCGCCTCGCATGATCGACCTCGCGGAGCGGGAGAAGGCGATCGAGCTTCTGGCGGCCGAGATCGAACGCACTCGCAGGCGCGTGAACGCGCTCGAGTACGTGCTCATCCCCACCATCGATGCGACCATCCGCGACATCACGATGAAGCTCGACGAGGCCGAGCGCGGCAACCTCACGCGCCTCATGAAGGTGAAGGACATGATCGCCCGGCAGGAGGCCTCCGGAGGGCGGTAGCGCGTTGAGGGTGCGCACGACGATGCTCGCGGCGGGTGCGGTGGCGCTTGTCGCCGTCGTGGCGGGCGCGGTCACGCTGTCCGTCCTGTGGAGCGCACCGATTCGGCCGAGCTCCTCCGGTTCGGCGGAGACGACACAGACACTCGGCGCCTCCGAAGCAACGGCGTTTCCGGGGATAGCGGCGGCAGACCAGGCAAGCGCGCTCGTGGCGCTGCCGGTACGCCCGCTCGCCGAGACACCCCGCCGGGCCTTCAGCGCGAGCGCCGCGATGGCGCACGTGCGCGTGCTCGAGGCGTTCGGCGTGCGTGCGGGCGGGTCCGAGGCCGAGAAGCAGGCGGCACTCTACATCCGCGACCAGCTCGTCGCCCTCGGCCTCAACGCGCGTATCGAGGAGTTTCCGCTCCCCAACGGCGGAACGAGCCGCAACGTGGTGGCGCGCGTGAAGGGCTACAGCGACACCGTGCTGGTACTCGGCGCGCACATGGACACCAAGCCGCCATCGCCCGGTGCGAACGACAACGCGTCGGGCTGTGCGGCTCTGCTCGAGCTCGCTGCGCGGCTCGCGGAGGATCCTGTCGTGCCGACGGTAGAGATCGTGTTCTTCGGCAGCGAGGAGATCATCGGCGGCGACCCGGACGCGCATCACTTCGGCTCGCGGTACCGGGTGTCGCAGATGTCGGCGGCAGAACGCGCCAACTGCGCCGGCATGATATCTGTGGACATGATCGGGTACGGTCCGGACTTCCACTCGCGCTCAGCGGGCAGGGCGCCTTTGACCGTCTCGGACGGCGTGCTCGCGAAGGCCAGGGCGCTCGGCTACACCATGACGTTCAAGAAGGACACGTCGTCATACGGAATGTCGGACCACGAGGCATACGAGAAGGCGGGAATCCCAGCCGCGGTCGTGTGTTGGCGCGATGACCCCGTGTATCACACTGCCGAAGACACTTCGGGGCATCTGTCGGAGGCCAAGATCCGCGCTGCGGGTACGGTCGTGCTCGAGTACGCCCGCGGGCTGGGCGAGACCGAACTGGCGGCGCTAACGGCGCGGTAGCGGCGTACCGCCTATCGGACGCAGAAGACCGTTCGTCGCCCGCGCCCTCTCGGTCGTCAGAACGTGCCGTACGAGCCTAAAGTCGCTCCTGGCAAGGGCCGATTACTGCACCGTCAGGATCAACTGATACGAACCTGACGACCAGTCCGGCCCGACGACGGCGCCCCTCCGTGTATAGGGCCGGACCCAAACTCGCAACAGGCCCCGGAGCCGTCCGGGGCCTCCCGCATTCCGGGGGAGCGTGCTGCGCACCGGGCAAGCGGCTGCGGCGGCCCGCTAGCCTGTCTGGCCGGTGAACTCCCAGCGGTCGAGCAGAAGCGCTGGCACCAGAGTCGCGCCGCCCTCTCCGGGCCCCACGAGCACACGCTCGGATCCGACTGCGCCCACGTGCGCGAGCGCCTCCAGTACTGCCTGCGTGAAGCGCAGGTTCTTGAGCGGCGCGGTCAGGCGCCCGTCCTCGATCAGGAAAGTCCCGTCGCGCGTCATGCCGGTGAGCACGAGCTTCATCGGGTCCTCGACGTTCACGTAGTGGAAGCGCGTGACGTACACGCCGCGCTCCACGGACGCGATCATCTCGTGTTCGCTGGCCGCGCCCGACGCCATCGCGAGGTTGAGCGGCAGCGGGCCATCGAAGTTGGGAGCCGGGAGCGCGTGGCCGGTGTTGGGAAGACCGAGCTTCGCGGCGTAGTACGAGTCCGTGACCGGGCTACGCGCGATGCCGGCTTCGATAAGCGGGACGCGAGTGCGGGTCGTGCCTTCGAAGTCGAACGGCAGGCCGATCGTCTCGGGCGCGAGCGCGTCGTCGGCGATGGTGATGCGTGAGTCCGCCATCGGCTCGCCGATGTGTCCCGAGAGAAACGAGCTGCCCTCGTCGATCGATTTCGCGCCGAATCCGAGCCAGCCCATGAACTCCAGGATGTCCGACACCGCTTCCGGTGCGAGCACCACGGCATACACGCCCGGGTCGAGCGGCTGCGGGTCTGAGGAGCGCGTCGCGATGTCGGCAGCGCGTTCGCCGAGGTGCTGCGGGACGAATCCGGCAGTGTCCGCGCCGAGCCAGGACGCCCATCCGCTCCCGCCGCTGCCGCCCATCGCGAGCACGGTGGCGCGCACGTCGCCACCAGCGGCCGCGCGTGAGACGCCGAGGGTGTTGGCGACGGCGAGCGTGTAGAGGTTGCGCGCCACCGTGCCGGCGGCCGTGAGGCCGCGCCGCGCCGAAGGCGCGATGATCCCCGCCGCGGCCTCCGCGCGCGCATCCGCGCCGTAGGCCTCCACGCCCGCGAGGCCGCGTGCGGGATCATCCACGCGCCCGCCTGCGGGCAGGCCGGGGAAGTGCGGGTCCTCGGGCGCGTGGTGCGCGGCATCAACGGCCGCCGCCGCGCAGTGCTTGAGGCCGGCGTCATCGATGCGGTTGGTGCTCGCGACGCCGGTGCGCCGGCCGAGCACTGCGCGGATCGCGAGCGTCGTGTCGGATTCGGCGACGTTCTGGTGGATGCGGTTGCCTGCGAAGCGCGTAAGCGCCGAGTCGCCGGAGGTCACCACCGCCTCGGCGGCGTCGGCAGCCGTGAGCCCTACGGCGCGTTCGGCGAGCGTGCGGGCCTCCGCGGGAGCGAGTCTCATCGGCCCACCCCCACCCGGACGCCGCGGAATCTGGCGGGCGCGGCGCCATGCGCGACGTGGGCGACCTGCATCGGCTCGCCCTTCCCGCAGTTCGGGATGCCCCACACCTGCCAGTGATCGCGGTTGCACACCGCGTCGCACGATCCCCAGAACTCCGGCGTGATGCCGGTGTAGTTGGGATTCTTGATCATCCGACCGAGCATCCCGTTCTCGATCTCCCAGCCGATCTCGCACGCGAACTGGAAGTTCAGGCGCCGGTCGTCGATCGACCAGGAGTTGTTGGTCTCGAAGTAGATGCCGCGCTCGGTGTCGGCGATGAGGTCGGGCAGTGCCCACATGCCGGGCTCCAGGCTCACCGTGGTCATGCGCACCAGGGGCTGACGGTTCCACCCGTCGGCGCGCATACATGCGTTGGATGTGCGGCCGATCTCGAGCGCGGACTCGCGCGAGCTCTGGAAGCCGGCGAGGATCCCGTCGCGCACGAGGTAGTCGCGCTGCGCCGGCACGCCCTCGTCGTCGTAGCCGAAGCTGCCGAGCGAGCCGGGCACGGTCGAATCACTCGTGACGGTCACGTGCTCCGAGCCGTAGCGCAGATCGCCGAGGTCTGGGACGCCGACCCACGACGTGCCCGCGAACGCGGCCTCGTCGCCGAGCACGCGGTCGAGTTCGGTGGGGTGGCCGATCGACTCGTGCACCTGCAGCGCGATCTGCGAGCTGTCGATGATGACGTCGGTCGTGGTCGCAGGACATTCGGATGCCGACAAGAGCGCCGCTGCCTGCTCGCCCACGCGCGGGGCGTTGCCCGCGAGGTCGAGCGCGACGATCGTCTCCCAGCCGCCCTGCACCGCCTGCCCGCCGTGGGAGTTGGGATACGAGCGGGGGAGCATCTCGCCATCGCCGAGCGCGTAGGCGGTCATCCCTGCCTGGCTCTCGTAGTACGACTGCTCGATAAGCGACCCTTCGGTGGAGCCGAACACCTTGCGGACGTGCAGGAATTCCATGCCGACGCTCGATATGCGCACCGCAGACTCGGCGCGCAGGGCCTCGTCGGCGGCGAGCATGATCGCGAGCTTGTCGTCGAGCGAGATGCCGAACGGGTCGACCTCGCACGGACCCGTCCACGTGTCGGTGTACGCGCCAACGGGTGCGAGCCTCACGGGCGCGCGGAGTGTGGTGGCGGCCGCACGTGCTAGCGCCACGGCCTCGCGTGCGCACGCGCGCACCGCATCGGGCGCCAGATCGCTCGTGGCGGCGAAGCCCCACGCGCCGCCCGCTATCACGCGGATGCCGACGCCGAGCGACTCGGCGTGCTCGATGCCCTCGACGCGGCCGGTCCGCACCGCAATGCCCTCGCGACGTGTCTCGACCACGCGCACGTCGGCGTACGTGGCACCTGCCGAGCGCGCTGCGTCTAGCGCGATTGCGACAGAATCCTTCACTTCCATCCCTCCCCGGGAGTCCAGCTCTTCATGAATCCCTGTTCTTCGGCGGCCGCCACTGCGGCGGGCATCACCAGGTCTGTTATGGTGCCGATGGCATCGTTGAGGTCCTCTGGGGTCTCGATACCGGAGACGAGTAGGCGACTTCGGAACACATGCCACATCCTCGTGGTCTGTGCCTGGCGAGCGAACTCCTCCGACAGCGCCACCGGCGGATTCGCAGGCAAGGGCGTCCCGCGCTTGCCGAACGTAGCTCGCAGAGCGTCCGCAAGTTGCTGGCCGTCAAGCGGTTGTGTCGACGCGAGCATCCACACGTCGTAGAAGTCCTTGACCCGGCTGTTGACCAGTCCGAGTGAAACCATCGCCTCGAACTTCTCAGCCACAGCCGTTTCAGGTGCATACGCAAGTATGCGGGGGGCAGGGCCGCCGAGCAGCGTTGGGTAGTCGACCCAGCCAGGATCCGGGACGAGGGCGTCGTCGATACCGATGTCCAGGCGCAGCACGAACCGGGCACCGGCCAGATCCCCGCTGATCTTCGCGCGAACGCCGGGGTAGCGGTCATCAAAGGCGATCGGCTGCACAGCGATGGCGTTCGAGAAGACCAGTCCGTCTGCTGCGTCCAGCGCCAGGCATTCGGCGACAAGATCGCGGACAGCCTCTGGCGTAGTGTTGATCCGACCCGTGAAGTCGATGTCACGGGTAGGTCGGGCCACGGCACCCTCCCAAACGCGAAGCAGCGCGGCACCCCTCACGATCAGTCGGTCGGCCCACCGGCTTTGCGCAAGCCGGAAGAGGAACCGCTCCATGGCGTAGTACTGGAGAGCCTGCTGAAAGTCCAGACCAAGGTTGTCAGCGCGCAGCCGCAGTGCGCGTCTAGTCTCCTCAGCGAAGGTCACAGGAGGGCCTCGAGGTACGGGCGCACGACGTTTTCGACCCGATCGATCCTTGCGTAGCGCATGATCTCGCCCGGTGAGGCGCGGTGGTCGCGCACTACCTCACGGAGCGCCTCGACGGCGACGTCCAGGCCGATGCTATTGCGGTACTTGAAGCAGTCCGCCACGGTCTTGGCGATTCCAAAGGCGCGGAAGGCGACGCCGGCCTGCACGTGCTCCTCCAGCCCCGCATCCATGCTGGCCGGGCTCATGTGGAACACCCGGATGCGCGGGTAGTCGATCCGCGGCGGTTTCACATCCCGTGGAAGCGCGATCTGCACCTCGGAGGGGATCTGAGTTCCGATCTCATGTAGATCGAGTGCGCTCAGAAGGCACAGGACTGCCCGTGGTGTCCGCCTCATGACCGCCGCGACATCCGGTCTCGGCGGAAGCGGGTGCGAGGCAAGGTGATAGACTCCGCGGGTTAGCGGCTCGAGAACGCCGTGATCGCGCATCCAGTAGAGGGTGCGCGGTTCGACGCCCGCTGCCAGCGCTTCGGAGGTGCGCAGCACGCCGTCGTGGCTCTCGAATGTCGCCACCGCGGCGGCGATCAGTCTTTCGGAAGGCCCGCTCATGCATAAAACATACCACACTTTTCAATAAGTGCAGTAGATTGTATGCAGATGACCCTCCTCGCCTGGTGACCGAAGCAACGCCGAGTGCGCCTCTACCGCACCGCGTTCGCAGGGTCGACGACGGCCCCCGAGATCGGCGATGTGCGGTAGTCCCAGTCGTAGCGGCGTGCGCCAGCGTAGTCTGTGCGGTCCGCGAGCCTCGAAAGCTTCACGAAGTCGCCGGTATGCGGTGCGTGGACGAAGTACCCGGCGCCCACGTACATCCCCACGTGGTACACAGGCGAGCCGAAGAAGACGACGTCTCCCGGCTTCAGGTCGGCCGGAGCCACCTTCTCGCCGAGCTGGAACTGCGCGCCCGAGTAGTGCGGCAGGCTCACGCCGTGCTGCTTCATCACGTACATCACTAGACCTGAGCAGTCGAAGCCGCTCGGCGTCGCGCCGCCCCAGAGGTACGGGACGCCGTGGTAGGCGAGCGCGGTCTCCACCGGCGATCCCGGCTCGACCACGATGCCAGCGCTGCTCATCCCGGAGAGCACCTGGCGCAGCAGTTCGGCCTCGGCCTTCTGGCGCTCGGCGGCCTGGCTGTCGAGCAGCGCTAGCAGGTCGGCCTGCGCCGCGGCAAGCAGCATCTCTCGCTCCTGGATCCGCAGCATGACCTCGATCTGGCGAGCCTGCAGTTCGAGCTCGAGAGAGCGGGCGCGCAGTTCCTCGTCCTCGAGTTCGGCCGCCTGGATGGCTATCTGGTCGCGCTGCGCGGCGAGCGCTGCAGCGATCTCGGCATCGCTCTCACCTATAGAGTGTAGGAACTTGATGCGCGCCATGAAGTCGGTGATCGACTTCGAGCCGAGCAGCACCTCGATCACGTTGAGTTCGCCGTCGCGGTAGATGCCCCGCGCGCGCTCCGAGAGCGTGTCCTGCTGGATATCGAATGCGATCTGCGCGTTGGCCAGGTCGGCTTTGGTTGCGTCGAGATGATTGCGGGTGGCCTCGAGTTCCATGACCGCGCGGTTGTAGGCCTCAGCGGCGATCGCCAACTCCCGATCGAGCGCGTCGAGCTGCGCCTCGAGCTCGTCAAGCGCCGCCTGCTTGGCGGCGAGTTCAGCGCGGAACGCCTCTGTGGCTGCATCCGTGGGCGTCGGGATGGGGCTCTCAGCGGCCGGGTCCGCGGCGACCGGAGCCGGCGTGTCTGTCGCGGTCTCAGAGGGGAGTGCGAATGCGGGCAGAGCGAGCACGAGCGTCGCCGCAGCTGCCAGCGCCGTCGTGCGCACCCACCATGCTCTGTGAACCCGAACCCGCATCGAATCCCTTCGGCCAGCGTCCTGATGAGACCTCAGCACGCCGCGCGTACCCGACTCTTGCGAAAACCTTGCCGAATCGTGAACCCGCCCGCTCGGCTTGCTCTTCCTCACGCCTCAGAGAATCGGGGGGGGGGCAGCGTGTGCCCCCCCGATGTGTCGCGGTTGCCGGAGCTCGGTGCGGCCTACGGCCAACGGCCCGCGATGTTGTAGTTGTGGTCGGCGTAACAGCCGCTATTGCAGTCGCCCGTATCCCACCCGGTCGCACCCCTCGTCCCCGGGGCCGTGACATTGTGGGGCCGGAGACCGTTGAGGCCATCGCCGGCCGCCTGAGTGCCGGTATACGGTGCTGGGTCGTCGTCGTACGCCATGAGACGTGGGCGCTTCCATCCGTGCGGAACACCGACGTGGCACACGGTGCAGTTGTACCCCGTGCCATGACCGGCCTCGGAGTGCACGAAGTTGTAGCCTCGGATGGTGCCATTGTGGCATTTCCCGCAGATCGAGGTCGTCCAGCTGCCAAGGGTTGCGCTCCGGTAGCTGAGCGGGTAGTCGGGATCGATGATCCAGGCCACCGACGATCCGTGCGGACCCCGTGCCTGGGTGACGGGATCGGCATTCGCTTCACCGGTGTGGCAATCAGTACACGTCAATTGGCTGTTCGATGTCCAGCCTGTCTGAAGCCAGAGGTTGTCGGCCGGCTTCGTCCAGGTGTAGGTTGTCGTGCCCACCGTGAAGGCTTCCTCCAGGCCGAGCGTCTGGCCGAGTACGTTGTGCTCGCTGAAGTTGCTCGGGTTGAACTCGAGCACCTGATTCGTGTACGTCTTCGTGCCGATCGTGCTCTGGGCCGCGCTGTGGCACTTGAAGCAGAGGTAGGCCTCGAAGTCGCCGCTGCCACCCTTGAGCCTGATCGGCGACAACGTCACCCCCGTGAGACTCCAGTTGCCCGCGTGCGGCGTCGTCGTCCCTGGAGGTGTTGCCTCGTGCTGCGGGAAACTCGGGGTCAGGCCCACGACTCCATTCAGCGCCCCGCCCGCCACGCTGCTGCCCTGTGTGTGCACGGGGCTCACCGAGTTCGCCGTGCCCCTTGCGGCGTGTGGATCGTGGCAGTCGACGCACTCGCTGTGACGGGTGGTGTTGCCGTTCTCGACCGCGACGGCCGAGGCGCTTTCGAGGTCGCTGTGCGAACCTGCCGTGCCGAGCGTGCCCTGCGCGTGCTTGTACGTGGCGCTTGCGTCCGTGTAGACGTTGCGCGCGCCGTTGGCCCGCGGGTACGTCGCCGTGCCGTCACCGTGGCAGTTGTAGCAGAGTCGCTCCTCGGTGGCCGCGGCCGCGCTGTTCGCCCGGAGTCCCGCGATCGAGAAACCGCCGGCCCAAGTGACGCCTGCCGGGCGAGTCCAGGCGGTCAGACGCGCGTTATCGCTCGCATGCGGGTCGTGGCAGTTCTCGCACAGGGCTTTGCCGTTTGCCGTGGTGGCGGCGTAGTGCCCGCTCGACTTGAATGCCACGCCGGTCGTCGTCTTGTCCCAGCCGGGGAAGAACGCATACGCGCTCTTGTCCGAGAACGCGGCAGTGTACGGAACGAGCGTCGTCGCGTTGATCGCCGCCGCCGGTGCGCCGCTGTCATGACACTTCAGGCAGAAGTCCGTAGGTGAGGACGGGGCAGGGTTCTTCGTGTTGTCCGGATCGGACGCTCGCGACATGTTCCACCAGTTGGCCGCCACCGTCTCGTCCGCGTTGCCGGGCGTCACGGAGTGTACGTTGTGGCAGTTCGCACAGGTGAGCGAACCGGAGGGGACGAACACCGGGTAGAGCGATGTTGCCCGCCAATCATCCAGGAACGGAGTGACGGTCTTCTGGGCGTCGGTCGTGTAGAGCTCGGCGTTGAGCCTGATCTTGGTGTAGGTTGCGACGCTCCGGCTCGAGAGGTCGATCCCGCTCGCGTCGATGTAGCCGCCGCTCAGGTCGTCCCACGTGCTCGTGCCCGAGTTGTAGCCTTCGACCTTGACCTTCACGACGGCGCCGGGCAGCGTCTCGCGCTCGGTCCAGGTGACCGTGCCCCATTTTGTCGCTGAGGCGTAAGGCGTGATGTCACCGGTGGTGAGGCGGCCGGTGCGGTAGTACTCGGCAGGACCGGAGTAGGGCAGCGGTGTCGCGTTTGCGAAGGCCATCGACGAGCCTGCGGCGAAGTTCGCGGCCGCGCCGGTGATCTGCGTCCAGGCACCCCAGTTGGAGCCGACCGTGGCCGGGATGGCGATGCGGTACATCTCGGTGTTCGCGCCGCCGCGGGTGGCGTACAGGTAGCCGCCGTTCACGCCATCCCACTCAAGGTCGCATCCGTCCGCGAGCGCATTTGCTCCGAACGGATACGGCAGCGTGAGGCCGCCCACGATCGCCGGTGTGCCGTTGAGGCTGCCGACGACCGTGGCGTAGAACGCCGTATTGCCGGTGTTGCGGCCGATGAACATGAGGTACTCGGTGCCACCCGCGTTCCTGAAGTAGGCCATGCTGCTCGAGTACGCGTTGTTCGTGCTGTTGGTGAGTTGCACGCCACCGCCGTTCGGCAGGAAGTTCTGATTGCCGGTCTTGTTGTAAGGCGAGTCGAGGTAGTACAGGCGGCCGTTGACGGCCGTCCCACCGTTGCGGTTGACGAGGAACAAGCGCCCGCCCGTTGCAGCACCTGGCGCGAAGGCTATCGCAGAGCCCTGGCCCTGCGAGATGGACGTGCCGTTGTCCTGGATGGTGATCGCGGCCGGCCACGTGTCGGTAGCGGTGTTCCAGCGCAGGAGCTGGTTGTTGCCACCGCCGCGGGTGTAGAAGACGTAGCTGTTGGCTGCGTCTTTGGCGACACCGCTGCCTATGGCGATCGACGCGTTTGTGGTCGAGGAGTTGTTCTGCGTGTTCGACGCCGCCGCCCAGCTATCGGCTGTCGGGGCGCTCGCGGGCGTGTAGACCCATCGGGTGTTTGTGCCGTTGCCAGCGGTGATGTAGATCTTGTTGGCGACCTCGACGGCGGTCGAGCCGGTTAGCGGTGTGTTCTGGTCGATCGGGTCGTAGTTGTCCTGGTTCCAGCCCACTCCCGGCTTGTAGGCGTCGAAGGTCATCGCGTTACCGAAGTGGGTGAACAGGTAACTCGCCGTACCTGGCGTGATGGTCGGGTTGAACTGGGCGAGCTGTACCGAGCCGGGCGTGAGCGCTGTGGAGAGCGTGCCCGCAGGCGTGATCGTGTCGCTCGCGAACTCGGCCTGGGTGGTCTGGGAGAAGGACGTGTATGGGGTGTCGACGTAGTATCCCGGCTCGAAGTTGTCCCACGAGCCCGTGACCGTCCAATCATCCAGGAACGGAGTGACGGTCTTCTGGGCGTCGGTCGTGTAGAGCTCGGCGTTGAGCCTGATCTTGGTGTAGGTTGCGACGCTCCGGCTCGAGAGGTCGATCCCGCTCGCGTCGATGTAGCCGCCGCTCAGGTCGTCCCACGTGCTCGTGCCCGAGTTGTAGCCTTCGACCTTGACCTTCACGACGGCGCCGGGCAGCGTCTCGCGCTCGGTCCAGGTGACCGTGCCCCATTTTGTCGCTGAGGCGTAAGGCGTGATGTCACCGGTGGTGAGGCGGCCGGTGCGGTAGTACTCGGCAGGACCGGAGTAGGGCAGCGGTGTCGCGTTTGCGAAGGCCATCGACGAGCCTGCGGCGAAGTTCGCGGCCGCGCCGGTGATCTGCGTCCAGGCACCCCAGTTGGAGCCGACCGTGGCCGGGATGGCGATGCGGTACATCTCGGTGTTCGCGCCGCCGCGGGTGGCGTACAGGTAGCCGCCGTTCACGCCATCCCACTCAAGGTCGCATCCGTCCGCGAGCGCATTTGCTCCGAACGGATACGGCAGCGTGAGGCCGCCCACGATCGCCGGTGTGCCGTTGAGGCTGCCGACGACCGTGGCGTAGAACGCCGTATTGCCGGTGTTGCGGCCGATGAACATGAGGTACTCGGTGCCACCCGCGTTCCTGAAGTAGGCCATGCTGCTCGAGTACGCGTTGTTCGTGCTGTTGGTGAGTTGCACGCCACCGCCGTTCGGCAGGAAGTTCTGATTGCCGGTCTTGTTGTAAGGCGAGTCGAGGTAGTACAGGCGGCCGTTGACGGCCGTCCCACCGTTGCGGTTGACGAGGAACAAGCGCCCGCCCGTTGCAGCACCTGGCGCGAAGGCTATCGCAGAGCCCTGGCCCTGCGAGATGGACGTGCCGTTGTCCTGGATGGTGATCGCGGCCGGCCACGTGTCGGTAGCGGTGTTCCAGCGCAGGAGCTGGTTGTTGCCACCGCCGCGGGTGTAGAAGACGTAGCTGTTGGCTGCGTCTTTGGCGACACCGCTGCCTATGGCGATCGACGCGTTTGTGGTCGAGGAGTTGTTCTGCGTGTTCGACGCCGCCGCCCAGCTATCGGCTGTCGGGGCGCTCGCGGGCGTGTAGACCCATCGGGTGTTTGTGCCGTTGCCAGCGGTGATGTAGATCTTGTTGGCGACCTCGACGGCGGTCGAGCCGGTTAGCGGTGTGTTCTGGTCGATCGGGTCGTAGTTGTCCTGGTTCCAGCCCACTCCCGGCTTGTAGGCGTCGAAGGTCATCGCGTTACCGAAGTGGGTGAACAGGTAACTCGCCGTACCTGGCGTGATGGTCGGGTTGAACTGGGCGAGCTGCACCGAGCCGGGCGTGAGTGCTGTGGAGAGCGTGCCCGCAGGCGTGATCGTGTCACTCGCGAACTCAGCCTGGGTGGTCTGGGAGAAGATGGTCCCGCTTGCGGGTACCCACCGTCCGCTGCCGGCCGCCGTCGGGTGCTTCGACGCCTTCCCGAACTGCGCCTGCACGTCACGCTTGTTCCACGCGAGGTTCGTATCGCCTACCGACTTCGTGCCCTCAGCGGCCGACCCGGCGGCGCTGTGGCACTTGTAGCAGAGCGCGGCCTGCGAAAGTCCGCCGGTTTCGCGGTAGTCGATCAGCTTGTCGGCGCTCGACGCGTGCTTGTCGTGGCACGCGAGGCACTGAACGCGGGGGAGGTCGTTTTGGCGCGTGGCGCCGAAGTCGTTGCTGCGGACCAGCGTCGTGCCCGAGAGTCCGTGTGCGGCGGTCGCGTAGTTCGCCGCGTTGTGGTCCCCGGCGGTACCGGCATAGCCGGTCACGCTGACGTAGTCCATGTTCGTCGACGCAGACCCGTGGCATGCGAAGCAGAACCCGGTCGACTCGGCGGACGCGGAGTTCTGGCTGTAGTAGGTGTACGTGGGCGAGGCGTCCGTGCCGCCCGTGCGGACGCGGAGTCCCATGCGGAAGCTCCGGAGAGGGTCGTACTCGAACGCAGTGCCGTCGGGCGACCGGAAGTAGTACGGCGCGCGGTGAGGCGTGTGGCATGCGCGGCACACCTGGTTGTCCGACACCATCTTAGCCGAACGGTGCTGAGATCCGCCTGCCGGGAGGTTACCGTAGTCGTAGAAGTCGGTCTTCGTGTGCAGGGTGCTGCGATCGCCGACGGTCGCCGACGCGTTGTTGTCCGCCCGCCCGTGGCAGTAGTAGCAGAGCCAGCTGCTGCGGTCGAGGATGCCCGGAGGGCTAGGTGCGTCGTGGACCTTGTGGCATCGCTGGCAGGCGTCGACGTTGGTGTTGTCCGGGGCGGTGCGGTAGCCGTGCATGTTCGGCGACATGGCGTACGAGATCGTCGAGTATGCGGGCGTGGTGTCCTTGGCGCGTACAACGTAGAACCAGACGTACGAGTCGAGCACTTCGCCGCCTGCCACGTCGGCGTTCACAACGGCCGTCCATGTCGATCCGCTGAGCGTCTGCGAAACGGTGGCAAGTGGGCCGGTCACGAGCACCGACTTGGTTGGCGTGATCATCGACTGCGTGATCGGCACCTTGGCCCGGTAGATCTCGTAGGTGATGGCGTGCCCGTCCGCGTCGGTCGACGTCAGCCACTGGAGCGTCACCTGGTCGCTGCCGCTCGGGAACACGTCGGAGAGTGTGGGCTGCGTCGGCGTGGCGGCATGGGCCGACACGGAGAGCGTCAACGCGAAGGCCAGCGCGAGCAGTGCGATCACTGCGCACCTTCTCGTCGGCGTCCACGTGTGCGTCCTCATCGTGCCCACCCCCGTGCTGCTGTTGCTGCCCATGTCCGTCGCGCCTTCCCGGTCAGATCTGAACAGACTGTATGAACAGAAGGTCCGGCGAGTCGCCCAGAGTGGTCAGGCTCCACTCGCCGTTCACGTACCTCATCACGATCGGGATCGTGTGCTCTGAGATGATTCCTGCGTCGGTCCACTGGACCACCGAATAGCCGAAGTACAGCGTGGTTCCGCCGGCCGAGAAGATGTTCACCGTGCTCGCTGGTTGGGAGGTGAGGATCGTCGGATACGTGTCGGCAAGCTGGTTCGCGAACTGCGTGCCACCCGGCTCGTCCGGAGGCAGGTAGCCCTTGAGCGCCCCGGCATCGCCGCTCCCGAGCGCGGTGGTGATCGCCGAGACCGCTACGGTCAGGTCGCCTGCATTCGTGGTCACGACCTGGCGGGTGTCCGCGAGGTACCTCTGCCAGACGGGGTCCTCCGCAGGGATCTCCGGGTTGACGCCCGGGGCGGCCGGTGTCGTGGCCGCCGTGCTCTTCTTGGTCGTCTTCTTCGGTGGGGCGACTTCTCCGGTCGCGGCGGTATCGATGAGCGGAGCCGTGGACGCGGCGGTCTCATCAGGGGCGCTGTCGCCGTCCTGATCCTCGTCGGCGTCCTTGCGGTCGAAGATCGCGGCGATCGGATTGTCCGGTGTGCCGTCCTCTTCCGGAGCGCGGTTCGCGAGCACCGCAACGCCGCCGCCGATGAGCGCCAGCAGCGCCAACACGGCTACTATCACGCGCCAGTCCTTCAACCTGGACACCATGCACCTCCGGAGAGACTCGTCCACTTCCACCTATCGTCACGCGCGCGTACTAACAACAGTGCTGCAGCGCACACTTCATCAAGATTCTTGCCGGGTCCCGCGCTTGTCCTCGCGAAACTACCGCTCGTCACCGCACTTTCCGACGAACGGTTGCCGGTTGAGCGGGCGGTTGCGCACCGTCTCCCCGCGTGCTAACCTAACGCTCCCATTGCGGGGTGGAGCAGCTGGTAGCTCGTCGGGCTCATAACCCGAAGGTCCTAGGTTCGAATCCTAGCCCCGCGACCAACGAATCCGCAGGTCCGAGGCTCAAAGGCTTCGGGCCTGCTCCGTTTCCGGCGGCCACTTCCATCCGTCTGCCAGCGCGGGTGGCGACCGCTCGTCGTGCGATCTCAACCGTTTGTGTGCGCAATCACCGACTGGGTATGTAGCGTTCGACACAATCTGTGCGTGCTCGACCCAAGCGGAGGACTCGCGATGAGCATGCTCGGAGTGATGGTCGGCGCCACATGCGCTCTATACGGGATGGAGATGGACTTCGTCCACCGTCCCGTCGTAGGGCGCGACAACTGCTGCCTGGTGAAGTGGACCGAGGGCTCCATCACCCGCATCTGCTGGTCCGAGGGGGATCCGGATCGTCTTGAGTTCCAGGTGCGCATCCACTTGCCCGGGGGATTGTCCCTGGATGATCGCGAGCGGCTGGTGGCGCTGCTCGATGTCGTTTCGCCCAGCGGTGAGGACGCTTTGCCGGTCGATCGCACCGCGCGATTGGACGGTGACGACCTCATCGTAGAGTCGACTATCCCCATCCAGGACGCGTCATACGTAGGCGAGGTGGAGCAGGCCTACATGCAGGTACTCCAGGACGTCATGACCATCGAAAACTCGCTGCACTGAGATTCCTCCGGGTCGAGGCAGGAATCGGGCCGCCGACTTCGTATCGTTCAGTTACAAATTGGGTATTGCCAAACAACTCGTCAGCGGCGACTATCTGAACACTGTGCCGCCCTAGATTGCCCGTATTCCCGTGAGGGGGGACGCCATGGGTTACCTCTACCTGGAGGAGAAGGACTTCGCGGCGTTTGTCGATGCGCTGATCGCGGCCAAGCGCGTGGTCGGCCCGACTGCGAAGCGCAACAAGTTCGTCTACGAGCAACTCGCCTCGGCAGACGAACTCCGCCTGGACTTCGATGTGACCATCCTGCCGCCGAAGAAGGTCTTCTTCCCGCCCGCGCAGGACATCGTTCGCTTCGGAGAGCAGGCGATCGAGGGCTGCATCGCGCCGGTCGACACGGTGCTGCTCGGCGTTCACTTCTACGACGTCAAGGGCATCGACATGACCGACTACCTCTTCCGCGAGCGCAAGGAGGACTGGAACTACCTTGCGCAGCGAGAGGCCACCACGGTCGTCGCCTCCAACATCCAGGCCATCTCGCCACGGGCCTTCTGGGATTCGGTCGGCGCCGAGGTCAAGCCGAAGGGGCACGACGCCTTCCTGACGAAGCTTGCCGGCGGCTGTGTCCTCGAGACGCTTACACCGAAAGGCGAGGCGCTCGCCGCATTCGGCGCGTTCCGCGATGCGACTGCAGACGAGATCAACGCGGCCCAGCAGACCAACGACTCGGTCATGGGCCAGTGTTCCGAGAAGCTCGGGTACACGAGCGAGGCGATCGCCGCGAAGGTCCGCGATTCCTTCGACAACGAGGAGTTGTGGGACGAGCTCGCGATGGACTGCTTCAGCTGCGGATCGTGCAACACCGTATGCCCCACGTGTTACTGCTTCGACGTCAAGGACGCGTGGAACCTCAACCAGGTCTCGGGCTCGCGCACCAGGTACTGGGACGCGTGTCTGACACGCGAGTTCGCCGCAGTGACTATGGCCGGTGGCGACAAGGAGAACTTCCGGGAGCGTCACCAGTCCCGGTTCCGTCACCGGTTTATGCGCAAGACTGCATACCTCAACGAGAAGCTCGGCGGTCCCGCCTGCACCGGATGCGGCCGCTGCTCGCAGGCGTGCACCGTGAACATCGCGGACCCGGTCAGAGTCATCACGGCGATCATGGAGGTGGGATCATGAGCGACGATTTGCGCGCCGCGCACGAGAACATCTTCCTGCCCCGTGAGGCGAGGATCCTGCACACCGCGCGCCCGACTGCGAGTGAGAAGCACTTCACGCTCCAGATGGCCGACGGCGAGCCGCTCGACTACGTGCCCGGCCAGATCCTGGAGGTCGGCGTGATGGGCTATGGCGAGATCCCGATCGGACTCGCGAGCTCGCCTACGCGCAAGGGGAGCTTCGACATCGTCGTCCGCACCGTCGGGCGGGTGTCGACCGCCATCAACTCCAAGGAAGTCGGCGATTCGCTGTGGGTGCGCGGACCGCTCGGCCACGGCTTCGACCTCGACTCGCTCAAGGGCCAGGATGTCCTCATCGTCGCCGGCGGCATCGGCCTGTGCCCGACCCGGAGTCTGATCCAGTACATCCTGGACCGTCGGGACGAGTTCGGCCGGTTCCTGCTCTTCTACGGCGCCCGTGATCCGCTGCAGCTCCTGTTCACCGAAGACCGCGTTGAGTGGCGCGCCTCGAAGGAGATCGACTACCACGAGACCGTCGACCGCGCGGACGTCACCTGGACGGGCAACGTCGGCGTCATTACCACGCTCTTCCACAAGACCACGCATCTAGACCCCAACACCCGGGTCGTCATCTGCGGCCCGCCGGTCATGTTCGAGTTCGTGATCAAGGAGCTCGACCAGCTCGGGATCGCCCGCGAGAACATATTCGTGGACCTCGAGCGGCGGATGAAGTGTGGTGTCGGCAAGTGCGGGCACTGTCAGATCAACGACAAGTACTGCTGCATCGATGGACCGGTGTTCACCTTCGCCGCCATCCAGGAACTCGAGGAGGCGATATAGGTGGCAAAGCCAAAGATCGCATTCTTCGATTTCGCGAGCTGCGAGGGCTGTCAGATAGAGTTCACCAACTTCGGTGACGCTGCCACGCTCGAGCTGCTCAACCACGTGGAGATCGTCGAGTTCCGCGAGGCGATGACGGAGACCACCACAGGCCGCATCGACATCGCGCTGATCGAGGGAAGCTTCACCCGCGAGGCCGACCGGGTCCGCCTGCAGCAGATCCGCCACCGCGCGAAGTACGTCATCGCATACGGCGCGTGCGCGTGCACCGGCGGCATCAACGCGCTCAAGAACCACCAGGACGACTTCGCCGAATACGTGTACGGTGGCGACGCCCGCATGCCACACCTGCGCAGCGGCACCGCGCAGCCGATCTCCGCGGCCATCAAGGTCGACTACGAGGTCAAGGGCTGCCCGATGAGCAAGGACGAGCTGCTGCTGGTGATCTCGAACCTGCTCCACGGGACCGAGCACGTCATCCCCACCTACCCGGTGTGCGTGGAGTGCAAGCGGCGGGAGACGATCTGCCGCTACGACGAGGGCGACCACTGCATGGGACAAGTCGCGCGCGCCGGTTGCGGCGCTCCTTGCCCGGCCGACGGCATCCCGTGCGAGGCGTGTCGCGGGTTCGTGGACGACGCCAATCTGCCCGCGCTCGAGAAGGTTTTGATGGAGCGCGCGGGGTTCAGCCAGAAGCGCGCCGTCGGCAAGTCCCGCATGTTCACCGCCAACCTGAGGAGCTGACGGCGATATGCAGCGAAACGTCAACATCGACGTCCACCACCTGACCCGCGTCGAGGGTCATGGCAACATCGTCGTGAACGTCACGGACGGCGTGATCGAGAAGTGCGAGTGGCAGGTACCCGAAGCTCCGCGGTTCTTCGAGGCGATGGTGCGCGGCCGTCACTACACCGAGGTCGCGCGGATCACGAGCCGCATCTGCGGCATCTGCTCGGTCGGTCATACGCTCGCGTCGGTGAAGGCCACGGAGGCGGCGCTCGGCATCGAAGTGACTCCGCAGACCAAGAAGCTGCGCACTCTCCTGAAGCACGCCGAGAACTTCGACAGCCACGTGCTGCACGTCTACGTCCTCGTCGCGCCCGACCTGCTCGGTGCGCAGTCGGCGTTCGCGCTCGTGCCCACGCACGGTGAGGTCGTCGCCCGCGCGCTGCGTCTCAAGCGCCTCGGCCACGAGTGGGGCTCGCTCATTGGCGGACGCACCACGCACCCGACGACCGTCGTCCCCGGCGGCTTCTCGAAGCTGCCGACGGTAGCCGAGCTGAAGGCCCTGCGCGAGAAGATCGTGGCAGCGGTGCCCGATCTCACCGCGACGCTCGAGACTGTAGCCGCGCTCGCGCCGGCCATTCCGGCGTTCGACCGTCCGACCGAGTACATGGCGGTCTCCTCGGATGACGAGTACGGCATGTACGACGGCTACGTGCAGACGATTCTGTCGGACGGCGACCGGGCGAAGTACGCGGTTGCCGACTACCGCAGCTGCACCAACGAGTACGTCGCGCCGCAGTCGACCGCGAAGTTCTGTCGGAACCGCCTCGACAGCTATGCCGCCGGCGCACTCGCGCGGTTCAACGTCAACTACGACCAGTTGCATCCCGAGGCCAAGAAGGTTGCGGAATCCCTCGGTATGCAGCCGATATGCACGAATCCGTATATGAACTCGGTGGCCCAGGTCGTAGAGGTCGTGCACTCGGCCTACGAGGGCCTGCGTCTGCTGGACGAACTGATCGCTGAAGGAATCAAGGACGAGGGACTCGTCGCGCCGACGAAGTACGCGACCGGCGCCTCGGCGGTCGAGGTGCCTCGCGGCATCCTCTTCCACGAGTACACCTACGACGCCGACGGCTTCTGCACCGGCGCCGACTGCATCATCCCCACGGGCCAGAACCACGCGAACATCCAGCGTGACTTCGATGCGCTCCTCCCGGGACTGCTTGCCTCCGAGAAGTCTGAGGACGAGATGCGGCTGGCATTCGAGATGCTGGTCCGCGCGTACGACCCGTGCATCTCCTGCTCGACGCACTACGTGGACGTGACCTTCGTCCGCTGAGCGCGGAGTGTGTGAATCGCGCCCGTCTGCGCCTCGCGCGCGGGCGGGCGCGTTCTCGCAGAGTGAGTGCGCGCGGCATCCGGGAGGAATCGAGTGCGGTACCTGATCGGCATCGGCAACTACACGGGTTTCGACGACTCGATCGGCCTACGCGTGGCCGAAGTTGTCGGCGAGGCGGGGCTGGACGTCGGCTTCAGGGCGATCGACCTCGGTGGCAACATACTCGATCTGCTGCACTACATCGGGGAAGACGCGGAGCAGGTGCTGATCGTCGACTCGGCGCGCATGGGTCTCGAGCCCGGCGCGCATGCGTTCTTCGCGCCGGACGCCGTTGAGACGCGCAAGGAGCTCGCCGGATTCAGCTCGCACGAAGGCGACCTCGTGAAGGTGCTGGAATTTGCGGCTGCGCTCGGCGGACCGCTCGCGCCGATCACGATCCTCGGCATCGAGCCCGACGAGATCCGGGCCGAGGTCGGCCTGTCGGCGACACTCGAGCGCCGGATGGACGAGTACGTGGCAGCGGCTGTCGCATTCTTCGGCGAGTCGCAGGCGTGACCGGGCTGTTCGCCCGTCACGTACTGATTGCGACGCAGGTATGGCTAATCGCGGTCCGAGTGCCATACTATGCGCTACCACCAGGATAGCGACTGCTATCGACGACTAAGGGGGTAGGCATGCTGCACGAGCGGACACGCAAGGTCCTTGCGCTCGCGCTGGCTGTCGTTCTCGTGTTCGGCCTGTTCACCATCTCAGGCTGCAAGACGGACGACGGCGGCGAGGGCGGGGACGCCACCGGCGAGGCCGAGACGATCAAGATCGGCGTCCAGACTGCGCTAACCGGACCGCTGCCGGACTACGGTGCCGCGGCCAAGAACGGTGTCGAGCTGGCTCTTGAGGACTTCGGCACGTTCGAGATGGACGGCAAGACCTACCAGGTCGAGATCGTCGTCCTCGACGACAAGGCTGAGCCTGCCGAGTCCGGCATCGTGGCGCAGTCGATGGTAGACGAGGGCGTCGTCGGCGTCATCGGCAGCCTCACCACAGGCGCGACACTCTCGGCGATTCCGATCTACGCCGAGTACCGCATCCCGCAGATCTCCGGCTCGGTGACTGGCCCGAAGGCGAACGCCGACAGCGTCGACACCTTCTACCGCACCTGCTGGAGCGATGCGATCCAGGGTGAGGCACTTGCCGCGTGGGCCATCGAGCTCGGCGCGAAGAAGGTCGTCCTCATGGACGACAACGGCGCGTACGCCGTGGGTCTGGCGGACGTGGCCGAGGCTGCGCTGGAGGAGGGTGGCGTCGAGACGCTGCGCCAGAACTGCCAGAGCGGCGACAAGGACCTCTCGGCCCAGGTGGCCAACGTCAAGGAGTTCGCTCCTGACGCGCTCATCTTCACCGGCTACCACCCGGAGGCCGGTCTGATGCGCAAGCAGATGATCGAGGCCGGTCTTGGCGACGTCATCTTCATGGGTGGCGACGGCATCAAGTCGGCCGAGTTCGTGGCCGAGGCCGGCGGCACCGCGAACGCCGCAGGCTGCTACGCGACCTTCGGCGGCTTCCCGGAGGACCAGCAGCCGGGCTATGAGGCGTTCGCCGAGAAGTACAAGGCGAAGTTCGGCGAGGACGTCGGTCCGTACGCGCAGAACAACTACGACGCGTTCGGCGCTCTGATCGCTGCGATCAAGGCCGCCGGCTCGACCGAAACCGAGGACATCATCGCCGCACTCCAGGATCTTGAGTACGAGGGTGTCACCGGAACGTTCAGCTTCGCTTCTGAGACGGAGGGCGCAGTCCAGCGCGGCGACATCGTCGTGGCAGGGCTAACCCCAGCGAACGTACCTCGGTACGTCATCGAAGGCGAGGACTGGGTAGCGGTCGAGTAGCAGCGAAGACCGCTGGGTTCGGGACTCGAGACGGGGGGCGCGGGACGCAGGTCCGGCGCCCCCCGTGCGTTCCGCGATCTGACGTGCTTCGCACCACACCACAAGCGACAGGACGACTGATGCGTGCGAGCGCGATATGGTGGAGAATGCTCGGAGCGTCTGCATGTTCCAGCCCAAGTACTGATCACGGCTAGGAGCCGTCCTTTGAGTCTGGACCACATCGTCACCGTCACCGTCGGCGGCCTCACGGTGGGCATGATCTATGCCCTGATCGCGCTGGGCTACACGATGGTCTATGGCGTCCTCAAGTTCATCAACTTCGCGCACGGTGAGGTCTTCACCATCGGTGGCTACACGGCGGCGTTCACGCTGCTGGCGCTGGGCGTGAACGACGCGATGTCGCCGATCGTGATGGCCGGGTGCATCTTGCTGGCGCTGCTAGCGGCCGTGATCGCCCCGATGACTGTCGGGTTCCTCATCGAGCGCATCGCGTACCGGCCGCTCCGAGGGCGTTCGCGCATCATCCCGCTGCTGTCGGCCATCGGCGTTTCGATCGTGATGCAGCAGCTGATCATCCTCGTCTTCGGTCCGACACCGGTCTCGATGCCTGCGCTTGCCCTCGGGTCGGCCTCGTTCAGTCTGGGTGGGATCCGCATTCGCGTACTGGCGGTAGTGATCATCGTGGTCTCGGCGCTGCTCATGATCGGGCTTACCTACCTCGTGAGGTCCACGCGCATCGGCAAGGCGATGCGCGCCACTTCGCAGGACATGGAAGCCGCCGAGATGATGGGCATCGACACGAACAAGACCATCGCGTTCACGTTCATCGTCGGGTCGGCTCTGGCCGGCATCGGCGGTCTGCTGGTGGTCATGTATTACGGCTCGCTGAAGTACGACGCCGGCTTCCTGTACGGACTCAAGGCGTTCACTTCGGCGGTTCTCGGCGGCATCGGCAACATCCCGGGCGCCGTCGTCGGCGCGCTCGTCCTCGGCATGACCGAGACCTACGGCGTGAGCCTCGACCTTGGCTTCCTCGCATGGTTCGTGCTGGCAGGTCTTGTCCTCGGGCTATACATCCAGATGGTGCGCGTGCCCGGAAGGCGCCTTCAGCACATCGCCGAGGATCGCCGTACGCCCGAGTACGAGAAGTCGGTCAAGAACGTCTATCGTCTTGCGCCATACTTCGCCGTAAAGACTCTGCTCGCCGAGCGGACCGACGCGTTGCTCTCAGTGTCAGCCGAGCATGCGGTGCGGCTGATGTGCGGCAATGCGTTCCTCGCCGCGTCAGCGGCGGCGATGTTCGTCTTCGGCGACGTTCGTATCGACACGCGCTGGCAGCCCGTCATCGCATTCGTCGTCCTGATGGTCATCCTCATGTTCCGGCCCTCGGGCATACTCGGCGAAGCCATCACGGAGAAGGTGTAGCCGATGACCGCGATCACCGGCCGCATCCGGTCCGTTACCGCTCCCGTCAGGGCGGCCTTCGCTCGCGTGCCGCGCGGCGTGTACTCGGCACTCGGCCTGGCTGCTGCTGCGATATTCCCGCTCCTCAACGTATGGGGCGTCGTGGAGACCGCTTGGCTGAGGGTAGGCGTGCTGTCGCTGCTCTTTGTGATGCTTTCGCTCGGGCTGAACATCGTCATGGGCGAAACTGGACTGTTGAACCTCGGCTACATCGCGTTCTTCGCCTTCGGGGCGTACACGACCGCGCTCCTGTCTTCGCCGAAGTTCGAGCTCCGGTGGCCGTTCTTGGCGGTAGTCGCGCTCTCGACCGTGATCGCGATGATCGCCGGCTTCGTGATAGGTCTGCCGACGCTTCGGCTCCGCGGCGACTACCTGGCGATCGTGACGCTCGCGTTCGGCGAGATCGTGCGTCTGACGATCATCAACCTGCAGGACTTCACGAACGGTCCGAACGGCATCACGGGGATCTACCCGCCGCGGCTTGCCTCCGAAGGCGCGATCGCCTCGCTCGGCGACGCCGCGTGGGCGAAGTGGCTGACCGTCGACAAGCCGATCGAGTACTACTACCTCGTGCTCGTCTGCGTGGTCGTTGTCGCGATTCTGCTCTCGAACCTCAAGAACTCGCGTGTCGGCAGGGCGTGGAACGCACTGCGCGAAGACGAGCTGGCCGCAGTCTCGACCGGCATCACCGCCGCCCGCGCGAAGATGCTCTCCGTGGTTCTCTCCGCCGGTATCGCCGGGTTTGCGGGCGCGCTTTACGCCTACTACTCCAACGTCATCAGTCCCGAGTCGTTCTTGTTCATGCAGTCGGTGATCGTCGTATGCATGGTCGTGCTCGGCGGCATGGGATCGATTCCCGGCGTGATCCTCGGCGCGATCGTGCTGCAAGCCCTTCCGCAGATGATTCGCGAGGCAGCGGGGGCGGCCAGGAGTGAGTTCGAGGTCTACCGGATGCTCATCTTCGGTGTGATCATCGTCGTGATGGTCATCTTCCGTCCCGAGGGCCTCCTGCCCGACAAGCTGTGGCGCAGCGAGTCTCATGAAGTGGACCCGCGCGAACTCGAGAAGACCCGCCAGAGCCTCTTCGACCTCGAAGAGGGCGAGAAGGACCTGGAGGTGTAGCTCATGACAGCCACTCTCGAACTTCAGGGCGTGTCCATGAGCTTCGGCGGCCTCAAAGCCGTGGACAACCTCTCCTTCGCCGTGAACGAGAACGAGATCGTCTCGATCATAGGGCCGAACGGTTCTGGCAAGACCACGACGTTCAACGTCATCAGCGGTCTGTACGAACCGGACTCGGGCGAAATCTTGCTCAAGGGCGAGAGCGTGGCCGGCCTGCGTCCTGACCAGGTGCACGACAAGGGCATCTCGCGGACTTTCCAGTCGCTCCGGCTGTTCTCCAACATGAGCGTGCTGGAGAACGTGCTGGTCGGGATGCACGCGGTGACGGACGCCGGCGTGCTGTCGTCGATGCTCAGGCTGCCGAGCGTGCGCCGCGAGGAGAAGGCGATGCGCGAGAAGGCTCAGGAGATCCTCGGCATGTTCCCCGGCCGCTTCTCGGGTCCGCGGCAGCAGCAGCCGGCGTACTCGCTCTCGTACGCCAACCGCCGCCGTCTGGAGATCGCTCGCGCGCTCGCGTCGGACCCCACGCTACTAATGCTCGACGAGCCGGTGGCCGGCATGAACCCGATGGAGTCACGCGAGGTGATGGAGCAGATCAAGGTGCTCCGCGACCGCGGCCACACGATTCTAATGATCGAGCACGACATGCACGTGGTCGAAGGCGTGTCCGACCGCGTGATCGCGATGGACCACGGCGTGAAGATCGCCGAAGGAAGCTACCACGACGTAGCCAATGACCCGCAGGTTGTGGAGGCCTATCTTGGCAAGCGAGCAGCTGAAGCCACTGCTTGAGTTCCGGGGCGTCGAGACCTACTACGGGCGCATCCAGATTCTTAAGGGTGTAGATTACCGGGTCAATCCCGGCGAGATCGTCTGCCTGCTCGGCGGAAACGCTTCGGGCAAGTCCACGACGATGAAGACAATCCTCGGCATCGTGAAGCCCGCCAAGGGCGAGGTGCTGTGGGAGGGTGAGGTCATCAACGGTCTGCGCACGGCGGAACGCATCAAGCGTGGTGTGGCGACCGTCCCCGAGAACCGGCGCCTGTTCCCGCACCTCACCGTGCTCGAGAACCTCGAGATGGGCGCGTACACGCGGAGTGACGCGGCGGGCGTCGCCGAGGATCTCGAGCGCGTGTACGGCTTCTTCCCGAAGCTCGCCGAGCGCCGCAAGCAGCGGGCCGGGACCCTCTCGGGAGGCGAGCAGCAGATGGTGGCGTTCGGCCGAGCGCTCATGAGCCGGCCGAAGCTCATCTGCATGGATGAGCCCTCGATGGGCCTCTCGCCCGCGCTCGTGGACCAGAACTTCGATCTCATCCAGCAGGTGAACGAGCAGGGCGTCGCGGTGTTCGTCGTCGAGCAGAACGCCACTGCCGCGCTATCGATCGCCGACCGCGGATATGTGCTCCAGGGCGGACGCGTGGTCATCGACGGCACCGCTGCCGAGCTGCTGGAGAACCCCGAACTCAAGCGCGCGTATCTGGGGGCGTAGGCCGCTCGGACGTGCGCCGGCCCGGGTCGCCGGGGCGGGGCGTTGTCTCCGCTAAATGCGCCGGTATTTCCGAAGCGCCGCTACGTTCGCCACGAACAGCACCGCTATGAAGGCCCAGAGCACGGCCAGGTCGGCGCTCACGCCTGAGAGTCCTTCGCCACGCAGCATGACCGCGCGCATCGCATCGGCGCCGTAGGTCACCGGGAAGATGCGGCTCAAGAACTGCATCCACGCCGGCGTCTGCGACAAGTCGAGCATGCCCGAGAGAAGGATCTGGGGGATCACGACGATCTGCAGCAGCTGCATCACCTGCAGTTCGGTATTGGCGAACTCGGACACGAGGACGCCGAGGAGTAGTGACACGAGCGCCATCGACAGCGCGATCACCAGCACGAGCCAGAAGCTGCCGAGATTCGGGAACTTCACCCAGTAGATAGCTGCTGCCACGACGATCGTGCTCTGCAAGAGCGTGAACAGCCCGAAGCCCTGCACGTACCCCAGTACGAGCTCCCATCGGCGTATGGGCGATGCGAGCAGCCGCTCGAGAGTGCCGCCCGTGCGCTCGCGCACGAAGCTGATGCCGCTCGTGATGAAGACGAAGAAGAAGATGAAGACGCCTATGAACACCGGGCCGTAGTAGTCGAAGATCTGCATGTCCTCGCTGCCGTGCACGTAGGTCACCTCAGGCGCGGCGGGCGGCTCGAAGTCGGGGAGCGACAGGAACTCGGAGGGGTCGATCACCATCCCGCCCGGGAGGGTGACCGGCTTCAAGTCGAGTTCCAGCGAGACGAGAGTCTTCATCTGCGCCTGGGTGACCGCGCGCACCACCGCGCCGGTCTTGGACACGTCCGAGCCTTCCACCCACACGCGCACGGTGTCGTCTTCGAGTGTGACGAACCCGTCGGCCTCGGCGTCCTCGAGGCGTCGTACGGCGTTGTCCTGTCCGGCGGATTCGGTCTTCGCGCCGGCGTCCTCAAGAGCGGTGACGAAATCCCCCGGGACGTCACCGGTCAGGATCAGGGGCTCGTAGTCGGGCGCGCCGAAGATCGTGTTGAGGATGAACAGCGCCAGGATCGGCGCGACCAGCATCATGAAGAGGGTGCGCGGGTCGTGCTTGAACTGGCGAAGGATACGGATGGTGACCGCGACTGCACTACGCATCGCCATCACCGCCCTCTCCGCGGGCGAAGTGCAGGAACGCGTCCTCGAGGGTCGCCGCGCTCGCGCGGTCCTTGAGCTCGGCAGGCGAGCCGATCGCGATGAACACGCCGTCGCGGATCATCGCCAGGCGGTCGCAGCGCTCGGCCTCGTCCATCACGTGCGTGGTGACGATCAGGGTCGTACCGGCGGCGGCCATCTTCCGGAACGACTCCCAGATGTCCACGCGGTGCAGCGGATCCAGGCCGATCGTCGGCTCGTCGAGGATCAGCAGCTCCGGCTCGTGGAGGATCGCCGTGGCAAGCGAGAGGCGACGGCGCATCCCGCCCGAGTAGTCGCGGGCCTGCTTGCGCGGCTCCACGCGCAGGTGCGCCGTCTCGAGCGCCTTGGCGGCCGCTGACTTGAGCGCATCGCCGGTCAGTCCGTAGATGGTACCGAAGAACCCGAGGTTCTCGCTTGCGGTGAGGTCCAGGTACAGCGCATCCGACTGCGCCATGTACCCCATGCGCCGCATGAGAGCGAGGGATGGCATCGGCTGGCCGAATGCCTCCACCGAGCCGGACACCGGCTCGGCCACCCCAGCGATGATGTTCACGAACGTCGTCTTGCCCGCGCCCGACGGGCCGAGCAGGCCGAGGATCTCGCCGGGCTCGACGCCGAGGGAGACGCCGTGCAGCACCTCCTGGCGTCCGAACCGCTGGACGATGTCGCGTGCTGCGAGGAGCGGCATGCGCGTCTCCCGGGTCGGGTTCGTTGGGCAAAGGATACCGCGGGAACCCCTGTCCCGTGCAGGCTGCGCTTCATGCAAGTTGTGCGCGCCAGGCGCTGCGACTACCGGCGGCTGCCGTGCTGTGCCTCCGCTCCGGGGCGCGCGAAAGAAGTAAGCACCGTGACGTGGTCGTTGCGGACCTCGGCGAACCCGCTTCCGACGTGCAGCCACATCGTCCGTCCGTGGCCCTCGAGCCGAATGTCGGACTCGGCGACCCGTACGAGCATCGGCCCGTGACCCGGGAAGATCGCGACCTCACTCCCCCGATCGAATGCGAGCTCGCGGCGGCGCACGACGACCTCGTCGAGCCCGGTGCGTTTCGCGGCGCGACCGAGCGGTGTTACCACCTCGAGTGTGATCTGCCCGCTCACGGCGTCGCTCTCGTCGCGACCTCGGCCTCGAGCACGGTGTTCTCACGCATGGTCTTCGCCTTGGCGAGCACCTCATCGATCGTTCCCACCATGTGGAACGCCTGCTCGGGCACGTCGTCGTACATCCCGTCGCAGATCTGCTCGAAGCCGTTGAGCGTCTCCGCGAGCGGGACGTAGCGGCCATCCATGCCCGTGTAGTGCTCGGCGACAAAGAACGGCTGCGACAGGAACTTCTGGAGCCGGCGCGCGCGCGTGACCACGAGCTTGTCCTCGTCGGAGAGCTCCTCAACGCCGAGGATCGCGATGAGGTCCTGAAGCGCGCCGTAGCGCTGGATGTATGAGCGCGTGCGCTGCGCGATCTCGACGTGGCGATCGCCGACCGCCCACCCGGTGAGTATCTGCGAACTCGACTGCAACGGGTCGACCGCCGGGTACAGACCCTGCTCGGCCACACGGCGAGAGAGCACGACGCTGGCATCCAGATGGGCGAACACGCTCGCGGGCCCCGGGTCGGCCAGATCGTCGGCCGGCACGTAGACCGCCTGCACGGAGGTGATGGCCGCATCGGCCGTGCTTGCGATGCGCTCCTGTAGCGCACCGATCTCGCTCATCAGCGTCGGCTGGTAGCCGACCTCGCTCGGAATCCGCGCACGCAGGAGCGAGACCTCGAGGCCCGCCTGTACGTACCGGTAGATGTTGTCGAAGAACAGCAGAACATCTTTGCCGCGCTCGTCGCGGAAGTACTCGGCCATCGTGAGCGCTGAGTAGGGCAGACGGAATCGCGCGCCCGGCGGCTCGTTCATCTGACCGAAGGCGAGCACGGCGCGCTTGAGAACACCGCTCTCCTGCATACTGCGCCACAAGTCGTTGCCCTCGCGCGTGCGTTCGCCGATGCCGCCGAACACCGAGACGCCCTGGTGCTCGAGTCCGACATTGCGTATGAGCTCCATGATGATGACCGTCTTGCCTACGCCCGCGCCGCCGAACAGAGCGACCTTGCCTCCGCGCGGGAATGGGGTGAGCAGATCGAGGGCCTTGAGTCCGGTCTCGAAGACCTCGGGGAACGTGCGTATCTTCGCGTAGGGCACCGGAGGGCGCCTGATCGGCTCCCGCTTGACGGCGCCGACCGGACCGCCGTGATCGATCGGCTCACCAAGGACGTTGAACATGCGTCCGAGGATGTCCGGCCCCACGGGCACGCTGATCGAACCGCCGGTGTCGTAGACGGCGGTGCCGCGTGCCAGCCCGTCGGTGGAGTCGAGCGCGATCGCGCGTAGCATGCCCTCGCCGAGCAGCTGAGCCGCTTCTATCGGTAGGCCGGTCTCGCGGTCACCGACGCGCATCAGGTTGCCGATCGCCGGCAGCGCGCCGGCGAACGCGACGTCCACGACCGGCCCCATCACCTGCTCGACTCGGCCCTCGCCGCTCTCCTGCTCGAGCGAGTGCAGCATGGCCTCGAGTGCGGCGGTGACGACGCCCGCATGCTTCGCTCCGTCTTCCACCGATGTCGCAGCCACTGCTATCGACCTCCCGATGCGCCGTCGCGCGAATGCGTGTGTCCGCGCTCCTCTTCGGCACGCACCTGCGTGGCGAAGAGCACGCCGATGAGGTCGGTGGTGATCGCCTCACGACGCAGCCGGTTGTAGCGCATTCGCATCTCATGCAGCGACCGGTCGGCACGCTCGGTCGCCTCTTCCATCGTGACCATCCGGGCGCCTTGCTCACTCGCGTAGGATTCGAGCAGCACGTCCTCCAGTTGGATTCTGAGGAACGCTCCGATCAGCTCGTCCAGGATTGCGCTGAACGATGGTTCGTACGACCATGAATCGGCGGGCCCCGCGTCCTCTCCTGCTGCGCCAGCCAGGCGCTCGGCGGCAACAGGCAGTAGCCTTACGAGGCGCGGGACCCGCCTAAGCGGAGTATGGAAGCGCGTGTAGACCGCCCAGACCTCGTCTGCTTCGCCGCCGAGGAAGCGCTCACTGACGAGTCCGAACAGGCGCTCGACATCCTCTTCGGTCACGCCGGCACGTGGCCATCCTTCCGAATGGAGCACCGGCGCCGCACTCTTCCTCCCGAGGTAGCGCTCCCCTTTCATGCCCTTGGTGATGACCTCGAGCTGTTGCCCAGCGGCCATGCGCTCCTCGATGAACTCGAGGGCGATCCGATGGGCCGCCTGGTTGTAGTTCCCGCACATGCCGCGGTCGCCTGTGACGAGGAGCAGGGTAACCGCGCGCACCGGTTCGCGCACCACGAAGTACGGTGATATCCCGGCGAGTTCGGCCGGCGACTTGCCGGCGAGATAGCCCTGCTGCCGGTGGAGGATCTGCCTCATCTGCTCGGCATAGTCGCGCATGCCAGCAGCTTGCCGTCGAGTCCGCGACAGCTTGGCCGACGAGACCGTGGCGAGCGTCCGCGTGACGGTCTGGATGCCCTCGACCGCGCGCATACGCTTCCTCAGTTCGAGCAACTTCTGCATGGACCGTCATGACGCGCGCTACGCGTCTTCCGCCTCCTCGTCACTCCCGAAGACCTCACCGACATCGAGCAAGGGCTCCGTCGGCTCCACGCCTGTCACGAACGATCCTCGCGCCTCGGCGATTGCCGAGCGCATCGCGGTCTCTACTGCCGACTCCAGCCGAACGCCGGTTTCCAGCGTGGAGAGGAGCCCCGGCTGAGCACGAACGACGTACTCGATGAGGTGTGCCTCGAACCGTCCGATCTCAGTCAGCGGCAGATCATCCAACAGCCCGTTGACCCCCGCGTACAGGACGAGGACCTCATGTGCCTCCGGCAGGGGCCGGTTGATGCCTTGCTTGAGCAGTTCGCGGCACCGTTCGCCGCGGGTCAGCTGATCGAGGGTCGCCTGGTCGACCTCGGCGCCGAACTTCACAAACTGCGCCATCTCTTGGTACTGCGCGAGGTCGATTCGCAGCCGGCCGGCGACCGACTTCATCGACGCGTTCTGAGCGGCACCGCCCACGCGAGAGACCGACAGACCCACGTCCATTGGGGGCCGGATAGACTCATTGAACGCGGCCGTGTCGAGCATGATCTGCCCGTCGCAGATCGAGATGACGTTGGTCGGGATGAACGCCGAGATGTCGCCGGCGAGCGTTTCCACGATCGGCAAAGCGGTAAGCGACCCGCCGCCGAGTTCGTCGGACATCCGCGCGGCACGCTCCAGTAGCCGCGAGTGCACGTAGAAGATGTCGCCCGGATACGCTTCCCGCCCGATTGGCCGCTTGAGCAGTGCCGACATCTCGCGATAGGTGACCGCGTGTTTGCTCAAGTCGTCGTATATGACGAGCGCGTCGCCCCCGCCGTCCATGACGTACTCGCCGATCGCACAGGCCGTGTACGGTGCTTCGTGACGAAACGCTGGCTGCTCATTCGGCAGCGCGACGACAACGGTCGTGTACTCGAGCGCCCCATGTTCTTCGAGGGTGTGCACGACTCGCGCGACCGACGATGCCTTCTGCCCGATGGACGTGTATACGCATTGGACTCCGGTGCTCCGCTGGCTCAGGATCGTGTCGATGGCAATCGTCGTCTTGCCGATGGTGCGGTCTCCGATGATTAGTTCGCGCTGTCCGCGGCCGAGCGGTACGAGCGCATCGATCACCTTGAGACCGGTGTGTAGCGGTTGATTGACCGGTTGCCTGTCGACCACGCCGGGGGCCTTGCGTTCGACCGGACGGTAGACATCGGCGGCAATCGGCCCCCGGCCGTCGATCGGCCGTCCGAGTGCGTCGACAATGCGGCCTTTGAGTCCCGGCCCGACCGGGACCTTCAGCACGTGTCCGGTCCGCTTCACACCGCTGCCCTCACGGATATCGTCTTCGGGGCCGAGGAGGATGCATCCGACCTTGTCCGCCATCAGGCTGAACGCGATTCCGTACGCGCCATTCTCGAACTCGACGACCTCCTGGGATCCGACTGTCCCCATGCCGCTTACGACCGCGATGCCGTCACCGACTTCCAGCACGTGTCCGCTCTCGACGACCTCCTCGAGCCGCAGCTCGGGCTCGGTCGTCTCGATCACTGTGCGGAGATGCTCGTACGTGTCCTCCGTCGAGTAGCCCGCCTGCCTCCGGCGCTCGATTTCATTCGCCACGTCTCTCAGCCACGCGAATCGCGCGTCGAGCACGATGCGGCGGTCCTCGCCGAGGAACAGCACCGCGCTCGCGTCCAGCCGGGGGTCGACTCGGGTCTCGACCTCGATATCTCGGCCGGCTGCGGAGGACAGTCGTTCCGCAAGACGCTCGACGACGGCCGGCTCGATGGGGATGCGCGCCCTGAGAGTCGCACGGGTGCCGCGCATTCCGTCCATGGCGCGCTTGAGGTTCGTGTCCGTGAGCTCCATCGAAGCGCGCGTATCGGCCTCGGCTATGATGTGCGCCGCGTCCCCGCGCTCGACCGCCTCGGCGCCGAGCGCTGTCGCGAAGCGGCGCTCCAGATCGCGCAACGGCGCGGTCAGGTCCAAGGTAAGCTGTCGGCGGTCGTCGATCACCATGACGGCGCCGGCGACTCGCGGGTCAAGCGCCTGCTCGAGTACGATCTCGCGGCCGAGCAGATCCGCAAGGCGACTCCGCAGCAGCTCGAGCACGTCAGCATCGAGTTTCGCTTGCGTCCGTACGACGACCGTGTCGTGCGGCTGCGCCGTGACCCTCTTCATCCAAGCACCCCCGTTCCCGTCAGCCGCTCGAGCGCTAGGACGACAACGCGAGCGAGTCGAGGTCCTCGATTCCGGCAATGATGGCTCGTTGGACGACCGCCCGCTGTTCGGCCGGGGACAGACCCTGCTCGAGCACCTGGTGCGTCGAGGCGGTGACGACGTCCACTAGCTGGTCGCGGATGCCTTCGAGCATGTCGGCCTGCTCCTTGGCCAGCGCCTCGTGGGCCTCCACCACGATCTCGGCGGCACGGCTCTCACCTTCGGCGAGAATCGCGCGCTTCTGCTCGCGGGCGTTCGCGCGCGCCTCGCGCAGGATCGAGCGTGCGATTGCGTCGGCTCTATGCTGGATCTCGGAGACCCGTTCCGCGGCGTTCTGGAGGGCCTCTTGCCCGGCGTCGGCTTCAGCGAGCTCCGCTAAGATGCGTTCCCGTCGTTCGGCGAGCATGTTCGTGACCATCCCCTTGCGCTTGCCTATGCCGAAGGCGACCGCCTTGATGATGAAGACCAGGATGGCGAACTGGGCGATCTCGACGGCGAAAACCACGGGTTTGGCCGCTATCTCATGCCAGACCTCGGTGATGAGTTCTTCCATGGCACACCACTCCACTCGGGCAGTACGTCAGTGGACGCGCTTGGCGATGACGCTGTCGACTATGACCTCTGTCGTATGCGGTTCGATCGGCACGAGCAGCTTCTCGCAGGCCATGCGCACGCACTCAACGGCCTCGCTGCGCAGTGCAGCGACCTCCGTATCGCGCGCGGCCGCAATCGTGGAACGACCGGCCTCCAGCACGGCGGCCGCCTCGGCCGCGGCGGCGGCGACACGCTCATCGCGGATCCGCTCTGCCTTCTCGCGTGCGACCCGCGCGACGCGTTCGCCCTCCAGACGGGCGAGCCGCTCGTTCTCGGCGGCAGCGGCTTCGGCCTCCTCGACGATCGTGCGTGCTTCTTCCGCCGCCCGGCGGCCCTCCGCCACATACTCGAACCGGTCCTGCATCGCGCCGACCAGCGGTCCGAATACCGCCTTCTTGAGCACGAAATGGGTCGCTGTGAACACGGCAATCGTCGCGCCGATCGTTACCGGATGGAGCTGATCGATCGGGTTGAGGTTCATCGCCTCGCCCTCCTTTGCGCCGGAAGCATCAGCCCGTCACGCTGCCGGCGAGCATAAGCGCCACGACGAGGCAGTAGATGCACAGAGCCTCGACGAGGGCCATACCGATGAGCATTGCGGTGAACAGCTGCGGAGCGATTTCCGGCTGGCGTGTCATGCCCTCGATTGCGGATACCGAGATGCGCCGCATCGACAGCGCCGCCACCGTCGCCCCCAGCCCGATCGGGAGGGTGGTGATCAGTGCCAGCAGGACGATGTCCATCGTTTTCTCCTCCTCATGGCGGGTACCGTGCCCGCCGGTCCTACGCGGTTGTGACGTCGCCTTCCACGGCGATCGGCGCAGTCTCGTCGTCGGCGGCCTTCACGGCCGCTTCCTGGCGGGCTGCCTCGTGTTCTTCGTGCCGATGCGTGACGCCCGCGATGAAGCTGGCGGTCAGGAGCGTGAAGACGAGCGCCTGCACGAACGCCGGTATGAGTCCGAGTACGTGCAAGACGAGCGGGATTCCGACTGCCACCGAGCTCGTGACCAACACAAGGGTCATGTGTTCCCCGCCGATGTTGCCGAACAGTCGCAGTGACAGTGACAGTACGTCGGTGAACTCGGAGATCAACTGGAGCGGGTTGGGCCAGAACAAGTGCTTGATTGCACCGAGGAAGCCGTTGAACACCCCGCTCAAGACTAGCGTCCCGCCGACGGCACATATCGCAAGTGCGAGCGTAACGCTGAAGTACGCGGTCGGCGGGTTGTTCACAATCGGGATCGGCAGCATTCCCATCAGGTTCGAGACGAGGATGAACAGGAAGCAGGTGGCCAGGAAGGGTGCCACCTTGAGCACCACGTCGCGGTCCCCCATGCTCCTGGCCTTCGACACAAAGAAGTTCACGATGAACTCGGCCACGTTCTGCCGCCTATCAGGTGCGCCCGCTGTGAGCGCGTGCTTCCTAACGAGTGCGCGTCCGCCGACGAACAGCACCACCGACACGATGGCGGCGTTCAGGATGACGATGTACGGCATGAACTGCTCGAGTGCGGTTTCTTCCACGCGTTTCACCCCCTTTCAGCGTGAGGTGCTATCGGGCCGGAACGCGCGCAGTGCCGCGGCCGGTCCGCCAGCGATGACCATGGTCGTGTCCACGACGAGAACGCCCGCGACCGTTCCCCAGAAGGGGAAGACCTGAGGCATGAGAGCGGCGAGGGCGAGCAGGACGGCCTTGACCGCGAGCCGGCCGCCGACGAGTGCGGCAAGTGCACTCTGCCCGGTACTGATTGCACCATCACGGGCGATCGCGTCGCGTCCACGCTCGGTTATCGCCGAGAGCATCCAGATGTCGATGGCGGCAGCGATCGCGCAGGCGAGTCCGAACCGGAGGTCGCGGGTGATCGCCGAGCCGGCTAGCGCGGTCGCGAGCGCAATCCATCGCGACCAGCGCGCGATAGCGTGCAGGAACGCGAGCGACTCGTCATGTGCGGAGAGGGCCAAGGCCCTCCGCCTCCCCCTACCACTCCCGACGCAATCGCAACATGTCGCGCACCGCGAGGACGAGTGCGAGGAGGAGGCCTACTCCTGTGAGGTAAGGGAAGACGTGGAGCCAGGTATCGAGACCGTAGCCGATAAGGCCCCCCGCCACGAGGTAGCTCGGGATGAGCGACCACGCGGCAATGAGTCTGAGGTACTCACGGGGGATCAGATCGGTACCCCTACCGTGCGCTGGATGCGCCTTATCTCCCTGCGGATCCACGGTGCGCCTTCTTCGCGGTCCACTTGAGGGATTCTTTGCGGGGTCGTTGATACAGCTTGCATATACCCGTCTTCAGCCAGGAATCACCGTAGCGCATGCTAATTTTGACGAACCATGCGGTCACCGCAGGAGCGTGGCTCCAGCCTGCGCCTGGTGATCATCGTCGAGAAGTACCCGCTGCCATCTCGCGCGTGTCCGAGTAGCACGCTATCGTCTATGCATACGAGTTTGCGGGTTCTGCATACGCCGGCGGCGTACGGACACGACGTCAGGAGGAGTACCGATGATCAAGGTGGCGGTCTGGGGAACCGGAATGATGGGGCAAGGGCTCCTCGGCTACATCCTCGAACGGCCGAAGGACATCGAGCTCGTCGGCGCGATCGTCACGAATCCCGCGAAGGAGGGCAAGCGTGTAGGCGAGCTCCTCGGCTGCGACTGCGACGTGCGCATGACGACAGACGCGGCGGCAGTTCTCGCCAAGGACCCCGAGGTCGTGTGCATCTGCACACAGAGCAACCTGAACGAGATCGCCGAACAGGTCGAAGCGTGCGTGAAGGCTGGCGCGAACGTGCTGTGCATCGCAGAGAAGCTCGCGTATCCCTGGGCGAGTGACGCTGAGTGGGCCGAGAGTTTCGACACGCTCGCAAAAGAGAACGGCGTCACGATCCTCGGCACGGGCATCAACCCCGGATTCATCCTCGACGCGCTCATCGTCGCCTGGACCTCTGTCTGCCTGCGCGTCGACAAGATCTGCGCCGAGCGCGTGAACGACCTCTCGCCATTCGGCCCGACCGTGATGCAGAGCCAGGGAGTGGGGACCTCGGTCGAGGAGTTCGAGCGCGGTGTAGCCGACGGGACGATCGTCGGGCACATCGGCTTTCCCGAGTCGATCAACCTCATCGCGGATGCCATCGGATGGGAGATCGACGAGATCGTGGAGACGCGCGAGCCGATCGTCACGAAAGTGCCGCGCGAAACGCCGCATGTGAAGGTGGCGCCGGGCGACGTTTGCGGATGCCGCCACATCGGCCGCGGGTACAGCAGCGGCGAACTCAAGATCGAACTCGTCCATCCGCAGCAGATCCACCCGCATCTCGGAGGCGTCGAGACCGGAGACTACATCCGGATCTCCGGCGACCCGTCGGTGAACATGGCGAACAAGCCGGAGGTCCCCGGCGGCAAAGGCACCTATGCAAGCACGGGTAACTACATCCCGATGATCGTCGAGGCGCCTGCCGGGATACTGACAGTCACCGATCTGCCGATCCCGCGCTTCTGGGCGCCAACGGAGTAGGGGAGCGACTGTTCGCCCGAGCGGTGCGAGTCACGAAAGGGCTGCGATGTCTGACGAATTCCGCTGCTTGCCCGGCGACTGGGTGGAAGTCGAGTATGTCCTGCTTCAGCCGGCGGACCGCGCGACCGGCTTGCCGGAGGATACTGCAGCGCAGCCCCTGCGTGCGTGGGTGAAGGGCTTCGCGCTCGCCGACGGGATGATAGGTGACGAGGTCGAGGTCGAGACGATGTCGGGCCGGCACGTGCGCGGGCACCTCTCGGCGACGAGCCCGGGATACACGCACACCTTCGGCACGCCGCCGCCGGAGATCGTGGGGATCGGCAGGGACCTGCGTGTGCGCGTGGCGGAGTACCGCGCGAAGGCGGGTGAGTGACGTGGCCACCCGCTACGAGGCCGTCATGGCCCGCAAGGGCGAGATCATGAAGCGCGCGCTCGGCATGGACTACGCCGAGTTCGAGTGGAGCCCGATAGCGTTCGACTACGAGGGCATGATGGGTGCGCACGGCTACACGCTCGAGCAGATCCGCGGGATCCAGCGGGCGGCTGGAGTGGGAGGGACGCCGCTTCTCGAGTTGAGGAACCTCACCGACCTCGTGCGGTCCTACGCGGAGCCGGGGTGTGGCGCCCGGATCTTCGTGAAGGATGAGGCCGCCAACATGGCCGGCTCGTTCAAAGACCGGCGGGCATCCGTGAGCATCCACTTGGCGGTCGAGAAGGGCTTCGCGGGCGTGATCGCGGCCACAAGCGGCAATTACGGCGCCGCGGTTGCGAGTCAGGCCGCACGGGCCGGTCTGGCGTGCATCATCTGCCAGGAGACGTTCGACTCGCGTCACGTCGGACAGCCGGAGATCGTGGAGAAGTCGCGCATCTGTGAGGCGTTCGGTGCCGAAGTCGTGCAGATGACCGTCGGCCCGGAACTCTTCTTCCACATGCTCGAGCTGCTCGAATCCACCGGCTACCTCTCGGCGTCGCTGTACTCGCCTTTCGGCGTGTCGGGCATCGAGTCGCTCGGCGCCGAGCTCGCGGAGGAGATGACGGCGCTCACCGGCGCGCCGCCGACGCACGTCGTGGTCACGCACGCCGGAGGCGGAAACACGACCGGCACCGCGCGCGGCTTGAGGCGCCTGGGGGCGCGCACGGAGATCGTCAGCGCATCGGTGGACCTCTCCGGCCTGCACATGGCCAGCGATACCGACTTCAACCGCAAGAGCTTCACTACCGGCCACACCGGCTTCGGCGTGCCGTTCGCCACGTGGCCCGACCGCGCGGACGTCCCCCGCAACGCCGCCCGCTCGCTCCGGTACATGGACCGCTACCTAACGGTGAGCCAGGGCGAGGTGTTCTACGTGACCGAGGCGCTCTGCAAGCTCGAGGGTCTCGAGCGTGGTCCGAGCGGCAACACCGCGATGGCAGCCGCGATGTCGCTCGCCCGCGATCTGCCGGGCGATGCCACTGTCGTGGTGCAGGAGACCGAGTACACCGGCGCCGGCAAGCACCACTGGGCGCAGCTCGCGTTCGCACGTGCGCAGGGCATCGAGGTCACCTTGGGCGATCCTGCCGACAGCGTGCCGGGCGCCTCGATCGTGATCCCCGAGCGCCCCGAACAGATCAGGGCCACCGAGGTGGATCTCGGCAAGCTGCATCGTTCGTATGTGCGCAACGCGCTCAGGCACGCGGGCGAGGGGTACGCGCCGACACCCGAGGACATCGTGTTCATGGCCGAGGACACCAACACGTCTCCTGCTACCATCGAGGAGATGGTGGCGGGGCTCTCCGCCGGCGCATAGAGAGGCAGATAGCAGATGGGCGCTCTCGCGGTTGCCGCGGTTCTGGGATCGGCCGCTTCGGCGTACCTGCTCGGATTCGCGTTCCAGGCGCCGAGGCACAGCTTCTGGCGCAGCAAGCGCGGCATCTGGGCGCTCGTTCTCGTCTCGGTCTCGATGCTGACTCTGCCGCCTCAGGTGGTCGCGCTCGGCTCGTCGATGTCCGTCATGAGCGTAGCTGGTACGGCGGTGGAGGGCTTCACGCTGCCGCAGGGGTTCAATACCGGCGTCTACCTGGCGGCCTGGCTGGTCACCTCGGTGCTGGGCTTTCTCGCGGGAATCCGCATCTGGAAAGCGGGGCAGCCGGGCTGGCGCGAGGGGAGCTCGAAGGCCTACGACGCCTCTGGCGTGAGCCGCGTGAACGCGATGCTGCCGATGGCCGATACGCTCCCTGACGCGCTCGACGTGATCGCCCGCGCCGGTCTTTCCGAACGCGACGCCGAGCGTGCCGCCGCGGACATCCGCGAGGCGGGCCGAAGGTTCGCGAATGCGTTGCCGCCGAGCGACGGTGCGGCGTGGTCGCTGGTTGCCTCGAAGATTCCGGGCGCGGTGGCCGGGAAGGTGACGGGATACCTGCTCGAGGGTGCGGGCCGACGCGGTGCCGGAAGGGCGTCGGCCGAAGGCTAGCCAGAAGGAGCGCCGATGGCACGCGAGGACACGTTCGCCGAAGCCCGAAAGCACCTCGCGGGGCTGGGTGACGCGGAGCTCGAGGCGCGGTTCTGGAGTCTCGCGCAGGAGTGCGTGGACCCTCTCGTCGAGCTCGCGCGCACCCACACGTCGCCGTCGATCGAGCGCAGCGTGCTGATGCGGATGGGCGTCGACTCGGTCACGTGCAAGGCCGTGGTCGCCGAGTGTGAAGCACGCGGCCTGCTCGGTCACGGCGCGGGGCACGTCGTCCTGGAGTGCATGCGGGCATGGAGTGTCGATTCGCCGGCCGCCGCGGCGAGATTGGCTGCAGGCGAGGGCTGGGATCTCGTCGAAGCGAAGTGGGGCGTGCGATGACCGACCCCGATGCTCGCTTCGGCAAGCCGCTCACAGACGCGCCGCTCGATCCGAACGAGAAGCTCGATGTCGGCGCGCTGCTCGACGGGTTGGCCGAGTATCGGCCCCGCCGTCATGGTTGGACGTGGCGCACACTCGTGCCCGGCCAGCGTACCCACGAGTTCACCTATCACGAGACGTCCGAGCCGCTCGAGCGGGGGATCCCGCTGCCGGCCGCGCACTACTTCGAGAGCATCGATCCGCAGCCCGAGTGCGTGATCACCACCGAGATCGCCTCGGGACGCCCCGAAGACGACATCCGCCGGATGCGGATGGCCGCCTGGCACGGTGCCGATCACATCATGGTCATCCGCACCGCAGGACAGAGCCACATGGACGGACTGCTCGAGGGCACTCCTGAAGGCGTAGGAGGCATCGCGGTCACCCGGAAGCAGGTGCGCCTCTCCCGCCGCGCGCTCGATCTCATCGAGGACGAGGTCGGCCGGCCCATCAACTTCCACAGCTACGTGAGCGGTGTCGCCGGACCCGAGATCGCCGTGATGTTCGCCGAGGAGGGCGTGAACGGCGCGCACCAGGACCCGCAGTACAACGTCCTCTACCGCAACATCAACATGTACCGGAGTTTCGTGGATGCCGCTGTGGCCAAGCACATCATGGCGGCGGCGGGCATTCTGCAGATCGACGGCGCGCACAACGCGAACGCCACGGCGGTCAAGGCGTGGAAGGTCATGCCCGAACTGCTAGTGCAGCACGCCATCAACTGTGCATACTCCGAGGCCGTCGGCATGCCGGCCGATCGCATCGCGCTCTCAACGGTGCCGCCGGATGCTGCTCCCGCGCCTTGCATGCGCATGGACCTGCCATTCGCGATAGCGCTGCGAGACCTCTTCGGCAGGTACAAGATGCGAGCCCAGCAGAACACGCGGTACATGGAGTCCGACGGGCGCGACGCCACCGTATCGCACGTCATGAACCTGCTCATCTCGCGTCTGACGAGTGCGGACATCCAGTCCACGATCACTCCGGACGAGGGCCGGAACGTCCCGTGGCACTACAACAACGTGGCAGCGGTGGACACCGCAAAGCAGTCGCTCATCGGGATGGACGGGCTGCGCGAGATGGTGCGGGTGGATCGCGAGAACCCGGAACTCAAGGCGCGCGTTCGGGAGATCAAGGAGCGCGCGGTGCTCTTCCTCGAAGCGATGCTCTCCGACGGCGGGTACTTCGCCGGTGTGGAGAAGGCCTACTTCGTGGACTCTGGCGAGTATCCGGAGACCAACGACGACGGCATCGCGCGCGATAGCGCAGGCGGTGTGGCGGTCGGCTCGATCGTACCGCGCGCGGCGGACTATCTCGCACCGGTCTGCCATCACTTCGGCGAGAACCATCTGCCTGCAGGGTACCGCGGGCGCTCCTTCGGCGAGGCGGCCCCGTGCGACCTCATCGGCGGCTGCACGCTGTGCGACGACACGAAGGTGCCGTTCATCGACGAACTCGACCCAGAAGACAACGCGAAGACGAGGCTTGCGCAGACCGCGGAAGCACGTCGAGCCGGCCTCATCACACCCGAGGTCGAGTGGGCGGGTGATGGGATCGTGGCGGTCACGATGTTCCTGCCCGCCGCCGAGCCGGTCGCTGAAGCGGCTGCGCTCGAACTCGGCCGTGCGATGAACCTCGAGGACTGCGAGGTCATCCACAAGCGCGTGATGCACCCGGCCGAAGGCACGCTGATCGAGCTCAAGGGCCGGCTTGACGTTGCTGTCGATCCGGCGTCACTTACCCTCCTCGAACCGGCGGACCTGCTAGGTGACGACGAAATGCGCGAGTTCGTCCACGCGCGCAACGTACGCGTGGTGGCCGCTACCGTCGGTGAAGACGAACACTCGGTGGGCATGCGCGAGATCATCGATATCAAGCACGGCGGCCTGGAGAAGTGGGGTTTCCGGGTCACCTATCTCGGCACGAGCGTGCCCATCGAGAAGGTGCTGGACGCTGCCATCGAGCATGCCGCGAGCGCCGTGCTCATCTCGACGATCATCACGCACGCCGACGTGCACCGGGAGATGATGGAGAAGCTGAGCGCTCTGGCCGAGGAGAAGGGCGTGCGCGACAAGTTGCTGCTCATCGCCGGCGGTACGCAGGTGAACGACGAGATCGCACGCGAGAGCGGAATGGACGCGGGCTTCGGCAGACGCACCAAGGGCGCGGCGGTCGCGAGCTTCATCGTGCGCAAGATGTGCGAGCGCGGGCTGTAGGGCGAGAATGTCCCCATGCCTGACTCCCGCCGCATAGACGCACTCGTCGCCGAGATTGGCTCCACCACCACCCTGGTGTGCGCTTTCGACGGGCTGTCCGACGGTGCCGAAGGCGGTCCGCGACTCGTCGGCCAGGGGTTCGCGCCGACGAGCGTGGCCGCGGGCGACGTGGGGATCGGGCTGGCGGCCGCGCGCGCGATGCTCGAGGAGCAGGTCGGACTGCTGGAGCCTGCCATAACCCTCGCGACGTCTTCGGCGGCAGGCGGCCTGCGCATGACGGTGCACGGCCTCACGCAGAAGATGACAGCGATGGCGGCGCGCGAAGCGGCGCTCGGCGCAGGTGGCGTCGTCGAGTATCAGACCGCCGGACGGCTGCGTGAGAGAGACCTCGAGGCGATCGATCGTGCGCGCCCCGGGCTCGTCCTGCTCGCAGGCGGTGTCGAGGGCGGCGACAGCGAGGTCGTGCTCCACAACGCACGGCAGCTGTGCGGCCTCAGCTCGCGTCCGACTGTCGTGTACGCGGGCAACTCCGCGGCCGCTGAAGAATCGCAAGCGGTGCTCGAGGCCGCCGGATTCCGTGTGACTGTCACGAGCAACGTCTACCCGGTCGTCGACGAGCTCGACATCGTACCTGCGCGCCATGCGATCCACGACGCGTTCGAGGAGCACATCACGCGTGCGCCCGGGATGGAGCACATCGCCGAGTTCGTGAGCGGCGGGATCCTGCCCACGCCTGGCGCCGTGCTCATGGCAACCGAACTGCTTGCCGAAGAGATCGGCGACCTCGTGGTGATCGACGTCGGCGGCGCGACCACCGACGTGCACTCCGTGACCGACGGCTCTCCGGAGTACGCCGCGATCGCCACCGACCCGCAGCCGCACGCCAAGCGCACGGTGGAGGGCGACCTGGGGACGTACGTGAGCGCGAGCCACACCGCCGCTCTCCTGCCGCCCGCCGAGCGCCCGCGGCTGCTGCCACCGGCCGTTCCGGCTACCGACGAGGAGCGCGCAGCAGCCGCGGCGCTGGCGCGCGCCGCCGCCCGGACGGCGGTGGAGCGACACGCCGGAAGGCTCGCCCACCTGTACACGCCTCGCGGTCGCCAGACGGTCGCGCGTGGGCGAGACCTTACGGCGTGTCGCCTCGTGATCGGCACGGGCGGCGCGCTCACGCGCCTGCCCGGCGGCCTCGCGACGCTGGAGAGCGTGCGGGCAGGCGCGGCGGGCGGCGAGGCGCTGCTGCCGCCGGCCGACGCGCGTGTAGCGCTCGACGCACTGTACGTCTTCGCGGCGTGCGGGGCGCTTTCCACGCACTTCCCGGCGAGCGCGTGCGTCGCGCTGATGCGCGCGAGCGCGTGCGTCTAGCTTCGGCGGAGCGCGTGCTGGCGCCCGTGCCGTTCGCCGCCGCCAACGCGCCGCTCGCGCGCGGCCGTCTTCCGCTCTCCGAGCGCCTTCTACCGCCTCCGGCGTGCCCTCTCCCGCTATCGGATTCGTGGGCCGACACTATGCGCATGACGGGAGCAACGCGTCCGAGGGCCCTCGGAAGCGACTCCCCCGACGAGTAATGAAGGAGGGAATCATGGTTGACGCAGTGGCCGTCCACGACAAGGAGTTCGAACTCCCGAAGAAGGAAATGGTCAGGATCATCACCGCCTCGTCGATGGGGACGATGATCGAGTGGTACGACTTCTACATCTTCGGGAGCCTCGCGGCAGTCATCGCGAGCAAGTTCTACCAGACCGGCACGCCGATCGGTGACATGATCGCCTGGCTGGCCGCGTTCGCAGTCGGCTTCATCGTCCGGCCGTTCGGCGCAGTCGTGTTCGGCCGCGTGGGTGACATCATCGGCCGGAAGTACACGTTCCTCGTGACGATGACGCTCATGGGCGTGTGCACGTTCGCAGTCGGCCTGTTGCCGACCATCGACAAGATCGGTCCGATCGCCGGTGTCATCTTGATCTTCCTGCGTATCCTGCAGGGCCTTGCACTCGGCGGCGAGTACGGTGGCGCGGCGACGTACGTGGCGGAGCACGCTCCGCACGGCAAGCGCGGTTTCTACACGAGCTTCATCCAGATCACCGCGACGGCCGGCCTGTTCATGTCACTCGGCGTCATCCTTGCATCGCGGACGTTCCTCGGCGAGGAGACGTTCGATGCTTGGGGCTGGCGTATCCCGTTCCTGCTCTCGATCTTGCTCGTCATGGTCTCGCTGTACATCCGCTACAAGATGCGTGAGTCCCCGCTGTTCGCCAAGCTGAAGAAGTCGGGCGGCACGTCGAAGAACCCGATCCTCGAGAGCTTCGGCAACAAGTACAACCTCAAGTGGGTTCTGCTCGCACTCTTCGGCGCCACGATGGGCCAGGGCGTGGTGTGGTACACCGGGCAGTTCTACGCGCTGTTCTACCTGCAGAAGGTGTTCAACGTGAGCCTGGTGGAGTCGAACTACATCGTTGCGGGCGCGCTGCTGCTCGCCACGCCGTTCTTCGTGGTCATGGGCAAGCTCTCCGACACGGTCGGCCGCAAGAAGATCATGCTCACCGGCATGGCGCTGGCTGTGACCACGTACTACCCGATCTACAACCTGATGGCACGCTATGCGCCCGCGTTCCCCACAGACCCGGCTGTCATCGAGAAGCTCGCGGTGAAGAGCCAGGTCATCGGTTGGTTCGGCTACTCCGGATACAACCCCTGGATTCTCGCAGCGTGCATATTCGTGCAGGTGTTCTACGTGACGATGGTCTACGGCCCGATCGCCGCATTCCTGGTCGAGCTCTTCCCGACCAAGATCCGGTACACCTCGATGTCTCTGCCGTACCACATCGGCAACGGTGTGTTCGGCGGCCTCGTTCCGATCATCGGCCTCTCGCTCCTCGAGAAGACGGGCAACGGCTTCGCCGGTCTGTGGTACCCGATGGGCATCGCGGCGATCTGCTTCATCGTCGGCGCGAAGATGGTGCAGGAAACGAACCACATCGACATCCACAAGGACGAGTCGATCGCACAGTCCACTGGCCAGGTCGTGAACTTCCCGTTCGCGGAGCCAGGCCCCCCCGAGCACGGTACCACGTAGGCACGCGGGACCACCCCCAGGGTCCCGTAGCCGAAGGGCGCGCATCCGGTTCACCGGGTGCGCGCCTTTCACATTCGGCGGGACCGCGGCCGCATCGCCGATTCCTGCGTGGCGTACCATAGGCAGCGTACGCACCACTCGCCCGATACTGGAGCCGCCATGCTCGCCAGGGCCACCGTCACCACCGACCTCGGCAAGGTCGAGGAGAACACGCGCACCATCGTCGACGCGCTGGACGGACGCGGTGTCATCGGCGTCACAAAGGTGACATGCGGTTCGCCCGAGGTTGCACGCGCCATGCTAGCCGGTGGAGCGGCCGGGATCGCCGACTCCAGGCTCGAGAACATCGAGCGCATGCGCGAGGCTGGCGTACCGGCCGAGTTCTGGTTGCTCCGCGCACCCTCGCCGTTGCTCGCCGATGAGACGGTCCGCCTGGCTGACGTCTCGCTTGAAAGTGAACTCGAGACGGTGGGAGCGCTCGCCACCGCCGCCGCGCGGCTCGGCAAGACGCACCGCATCGTCGCGATGGTGGACCTCGGTGACCTGCGTGAGGGTGTCATGCCCGCGGATCTGCCCGCGTTCGTGGAGGCTGCCGATGCACTGCCGAACATCGAAGTCTACGGCATCGGCACGAGCCTTACGTGCTATGGCGCCGTCGTGCCCGACGCGCAGAACCTCGGCGAGCTCGCGGCGCTTGCGCAGTCTGCGGAATCCCGGCTGGGCCGACGGCTGCACCTGAGCGGCGGCATGTCGAGCTCGCTCGATGCGCTCATCGAAGGCGCGCTGCCGGCGCGCGTGGACGGCCTGCGGATCGGCGAGAGCATCCTGCTCGGTGTCTCCACGGTGACGCGCAAGCCGATCCTCGGCCTGCACACCGACGCCATCGTCGCGAGCGCCCCGGTGATCGAATGCCTCCGGAAGCCGAGCATGCCGCGCGGGACGATCGCGCAGGACGCCTTCGGCGGCACGCCGGCGTTCGAGGACCTCGGCGAGCGGATGCGCGCCATCTGCGCCATCGGGCACCAGGACGTCGTGCCGACCGACATCGCACCGCTCGATCCGCGGGTGCGCGTGCTCGGTGCGTCGAGTGACCATCTCGTGCTGGACGTGGAGGACCTGCCAGAAGCGCCGCGGCCGGGTGATGCGATTTCGTTCGTGCCCGGCTACTCGGCCACGCTGCGGCTGTTCACGTCTCCGTACGTGGAGAAGCGCTTCGTCGGCTGAAGCGCCGCCCGGCGAGCTAGGCGGCGGCTCTCGGCTTCGGCGGCTTCTTCGGCACGAACCAGCCGAGCAGCGTGAGTCCCGTGACTGTCGCGCAGATGATGTAGGCGGTCTTCTCGGTCCAGTGGAAGAGGTACACGCTCCCGGCGTATACGACCACGAGTCAAACGACGAGTCCGATGATCCTGCCGACCCACTTCATGATCGCACTCCCTCGACTGCCGGCATCCACCCGACATCATACCCGCCCGCACCGTAGCGCTCCCGTACAATCGCTGCATGCGCAGACGTGCCGCCATAGCGCTCGCCCTCACCGCGGCTCTCGTGTACGGTTGCACGCCGGCGCCCGAGCCGTCGGCCGACGCGCCCGCCACCACGCGCGCGGTAGTGGTGCGCCAGACCGACGGAGATACCGCACGCTTCGTCCTCGACGGAGGCGCTGAGGAGAGCGTGCGCTTCATCGGCATCGACACACCGGAAATCGGCGAGAACGCGGAGCCATTCGGCGAGGAAGCCGCTGCGTACACGGCCGGAGCGATCCCTGTCGGTGCGACGGTGTGGCTTGAGACCGACGCAGAACTGCGCGACAGGTACGGAAGGTTGCTCGCGTACGTGTGGCTCGAGGAGCCGGTGACCGGTGATGGGGCCGAGGTACGGGAGAAGATGCTCAACGCGCTTCTGGTGCTCGACGGATACGCCAACGCATATACCTACCCGCCCAACGTGAAGTACACGGACGTGCTGCGCGCGTGTGAACGCGAGGCGCGCGAGTCCGGCCGAGGGTTCTGGGCCGAGTAGCCCTCCGGGTCCCTCCCGCGAACGCATGCGAGGTTGTAGACTGCGGGAGAGGCCCACTCAAGGAGGACTGCATGCCGGCTCCCGAACCGCTCGAGCGACTCACTTTCGACGCTGCCGCACTGGTGGCAGAGCATCCGCCGGTCCTCCGTCACACCAACAAGCTCGTCGTGTTCACCATCGGCTGTGGTGAGGGGAGTGCGCCGCACTCCGGCACGATCGGCTATACGCGCTGGGCGGCAATGACGCTACCGGAGCACGTCGATGCCGGCGCAGCGGTCGGCATCGCCGAGAGCGCGCCATCCATCTACACCTACGCACCGGTGGATCCGAAGGCGCTTGAGTGGCACGTGAACTTCGCCGATCCGCTCCTCTTCTACGCCTACGGCTCGGGTCTCTTCGCGCAGGATGAGATGCAGTCGGCCGAACACCCGGCTCTCGGGTCGCTCGTCGAGGCGCTGCATGTCGGCCCGCACCGCGCCGTCACCGAGGACGAGACCGGCCCGACTCCGGTGCTCGTGACCGGCGTGGAGCGCAGGGTGCACGTGGCGACCGACCGCAACGAGGCCGCTGGGCGTCCGAGAGGACTGTACGGCAATGAGTTCTCGGCGGCCTCGGTGGACGTCATCCGAACGGCCACGAGCCGTATCGACCCGCCGACGGTCTCGAACCTGATCGCGCTTGCGGCCCCGTCATACGGCGTGGGCGCCTACACTCGCGAGCAGATCGAGCGCATCTTGGTGACGGCCTACACCGGCTTCGCGGCGGCCGCGGCCGAATCCGCACGCGTGTGCGAAGACGCACCCGTTGTGATCCACACCGGCTACTGGGGTTGCGGCGTGTTCGGCGGCGACCGCGTGCTGATGTCGACCCTGCAGGTGCTCGCCGCGGGCATGGCCGGGGTCGGCCGCCTCGTGTTCCACACGGTCTCGGAGGAGGGCGCGGCGCCCTTCGCCGAAGCACTCGGCATCATTTCCGAGAAGCTCGCAACTGCTGACGGGATCAGCGCCGATGACCTCGTCGACCGCGTGCATGCGCTGGGCATCACCTGGGGCATGAACGACGGCCGTTAGGCGTCGACCCCCTCGCATCTCCACAGCACCTCCACACGCGAATTCGTGGCGAGATCACTCCCGCCGAGTACGGCGAGATCAGGAAGGCTCTAGAATAGCCGCATGACGAAGATCCTAGCCGCGCTCGGCCTGCTCGCCATCATAGCCGCCGCCGCGTGGGCGTTCATGTCGTACGGTCCCGCAGGTCGCGAGCCCGCCGAATGGCTCATCGCGCGACCGGTAGCGCACCGCGGCTTCTGGACCGAGGGGCCGGAACGGCCGGAGAACTCGCTTGCGGCCTTCGACGCGGCGGCCGCGAAGGGATACGCCATCGAGCTTGACGTACATTCCTCGGCCGAAGGCGTCACCATCGTCTTCCATGACAGCGGGCTCGCGCGCATGACCGGCGAGGACTCACTCGTGGAGGACCTCACCCTGGAGGAGCTGAAGGCGCTGCGCCTTCTCGGCGGGAAGGAGCCGATTCCGACGCTCGAAGAGGTGCTAGCGCTCGTGGACGGGCGCGTCCCGGTCTTCGTGGAGATCAAGAACGAGGACGAGGTCGGCGCGCTCGAAGACGATGTGGCGAAACAGCTTGCCGACTACGACGGCGATGCCTGCGTGATGTCGTTCAATCCATATTCGCTCGCGCGGGTGGCCGAGGCGGCGCCCGACATCCAGCGCGGCCAACTCTCAGGCGGCTTCGAGGGCGAGGACCTCGCCTGGTACAAGAAGTTGCTGCTCAAAGGCATGCTCATGAACTGGACGTCCAAGCCCGACTTCATCGCCTACGAGCTCACCGAGCTTCCATCGATAGACGTCACGGCGCAGAGGTGGCGCGGCCGTCCCGTCCTTGTGTGGACGATCGACGACGCGGACGACCTTGCTGTTGCGCGGATGTACGCAGACGGCGGGATCTTCGATCCGAGCGGGCTCGAGGCGCAGTAGTCCATCGGCGGTTTGTCCCCCGGCCGTGAGGCGAATACACTCCCCAGAGCGCTCCCGGCGGGGTGCGACGCGAGGAGGACCATGATGCTGACCAGGCGCGACTTCGTGAAGTGGTGTGCAGCCACCGGCGCCTGGGTCTACGTCGGCGGACTTGCCGGCTGCGCTCGCAGGCCGTTCGATCCCGGAAGCCCCCGGGGCGAAGGGGCGTTGACGCCGCTGCGGCCAGAGTCGATTCCAAAGTACGCCACTCCGCTTCTCGTTCCGCCCGCGATGCCGCGCGCGGAAGGCCCGGACGGCATCGACTGCTACGAGATCTCGATGCGTCAGTTCGAGCAGCAGATCCTGCCGGATACGCTGCCCAAGACCACCGTATGGGGCTACGGCCCGGTCGCCGCCGCGGCCGCCAACGCGCCGATGATCCACAATGCGCCGTCGCTCACGATCGAGGCAAGGCACGGCGTACCCACCCGCGTGAAGTGGATCAACGACCTCTGCGACGAGAACGGCGCGCATCTTCCGCACCTGCTCCCGGTGGACCCCACGCTTCACTGGGCCAACCCGCAGGGCAAAGAGGCCGGTCGCGACACACGGCCGATCTTCACCGAAACGCCGGGGGCCTACACCGGCCCGGTGCCGATCGTCACGCATGTGCACGGCGCCGTGGGCGTGGGCGACGAGAGCGACGGGTATGCCGAGGCCTGGTACCTCTGCGACGGACCGGTCGTGGGCTACGCGCGCAACGGCAGCTGGTACGACTTCTTCGCGGCGAAGGCGAAGGCAGAACTCGGCGTGGAGTGGGGCGACGGTTTCGCGATCTTCCAGTACCCGAACGAGAACCGCGCCTCCACGCTCTGGTACCACGACCACGCACTAGGCATGACGCGCCTGAACGTCTACGCCGGCCCGGCCGGCTTCTTCATTCTTCGCGGTGGCGACGATGGCGATGTGAGCGTGAAGGACAGTCGCACGGGCGCCGCCGCGGTGCTCCCCGGGCCCGCACCCGCCGAGGGGGATTCGGCCGGTATCCGCTACTACGAGGTTCCGATCGCCATCCAGGACCGCGCTTTCAACGAGGACGGCTCGCTCTTCTACCCCGGCGACCGCGCATTCTTCGATGAGATCGCCGGTCCGTTCATCCCCGAGCCCGGCGGCTTCTCGCCCATCTGGAACCCGGAGTTCTTCGGCAATACGATCATGGTCAACGGCGCCACGTGGCCGTACCTCGAGGTGGAACGTCGGCGCTACCGCTTCCGCTTCCTCAACGGCTGCCAGAGCCGCTTCCTCGTCCTCGACTTCGGTGCGATCGACGGCGCGCGCGTGTGGCAGATCGGGAATGAGGGCGGCTTCCTTTCCGGGCCCGTTAGCATCTCGTCGGCCACCGGTGCCGGGCGGCTGGTGATGGGTCTGGCCGAGCGCGCCGACATGATCGTCGACTTCACCGACGTGCCCGAAGGCGAGTACGTGCTGAAGAACGTAGGTCCTGACGAGCCCTATCGCGGCGGCGAGCCGGGCGCGGACTTCGAGCCGGCGAACTCCGAGACGACCGGCCAGGTAATGCAGTTCCGCGTCGTAGCCGCAACTGGCGCCGACGACAGCACACCGCCGGAGTTCCTCGCGCTGCCGCCGATCACGGCGCTTCCCGCTGAGACGGTCACCCGGAAGCTCGCGCTCGTCGAGGTGATGGGCATGGGCCGCGACGCGGAGGGCGAGGAAGTCGAGGGGCCAGCCGAGGCGGTCCTCGGCATCGTGAACGAGGACGGCGAGGCCGAACCGCGCGAGTGGGGAAGTGAGGTCACCGAGAATCCCGAGGTTGGCGCGGTGGAGCTCTGGGAGATCTACAACACCACCGGCGACGCGCACCCGATGCACGTGCACGAGACTGTGTTCGAGCTGGTGAACCGCCAACCGCTGGCCATGCAAGAGGAAGAGCTCATCACGCCTCTCGATCCGGTTGGAGATCCCGTAGGTCCGCTGCCGCACGAGACCGGCTTCAAGGACACGGTCATCGCGTATCCGGGGCAGGTCACGCGGATCCGGGCGCGCTTCGGCAGGGCAGGGCAGTTCGTGTGGCACTGTCACATCGTCGAGCACGAAGACAACGAGATGATGCGGCCGTTCCGCATTGGCCCGAAGCAGCCCGGGCAGCCGGAGCCCAAGGCCATGCCGGACGCCGAGAACGCGATGGAGCAGGACGCTTGAGACACGAGGATCGCCATGCACAGGGCCCGCTCGGTTGCCCGCACGCTGCTCCTCCTCATGGTACTCGCCCTGCTCCGCTGCGCGTGATCGAGCGCGACTTCAGCATCCTGGAGAGTTGCGGCGAGGCCAAGTAGCCATGCCAGCAGGGCCGGAAGCTCGCCCCGGCGCTCCTCGATGCGATGCTCGCGCCCGGTGTCTCCGTGTCCGGTGGGACGCCGCTGCCCGAACCCTGTACGATGTACGAGTTCGGTGCGCGCGGTTCTGGGGAGTGCGACCGCGTTCGCGTCCTGAGGGGAGGCGCGTGGCTGAACCATCGGCAGGGCGGGACACCCGTCGTCTGCGTATAGTCCGCTGGCTTCGGGATCATGAAGCGCGGCTGGTTGCCGTGCTGGCCGTCACCGTCGTAGCGCTCACGTTCGGCGGATATGCCTTCAACCCGGGAGTGCGGGCGCGGGTGAGCCTTCCCTCGGCGATCTACCACTCGCTCGCGAGTCTCGCTGGGGGTGTCGAGTGGGACGAGTACGGGTGGCAGGGCAACCTGTCCACGTGGCTCGACCTGCTTCTCGTCGCGTGGGTTGCGGTCAAGGCAGCCATGCTCGCGTTCGCCAACGCAATCGATGGCGCCTGGGCGCGGCGTCGCCGCGGTCACACGATACTGTGCGGGATCGGTCACTACGGTCGGATCCTGAGCGAGGCCCTCCTTCGTAGTGGTAGCAAGCTAACGATCATCGAGCCCGACAGAGCGAACCCCGATGCATTGCTTCTCCGCGCGCAGGGCGCGTGTGTGTTGATCGGGGACCCGACCGGTGCCGAGGCGCTCGATGCTGCTCGTGCGGATCGCGCCACCCGCGTAATCTGCATGATGGACAGCGACGACGCGAACGCAGTGGTGGCGCGCGAGGTCGCCCGTCTCGTTCCCGCCGGGACCCCGGCATGCTTCATTCGCAACGAGAGTCCGTCGACATGGGCTTCAATCGACTCGGCCAGGGACAATGCGGTGGTGCCGTTCTCTGTCCTATCCAGCGCCTCCAGCAACGTGTTCCTCGCAATAGACCTGGAGTCGCTGAAGGGCGATGTCGACATCGCCGTATTCGGAACGGGAGTGGCCTCGGAATCGGTGATCGTGCGGGCGGCGAAGGTCTGGCAGGCGATCGCCGTGCGACGCGGTGGTGCCGGCGTCTTGCGGTTGCACGTCGTCGGCCCCGATGGCGGATCGTTCGTCTCCCGGGTGCTTCCGCTTCGCTACGACGGCATCGATGCCCTGTGCGAGCTCGTAGGCTCCGATGTCGACTCGTGGGACGTTGCCGAGCACGTTGCGGCCTGCGCTCTGGAGGGTGCGGAGAGTCTGGCCGCTGCAGTCGTCGCAACCGGCCGGGACACCGCCAACGTCCAACTCGCACTCGCTCTGGCCCGCCGCGCTCCCGACACGATTCGCATCGTCGCGGTGACCGACACCAGACCTGGTGTTCTCGAGCTTGTCGCGTCTGCGGATTCCGGGCTTGCCGCAAGGCTGGATATCGTCGACGTCAGCAGTGCGCTACGCGATTCCGGGACCGTACTCGGAGGGACTCGCGAGGAGATGGCGCGTCTCGCCCACGAGGACTGGCTGCGCACGCAGTTGAGGCACGGAGCGGAGCTGGATTCCCGTGGCCCGATGCAGCACTGGAGTTCGCTGCCGGAGTCGTTCAAGCAATCGAATCGTGAGCAGATGCGTGCGGTCTTTGACGCCATGGTGCCCCGACTCGCATCCACCGTGGTGCCGCTCGCTGACTGGGACGCCCGGCCGTTCGAGTTCCGCCGCGGCGAGGTGGAGGCCCTGTCTCGGCTGGAGCACGAGCGCTGGTGTGCCGAGCGCACAGCTGCCGGGTGGCGCCTGGATGCCTCGCTTGCCGAGCGTGACGCCCGGACGAAGCGCACGCCGTGGCTCGTGTCCTACGACGATCTGCCGGACGTGCAGAAGGACAACGACCGCGATGCCGTGACTCGGATCCCGGTCACGCTCGCACGCGCAGGGTTCCGGCTTCAGCGTAATGGCGACTCGGCGGGGGGATAGACTGCGCCGGCTAGAAGAGCAACGCACGAG
>SBEH01000032.1 GCA_009668945.1 Actinomycetota bacterium
TGCGAATTCAACCTCGAACCGCGACAGGGGTAGGCGGCAGATTGAAGAGTACCTCACGGGGAGTTCTGTAGCCGAGAGTTTTTCGCGGCCGGTTATTGAGGCGCTGCTCGATGCGTCGGATACGTTGTGCCGAGATCATCGCTAGACGGGCGTTCTTGGGGATGTACTGACGGATCAAGCCGTTGGTGTTTTCGTTCCGTGCCCGTTGTCGCGGCCGCCCCGGATCGGCAAAGAACACCGGTAGGCCCATGGCGGTGTAAGCGGCAAACTCACTGCCGTTATCCAAGGTCAGCGACAAGGCCGGCAACGAGCCTAGGGCGTGGCGTACCGCCTTGGCCACCGTCGTCGCCTGTTTGCGCAAGGGACGGGAGAGACGGGTATAGAGGCTCTTGCGTTCGACCAAGGTCACCAGGCAGTGGTGGGCCGAGCGTCCCCGTATCGTGTCTCCCTCCCAGTGACCCGCTTGCTCCCGCGCCTTGACCTCCGGGGGCCGTTTGCGGATGCTCGGGCGGCCTGCCGGGAGGCCGCCCGAACTGACACGCCAGGGATCCTGAGGACAATGGTGACGCAGACGGGAGCGCAAACCGACCTTTTCCCGGCGCAGCCAATCGTAGATCGCCTGGTGACTGACCGCGACCGCTCCCGGCCCGGTCTCGGTCAGACGCAGACGTCCGCTGATCTGTTGCGGTGACCACTCCTGACGCAGGCAGGCACGGACGGTGGTCCAAACGCTACCCGCCTTGGTCGGATGGTTGGCCGCGCTCTTGGCCCGGCGCCGATGGGCGCGAACTTGGGCGGTGGCGGCTTCATAACGGCCCCGGACGTAGCCACGGGCCAACTCGCGGTAGATCGTGGAACGATGGACGCCCAGGGCGACGGCAATCTGCGCAGCGGTCTTTCCCGAGGCCAGCCGGGCTTCAATCTGGTAACGTTGTTCCTCGTTGAGGTGGGTGAATTTCATGGGGGCTCCTTGCGGCTTCGAACACCACAAAGGTACCCCCTTCACTTCACCTCAACCTTTGTCTCTCCCGCCTTAAGGTGTCGCATTTCGAACTTGAATTAGCA
>SBEH01000005.1 GCA_009668945.1 Actinomycetota bacterium
CATGCGCTAGGTTGAGACGAGGCCGCTCGTTCGCAGCTGAAGCACTGGACGTTAGCAGGAGCATCCGCACAATCGGAGGCCGCATGGCGGAGCCAATCATTCGGCGTCAGATCGATTCGGCACTTTTTCCCCCAGTCGCCCGGGACCTCTCCTTCCTCATGCGACACGCACGTGAGTCTGCCGGCGATTTTGCCGTCGAGCTGCGGGGCGACTACCTCACCGTCTACTACCAGGGAAACATCGCCGCAGCAGTCATCTTCAGAAGACCATCCAGCCGAGCGCGCGTCTTCACAACTCCCTACGCTGTGGACATCGGTGCCGCGTTTCTTCCGAAGACCCACCTCCTCCGCCATTTCGTCGAGAACGACCTGGGTCATGCACTCGTCGTGCAGGGCTATCAGCGAGTCTACGCGGACGCCGAGCTTGTTCGGGCGATTCTGACACCCGCTCACCTTGAGGAACTGGCGGCTGCGATCCGCGATCGCGCGTACGGCCCTGAAATCACGGCGGAACAGGGGGTCATGGCCGCCAACCCGCCGCGACCTGAGTTCCTCCTGATTGACAGGCAAGTGTCCGACCGCAAGTGGCGAAGTCGAATGGATCTGCTCGCCCTCCGGCGTAACGATGAGAACTGCTATAGGTTCGCGGTACTCGAACTCAAAGTGGGCGCGAACTCCGCACTCAGCGGTCCGGTCCTCGCGCAGCTCACCGACTACATGCGGCACATCGAGAAGTGCGGTGCCGTCTACGCGCGCTGCTACGAGACGGTCTACGCGCAGAAGCGCACGCTGGGGCTCCTGCCGGCTGAGATGCCCGAGTCACTCAGTATTGACACCACGCGCGTCGACGGCGCGGTTGTGGTCGTCGGGGACCTGTCAGGGGCAGCAGAGCATCTTGCCGCCCTACGAACGCGAGACCTCGGGGTCCCCGTGCTCTGTCCGGAAGGGCCGCTCGTGGACACAGACGGGGAGTGGTCCGCGGACGCAACCCGAAGGGCGATGAACCTCGCAGGTGGGCAACGATCCGACGTTGAGTGATGCCCTGCTAACAAGTGTATCCAGTCGGACGGCGCTCCGCATAGCGTAGAGTTGCCGTCAGCGACCGCAAGGAGCGCCGCAGCTGATGCGCCCGACGTTGGCCGTGGCTGGGAAGCTAGGTGCGTTGAACCACAGTCGCGCCAGCGGGAATATACTCGGGGACTCGCGCGACTCCGTTCGAGTGCGAGAGGGGAGATCACCGTGCAAGACAAACGGAACGAACCATTCTCCGCAACCGAGCTCATCGATGCGCTGCCCTTCTTCGTGATGATTCTCGATTCGAATCACCGCATCATCGATGCCAACACGTTCTTCTGCCGGAACGTGGAGTACGACGCGGAGACCTGCCCCATGGAGTGCTATGCGGCCGTGCACCATACAGGGAGTCCGCATCCTGACTGCCCCCTGCTCGAGTCGATTAGGACAGGTCTTCCTGCCACGAGGCTGCTCGCGGACGACCTGCATCCAGCGCTGCAGGTCACGACCTACCCAATCGGGAGCAAGCCGCCGTTTGGCCAGCTGTACCTTCACTTCGCGCAAGCGGTGTGAAGCTGCCGGTCATAGGCAACGCGCCGCACGGCTAACCAGCGCGTCGAGGCGGACGGCGCGCCGTGGAGGTCTAGAATCAAGAGCAGGCGGCGCTTGGCGCGCCGCCGCTCACGCGCCACATCGTTCGATCAGACAACGGGGCTCTGGGAGTGCGGTGGCGAGGATGGACAGACAGTGGCTGTGGCTGATTGCCGTCGTCGTCCTCTGCTACGCGGGAATCGTCCTGTTCATGTTCCTCTCTCAGGACCAGACCGTGTATCCGGCCACCACCCTCACACCCGAGGACGCAGACGCTCTTGCGAAGCTCCAGGGTCTGGCGCCGTGGCCGCGGGGCGCGGTCATTCCCACGGCCTATCTGGCCGAGCCAACTACGGGTGCAGTGGGGACCGTGATCGTGTTCCACGGCAACGGCGGTCATGCCCTTGATCGCGGTTACTACGCCGCTGCCCTCAACCGCCGTGGATACCGCGTGCTCCTGGCGGAGTATCCGGGCTACGGCGCTCGACCCGGACCGTTCGGCGAGCATTCCTTCGTCTCAGACGCGCTGTCGACACTAGACGCGGCCTATGCGGAGTTCGGGCCGCCGATCTACGTGCTGGGCGAGTCTCTGGGCGCGGCCATCGCCTCCGCGATGGCTCGCGATCGGCCACAGCAGGTCGCCGGTGTCGCCCTGATCACCCCGTGGGACTCGCTTCCGGACCTCGCTCAGGCGAAGTACCCGCTGCTGCCCGCGCGGTACATCATGAAGTCGAGGTTCGACAACGTGGCGAATCTGGCCTCGTACGAGGGCCCAAAGGCTGTGGTCATGGCGAGCGAGGACGAGATCGTCCCCAACGTGCACACCCGTCGGCTGTACGACTCGCTCGGGCAGCCGAAGCGGCTCTGGACATTCGAGGGCGTCGGGCACAACGACTGGCCGGCGGGGCCCGAAGAAGCGTGGTGGTCCGAGCTCGTCGACTTCTGGGCGTCGACCGCCGACGAGAACTGAACGGCTCCACGCCTCGAGGACTCGATGCCCCTGCCGACCGAACCAGCGCCTGAACCTGACGCGCCGCAGCGCGCGCTACACTTGGCGGTGAAAGGCGCGCGGGTTACGCGCAACACGTTAGGCAGATGCGGGGAGGGTTGAGAGACACGGACTTGGCCACCCCTGTGGCCCAACCGTTGTGTCTCTCGCGCAAATCGGGGAGCTGCCCATGTTCGAGTCGTTTGAGGCCCCGTATCGGCGGGTCACTGTGATTCTCCTGGTACTCGCGGCGGTGGCAAAAGCTGGGGCGTTCCTGGTCGGTATCGACGACAATCCCCTCGGCACCGCCCTCGCGGCAATCGCGGGGACCGTCCTCGTGACGGCCTTTCTTCACCATTGGCGCTCACCCAAGCGCTTCCTCGCGCTTTCTGCCATCTCATTCGGCCTCGTCGTGATCTTGGTTGGGATCCTCATCGCGATCGACATCTCGGTCACGGGAGGTCGCCTTCCCGAACCGGTTGCTCCGTCGGTCGAGTCCGCGGGCAATGCCCTCGCCCTGATGGTTGCGTTCGTCGCCGTACCATCCGTCTTCGTGGGGCTCGTGGGAGCCATCGTTGTATGGTTGGCTGGTCGACGGAAGTAGCACTGCCCAACAAGCGCTTCGAGCGATCGGCGCAAGCAGGCGAGAATGGAGATGCGACGGCGGCAGGCGCGCCGCCGCTCAAGTGCAACCACGTTCGGCAGAGATGCGCATGGGGAACGATTCCTAGAAAGAGGCCGCTCGGATAGGGGGTGTTCGAGATGTCGACTCCAACCGCGGTACCCGGAGCTCCAGGCTCCACGTCGAGGGCCACCCGCGTGGTCCCAAAGCGCGCTGTCGGCTGGTGGGCGTTCGGACTCAGCGTCGCGGGCATCGCGGCTTGGGTCATCCTGCCGGTGATCACGACGGTCTTCCGTGAGTCCTACCCGATCACCGACACCGCCTTCATGCCAATCATCGGCGTGGCTCTCGTCGATGCCGCCGCGATCTTCAATGCGCTCGACCTGTTCCTGTGGAAAGAGCGCTCGGTCCTCAACATCGTGGCTGCAGCCATCACGATTCCGGCGGCGCTATTCCTCACTCTGACGTTCGTCGGGGAGGGTATCGGGGGAGTCTAGGTGCGGATGACCTCCCGCCCAACAAGCGCTTCCAGCGGACGGCGGAGATGCGGTTGAGTGACGTGAGCGGCGTGCCCGCCGCCGAAGTGCAACGCCGTTAGGCACAGTGCTGGGGGTGCTCATGACCGAGGGCGATTCTCCACAGCGTTGGTGGGTGAGAAGGCTGCCTCCTGCGGACTGCCCTGCGTGTCCTCCTTGGCGTCTTCCTCGTGCTCGTTGTCCAGTGGGGAGCGCGGTACGTGCGGACGAGTGTCCGACTGCGCCGCCTCAGGATGGCGGCGCCGATTTGGGTACGGCGAAGGTAACCCTCCAGTGCCAGACACGCGAGACACTCGGCGGTCAGGTGCGCCGTGTGGCACAATACACGCGTAGATTCACACGCTCGGGCGTCCTCTCGTACGCCTTGACCCAAGGGGCGATCCACCATGGCAGAACCCAGATTCGGCCGTCTGCTCACAGCGATGGTCACTCCCTTCACGCCCGAAGGCGAACTCGACCTGCCGCGCGCTCAGGAGCTTGCTTTGCGCCTGCTGGACCAGGGAACGGAGGCGCTCGTGGTGTGTGGCACCACCGGCGAGTCGCCTACCGTCTTCTATGACGACAAGCTCCGGCTCTTCGAGGCCGTCCTCGAGGCCGTGAACGGCGCAGCGCCGGTCATCGCCAATGCCGGCGACAACTGCACCGACGACTCGGTCGAGTTCGCGCAGCAGGTCGTGAAGCTCGGCGTGGACGCGGTCATGGCAGTCGTGCCGTACTACAACAAGCCGCCGCAGGAAGGCCTGTACCGGCACTTCGGGGCCATCGCAAACGCGGTGGACGTACCGGTGATCATGTACAACATCCCGGGTCGCAGCGTCATCAATCTGGAGGCCGCCACCGCGCTTCGCCTGGCCGCCGACTTCGAGAACATCGTCGCCGTGAAGGAGGCGTCCTCCAACCTCACGCAGATCGCCTCGATCATCGACGGCTCACCGGTGGGCTTCGAGGTGCTCTCCGGCAATGACGAAGACACTCTGCCGATGATGGGCCTCGGCGCCACCGGCGTGATCTCGGTGGCCTCGCACGTAGCGGGCCCGCAGCTTTCAGAGATGCTCACCGCGCAGGCACTCGGGGACCACACGCGGGCGCTCAAGATCCACCTGGAGCTGATGCCTCTGTTCAAGGCGCTGTTCATGACCGCAAACCCCATCATGGTGAAGAAGGCGCTCGAACTCGTGGGCTTCGCGGTGGGGGACTGCCGCCTGCCACTCATTCCCGCCACCGACGCCCAGACCGCCGAGCTGTCGCGCATCATGCAGCACTCAGGACTCCTCGCCTGACCGAAAGGCGCGGCACGCATCGCGCCTCGCGATATCCGCTCCAACACAGGGAGTACGACACAGCATTCCATGACATCGAAGAAGAACCGCCTTCGCATCATCCCGCTCGGCGGGCTCGACGAAATAGGCAAGAACATGACCGTTCTCGAATACGGGAACGACATGATCGTCATCGACGCGGGGCTCATGTTTCCCGACGACGATCACCCCGGGATCGACCTCATACTGCCGGACTACAGCTACATCATCCAGCGCAAGGACAAGCTGCGCGGGATCATCATCACCCACGGCCATGAGGACCACACCGGCGCGCTGCCCTACCTTCTGCGCGACCTCGGCCAGCCCGTTTCGGTGCTCGGCACCAGACTCACTCTCGGCCTCGTCAAGGACAAACTCGACGAGCACCGCATCAAGAAGCCACGGCTGCGCGAGGTCAAGCCGGGCGGTCACGTGAGCCTTGGGATGTTCGGCCTGGACTTCCTCGCGGTGAACCATTCCATCCCCGATGGCGTAGCGGTCTTCGTGCGCACGCCCGTTGGCACGGTGCTCCATACTGGTGACTTCAAGCTCGACCAGACGCCGGTGGACGGCCGCTTCACCGACTACGGCGCGTTCGCCAAGGCCGCCAAGGCCGGCGTCACGCTTCTCATGAGCGACTCCACCGGCGCCGAGAACCCTGGCCACACGCCTTCGGAGACCGAAGTCGGCGCCACGCTGCGCACGATCTTCATGCAGGCCGAGCAGCGCATCATCGTTGCGTCGTTCGCCTCGCACATCCACCGCGTGCAGCAAGTCTGCGACGCGGCGGTGGCGTCCGGCCGCAAGGTCGTCGTCACCGGTCGCTCGATGATCAACACCACCCGGATCGCGCGCGAGCTCGGCTACCTGCACATCGCGGACACCGACATGGTCGACGCCTACTCGATGGGCGACATCCCCGCCGAGCGCGTGGTGGTGCTCTGCACGGGCAGTCAGGGCGAACCGCTTTCGGCGCTTGCGCGCATCGCCAACGGCGACCACAAGACCGTGCAAGTCGAGGCCGGCGACACGGTCGTCATCTCGGCAAGCCCGGTGCCCGGCAACGAGAAGGCCGTGAGCCGCGTCATCAACCGGCTGTTCAAGGCGGGCGCGCACGTCGTTCATCGCGGCGTGGGCAGGGTGCATGTCTCCGGCCACGCCGCCGCTGAAGAACTCAAGCTCATGCTGAATCTCGCGCAGCCGTCGCACTTCATGCCGATCCACGGCGAGGCGCGGCATCTGCACGCACACTCCGAGCTCGCACAGGCAGTGGGGATACCGGCCGACAGAGTCTTCGTGCTCGAGAATGGCCGCTGCCTTGAGATCGACGAGGCCGGAGTGAGGGTAGGGGAGCACGTGCCGTCCGGCGTCGTGTACGTCGACGGCCTCGCCGTGGGCGACCTCGGCCAGGTAGTGCTTCGTGACCGGCAGGTCCTCGCCAGCGACGGTATGGCCATGATCATCGTCGCCATCGACGGTCAGACCGGCGCTGTGGTGGGCGAACCCGAACTCGTCACCCGTGGCCTGGTGATCGGCGCGTCGACCGACGACGCGCTTGACGGCGCGCGCGCGCGCATCGACAGGGTGCTCAAGCGGATGGCCGACGAGGGCGTCACCGACGCCGCAGTCGTCAAGAAGGCACTCCGCGACTCCGTGTCGCAGTACGTGTGGGAGTCCGCCCGACGCCGGCCGATGATCATCCCGGTCGTCATGGAGGTGTAGGTGAGCCTCCTCCAAGCCATCGTTCTCGGCGTCACGCAGGGCATCACCGAGTTCCTTCCTATCTCCAGCGACGGCCACCTCATCCTCATCCCCGCGCTGCTGGGCTGGCAGCGGTTCGGCCTCGGGTTCGACGTGGTCCTGCATGGCGCCACGCTGCTTGCAACGCTCGCGTACTTCCGTGCCGACGTCTGGCGCCTGCTGCGCGGGCTCTTCTCAGGCGGGGAGGCGCGCGCGCGCGAACGCAGGCTCGCGTGGGTACTCGTCGCCGCCACCGTGCCGAGCGTGATCGTCGCGCTTGCGCTGGAGCCGCTGGTAGAGAACGTCGAGACGCTCGCGATGGCCACGCAGGTCACGGTGGTGGCCGGCTTCATGCTCGTGACCGCCGGCGCCCTGTGGGGAGCCGAGCTCCTCGCCCGCACTACGCGCTCCACCATCACAGCGGCTGAGGACATCCCCTGGAAGAGCGCGCTGCTCGTGGGGCTCGCCCAGGGATTCGCGGTCGCACCCGGTCTCTCGCGCTCGGGCACGACTATCGCCTCCGGCGTCGCCCTCGGACTCCGGCGCGAGGAGGCAGCGCGGTTCTCCTTCCTGCTTTCGCTGCCTATCGTCTTTGCGGCCACCGCGAAGAAGGTGCTGCTCGATGTGATCGCTGGCGGACAGGCGCTTCCGGCGGCGGGACCGCTGATCGCGGCGCTCGTCACTACCACGGTTGTTGGCTACGCCGCGATCGCGCTGCTGCTGCCGTACGTCCGCGAGCATTCACTCGCGGCATTCGCCATCTACACGGCGCTCCTCGGTACGGCCATACTGACAGTAGGCGCGCTCACGTAGGCGTGCGTAAGGAGACTCGATGGCCGCCGGCCGCTCGCAGAAGAAGACCACAGCCACCGGGCGCGGATCGCGCGGCCCTCAGACTACCCGACGCACACCGGCTCCGCCCGCGCCGCAGCGAGTGCTCGACGACGACAGCCGCCACGAGATCGTCGGGATCGTGCTGGGCGCGCTGTCCATCGCGCTCGGCATCAGCGTGCTCACGGAAGCCGCAGGTGTGGTGCCCAAGGCGGTCGCGACGATCCTGCGTCTCGGATTCGGCCTCGGCGCGTATGCGATACCGCTCATCGTGCTCGTCTGGGCGATCACGTTCTTCCTCACCTTCGTCAGGGTCGACGAGGTCAGAGTGGGGGCTGGCCTCGGCCTCGTGCTCGTGGCTGTACTCGCCACACTCTCTATCGGCAATGACGTAGCGACTCAATGGGACCAGTCGGTCATCACAGGCACAGGCGGCTACGTCGGCGGTGCGCTGGCGTGGCTGTTGCGCACCCTGCTCGGCCATCCAATTGCGTATGTCGTGGCGATCGCGCTCGTGCTCGTCGGCCTGGTCATCGCCGGGCTCTCCATCACGAGCGTGGTCGACAGCGCCCGCGGCGCGCTCGCGCGGCCCCGCGCCGAGGACGGGGACCTGGCCGCGGATGTCCCGCGCCGGAGAGCGGCCAGGACGGTTCCCCTGCAGGAGTTCGAGCAGCCGGCGGGATTCGAAGGAGAGTCCGAAACGCCCGGCGCCGGCAAGAAGCCGCGCGCTGTCGATCCCGAGCACGCCAAACCGACGCTGCCCATTCAGACGTCCGTCGCCCCACGCGCGCTCGAGGGATTCGAACTCCCGCCGCTGTCGATGCTCTCGCGCACCCCTGAGACCGCGGCCGCGCACAAGGCCTCGGAGAAGGAGCTGCGGCACACTGCAGGGCTGATCGAGCAGACCTTCGCGACGTTCGACATCATGGCGCGCGTTGTGAACTGGATCCCGGGTCCAACCGTGACGATGTTCGAGGTGGAGATCGCCAAGGGCGTCAAGGTCAGCCGCGTCACCGCCCTCTCGGACGACCTCGCGCTCGCGCTTTCGGCGCCCACCATCCGCATCCTCGCGCCGATTCCCGGGAAGGCATACGTGGGCGTGGAAGTGCCCAACGCGGGTCGCACCACCGTGACGCTGGGCGACGTGCTGCATAGCGGTCTCGTGGCCGATCCGCGAGCGCTCATGCTGGCGATCGGCAAGGACGTCGCCGGTGAGAACATCGCCGCCGACCTCGCCTCTATGCCGCACCTGCTCATTGCGGGCTCCACCGGCACCGGCAAGAGCGTATGTATCAACGCGCTCATCGTGTCGATCATGATGCGTTCCACGCCCGCCGAGGTCCGGCTCATCCTGATCGACCCCAAGCGGATCGAGCTCAATCTGTACAACGGCGTGCCGCACCTCTACGTGCCGGTCGTGACCGAAGCGAAGGAAGCCGCCTCGGCACTGCACTGGGCGGTGGGGGAGATGGAAGCGCGGCTGAAGCGCCTCCAGAAGGCTGGCGCCCGCAACATCTCGCAGTACAACACGTCCGTGCGCAGCGGCGATCTCGCCGACGGCGAGGAGATGCCGTACCTCGTCATCATCATCGACGAGCTCGCGGACCTCATGATGGTCGCCGCAAAGGAGGTCGAGGACTCCATCTGCCGCATCGCGCAGCTGGCGCGGGCGGCGGGCATTCACCTGATCGTCGCCACGCAGCGGCCGTCCACCGACATCATCACGGGTCTCATCAAGACCAACATCACGAACCGCATCGCGTTCGCGGTGTCCTCAGGCATCGACAGCCGTGTCATCCTCGACCAGCCCGGCGCCGAGAAGCTCGTCGGCCTCGGCGACATGCTGTTCTCCACTCCAGCGTGGCCCAAGCCCAAGCGGATCCAGGGTGCCTACGTCTCCGAAGACGAGATCAATCGCGTCGTGCAGCACGTCCGAGAGCAGGCCGAGCCGGACTATCACGAGGAGATTCTGCACCTCAAGGTGACCGGCCCCACCGGTACCCTCGAGAGCTCCGACGATGACGACCCGCTGCTGTGGGAGGCTGCGGACATCGTGGTCACGAGCGGAATGGGCTCCACATCGCTGCTGCAGCGCCGTCTCAAGGTGGGCTACGCGCGCGCCGGACGGATCATGGACATGCTGGAGATGAAGGGTATCGTCGGCCAGCCCGACGGGAGCCGTCCTCGGGAGGTGCTCGTCGACATAGAGGAGCTCGAGTCGCTGAAGATCTTCGAGCGCGAGGAGCGCGACGATGCATAGCGCGCGCGATATTTCCGAAGCTGGAGGCCACAAATGCCGGTAGGCGCCACTCTCACAGCCCTCCGCCGCGAGCGTGGGAAGACGGTTGCGGATGTGGTGTCGGCCACCAAGATCATGGAGCGCATGATCTTGGCGCTCGAGAACGAGCGCTGGGACGATCTGCCCGCGCAAGTCTACGTGCGAGGCTACATCCAGAACTACGCGGACTTCCTCGGCGTCGATTACGCACCGCTTCTCGCCGAATACGGCCGCGACATCGGTCCCCGCCGCGAGCACGTACCCCTGCGACGCATCCCTGAGGAGACGGTCGTGCCCCATCGGCTCGACGTCCACGACATCCCGAAGCAAGCGTGGGTGATCGCCGCCGTCGCAATCGTGGCGATCGCTCTGGTGGCCTGGGGCATCGCGGCTCTTCTCGGACGCCGCGACACCCCGCCGCCTATCGCTCCGGAGACGACCTCAACGCCGGATGCCACGACGGGGGAGACCGGTGGCGGCTCAATCGTCGCGGCGCCCGAAGGAGGCTTCGTCCTGACGGTCGAGGTGGTGCAGGGGCAGTCCTCGTGGCTGCAGATTCGCATCGACGACCTCATCGCATACGAGGGCACGCTGCCCGGCGGCGAGGCGAAGTCGTGGTCGGTGGCCGACGCGGCTGTCGTCCGGATCGGCAAGCCATCGGCAGTGACCGTGTCCCGCGACGGAATGCCGGTCGAGATCCCGCCAGCCACCGACGGCATCGCGCAGGTGTCGCTTACCGCAGGAACCCAGTAGCCCGCCCCGCGGGCTTGAGGAGGACGTATGGCCAAGGACCAGAGCTTCGATGTCGTCTCGCAGGTCGACATGCAGGAAGTCGACAATGCCGTCCAGCAGTCGGTCAAGGAGATCGCGCAGCGCTACGACCTCAAGGACAGCGGCTCGACGATCTCATTCGACCGGCATGCCGCCACGATCACGCTGGCCGCACCGAGCGACTTCGTGCTCGGGCAGGTCAAAGACGTGCTCGCCTCCAAGCTCGTTCGCCGCTCGATCGACCTCAAGGCGGTCTCGTGGGGCAAGATCGAGGCCGCCTCGGGCGGCTCGTCGCGCAGCGTCGGTACCGTCGTCAACGGCATCGAGACCGACATCGCACGGCAGATCAACAAGGACATCCGTGACGAGAAGTTCAAGACGAAGGTGCAGATCGAAGGCGACAAGGTCCGTGTGTTCAGCCCGAGCCGCGATGAGCTTCAGGCCGTCATCGGCTTCTTGAAGGAGCACGACTACGGGATTCCGTTGCAGTTCGTGAACTACCGGTAGGCAGAGTGCCCGACGCGCCGGCGATAGCGTTCGTCACTCTCGGCTGTCCGAAGAACGAGGTCGACTCGGACCGCATGGCGGCCGCGGCGCTCGCCGCCGGCTTCCGCATCGTTCCGTCGACCGAAGACGCCGACGTCGCCGTGCTGAACACGTGCGCGTTCATCCAGGCAGCCACCGAGGAGTCCATCGCCGAGGCCTTGGCCCTCGTCGGCGCGTGGCGAGAGGCGCGCCCCGGACGCAAGGTGGTCGTCGCAGGCTGCATGGTCTCGCGCTACGGGGACGACCTGCGCGAGGCTATGCCAGAGCCCGACGCATTCGTTGCGGTAGCCGACGAGGGTCGTATCGCTGAAGTCCTCGCGGGACTGCTCGACCGCCAGGCGATTCCTACGCCCGCTGCTGCTGTCCGCACGACTCCAGGCCCCACGGCGTACCTCAAGGTGAGCGAAGGCTGCGACCGGGGCTGCACGTACTGCGCGATCCCATCCATCCGCGGGCGGTTCGTCTCCACGCCGCTTGCCGACCTGCTCGTTGAGGCCTCGTTCCTCGTCGGTGGCGGCGCGAAGGAGCTCGTGCTTGTCGGCCAGGACATCGCGAGCTACGGCCACGATCTGACCGAGCCGTGCAGTCTCGCGGAGCTAGTGACCGCGCTCGACGCGCTCGAGAGCGACTTCCGCATCCGACTCATGTACCTGCAGCCCGACGGCGTGACCGACGAGCTGCTCGAGGCGATAGGACGCAGCGCGCGTGTGTGCCACTACCTCGACATCCCGCTGCAGCACGCCTCCGCGGAGGTCCTCGACGCAATGGGCCGCTCCGGAGACTCCGTGCAGCACCGCAGGCTCGTCGCGCGCATCCGGAAGGCGCTTCCGGGCATCGCGCTCCGCACGACCGTGATTGCCGGATTCCCGGGCGAGACCGAAGAGCACGCCGCGGAGCTCGAAGCGTTCCTCGCAGAGGTCGGCTTCGATTTCGTCGGCGTCTTCCCCTTCAGCCCCGAGGAGGGGACCCCCGCCGCCTCGATGCCCGGTCAGGTGCCGGAGGACGTGCGCCTCGCGCGAGCGCAGCGCCTGCGCGACACCGCTGACGATGCGGGCTTCGCGCGCGCCGCAGCGCTCGTCGACACCGTCCAGAGCGTGCTGGTCGACGGCTACGAGGACGGCGAGCTAATCGGCAGGACTGCGACCCAGGCGCCAGAGGTCGACGGGATCACGGCGATACAAGGCGATCTAGCTGTCGGGACACTCGCCGATGTGCGTATCATCGCTGCAGCAGGCTACGACCTTGTGGGTGTACCCGTATGATCCGCAACCTCAATCTGGCCAACAGGATCACGCTCGCGCGTGTCGTGCTCATCCCCGTGTTCCTGGTAGTGCTGCTCGGCGAGTTCCCGCAGAGCGTCGCGATTCCCGAATGGTGGCGCATCGCCCAGCCTTGGATCGCAGCGCTCATCTTCATCGCGCTGGCCGCAAGTGACGCGGTCGACGGCTACGTCGCCCGCAGCCGGAACCAGGTGACGACATTCGGTAAGTTCATCGACCCGCTCGCCGACAAGCTCCTCGTGATGGCCGCACTCGTCGCACTCGTGGACCTGGAGCGGCTCCCGTCCTGGATAGCGCTCGTGATCATCGCGCGCGAGCTCGTCGTGAGCGGGCTTCGCATGGTCGCCATCGCCGAAGGACGCGTCATCGCGGCATCGAGCTTCGGCAAGGTCAAGACGGTCCTGCAGATCACGGCGATCGTCGGCCTCCTGCTGAAGGAGAGCAAACTCCTCGCGGGCGTGCTGGGCGAAACGGGTATGGCCTACTACGACGGTCTCGCGTGGGTCGTCATGGCAGCCGCGCTCGTCATGACGATCGCCTCCATGGTGGACTACTTCTACCACGCACGCGACATCCTCACGGGACCGTGGGACGCAGGACAAACCCGGGAGAGCTAGGCGTGCCGAATCCGCCCGCAGCCGCTATCGTGACCGTCGGGACCGAGCTCACCACCGGCCTTCGGCAAGACACGAACACGACGGACATCGCGCGGGTCCTCACCGAAGCAGGCTATCGCGTGCGCGAGACCGCTTCCGTACCCGATGACGCGCCGCTGGTGGAGAAGGCGATCCGAGCTCTTGTGACGTCCTGTGAGCTCGTTGTGGTCACAGGCGGACTCGGACCCACTCATGACGACATCACCCGCGAGGCGGCCGCTCGTGCGCTTGGAAGGCCACTTCTGCGCGACGGTTCACTCGCCGAAGGACTTCAGGCGCTCGCTGCGCGTCACACCCGTCCGGAGTCGCGTGATCGCATGCTGCGGCAGGCGGACGTCATCCAGGGTGCCACCGTCCTCACGGCCGTCACGGGAAGCGCGCCCGGGCAGGTAGTCGAAACCGATGCAGGCACGACCTTGGTGCTGCTCCCGGGTCCGCCGGGGGAGATGCGCCCGCTACTGTCCGCCTTTCTCGAGGGCCGCGGCGAGACGCTTCGGCCCGTCCGGCTCAAGTGCGCGGGGCTGACCGAATCCGACACACAGCACATCGTCCAGGATGCGCTCGGCGACCTTCCCGTCGACCTCACGCTCCTCGCGGCGCCCGGTGATGTGGAGGTCGTCCTCTTCGCACGAGACGCCGACACGGGGACGCTTGACGCTGCAGCCACGGCTGTGCGCGAGGCGCTCGGCACAGCGTGCTACTCGTCGGACGGCTCGACGCTGGCCGAGACCGTCGTGCGGCTTGCGCGCGAGGCAGGGGAGGTCCTCGTATGCGCCGAGTCGTGCACCGGCGGCATGGTCTCTGCGGCGATCACAGACGTGCCGGGTGCTTCGGATGTCTTTGCAGGCGGCGTAGTCGCGTACGCGAACGAGGTCAAGATCAGCACGCTCGGGGTGCCGGCCGGCCTGCTTGCGCAGTACGGCGCCGTGAGCGAGGAGTGCGCACGTGCGATGACCGAGGGTGCTCTTGCACTTCCGGGGGCCACGATCGCCGTAGCGGTCACCGGTGTGGCGGGTCCGGACGGCGGAACCGCCGAGAAGCCGGTGGGGCTCGTTTGGCTCGCTGTGGCTCGCAAGGACGGTCGCGTTCAGGCGCGCGAGCGGCGCCTCGGCGGCGACCGGGAGGTCGTGAGGCGCAGGGCGGTCACCACTGCTCTCGACATGCTACGGCTCGAGATCATGCAGGGGGCCGGCGATGCCTAGGGCCTTCCTCGCCATCTCACTGCCACTTGCGATCCGGTCGACGTTCGTCGCGTGCCGCGAGGCGTTCACATGCGAGGACCCGCAGTGGCGTGAAGAGAAGTGGGTCACCGAGCAGAACCTCCACGTCACCCTCCGGTTCCTCGGCACGATCTCGGAGCCTGCCGTGCCGCACGTGATCGACGCCGTCCGTACGGAGCTGTCATCGATGGTGCCGTATCGGCTCCGGCTGGACGTAGCGCGCGCCGTCCCGCGTCCGCGTTCCGCGTCGCTGGTGTGGGTCGCCTGCAGCGTCGGAGGGGAGGAGACGGCCGATCTTGCAGAACGCATCGCGCGAGCGGTGCGTTTCCTCGACTACGAGCCCGACGGACGCGCCTTCAAGACCCACGTGACTCTCTGCCGGGCTCGCCACCCCCGGCGCGTGATTCCCGCTGCCCTCGACGAGATCGAGCACCTGCTTCGGCGCTCGGAGGACCGCGCCGTGGAGATGTCAGTGCGCGAGGCTACGCTGTACGCGTCGACACTCACGCCGCGCGGTCCGCTCTACGAGGAGCTCGCGATCATCCCGTTCGGCGGATGATTGACATCGAACGTATGTTCGTGTAGTTTCGAAGTGGCCCCAGGGGGTCGCACGCACAGGATAAGGAGCTGTGGCTGACCATGGAACGCGAGAAGGAGAAGGTCCTCGATCTCACGCGCGAGCAGATCGAGCGCAAGTTCGGCAAGGGTTCGCTCATGCGCCTGGGTGAGCATGCGGCGCTGCAGGTCATCGACTCGATTCCCACGGGCTCGCTGGCCCTCGATGCCGCACTCGGTATAGGCGGCGTGCCGCGCGGCAGGATCGTCGAGATCTTCGGGCCGGAGTCCTCCGGCAAGACGACCCTGGCCCTACAGATCGTGGCCGAAGCGCAACGGTGCGGTGGGGTAGCGGCATTCGTGGATGCCGAGCACGCCCTCGATCCGGCGTACGCAGCGCGTCTTGGTGTCGACATCGACGACATCCTCATCTCGCAGCCCGACACCGGCGAGCAAGCCCTCGAGATCACCGACATGCTCGTGCGGTCGGGCGCTATCGACGTGATCGTGGTCGACTCGGTCGCCGCACTCGTGCCCCGCGCCGAGCTCGAGGGAGAGATGGGCGACGTCACTGTCGGGTTGCAGGCGCGTCTCATGAGCCAGGCGATGCGCAAACTCGCCGGTTCGCTCAACAAGTCCAGGACCACCTGCATCTTCATCAACCAGCTTCGCGAGAAGGTCGGCGTGATGTTCGGCAATCCCGAGACGACCTCCGGCGGTCGGGCATTGAAGTTCTACGCCTCGGTGCGCATCGATATCCGCCGTATCGACTCCATCAAACTGGGCGCCGACATGGTCGGCAACCGCGTCCGGGCGAAAGTCGTGAAGAACAAGGTCGCCCCGCCGTTCCGTCAGGCGGAGTTCGACATCATGTACGGGCAGGGGATCTCGAAGGAGGGCTCGCTGCTCGACCTCGGCGTCGAGGAGGGTATCGTTCAGAAGTCGGGCGCCTGGTACACCTACGGCGAGGAGCGCCTCGGGCAAGGGCGTGAGGCAGCGAAGGACTTCCTGCGCGATCACTCCGAGCTCCGGGACACCATCGAGGCGCAGATCCGCGAGCATCTCGGGCTTCCGCTCGGCGGGCAGTCTCCGTCGGTCGCGGAGCCTGAAGTCGAGCCTGAGACCGTGAAGTCGGCCGCCAAGGGATAGGCCGGGCGTGCCGCGGATCACGCGCATACAACGCCACAGCGGTTCGCCGGCCAGGTGCACCGTCCACCTCGACGGAGAGCCGTGGCGCGCGATGCCCGCCGACGTCTTGCGGGAACTCGGTGTCGCCGAGGGCGATTCCATCGACCCGGGGAGCGACGCCGAGCGCATCGCCGGGCTTGAGGAGTCATGTGCGTGGCAGCGCGCGCTTCGGCTCCTTCGCTATCGCGGTCGCGGGAGTGGAGAGCTCGCGGGCCGTCTGCGCGACGACGGCTGCTCTGCGGAGGTCACCGCGCTTGTGATCGAGCGGCTTACGTCCTGCGGGCTGCTCGACGACGAGCGGTTCGCCGAGGCGCTCGCGCATACGCTTGTCGACGAGCGCGGGTTCAGTCGCTTCCGCGCATCACGCGAGATGCTCGCGAAAGGCCTCCCGGATGAGCTTGTGCGGCATGCGCTCGATGCGGTCCTGGAGGCGGAATCCGGGCGAGATCGGGCTTTCGAGACCGCGGAGCGGCTGTACCGCACGAGCGACACAGCGGAGCGCCTCGCAGGTCGCCTCGTGAGGCGCGGATACGCTCCCGGCGATTCGCTCAGGGCTGCGCGGCAGGTCTTGGAGGAACACCCTCTCTAGGCGATATTCGTGCTGCTCAGAGCCACTCTGCTACTTGACGAAAGTCGCCGCACGCGAGTACCATTGCCGCGGCAAATGTGATCGAGACGACACCAGTAGCAGGTTGTCGTGTCGTGTGAGGTTCTTCAGCATGTATCGGGACCACCGCCCCAGAGTATGGGCGGTTCGTCGCGTATATACGGAACGGGAACCCACCGCATCGATCTCACGAGCCGGACGATCGTTCGTCCGGCTTTTCGGCGTCACAGATGCCGCGAGACACGACAAAGAGACACGCTCCTGGTAAAGGAGGGGACGTCACATGGAATTCGTCTACGCATTGATAGCACTTGCGCTCGGTGTCGTCCTCGGCTTCGTCATCAACCGCTTCGTGGTCGCAGGGAAGGCGCAGCAGGCTCGCCAGTCGGCGGAACGCACGCTTGCCGACGCTCAGAAACAGGGCGAGACCACGAAGAAGGAGATGCTCCTCGAGGCCAAGGACGAGATCTTCCACATGAAGGCCCAGGCCGAGGAAGAGATGAAGGAGCGTCGCAAGGACATCACCGCTATGGAGTCACGACTGCTGCAGCGCGAGGAGTCCATCGAGCGGCGCGCCGAGGCCCAGGACAAGCGGGAGCACCAGCTATCGAGCGAGGCCGGGCAGGTCGCGAAGCGCGCCAAGGACCTTGAGGACGCCATCACCGAAGAGAAAGCCCGGCTCGAGGCTCTCGCCGGAATGTCGTCGGAACAGGCCAAGACGGTCTTGCTCGAGCGGGTCAAGCAGGACGTCGCACACGACGCGGCCATCGTCATCCGCGAAGCGGAGCAGCGCGCTCGCGAGGAGGCCGACCGCAAAGCCCGCAACATAATCGGCATCGCGATAGGCCGTGTGGCGGCCGACCACGCCGCGGAATCAACCGTCTCGGTCGTTCATATTCCGAGCGACGACCTCAAGGGCCGCATCATCGGGCGTGAGGGACGAAACATCCGCGCTTTCGAGCAGCTCACAGGCATCAACCTCATCATCGACGACACCCCTGAGGCGGTGATCCTCTCGAGTTTCGATCCCGTACGCCGGGAAGTCGGACGCATCACGCTCGAGAACCTCATCGCGGATGGACGCATCCATCCGGCGCGGATCGAGGAGATGTTCACGAAGGCCGAAGCGCTCGTCGATCAGCAGGTTCGCGAAGCGGGGGAGCAGGCAGTCTTCGACGCCGGCGTTCCGGCTGTTCACAGCGACATAGTGCGCACGCTCGGCCGGCTGCGATACCGCACGAGCTACGGCCAGAACGTCCTCAACCACTCGCTCGAGGTCGCGTACCTCGCCGGGGTGGTAGCCGCGGAACTGGGCCTCGACCCGGCGCTCGCGAAGCGCGCCGGGCTGCTCCACGACCTCGGGAAGGCCATAGACCACGAGGTCGAAGGGCCGCACGCGGTCATCGGCGCCGACCTGGCACGCCGCCTAGGCGAGAACAAGGAAGTCGTCCACTGCATCGAGGCTCACCACGGTGACGTGGAGCCGCAAACGGTAGAGGCCGTCATCGTCCAGGCTGCCGACGCCATCTCCGCTGCACGACCGGGCGCGCGTCGCGAGACACTCGAGAGCTACATCAAGCGTCTCGAGAAGCTGGAATCGCTGGCGGAATCCTTCAAGGGCGTGGAGAAGTCCTACGCGATGCAGGCCGGCCGTGAGATCCGCGTCATGGTCAAGCCCGAGGAGATCTCCGATGCCGAGGCGACACTCATGGCGCGTGACCTCGCGAAGCAGATCGAGGCCGAGCTGCAGTATCCAGGTCAGATCAAGGTCATGATCATCCGCGAGAGCCGCGCGGTCGACTACGCCAAGTAACCTGCGGCGCTGCTGGACCTGCGAGCGCTGAGGGGACCACACCGGTCCCCTCAGTCTTGAGAACCGCCTCAGCCCGTGGCACGCTGGAGGACATGATGGGCGAGCAGGACTCCCTCATAGACTTCGTCACTTCGGTGTCCGGCGACGGCTACCTCAAGGTCGAGGAGACCCTCGGCGACGGGTACGTCCGCCTCCGGGTGCCCGAGGCCGAGCGCCGCCAGGCCAAGCACGACATCCGCAGTTTCGAAGACGTCGTCATAGAGCTCCTGCGCAACGCCCGCGATGCCCATGCCCAGCGCATATTCGTCGCCACGACACGTGAGGGCAACACGCGCATGCTCACGATGCTCGATGACGGAATCGGGATCCCGACGGCACTCCAGAGCACGATCTTCGAACCACGCGTCACATCGAAGCTCGAGACCATGGTCATGGACCGCTGGGGCGTCCACGGCCGGGGCATGGCGCTGTACTCGGTCCGTGAGAACACCACGTCGGCCCGCGTCGCCGCCTCCGCACCCCACAAGGGCGCGTCGGTGGCCGTGGAGGCCGATACGGGCTCGCTGCCGGAGCGCGCAGACCAGTCCACGTGGCCGACCGTGGAACCCGACGAGACCGGTGCGCCGCGTGTCACGAGGGGGCCGCACAACATCGTCCGTCGCCTGGTCGAGTTCGCCTGCGAGCACCCTGAACTCGAAGTGTATGCCGGCACCCCGACCGAAGTGCTCGCGACGCTCCATGCGCTCGGTCGTCGCCATCTCGACGTAGCGGACCTCATGTTCTGCGAGAACCTCGACCGCCTGGTCGTGTGGCAGCGCCCCGCTGCCTGTGGTGACGCCGTCGAGCTCGGCGACGTTTCGGCATCGATCGGACTTCCCGTCTCGGAGCGCACCGCCCACCGGATCCTTGCCGGGGAGATCGCTCCGCTCGAACCCATACTCGCCCAGCTCACCACACAGGACGAGCCTGAGGACAAGGCCGCGCCGGACATCTACCGCGACCGCCGCTCACTCCATATCCACCACGGCGATCTAGCCGCATTCAGGACCGAACTCGCCCGCGCATTCGATATGCTCGCCGAACGCTACTACCTCAACCTCAAGAGCGAGCCGAGGGTGACCGTGGGCCGCGACTCCATCACCGTACGCTTCCCGGTCGAGAAGGACGACTGAGCCGATCCACGTCTGTCCGCTTTGGGTGCGCACGGGCCCTGTTCTGCGCTATACTCCGAGCACGCCGCCTCCCGCGGCCGCAGCGCATGAAGCAGATTCGTCGAACCAGCTATCCGAACAGCGACTACCGCACGCATTCGCAGCACAGGAGGCGCCGCCGCCGTGGAAGTACTCAAGGTATCCACAAAGTCCAGCCCCAACTCCGTCGCAGGCGCGCTTGCAGGCGTTATCAGGGAGCAGGGCGTCGTCGAGATCCAGATCGTCGGGGCGGGGGCGCTCAACCAGGCCATCAAGGCGATCGCCATCGCTCGCGGTTTCGTAGCACCTACCGGTCTCGACCTCATCTGCACTCCGGCCTTCGCGGATATCGAGATCAACGGCGAAGAGCGCACGGCCATTCGCCTCCTTGTGGAGCCACGCCCGTCCCACCATCAGTGAGTCCGCGTGTCAGGCCCCGATCTGCATGTCCACTCCACGGCGTCGGATGGCGTGCTGACGCCGTCTGAGATCGTGTCGCTGGCCATTCGCTCAGACTGTCCGGCCATCGCGCTGACCGACCACGATAGCGTTGACGGGGTAGCCGAAGCCCTTGCTGCAGCTGACGGCACCGCACTCATCGTGATTCCCGCAGTGGAACTCTCCGCCGGCATCGGCGATCGCGGAGTGCACGTGCTCGGCTACTGGATCGACCACACTGACCCGACGCTGCTTCAGCGCCTCGAGCACCTTCGACGGATTCGGGTGGAGCGAGCGACGATAATCGTTCAGGCCCTAAGTGCCGGCGGCTTCCCGGTCACGATCGAAGACGTACTCGCTGCAGCCGATGGGGGCGCTGTGGGCCGCGCGCACATCGCACAGCTGCTCGTGGCCACCGGATACGTCGACTCCGTCCAGGAGGCCTTCGAGCGACTTCTTGGCAGCTCGGCACCGTATTACGTTGCCAAACCCGTCTACCCGCCCGCGGAGGTCATCTCCTGGATCACGGACGCCGGCGGTGTCGCGGTACTGGCGCACCCCGGACTGAGTGAGGTCGACGATCTCATACCCGGCCTTGTCGCCGACGGCATCGTCGGGCTTGAGGCCTACCACCCGGCTCACGACCGGGACGCCGCTTTGACCTACTCCGGTATGGCCGCATCGCTGCAGATGATCGTCACGGGTGGCTCGGACTTCCACGGTCTCGGTAGAGAACGGGACCGTCTCGGCTCCGAAGATGTCCCGGAGATCGTGCTGCCACAGCTGCTCGCGGCACGGGAACGGGCCGGCAGGTCGTCATGAGGAGCTACTTCATCCGCACGTTCGGCTGCCAGATGAACAAGCACGACTCCGAGCGGATGGCTGGCCTCCTTGAGGGTGCCGGCTTTGCCCCGGCGAAGTCGATCGAGTCTGCGGATGTCATTGTGTTCAACACCTGCTGCGTGCGGGAGACCGCCGACGAGCGGCTCTACGGCCAGGTCTGCTCGCTCAAGGCGCTCAAGACCGGCGGACGCCCGGACGTCATCATCGCGGTCGGCGGCTGTGTCGGCCAAAGAGACGGGGCGTCCGTTCTCAAACACGCTCCGCACGTCGATGTCGTCTTCGGAACGCACAACATCCACGAACTCCCGTCACTCCTCGAGGCCGCCGAGCGCGGAAGGCCTGCGGTCAGCATCGTGGGAGCAGGAGAGTCGTTCTCCAGCGATCTCCCGTACGTGCGCGAGCACGCATGGCATGCATGGGTGTCCATCATGGTGGGATGCGACAACCACTGTGCGTACTGTGTCGTGCCGTCGGTCCGCGGGCCCGAACGGAGCCGGACGGTGGAGGAGATAGTTGCCGAGGTGTCACACCTTGTCGCCGACGGCGTAGTCGAGGTCACCCTTCTGGGTCAGAACGTCAACTCGTACGGCAGGGACCGCTACGGTGAGCCCCGGTTCGCCGCTCTGCTCGAGGCCGTGGCAGCCACGGGGATTCGGCGCATCCGATTCGCCACCAGCCACCCAAAGGACCTCTCGGACGAGACGATCGCCGCGATGGCCGCGCTTCCCGCGCTCATGCCGTTCCTGCATCTCCCGGTCCAGCACGGCTCCAACCGAGTGCTCGCCGCGATGAACCGCCGCTACACGCGTGAGACGTACTTCCAGCGCATCGCCGCTCTCCGCGCGGCCATACCGGATATCGCCCTATCCACCGACATCATCGTCGGATTTCCGGGCGAGACCGAAGAGGACTTCCTTGAGACCCTCGACCTTGTCGGGCGCGTCGCCTTCGATCACGCGTTCACTTTCATCTACTCACCGCGTGAGGGAACGCCCGCCGCGTCGCTCACAGAGACGGTTCCCCGAGAAGTCGCCCAGGACAGGTTCGATCGTCTCGCCGCACTCGTCCACTCACTTTCGCTCGCCTCGAACGAGCGGGAAGTAGGCGCCGTTTGCGAGTGCCTCATCGAGGGTGCATCTCGACGGGATGCCGCCGTTCTGTCGGCACGGACGCCACAGAACCGGCTCGTTCACCTGCCCCTGCCCGACGGGACCTCCCCGGATTCGCTTGCGGGCACATTCCGCCAGGTACGCATAAGTGCGGCCCACCCGTGGTTCCTGTCCGGCGAGTTCGCCGAGTAGCGCCGTTTGCGGCCCTCCGCGCGCGGGAATGCAAACGGTGGTCCTGGAGGCGAGACCCATGAACGCTGACACGCTCGGAATCATCGCTCCGCATCCGCCGATCATGGTGCCCGAGGTCGGCGGAGCACGTGCCTCGGCGACAGCGGCATCGGGAGGGGCGATGGAGACAGCAGCGGCCCTGCTCGCGTCCTTCGCCCCCGAGACAGTCGTCCTGATGTCGCCCCATGCGCCCGTAGTGCGCGATGCGTTCACCATAGCCGCCGGCGCCCACAGTTCGGGCGATCTCGGAGCATTCGGCGCGAGTGAGGTACGAATCGACTCTTCGGGCGATCCCGCGCTCGCGCGGGCGATCATCGACGAGGCCGCATCGGCCGGCATTCCGGTCGTCCCGCGCTCGGCCGACCGGCTCCTCGACGACGGAGTGCTCGACCACGGCGCGCTGGTGCCGCTCAGCTTCTTGGACCGAGCCGGACGCTACCGGCTCATTGAACTCTCGCTTTCGTTCCTGCCGTTTGCAGTGCACCGCGAGCTGGGAGGTGCCGTCCGACGCGCGTCCGAGGCGCTCGGCAGGCGCGTCGCATTCGTCGCCAGCGGCGACTGCAGCCACCGCCTCACTCCGTCGGCTCCTGCGGGGTACGCACCGCGGGGCAAGGACTTCGACGAGGAGCTCGCACGCATCATCTCCCGCGGCGACTTCGCCGAACTTGAGCGTATCGATCCGGACCTCGTCGAGGAGGCAGGGGAGTGCGGACTGCGGTCGTTCATCGCCCTCGGCGGCTTCCTCCAAGGGCAGGCGGTCGAGACGCGTCTGCTCTCCTACGAGGGACCGTGGGGCGTCGGCTATCTCACGGCCGTCTCCGCATCACCGGAGCTGCTCGGCCACATCGACACGCCTGTCACCGGCGCGAAGGGAGGAGTCCCTGGCGATGCCGAGTCCGAGTTGGTGGCACTCGCACGGCGCACCATCGAAGCGTACGTTCGCGACGAGCGGGTGCTAGAAGCGGTGGCAGCTGGCGAGCTGCTCTCGTCGCGTCACGGTGCGTTCGTGAGCCTGCATCGCGGAGGTATGCTGCGCGGTTGCATCGGCACCATTGCACCCACCGAGGGAGATCTCGCGCACGAGATCGTTCGCAACGCGATCCAGGCGGCCACTGCAGACCCCCGGTTTGCGCCGCTGCGACCCGACGAGCTGGCAGACCTCGAGATCTCGGTCGACGTGCTTCAGCCCGCGGAACCGGCGGCACTCGAGGACCTCGATCCGCGAACGTACGGCGTGATCGTCTCGGCTGACTGGCGCAAAGGGCTGCTGCTGCCCGATCTCGAAGGCGTGGACACCGTGGAGGATCAGGTGGCGATCGCCTGCCGCAAGGCTGGCATCGCGCCTGGCGAGGACGTCCGTCTGGAACGCTTCCGAGTCGACAGGTTCCACTAGGTGACAGCCGCGTCAAACGTCATCGGCATCGTAGGTCCCACAGGCGTGGGCAAGACGTCTTTGGCCGACGGCCTGGCGCGCCGCATCGTCGGCGAAGTAGTAGGCGCCGACTCCATGCAGGTGTATCGCGGCATGGACATCGGGACCGCCAAGCAGCCGCACTCGTCTCGCGGAGTGCCGTACCACTGCATCGACATTCTTGACCCCGGTGAGGCCTACTCCGCGGCGCTCTACCAGCGCGAAGCGCGTGCTGCAATCGAGGACATCGTCAGCCGAGGCAACACGCCCATCCTCGTCGGCGGCACGGGCCTGTACGTGCGAGCGGCGCTGGACGAACTCGACTTCCCGTTGGGCGAACTCACGGGTCCTACGCGCAAGGAGCTCGAGCGTCGTGCCGCAGAATTCGGACCTGATGTCCTCTACGCCGAGCTTCAAGCTCTGGACCCCGAGGCCGCCGCGCGCATCCACCCCAACAACGTCCGCCGCACGATACGGGCGCTGGAGATGCTGGGCAGCGGTGTCTCGTACGCGACTCAGGCCGCCGGCTTCTCATCACGCCGGTTTCACTACCCTGGAGCGAGGCTCGTCGGGATTGAGATGGCACGAGACGAGCTCTACGCCCGCATAGACGCGCGGGTGCGCGAGATGATTCGAGAAGGGCTGGTGAGCGAAGTGGAGGCCCTGCTTGCCCAGGGCTACCGGGGCGCCCTTACCGCGTCTCAGGCGATCGGCTACAAGGAGATCGTACGGGTGATCGACGGCTATGAGTCCCTCGACTCAGCGACCGAGTCCATACAGCAGGCTTCTCGGCGCTACGCCAAGAGACAGCTGACCTGGTTCCGCGCGGACCCGCGCATCGAGTGGCTCGACGTCACCGGACTGTCAGCCCCAGAGGCACTCCAGGCCGCACTCGACCTGCTATCATCTGCCAAACCGAACGCCTAGGGAGGAACACGTGCCGCTCGAGTTCGTCAAGATGAACGGCATCGGCAACGACTTCATCCTCATCGACGACCTGGATGCCACGCTGGAGATGGAGCCTGAAGCGGTCGCCTGGTTCTGCGACCGTCACTTCGGAATCGGCGCAGATGGCCTGATCCTCGTGCGCCCGGCGACCTCCCCGGACGCGGACTTCTACATGCACTACTTCAACGCCGACGGTTCGATCGCCGAGATGTGCGGCAACGGCGCGCGGTGTTTCGCGAAGCACGTCATCGATTCGGGGCTCGTTTCCAGTAGCGCGGATTCGCTCGTGATCGAGACGCTCGGCGGCCTCAGGCCCGTCACGTTCACCCGCGATTCCGACGGCCAGATGCTCACCGCAACGATCGATATGGGCGAGCCGGCGCTGGCACCAGAGAGGATCCCCACCGGGATTCCCGGAACGCACGTCTACGACTGCCCGATCGAGACGCCCCAGGGCGAGGTGCGGATCACCGCCGTCAACATGGGGAATCCGCACGTGGTGACTTGGGTGGACGATGTCGACGCCGCCCCCGTCGAGACCGTGGGACCGTTCCTGGAGCATCACGGGCTCTTCCCGCAGGGCACGAACGTGGAGTTCGCGGAGTTCGTCGACGACCAGACCCTCCGTATCCGCGTGTGGGAACGGGGTGTGGGGGAGACGCTCGCCTGCGGTACCGGCGCGTGCGCCGCGATGGTCGCCGGCGTTCTCTCGTGCCGCACCGGCAGACAAGCCACCGTGGAGCTGCCCGGAGGCGAACTCCTCGTACGCTGGCACGAGAACGAGCACGTCTACCTCACCGGCTCGGCCGCCGTCTCCTTCGCTGGTACGGTCGAACTGCCGGATGACGACGAGTAGCGCTGGCCGGGGCACGGCGCGGCTCTGCTACCATGACCAGGAACACCGTCCGGTACTGCCGAGAGGATGACGCACGTTGAGGATCGCCAGCCGTATGGCCAACCTTCCCCCGTATTTGTTCGCCGAGATCGACCGCAAGCGGGCACTCAAAGAGGCGGAGGGCGTTGACGTCATCTCGCTCGGCATCGGCGATCCAGACATGCCCACGCCGCAGCGCATCGTGGACGCGATGGCGAAGGCGATCGCCGTCCCGAGGAACCACCAGTATCCTGCGTACGCCGGCTCGAAGCCCTACCGCGCTGCGTGCTCGGAATGGATGCGGCGGCGCTTCGCTGTGGAGCTGGACCCCGACACCGAAGTGCTCGCGCTCATCGGCTCCAAAGAGGGCATCGCACACCTCTTCCCGGCGTTCATCGACGTTGGCGACTACACGCTTGTCCCGGGCGTGGGGTATCCGGTGTACACCACCGGAGGCGTGCTCATCGGCGGCCAGACCCACTACATGCACATGGGCGACGACAACGACTGGCTGGCGGACTTCGAATCGACGCCTGCAGATGTGCTGGCGAAAGCCAAGATGATGTTCATCAGCTATCCGAACAACCCGGCGGCTGTCTCTGCTCCAGTCGAGTACTTCGACCGCGCAATCGCGTTCGCGAAGGAGCACGACCTGCTGCTCGTGCATGACAACGCGTACTCCGAGATCGGATTCGACGGCTACATGCCGCCGAGCATCCTCGAGCGCCCGGGCGCCCGTGATGTGGCAATCGAGCTGTTCAGCTGCTCGAAGGCGTACAACATGACCGGCTGGCGTGTCGCCTTCGCGTGCGGGAATGCGACAGCCATCAAGGCACTCGGCACCGTGAAGAGCAACATCGACTCCGGCGTGTTCACCGCCGTTCAGGACGCTGCCATCGAGGCCATGCTCGGTCCCCAGGACGATGTCGCCACCATGCGCGACGTCTACCAGCGCCGCCGTGACGCGGTGCTTGCCGCGCTACCCGAGGTCGGCCTGAAGGCACGACCGTCGGCGGGAACCATCTACGTCTGGGCGAGGATTCCGGAGGGACACACTTCTGCCGAGTACGCGGGGCTCGTTCTCGACAAGGCCGGAGTCATCGTTCCCCATGGGAATGCATACGGGCCGGACGGCGAGGGCTACATCCGGATCTCGCTTGCGACCCCCGACGACCGCCTTGCCGAGGCCCTCGAGCGCATCAAGACACAGCTGTAGGGGAATCTCCCACCACATGCCAAGAGAAGCATACGAGGTCTCCGAGCAGGGCTCCGACCGCGCGATCCTCGTTGGCATCGACCGCGCAGACTCCGGCGGTTGGACGCTCGACGATGATTTGGCAGAGCTCCAGCGGCTTGCAGACACTGCTGGAGCGGTCGCTGTCGGAAGCGTCACACAGCGTCTCGAGCGCGCAAACCCGCGTACATTCATCGGCTCCGGGAAGGTGGACGAAGTCGAAGGCCTGGCCTTCGAGACGGGCGCGAACACCGTCATCTTCGACGACGAGCTCACCCCCAGCCAGCAAGCCAACCTCGAGGGACTGCTGCCGCGCGTCAGGGTCATCGACCGCACTCAGCTCATCCTCGACATCTTCGCGCTTCATGCCGTCAGCCATGAGGGTAAACTTCAGGTCGAGCTTGCGAGGTTGGAGTACCTGCTGCCGCGCCTGAGAGGCATGTGGGGCCACCTCGAGGCCGAACGCCTCGGCGGCGGCAGGGGAGCGCGGTTCGGGGCAGGTGAATCGCAGCTCGAGGCGGACCGCCGGCTCACGCGAAAACGGATCTCGGAGCTGAAGCGCGAGCTCAAGACCGTAGCGCGCACGCGTGAGACGCAGCGCGCTTCTCGCGCCCGATCGGGCGTCTTCCGGGTCGCGCTGGTCGGCTACACGAATGCCGGCAAGTCCACGCTTCTCAACGCCCTCACCGAGGCCGACGTGCTGGTGCAGGACCAGCTGTTCGCGACGTTGGACGCTACTACGCGGCGGCTCGATCTCCCAGACGGCCGGGCAATCACCCTGACCGACACCGTCGGGTTCATCAACAAGCTGCCGCACGGTCTCGTAGAAGCGTTCAAGTCCACGCTCGACGAGGTCCGGGAGGCGGACCTCCTCCTGCACGTCGTCGACGCCTCGCATCCCAACGCGATCGCACAGGCCGCGGCGGTGAAGGTCGTGCTGGAGGAGATCGCCGCGTCCGCCAGACCCCAGCTCGTCGTCTACAACAAGAGCGATGTGCTGCCTGCCGACGAGCAGAGCCGTCTGGGGTCGCTGCCGGGCAGCGTCGTGGTGTCTGCGCGAGCGCGTACCGGCCTGGACGCACTCCTGGAGAAGGTGGCCGTCATCGCCGCGCAAAGCGGGGCATCGCTGCGGGTGCTAGTTCCATACCAGCGAGGAGACCTTGTGGAACTCGCGCACGAACGTGCGCACGTGCTCTCAGAGGAGCACACGCCCGCCGGGACGCTCCTGACTCTGACGGCGCCGCCAGCCGTGGCAGCCCGGTTCGCCGGTCTGGAAGCGGACCCGTCTGACTAGATCCGGCGGAAGAGCGCGACTACCCTGCCCAGGACCGCGAAGTCCACGTGCTGGTCTGCGTAGATGGGATCCATGGAGGAGTTCTCCGGCTGGAGACGCACTCGATCTCCTTCACGGAAGAAGCGCTTCACAGTAGCTTCCTCATCGATCATCGCCACCACGATGTCACCGTTGCTGGCGGTGCGCTGCTGCCGGACAACGACGTAGTCGCCATCGAGGATTCCGGCGTCGACCATGCTGTCGCCCTTGACACGGAGCACGAACGTCTCTTCGCCTGCGAACGAGGCCGGGAGGGGGAGCGTGGCCTCGATGTTCTCGGCAGCCAGAATGGGCGCTCCTGCCGCTACCTGGCCCACCAGAGGCACCGCCTGGACGCTCTCGTAGTCGATCCCGCGCTCGGTGTCACGGTAGTCCAGCACCTCCAGCGCCCGCGGCTTTGAGGGATCCCGCCGAAGCAGGCCCTTCGCCTCAAGAGCGGCGAGATGCGAATGCACGGTCGACGACGAGGATAGCCCGACCGCCTCGCCGATCTCTCGAACGGACGGCGGGAAGCCACGCCGATGAATCTCAGCCCGGACAAAGTCGAGGATCTCCCGCTGCCGCGGCGTCAACTCACGCTTGTATGCCATCGGTACCCCCTGGTTGAGGCAGCACGTACCGCCGGTTCCGGACCTAGTGTACGTTACTGCTATCGGAGGTGCAAACACACGTTCGTGTCAAGCCTTGCGCATCGAACAGCTGTTCGCTATAGTGTCCATGCGAACGTATGTTCGATGCGTATTCCGTGTCATACCCCCGCGCTAGGCTGGACACGCGATAGGCGAGGAAGGGACACGCTCATGTCTGCGGCAACAGCGTGGACGGCTCTTGGCACGACGGGAACGCGCCGAACCGGCGCCCGGCCCAGCCTGCATGCCGTCAGCAGGCCCGTCCGTCGCGCCCGGCACCAGGCATCGTACTGGGCGCAGCGTGGAGTCGTTGGATCGCTGCTCGCAGCGACGATCCTGGTCGTCACGCTATCCGTCGCCTTGTCGCCCGCACGGCCGGAAGCCCAGGGGTGGACCACAGTCGAGGTCGGGGCCAACAGCACGCTGTGGGAGCTGGCACGCGAGCATCCGATCCCCGGACTGGACACGCGCACGACAGTCGATCGGATCCAGGCCCGCAACGGTCTCGTCTCGCCGACTCTCATGCCGGGACAGTCGGTGCTGGTCCCGGACCGGCCCCCAAGCGGCGTGACCGTCGCCAGCCGCTAGCTGTCGCCGCCGCTGCGCTTGCCGGCATTCGAGCCCCGGTCCGGCTGCCGTCTTTCGCCACGGTCTGTTGTCGCCCTATATCTTGTGTGCTAGGCTTTCCGCAGTCCAAGATATAGGGGATGGTCGCATGAAGTGTCCGTTCTGCGGTCACAGCGAGACCAAAGTCGTCGACTCGCGCGATTCCGATGCCCAAGACGCGATTCGCCGTCGCCGAGAGTGCCTGGAGTGCACGAAGCGCTTCACTACCTACGAGCGACGCGAAGAGATGCCCCTGATGGTCATCAAGAAGGATGGCTCAACCGAGCCTTTCGATCGGGGGAAACTCCTCAGGGGCCTTGTTGTTGCCACTGCCAAGCGTCCGGTTCATACATCGGTCCTTGAGGCCCTCATCGACGATATCGAAACCGACCTTCACAACGCGATGCAGTACGAGATCCCGGCCAAGCGGCTCGGGGACATGGTACTCGTGAGACTGCTCGACCTCGACAAGGTGGCCTACATCAGGTTCGCCTCCGTCTACAAGGAGTTCGGTGACCTCGACGAGTTCACCTCGGAACTGAAGAAGCTCGGCTGATCTAGAGGCCTGCAAGACGACAACGAACAGCGGGAGCGACACAAGTGGAAGTCAAGCTCTTCGTCCGTGAAGACTGTCCCGAATGCCCGGCCGCGCGCCGCGCGTGTGAGGGCATCGCCAATCTCGCCATCTACGACATCGGCGAACTGCAGGGCATTGCCGAGGCGTCGGCGCTGGGCATCGTGAACGTGCCGTCGGTAGTCATCGTCGACTCATCCGGTCGTGAAGTCGCAGGGTGGCGCGGGACAGCCCCGGACCCTTCGGACCTCCGCGCCGTATTGGCGAACTGACCCATGCACTCTCTCGAAGTACGCGTGAAGCGGACAGACCCTTCGTTGCCGTTGCCGGAGTACGCGCACGACGGCGATGCGGGACTCGACCTGTACGCGGCGGAGAACGCTTCTCTTAGGCCATTCGAGCGGTCCCTGATCGCCACCGGCATCGCCGTGGCCATCCCGGAAGGGTACGCCGGCTTCGTCCAGCCCCGCAGCGGGCTGGCGCTACGAAACGGGCTCACATTCGTGAACACCCCGGGACTCATCGACTCCCACTACCGCGGTGAGATCAAGCTGGTGGCCGTCAACCTCGACCCTCAGGAGACGCTCGTCATCAACAAGGGACAGAAGATCGCCCAGCTGGTGATCCAAAGCGTAGGACGCGCGTCTCTCGTGGAAGTGGACGATCTTGGGCCCACCGTCCGGGGAACGAACGGCTTCGGCAGTACGGGTATCTGAGGGCATTCGCCGGCACGGGTAGCGTCGGCCGCCGCTGGACGACCTCCCAGACAACGACGGCCCCGGGCTGCGAACACGCGGTCCGGGGCTGCTTCGTCCTCGCGACAACCCGACAATCGGAGACCAGCGCGTTCACACGCCACGCTTCCGCAGTGTGTGTGGCTGTATCCAACGCCTGATAATGTATCTTATGACGACTAGAGATTTCGGCCGTATCCCCTGTGTCCGGGAACGCCTCGCCAATCCTGTCCGATCTGCGATTCAGTGAGAACGGCCACGCTCCGCTAGCAGGCGGGCTCAGGGCGCTTCGTCCGGGAAGTAGGCTTCCTCGAACTCGGACTTGGTCATGTCGCGCAGTTCATCGTCGCGAGCCTGCATCCAGTCACGAGCTTCGAGCGCGTCTGCAAAGCGCGCCAGCCGGTACGTCGCGTCCTCGTCATCGAGCAGGACCGCTTCCACGACGTACGCCTCCTCGTCAACGATGTCCGTTGTCGGCGGGCGGCGGTAGAGGATGTCGTCGCGCCACTCGAAATCGACCTCGTCGGTCGTGTCCAGTGCCATGACACGCAGCCGGTAGAAGTCAGCGGCGTTGCCTATCGTCTTGGACATCCTCGCTCCTCCTATGGTGTCACAAGCTCGGTGTAGCGACCTCCGGCGGCCACCCAGCCCTCGGTGCCGTCGGGATCCTTCACGTGATACCAGCCGGTGCCTTCTTCGATGAATAGCAGCCTGGCCTCGCCTTCGAGGACCTTCAGCACGGCGGCTCCTGTCGAAGGCTCAGCGCGCAGGTTCAGCCCGTCGCTGAGGACGACGACGTACGGCCCACCCTCGGGCACACCACCGACCGTCGCCGGCTCGACCGTCGCGGTCGGCTCACCCGCACCCGTGGCGGATCGATAGTCGATCACGAACGACCACAGGGCCGCAACGACGACGACAAGACCCACCCACGGGACGATCACGCGCGCGGCGCGTCGAAGCACGTTCTCGGGGTGAGTTGGGTCCTCCGGTCCGCTCATCACGTTCTCCCCGCCTCAGATGTACAATCCCCCGCCGTACACTGCGGGGTCTATGGGTCCGTATATGCCTTGAGCAGCAGCGATGTGTCCGTCTGCGTCCTGGAGTGCGCTTCTGACGGGCGTCAGGTCGAGAGAGTCAAGAGCGTCTAGCACGGCCTCGCCTTCGGTGTCCCCTACCCCGCCGCTGGCAGACGCCAGCTCACCCGCGCTGGCCTGAAGGCTATCCGCAAGCGGCCAGAGACTCTTCGGAAGCGCGAGGTCAGCGAGTTCTGCCGTCTCGATCCGCATCCTCTCGGCCACTTCCGCGAAGACTCGACGCTCCTCAGAGTCGGGATGGGCGAACGCCAACAGGTCGTCGACCGTACCTGCTGCCAGGGTGCGAACCGCGCCCTCGATGGTCTTCACCGCCGCTCCGACCGCCTCGCGGCGTCCAACGAGACCCAGAAGATACCGGTGCACCTGGCGCCGCCAGGCGATGCGCGACACGAGGATCGTGACTGCGGTGAGCGCCAACGCGGCCCCGGCTATGATCACGTACGGGAGCCAACCCTCGAGCATGCGGTCCTCCTTCGAGGCGCCTCGCCCGAAGCCCTACTGGGGCTGTCGGCGGTCGACGACCCTGCGGGCCTTGCCGGCGGTCCGCTCTATAGTACCAGGCTCGACGAGCGTGACTCTGGCATTCAGCCCCACGGCGGAGGTGATCCGGTCCGAAACGCCCTTGGTGAATGCCACCATGTCCTTCATGGCATCCGAGAACAGCGCATCGGCGACCTCGATCTGCACCTCGATCTGATCCATCGCGCCGACGCGGTCGACGACTATCAGATAGTGCGGCTGGACGCCCTCGACTTCCATCAAAACGTCCTCGATCTGACTCGGGAACACATTCACGCCGCGGACGATCAGCATGTCGTCAGTCCTTGCACGCACCTTCCGCATGCGCGCCAGCGTGCGACCGCATTGGCAGATCGCGCTGTCGACCGTCGTCAGGTCGTGCGTACGGTACCTGAGCACCGGGAAGGCCTCCTTCGTGAGCGAGGTGATGATAAGCTCGCCCTCCTCCCCTTCTGCACGCGGCTCGCCGGTTTCCGGGTCGACGACCTCGAAGAGGAAGTGGTCCTCCGCCATGTGCAGGCCGCACTGGTGCTCACATTCCCCGGAGACACCGGGGCCCATCACTTCGGACAGCCCATAGTTGTCGGTGGCAAGAATTCCCAGCCGTGACTCGATCTCGTCCCTCATGCCTTCTCCTGAAGGCTCGCCCCCGAAGAGCCCGACCCGCAGCGGCAGGGACTTCACATCGATCCCGGACTTCTCGGCAACCTCGGCGATGTACAGCGCGTAGCTCGGTGTGCACACGAGAACGGTCGTGCCGAAGTCCTGCATCATCATGAGCTGCCGCTCCGTGTTCCCGGAACCTGCGGGAAACACGCTCGCCCCCACGCGCTCGATCCCGTAGTGCATGCCCCACCCGCCGGTGAACATGCCGTACAGGAAGGCCATCTGAACCCGATCGTGCGAGGTGACGCCCGCCGCCGACGCGATACGCGCCGTGAGTTCGCTCCAGGTATTGAGGTCCCCCTTCGTGTAGCCGACGACTATCGGCTTGCCAGTCGTGCCCGACGAGGAGTGCACTCGCACGACCTGCTCCATCGGCACCGCGAACATGCCGAACGGGTATGTGTCGCGCAGGGCGGTCTTGTCGGTCATCGGCAGACGACGGACGTCTTCAAGAGAGCGAATGTCACGCGGTTTCACACCACGTTCGTCCAGAGCCTGGCGGTAGTAGGGCACCCGCTCGTGCACCCAGGACACGCACGACTGGAGTCTTCGGAGCTGAAGCGCCTCGAGCTCGCCGCGGTCCATGGTCTCGTATTCCGGGCTCCAGATAGGCATGAGTGGCTCATCCCCTCGAATCGTGGCGGGCGCCGAGGTAGATATGGCGCACGTCGTCGTTCTCCAGAAGCTGTGCGCCAGTACCTGCCAGCGCGATTTCGCCCGTCCTCATCACGTACCCGCGGTCGGCGTGCCTAAGCGCCAGGCGTGCGTCCTGCTCGACCAGAAGGATCGACAGACCCTCCGAGCGCAGCGACTTGAGCACGCGGAAGATGTCGGCGATGACCTTTGGCGCAAGACCGAGCGAGGGCTCATCCAGAAGCAACACTCTCGGGCTGCTCATCAGCGCCCTGCCGACGGCAAGCATCTGCTGCTCTCCGCCCGAGAGGGTGGCTGCCGGCTGAGAGGAGCGCTCCACCAACACAGGGAATAGCGCGGACACCCGGTCCATGTCGGTACGGACACTCTCGTCGCGGCGGGGCCGGGAGTGTGCGCCGAGAAGAAGGTTCTCAGTCACCGTCATCGGACCGAACAGCATCCGGCCCTCGGGGACGAGCGCCATGCCCTGCCTTACTAGGCGCTCCGGCGCCATGCCCGTGACGTCGGCTCCCTCCAGCCACACACGACCTCCAGAGGGCTTCAGGAGACCTGCGAGCGACCGCAGCAGCGTCGTCTTGCCCGCGCCGTTCGCCCCGATCAGGGCAACCATCTCCCCCGCCGCCAGATCGACCGAGACATCCCGCAGGACGGCCACACGACCGTAGCCCGCGCTGAGCCGCTCGACGGCGAGGATCGAGTCAGACGTCATCGTCCTCAACCTCCTCGCCGAGATACGCCTCGATCACCGCTACGTCCTTCTGGATCAGCAACGGCGGACCTTCCGCGATCTTGCGACCGCGGTCCAACACGAGAATCTCCTCGCTCACTTCCATGACGAGGCCCATGTCATGCTCGACGACGACGATCGTGGCGCCGTGATCGCGAATGCGGTACAGCGCGGCAGCCAGGCTCTGAGTCTCAGCTCCGTTCAACCCGGCGGCCGGCTCGTCCAGAAGCAGCACCTGAGGTCCGGTCGCCAACGCGCGCGCGATCTCCACCGAACGCCGGACGCCGTGCGGGATGTCGGCGGCGATCACGTCGCGCCACCGTTCGATGTCGAGAAGCCGCAGGATGTGGTCGGCACGCTCCCGCGCGTCGCGCTCCTCGGCGCGAATCCCAATACGCAGCGCCGAGCGGACAAACCCGGCCCGCAGAGACGGCTCCACGCCCACAAGCACGTTCTCATGCGCGGTCAGCTCCTCGAAGAGCTGCGTGTTCTGGAAGGTCCGCGCGACCCCCCTGCGGACAACGGTGTCCGGCCGCCGACCGAGCAGGTCCCCGCCCAGAAACGTAGCGGCCCCGGAATCAGCCCGATCGAACCCCGTGAGGAGGTTGAAGAGCGTGCTCTTCCCCGCACCGTTCGGGCCGATGACCGCCTTTATGCTCCCCTCGTGGACATCGAAAGACAGGTCGTCCACCGCGGTCAGTCCACCGAAACGCTTGGTCACGTGCGAGACCTTGAGGAGGCTCATCCGGTCTCCTCTGCCCTGGAGCGCGAACGTGCGGCTCGGATCAGCCCGCCGATGCCTTTGGGGGCCAGCACCACGACAACGATCATCGCAATCCCGTAGATGTCAGCCTCCCAGTCCTGGAGGAACGCGATCACGTCCTTGCCGAGTCCTGGAATGAGAGCGTCCGCATAGGGCAGCAGCGTGAGCGCGATCGACGCAATCACCGGTCCAGCGAGCGATCCCGTACCGCCGACCACGACGATCGCAAGAAGGACAACCGATTGCTCGAGCGAGAAGGTCGACGGAGCGACAAAGCCGACGGCATGCGCGTAGAGCGTGCCTGCAAGTCCCGCAAGTCCGGCAGAGACCGCGAAGGTGCGGATCTTCAGCCGCGCGACGTCCACACCGCATGCAAGTGCCCCGATCTCGCTCCCGTGCAGGCCCCGCATCGCGCGGCCTGGCCGGCCGCGCACGATGTTCGCAACCAAGAAGACCACCACGAGCGCGGTTCCCCATACCAGCAGATAGATGCTGGCCGGAGTGTCCATCCGAACACCCAGGACTTCGGGGAACGGTATTCCCGATAGCCCGTCGTTGCCGCCTGTCACGGCGCGAGCCTCCCGGAAGATCACGTACATGATCTCGTTGAAACCGAGGGTCGCCATCGCCAGGTAGTGTCCGCGCAACCGCAGGCTCGGCATCGCGAGCAGCAGTCCGCCGATCGCTGCAAGCGTCGTTCCGGCCAGCACCCCGACCAGCCACGGAAGCCCCAGCCCTGATGTGACATACGCACTCGCGTACGCACCGATGCCCACGAACGCGGCGTGTCCGAGAGAGATCTGTCCCGCATAGCCGAAGAGGAGCGCGAGGCCAGACACGATGATGACGTTGATCCCGACGAACACGAGCACCTTGAGCAGGTATCTGTCGTCAGTGAGGAGCGGCACGGCGCCGATCACCGCGACGAGCGCCATCCAGGCCGCTACTCCCATGGAGCGCTTCATCGCGTCACACCTTCTCGCGTCGCGCTCGCCCGATCAGCCCCTGGGGCCTCAGGAACAGCACGATCAGCAAGACGATCAGCGCGATAGCGTCCTTGTACGTCGAGGACAGAAACGCGACCGAGAGGCTCTCCAGCAGCCCTAGGACCAGCCCTCCGATCACCGACGCGACAGGATTCCCGAGCCCGCCGAGGATGGCCGCCGCAAAGCCCTTCATGCCTGCGGTGGCTCCCACGTCCCAGGCCGTCTGCGTGAGAGGCGTCACCGCGAGGCCCGCAAGCGCCCCAAGTGCCGCCGCAAGCCCGAAGCTCACCATGACGACGCGTGCTGTGTCGATACCCATGAGGCGCGCCGCGTCATGGCTCAGCGAACACGCGCGCATCGCCCTGCCGAACCTCGTCTTCCGATAGAGCCAGGTGAGCGCAAGGACCGCGACAATGGTGAGCCCCCACAGCCACAGCGCCTGCCGCTCGATGGCAACGCCCCCGAAGGCTATCGAGGGTCCCGGTGTGAACTCGGGAAGCGTCGCCTCATCAGGTCCGAAGATGTGCCGCGTCAGGGACTTCATCACCATCGAGCCGCCGATGGTGATGATGATGAGAACCAGCGCGCCGGCGTCCCTCCTCGGACGGAGCGCCAGCCTCTCGAACGCGAGACCGACACCCGCGGTCGTCACGACTCCGGCTAGGGCCGCCAGCAGCAGCGGCAGCCCTAGCCGGTAGTAGAACACCGAGAGCACTCCGCCGAGCATGAAGAACTCGCCCTGAGCGAAGTTGATGATGCCGGTCGACCCGTAGACTAGGGTGAAGCCGAGCGCCACCAATGCGTATATCGCGCCGCTCTTGAACCCTGCGACTACGTATTGGAGGAGCTCGGCGCTACCCATCCCCTATTCGGCCAGCTTCCAGGTACCGCCCTCGATCACATACATCACGAGATCGTCCTCTGTCAGGCCGTTGTGGTCTTCGGCGCTGTAGGAGAACGTCCCACCGACGCCTATCCAGCCGTCGGTCGCCTCTATGGCATCACGGAGAGCCGCGGGTGTCGCCTCTCCTTCGACGCGCCCGAGCGCGTCGACCACCAGACCGAACGCGTCATACGCGTGGCCTGCGAAGATGTCGGGGGCCTCGCCATACTCCTCGGTGTAGCGATCGATGAAGCTCGTCGCCACCTCGTACTCCTCAGTGCCCTCACCGTACGCTTCCGGCACCAGAATCTTGCCGGTGCCGAGCTTGACGCCTTCGGCAGCCTCGCCCGCGCCAGAGATGAACTCCAGACGCGCAATCCCCGACCCGCCGTAGATCGGCTGGGTCATGTTGAGCTGCCGGGCATTCTTGGCGATGGTTGCGGCTTCCTTGCCCGCAGCCCAAACGAGCACCGCGTCGGGATTGGCGCCGCGCATCTTCGTGAGCTGCGCGGTCATGTCCGCGTCACCCGGGTTGTAGGTCTCGTCCGCGACTATGGTGACACCCGCGTCCGCCGCGCTCTTCACGATCACGTCGTGACCGTCGACACCGTAGCCGCCCGTGTCGCTGATCACCGCGATGTTCTTGTAGCCGTCGGCTGCCATTGCTTTGAGCACGAAGGGAACGACGATCCGGTTCGGCCACGGAGTCTGGAACACCCACTCCGATAGCTGCGCGGTGACCGCCGATCCACCGGCCATCGAGATCTGAGGAACGCCCGCACGCTCGATGTCGGCGCGCATGGCCATCGTCTGGCCGGTTCCGCTCGCACCGAGAACGGCGATCACACCCACCTCATCGATCAGGCGCACGACTGCCGCCTGCGCTTTGGCAGCGTCGGTAGCGTCGTCCTCGTACACGATCTCGATCGGATGACCGTTCACGCCACCCTCGGCGTTGATCCGGGCAACCTCCATGTCGATCGCCTTCTGCTCTGGACCGCCGAGTCCCGCATAGGTGCCACTCAGCGAAATGACCACGCCTATCCGATACGGCTCCGCGCTTGCCTCGGGTAGGCTTGACTCATCCTCGCCAGGCTTCCCTGCGCAGCCAAGCGCCCACAGCAGTGCCACGATCGTCAGAAGCACCAGGATCACTCTAGTTCGCTTCATGCAATTGCTCCAGTCCGACGGACCGACCCTACTCGGCAAGCACCCACTTGCCGTCCTTCACCTCGTACATCACAAGATCCGATGCATCGAGCCCGTTGTGGTTCTCGGCTGAGTACGTGAACACGCCACCTATGCCTACGAAACTGTCCGTCTTCTCGATCTGATCGCGCAGGTCCGACGGCGTGAAGCCCTCGTCCAGGTCGCCGATGGCGTTCGTGATGATGTAGAGCGCATCGTAGGCGTGTCCCGCGAAGGTGTCCGGACCCTTGCCATAGGCCGCCGTGTAGCGCTCCTTGAAGTCTGTCGCCACCGTGTAGCTCAAGGTGTCCTCCCCGTAGGTCTCCGGGATGAGGATCTTGCCTGCGGCGAACTTGAATCCTTCGGCTGCGGCCCCAGCACCCTCGATGAACTCGGTTCGGGCGTTGCCATGGCTGCCGAATAGGGGGATCTGCATGTTGAGCTGCTGCATGTTCTTCGCCACGATCGCGGCTTCCTTGCCGGCGCTCCACAGCACGACAGCCTCGGCGTCCGAGGCCTTGATCTTCGTGAGCTGAGCGGTCATGTCGGTGTCGCCCGGATTGAAGGTCTCGGATGCCACGATCGTCATGCCGGCCTTCGCAGCCTGGGCCTGGAGAACCGCGAGACCGTCTGCGCCGAAACCGCCGGTATCGGTGATGAGGGCGATCTTCTTGATCCCCTTGTCCTTCAAGTAGTCCAACGTGAACGGCACCACGAGCGAGTTCGACCACGGGGTCTGGAAGACCCACTTGCTGAACGTGCTCGTGATAACGGTGCCGCCCGCGACAGAGACCTGGGGCACCTGCGCTCTCTCGATGTCGGCGCGCATGGCCATGGTCCCGCCCGTGCCCGTCGCACCGATGACGGCGATCACGCCTTCCTGCTCGATAAGCCTGACGACCGCGGCTTGCGCCTTGGCCGCATCGGTAGCGTCGTCCTCATACACGATCTCGATGGGGTGACCGTCTACGCCGCCGTCGGCGTTGATGCGGGCGACCTCCATGTCGAGCGTGTTCTTCTCGGGCGCACCAAGACCTGCGTACGTCCCCGTCAGAGAGAGGACCGCACCGATCCGGTACGGTTCCTTCGGCTCCTCGGTCACGGTCTCCTCTGTGTCTGTCTCCTCGGGAGCAGCGCATCCCACGAGCGGCACGATCACAAGAGCGAGAACAAGAACGAGTGCCAACCACTTCCGCGTGCCCATACCCATCATCCCTCCTCGATTCGCGTCCCTCTCGCTCCCCCAGCGCAACGCGACGGACGGCCTGCCCTATGACGGCGGTCGCGCGATGTCGTCCTGCGAGACAAGCCGGATCGGCCGGTCTCCGAGCATCTGCACCGCCTGGTCCACGTCTGCGACGTTGATGACGACAAACGTCGCGACCAGCGAGTAGACGTACTCTATGTTGACCCCTGCCTCCGCTACGATCCTGAGAACACCCGCAAGACCGCCGGGCCTGTCGGGCAGGTCTATGCAGATGACCGGGTCTTCGCGAACGGTGAAGCCCGCTCCCCGCAACGTCGCCAGGGCTTCGTCCGGCTTGTCCACGACGAGCCTCAAGATTCCGTAGTCGATGGTGTCGGACACCGAGAAACCGCGGATGTTCACACCCGCATCTCCCAGCAGCCCGGTCACCTCGCTCACACGGCCTGCCTCATTGGCGATGAAGACCGAGATCTGCCTGACGGTGGGGCTGTCGCTCATGCTTCGCATACCCCCTTCGCGCACGCGTTCGATCCCAATTCGAAGGCGCGGAGGTTGGCCTCCACCGTCTTCGGGGGGACACGCTCTCCGATCACACGACACCACGTCTCCCGTGCGAACGGCAACCCGTACGCGGCCGTGCCGAGCAGCACCACGTTCGCGGACTTCGGACTGCCTGCCTCGCACGCGAGCGCCTCAGCGTCGAGGAACACCGCCCCTTCGGCGCTCAGCGCCGGTTCGAGGTCTTCCGGCATCGGAAGGTCGCCTATCAGCACGGGTAGCGGCGCTACCGTCCGGCGGTTCACCACCAAACGGCCGTCCGGCCGAAGGAACCGCAACGCGCGCGCCGCTTCGATCATCTCGAACGCGATCAGGTGCTCAGCCACGCCCGGGTCCACCACCGGGGAACGAACGTCGTCGCCGAACCGCACCACCGTGTCGACCGAGCCTCCGCGCTGGGCCATGCCGTGCACTTCTGAGAGCTTCACATCATAGCCCTCGGCGACTGCTACCTTCGCCAGCACGTCGCCCGCGAGGATCGTACCCTGGCCGCCGACGCCTGCAAGAACGACTGTCGTGACGCTCACACGCCACCTCCGAGGTCGCAGGACGGCCCCACGCGAACGATCGCGTCGAAACGGCAGACCTGTACGCACTGGCTACAGCCTACGCAGAGCGCTGTATCGATGATCGCCCGCGAGTTCTCATCCCGCGAGATCGCGGGGCAGCCGAGGCGCACACAGGCACCGCACTTGGTGCACGCCTCCTCGTCCACGGCGTACGGATCCTTCGGCTCGCGCACGAGCAGCGCGCACGGGGCCTTCGCGATCACCACGCTCAGGTGGTCCTCAGCGACCTCCTGCCTGAGCACCTCAAGAGTCCCTGACAGGTCGTGAGGATCGACTGTCCGAACGGAGTCCGCTCCCATCGCCTTCGCGAGCGTCTCGAGGTCGAGCGCACGTGCGGGCCCTCCCCCGAGCGCGACGCCGCTCACCGGATTGCCTTGATGCCCGGTCATCGCCGTCGTGCGGTTGTCCAGCACCACAACCGTACCGCCTTTGCCGCTGTACGCCATGTGGAGAAGACCGGTCATCCCGGAGTGCGCGAAGGTAGAGTCCCCGATCACGCCCACCACGGGACCTTCCGTCGTCCCGGCGAGTGCGGCGCCGTGCGCCATGCCTATGCTCGCACCCATGCATACGCAGCTGTCCATCGCGGTCAACGGCGCCAATGCGGCGAGCGTGTAGCAGCCGATGTCCCCGGTGACGACTGCGCGCATCTTGCCGAGGGCGTGGAAGACCCCCCGGTGCGGGCATCCCGGGCACAGAAGGGGCGGCCGCGGCGGGAGATCGGCTACCTGCGCGCGTGTTTCGGGAGCGCTGCCGCCGAACGCCCGCAGCACCGTGACGGGCGACAGCTCGCCGATGGCTGACAGGCCGGTATCCATCTGCTCGATATCCAAGCTGCGAAGCCTCAGGCTCAGGTAAGGCCCGAGTTCCTCGACAACCGCGACACGGCTCACCTTCGAGCAGAAGTCGAGGATCAAATCATCCGGAAGCGGGTTGGTGAACCCGAGTTTGAGCACGGACGCATCGGGCATCGATTCACGCACATACTGGTACGCGACGCCGGAAGTGATGATCCCTAGCGCCACGTCGCGCATCTCGATCCGGTTCGCGTCGGTCGTTCCGGCGTACTCGGCCAGGGCCGCGAGTCTCGAGTCCAGGTCCACACGCCTCACGCGCGCCATGCCAGGCATCATGACGTACTTCTGGGGACGCTTCTCGTATGGTATCCGCTCGATCTCGGTCCGCTCGCCCGCCTTCGTGAGCGACTTCGAATGTGAAACGCGGGTCGTCATCCTTACGATAACCGGCACGTCGAAGCGCTCGGAGACGTCGAACGCCTTCCGGACGAACTCCAGCGCCTCCTGGCTGTCGGCCGGCTCGAAGACCGGCACGTGCGCGGCGGCCGCCAGGTTCCGGGTATCCTGCTCGTTCTGGGAGCTGTGCATGCCGGGGTCGTCCGCCACGAGATAGACCAGACCACCCGTGACTCCCGTGTACGCCTGCGTGAACAGCGGGTCCGCCGCCACGTTCAGCCCAACGTGCTTCATGGTCACAAGGGCCCGACGCCCGCCGAAGGAGACTCCGCCTGCGACCTCTGCGGCCACCTTCTCGTTCGGTGCCCACTCGCATCGCACTCCGTCGTACCGCACGAGGTTCTCGAGCACCTCTGTGGAGGGTGTTCCGGGGTAGCCCACGCCGACGGCTACGCCGGCTTCCCAGGCGCCGCGCGCCACGGCCTCGTTTCCGGACATCAGAGCGCGGGCCACAATCACCTCCGAGCGGATACTGCCCTGGTCAAAGGGGAATTTCGGAGAATCATAGCATAGCGCTGATGCAAATCCGGGTACGTGGACGTACGGGGACAAACGTCTTGTGCGGCGATCCCTAGATGCGCGACGCTCCGACGTAGTCGCCCCTGCTGGATATGCGGGCGGTGAGCGAGTCCACGCGAACGACCGTTCCCGTGTACGGCGCGTGGACGTAGTTGCCGTCACCCACGTACATGCCGACGTGGTGCACTCTGCCGGCATCGCCATCCGTCCCGAAGAACACCAGGTCACCGGGCTGAAGCAGGTCCAGGCGGTCGCGCGCGATGTGTTGTCCGGTCTGGTACTGCGACTGGCTCGTTCTCGGGATCGATACGCCGATCTCCTTGTAGCAGTACTGCGTCAGACCGGAGCAGTCGAACCCACTCGGTGATGACGAACCCCAGACGTATGGGACACCGAGGTACCTCAGGGCGATGTCCACGACCTCCGGATGCCCTGCGCCGAGCGACGACGGATCGGTCGCCGCACGCTCGGCGGCGCTCTTCCCGGACGCGGCGCGCGCCGCCGCCGCAGCTGCGGCCTGCCGTGCGCGCTCGGCCGCGAGCTGACGCTGGCGTTCTTCTTCGGCTGCGATGAGCGCCTCAACTTCGCCGTTGAGCTGGCCGACGAACGCTTCCTGTGCCCGAACATCGGCCTCGATCTGCCCGGCGCGAATGCCCGCCTCGCTCTGAAGCGCGATCTGCTCGGCCTGCCTCTGCTCCAGCGCCATGGCCGTCTCCTCGACGCGCGCCTTCGCGCCCTTCACGGCTGCGATCAGCTCCGCGTCCGCACGCCCGATACGCACCGCGAGATCGACCCGCGTCAGGAAGTCGTCGAACGAACGGGCACCGAGGAACACGTCGATGACGGCCATCCGCCCGCCCTTGTACATCGTTGTCACGCGATCGCCGAGCTTCGAGTTCGCGTCCGCAAGCGAGACCTCCGCGGCCTCCAACTCGGCTCTCGTCTCGCGTATCTCCTCGCGCGTGCGGTCCAAGGATTCGGTGATCGCGTTGTACTCCTCGATCTGAACCTCAAGCGCGGAGTTCATGCGGTCGAGCTCGGCCTGCGCCGCGTCCGCCTCAGCCTGCTTCCCCGCGATCGCCGGCGTTGATGGAATCGCCAGAGCGGTCGCAGGCACAGCGGTCACCAACAGGACGCCTGCGAGAGCGGCGCACGCCCGACGATAGCAGGTGGCGGTGATCCGCATCGACAACCTCCGTGCTGCGACTTCCTGGTGTGAGCAGAGGCTTCCGGTGGAGGCGTCGACCACGCCTCCGTCCGTCGAGTGTACCACACCCTACCTGCAGCTTCTGCTAACATTGACGACCGCGCCGACGTTTCGCCCGAGCGGAGGTGTTATGCGCCCGAGCCGACCGATCGCACTCGCAGCGGCCGTGTTCGCGCTGACCGTTCACTTCGCAGCGCCGGCGTACGCGCAGGAGGCTGCCCCGGCCTCACAGGCCGCCGGCTCCCTGTCGCCGTCGATACCCTTCGCCGGACTCTCTGAAGCGGTCATAGGAATCCGCGAGGACCTCGATGCCGCGACCGCTCGGGCGTACGAACTCGAGGCCGAGATCACGGCGCTGGACGAAGACAACCGCGCGCTCGCTGAGCGTATCGCCGTCACGGCCGGACGGATCGCGGAGCAGCAGGCTCTCGTGGACGCCGCCGAGATCCGGCTTGCAGAGGCGCAGGCCCGGTATCGCAAGCGACTCATCGAGGTCTACAAGCGCGGCTCCTTCGACCCGTTCACACTCCTGCTGTCGTCCGACACGCTCTCGGAACTCATCTCACGTGCCGCCATACTCACGCGTATCGCCGAGGAGGACGCACGCGTGGTGTCCGACCTTAACGTCGCTGCAGCAGACGCACGCTATCAGCGCACTGTTCTGGCTGACATGCAGGCGCAGGACCGCTCATTGAAGCAAGCTCAAGACGAGCGCCTCAAGACCCTGAAGCGCCTTCTCGAAGAGCAGGACGCTCTTGTCGCCAGGCTGACCGTGGAGGCGCGTGAGGCCCTCCTGAAGGCGCGCACGCTCACAGCCGAGACCCGCCAGCAATGGCGCGCCTCATCGATTCCCATCGGCACGCAGATTCCGCGAGCGACCGCGACCGTCGACGCTCACCCGGACCTTGAGTACGTGATCTCGGGCTACATGCCGCGCGCCTACACCTCGACCGGGCAGACGTTCACAGCGGTATGCAGCTGGTACGGCCCCGGGTTCAACGGACGCGGATCGGCCTCGGGCCAGATATTCAACGAGGACGATCTCACCTGTGCCTCCCGCACCCTGCCCTTCGGGACGGTCCTGGCGCTGACCAGGGGCGAACACAGGATCATCGTCTACGTGAACGACCGTGGCCCGTATATCGAGGGCCGGGATCTCGACCTGTCCAAGGCGGCCGCGGCGGAACTCGGATTCAGCGGAGTCGCGACCGTTCAGGCCGAGATCGTCGTGCCCGTGCAGTAGGCCGACGGACCATCCGCCCTCGGCGGGTGACATCCCAGTGCCGGCCTGACGCGATCTTCGACTTCAGGAGACGTGTATCAGAGAGACGATCTTCGGCTCGCCGAGCTTCTCTCGTCCGCCGAGGAAATCGAGCTCGATCAGGAACGCGAATCCCGCCACCTTGGCGCCGATCTTCTCGACAAGGCTTGCTTTGGCCGCAGCCGTGCCGCCCGTCGCTAGAACGTCGTCGACTATCAGCACCACGTCGTCGGCGATGAACGCGTCGGTGTGAACCTCGAGCGAGTCGGTGCCGTACTCGAGTTCATACGTGTGAGAGGTCGTGTTCCATGGCAGTTTGCCTGGCTTGCGCGCGGGAACAAAGCCCGCTCCGAGCTTGTACGCTAGCGCCCCTCCGAAGATGAAGCCCCGAGCCTCGGCTCCCATCACCTTGGTCACGCCCGCATCAGCATAGGCTGCGGCGATGGTGTCGATGGCACCGCGGAATCCTTCGGGACTTGCCAGCAGTGGCGTGATGTCCTTGAACACTATCCCCTCTTTGGGGAAGTCGGGAATGTCACGGATGTACTGTTCAAGCTCCACGCGTTCCTCCTCTAGTGCCTTCGGATGCATCAAGTGTAGCGCAGCGCCGGACTACCGCTCCCAGACTTCCTCGTGCAGTGTGGCGACGTACGGAAGGTTCCGCCACACCCCGTCGAGGTCCAGCCCGTAGCCGACGAGGAACCGGTCGGGGACCCGAAAGCCACGATACTCGATCGGTAGGTCGACGAGGCGCCGGACGTCCTTGTCCAGCAGGGTGCACACCGCGAGACTCGCCGGCTTCCGCTCGCGGAGCACCCTCATCAGGTAGTTGAGGGTCAGCCCGGTGTCGATGATGTCCTCGACCATCAGGACGTCCCGTCCTTCGATGGGATCGTCGAGATCCTTCGTGATCCTGACCGCGCTCTCGGCTCCAGGTCCGTACGAGGATATCGCCATGAAGTCGACAGTAAGCGGAAGATCGATGGATCGACACAGATCCGCAAGGAAGAAGAGACCCCCTTTCAGCACCGTGATCAACACCAGGTCTCGGCCTGCGTAGTCGGCGACTATCCTTGAACCGAGATCGGCGACTTGCGCTGCAATCTCGTCCCCCGTGAGCAGCACTCGGTCGATTCGCGAGTCGGACAGATGCAGCTTCATGCGTTCGACTGGTCAGCGTCTCTGACCGCGTCGAGTCCACCGCCTTCAGAATGCTCGCGCGATACCACAGGGATGCCGTACTTGAATAGCAGCTTGCGGAAGTCGCGCTGGTACAGGACGCGGATGGATACGTCCGGGTAGAGCTCCTTCAGCCTGCGGACTTTGCGATTCTTCTTCGTGACGAGCTTCTGGCTCATCGTCGTGAGCTCGATGTAGAGGTCGAACTCGGGCAGGTAGAAGTCCGGTGAGAACGAGGCTAGGACGTTGCCCTGGCGGTCCCATTCCAGCGGGAAAGTGGTCGGTTCGTATTCCCAGGCGATACGATAGTAGTCAAGGATCTGCGCGGCCACGCGCTCGCTCGGATGCGCAAACGCCGTCCGGGCTACCCGGTCGGACAGAGGCAGACCCGCCGCCTGATCCTCGAAAGGCTCGTCGAGCGGTTCGTCGTTCATAGTGTTCAGGCGATGTCCTCGAACAGGCTTGAGACGGCGCGACGTATCATGTGGTCTTTCAGCTCGCCGGTCTTGCTCATCAAGTCGACTAGCGTCTCCACCAACTTCTGACGCGCCTCCGGCGTACGGTGCCGCACTGAGGGCATCAGGATTTGCTGGTAGAAGGCCGCTTCACGTTCCGCGAACGTCTCGTACATGCGCATATGCCGCGGTTCGATTCCGAATCTGCGCAGTTCCCAGCACGTGTGCGCAACGCGGATGTCCGGACCGGGCAGCTCCTCACCGCGTTCTCCAGACACCAGAGTCACGATCCCGAACGACGCCAACTCCCGGATGAACGCCGTCGGCAGTCCGAGGACGTCCGGCGCCCGGTCCAAGGGGACCGTCTCGGCGTCATCGAGCGGCAGCGCCATCGCTTCTGACTGCTCTACCGCCGGCTTGATCTCCGGAGGGAGCTTCCCGTGGTCCAGGTCGTCGAGCTTCTCTCGGATGACGGAGAGAGGCATGAAGTGGTCCTTCTGCAGTCTCAGGACGAGTTCGAGGCGCTGCACGTCGGCCGGGCGGTACTTGCGATAGCCTCCCGCCGTACGCTCCGGAGAGATGAGGCGCTCCTCCTCGAGGAAACGAACCTTGGAGATCGTGAGGTCTGGGTGTGCGGCGGATAGCTTCTCCACGACTTCCCCGATAGTCAGGTAGTCGCGCACAGTCGCTGACATCTCTAGGCACCTCCGCCACTGAGGAAGACCATCTGGAACCGCCCTATTTGAACGGTATCGCCGCTCCTGAGCGTCGCGTTGGTGACGATGTCGTCGTTGACGTACGTTCCGTTCAGCGACCCCACGTCTTCGATACGTACGCCGCCCGCGTCTACGTGGAGGACAGCGTGGCAGCGCGACACGGTCACATCGTTCAGGAAGATGTCGCTTCCGGGATCGCGGCCGATGCCGATTCGTGGCTGTTCGAGGTAGAACCGCTCCCCGACCTCGACTCCCTTGCGCACGATGAGTACCGGGACCTCCGTAACACCGACATCGATGGCAGTCGACGGCTCGGCGATCTCGCCGACCGCCTCGAATGAGGCCGTGGCTCCTTCGGAGTGCAATCCGCACTCGTCGCAGACGCCTTCCGCGAATCCGTCGGCGCCGCACACGGGGCACCGATCCATCGTCACCATCTCCTCGCAGGCGCGCGAGAGCACCTGCATCCGCCTAGGACAGGAGTCCGAAGTCCTTGGTCTTGAAGGACTGCGATATCTGCTCTTCAAGCGCCGCCACGACCTCTGGCGTCTCCAGCACCTTCGCGAGACGCTCCTCGCTGAGCCGGTTCCTCACGTACGGGTCGGCAAGCGCGTCGGTCAGCTTGCGGCCCGTGTGTACCTCTCGGATGACGTACTCGACGACCCTCTCCTCCACCGCATCGACGGCAAGCTCGTCGAGGAACTCCTGGATCTTGTCGGCAACACTCGACACCCGTACCTCCTCGTCACGTGCTGAACGCGCTACGCGCGTTCACTCCTCGTCCTCGTCCTCGTCCTCGTCTTCCACATCGACGGTCACGTCGTACCGAGACACGCCGTGGAGATCGTTCGCCAGGATCTCGATCAGTCGCTCTATGTCTCTGCCCGAGACAACGCCCTTGCCGGAATCCCGGTCCTCCTTCAGTCTGCGCACAAGCTCGGCGCGAAGGATATCGATCTTCCCGTGAAGGACCCTGCGCCGGTAGCTGACCTTCTGCTCCTCTTCGTACAGCTCGTCCAGCAGCCCGCGCAGCTGATCGACCGTACGCTCCCTGAGATTGAGCAGCGTGTCGTCGGCAGCCCTTTTCCCGCTCACGTTCCCTCCTCTGCCGTGTCATCCGGTTCGCGCTATTGTATCAGAGACCGGTGACGTCTCTGCTTCGACCTCTACTCGACCTAGACCCGGACCGCCTCACCTACCAGGCGTCGACTGACCCTGTGTCGCGGTCTCAAGCGCCACCAGGAATGACTCCTCCAGCCTGCCCGCCGCCGCCGCCGCCGCCTCTTCGTCCGACAGAGGCTCCTCCTCCAGCGTCACTCCGAGTCCTTGTTGGACCCCGCCCACGAGAGCGCTGACGATCGTGTCGCCGTCGGGCCGGTAGCCCAACACGTCGGCGATAGCCCTTGTAGCCCGGCGCAGACCGGCGCTTCCAGCCTCGCCCAACCGGAAGACGCGTGCTTCCAGATCCGCATCACGTGAGATCACGAGAGAACCGTGCTGCAGGCAGCTGTCCCGACTCCACACCTGCGCGCTGCCGGACAGCTTCGCAGCCCCGAATGAGAGATCCGCGCCCGTTGCGTGCAGGTAGCAGGCACCGGCGCCCCGCCGACCCCTCGGCCGGGCCGTCAGCTCCGCCTCGATGCCCAGCTCGCGGTACGCGGCCACGAGTGCGCCACAGAGGAAGCGGTAGCTCGCGCCCACCCCTCGAGGAAGCCCGTCGCGTACCCCGCCGATGATGGAGTACGTGATCTCGTCGTCGTGCAGCACGCCCCTGCCACCGGTCGGCCTTCGGCAGATGTCCACGCCGAATCGCCTGCAAGCGCCGCAATCTACGTCTCCGACGTCCTGGAACCGGCCGAGAGACACGGTCGGACGGCTCCAGCCGTAGATGCGCAGAGTTGGAGGGAGTACGCCGGCCGCATGCTCATCGAGAAGCGCGCGATCCACCGCCATGTTCCGCGCGCCGTCCTGAGGCCCGTCAACGATCAGACGCCAGCTGGACATGTCCTACCCGCCGACGACCGGACCCGGCCGCCAGGCGAGATCCGGGCGCTTGACGGCGGCAGCCTCGTCGAGGCGGCGCACCGGTGTTGTGTACGGAGCCCCGTGCAGGAGATCCGGATTCTCGGCGGCCTCTTCGGCAATCCGCAACAGGACCGCCGCAAACCGATCGAGCGTGGCTTTCCCCTCGGTCTCGGTCGGTTCGATCATCATCGCTTCGTCCACGATCAGCGGGAAGTACACCGTGGGCGGATGGTAGCCGTAGTCGAGCAGCCGCTTCGCGACGTCAAGCGTGCGTACGCCGTGCTCCTTGCGCATTTGCGCACCCGAGAGCACGAATTCGTGCATGCAAACGCGGTCGTACGCGAGCGGCCAGGCCTGTCGCAGGAGCTCCTTCAGGTAGTTGGCGGACAGCACCGCCTGTTCGGAGACCTCGGCGAGCCCCAAGCGTCCCATCGCCCGCATGTACGCGTACGCTCGCACAAGTACCCCGAAGTTGCCCGCAAACGACCGCATCCGGCCGATCGAACTCTCGGGAATCGAGAGCGAGTACGTCCCTTCCCCGTCCCGGGTCGCGACCGGGCCGGGAAGGTACTCCGCGAGCTGCGCGCTGACAGCCACCGGCCCTGCACCGGGCCCGCCGCCGCCGTGCGGCGTCGCAAACGTCTTGTGCAGGTTGATGTGCAGAGCGTCGAAGCCCATATCGCCAGGGCGCGACTTCCCTAGAATCGCGTTCAGATTCGCTCCGTCGCAGTACACCAGCGCGCCGATGGCGTGGACGGCTTCCGTGATCCGCGCGATGTTCTCGTCGAACAGCCCAAGCGTGTTGGGATTGGTCAGCATGAGCGCCGCAACGTCCGTGTCCAGCAGACCTTTCAGCGCCTCCAAGTCCACTCCGCCGCGCTCGTCGCTCGGCACCTGCACGACCTCGTAACCGCACATCGCGACCGTGGCCGGATTCGTCCCATGCGCCGAGTCCGGGACGAGGACCTTCTTCCGCGAGTCGCCTCGAGCCGAGTGGTACGCGCGGATCACCAGAAGACCCGTCAGCTCGCCGTGCGCGCCGGCCGCAGGCTGCAGGGTCACGGCAGGCAGACCCGCGATTTCGCCAAGCATTCCTTGAAGCTCCCACATGAGCTCCAGCGCGCCCTGCGCGCTCGACTCCGGCTGATACGGGTGAACGCCGGCGAAGCCGGGAAGCCTGCATGCCCACTCATCGACCTTCGGGTTGTACTTCATGGTGCAGCTTCCAAGCGGGTAGAAGCCGCTGTCCACACCGAAGTTGGCGCTGGCGAGACGTTCGTAGTGCCGGGCGATGTCGACCTCGGTCACGTGCGGGAGCGCGGGAGGCACGGTGCGGACCTGTTCGCCGAGCGCGGCCTGCAGATCTACCTGCGGAACGTCGGCCCGGGGCGGCTCGACGCACCGTGACTCCTCTGCGCCGAGTTCGAATATCAGCGTGCCGATGCGCCGTTCGCGAAGGTCGTCCCCTCTCACAGCGCACCTACCTCGGCCACGAACCGGTCGATCTCCACTCGGGTTCTCTTCTCGGTCACCGCGAACAGGACGAGCCCGGCCAGATCCGATGAGGTCCTTCCGAGGTCGAGACCGGCCAGGAACCCCCGCTCCAGCATCGCGCTCTGCATCGCGGCAACGTCACCGCGGTACCGGAGGGTGAACTCGTGGCCGAACGGAGCAGCAAACTCCCTCGCGAATCGTCCGGTCGCCACAAGCGCGTCCGCGAAGTAGTGCGCTTTCGAAATGCACGATCGCGCGATCCCGGCCAGGCCCTCACTCCCGACGGCGGAAAGGTACACCGCTGCTGCCAGGGCGTTCAGCGCGTGGTTCGAACAGATGTTGGATGTCGCCTTCTCGCGGCGGATGTGCTGCTCACGCGTGGAGAAGGTGAGCACGAACCCGGGACGGCCGTCGACGTCCACGGTCCGCCCGGCCACGCGGCCGGGCATCTGCCGCAGGTGCTCTTGCCGGCACGCGAACATGCCCAGCCCCGGCCCCCCGAACGACATCGGGTTGCCGAGCGGCTGGCCCTCGGCGACGGCGATATCGGCACCTTGGGCCGCCGGGGACTCAAGCACCCCGAGGAGAATGGGGTTCGCACCCAGTACGAGCAGCGCACCCGCCGAGTGCGTCGCAGCGGCGATCGCCGGCACGTCCTCCAGCGTGCCGAAGAACGTCGGCGAGGCCACCATGACAGCTGCGACATCGTCGGCAAGCGCGCTTGTCAGCGCCTTGGCCTCGGTCACCCCTTCGCGCGACTGTACCGCTTCCACGACGGCGGCGCCGCCTTCGACATACGTACGCAGCGTCTCGAGCCATTCGGGATGCACCGCGCCCGAGACGAGCACCCTCCGCCGCTTCGTGATCCGCACGGCCATGAGCGCGGCCTCGGCAAATGCGGTCGCCCCGTCGTACATCGACGCGTTCGCGACCTCCATGCCGGTGAGCTGGCAGACCATGGACTGGTACTCGTAGATCGCCTGCAGCGTGCCCTGACTGACCTCGGGCTGGTAGGGCGTGTATGCCGTGAAGAAGGCGGGCTTGCTGACGACGGCATCCACGATCGCCGGGATGTAGTGGTCGTAGCAGCCTGCGCCCAGAAACGACACGACCCCTTCCGAGTCTGCGTTGCGCGCCGCAAGCCCTCTCAGATGAGCCGCAAGTTCCACTTCGCCCATCGGTTCGGGCAACGCGAGAGGACGCGCGAGCCGCGCGTCCTCGGGCAGATCCGCGAAGAGCTCCTCTACCGAATCGACACCGACCACCGCCAGCATCTCGGCCCGCTCCTCGCAGGTGACCGGGATGAAGCGCACGGACCTAGGCTTCCTCGGCCAGGAACTCCTGGTAGCCGTCGGCGTCCATCAGGCCGTCTACTTGGGAGGTGTCCGACAGCCTGACTTTGATCATCCAGCCCTCGCCGTAGCAGTCCTCGTTCACCGTCTCGGGCGAATCCGAGAGTGCGTCATTGACCTCGACGATCTCGCCCGTGACCGGCGAGAAGAGCTCTGAGACGGACTTGACTGACTCCACTTCGCCGAAGGAGACGCCGGCGGTCACACTGTCTCCCGCAGACGGGAGATCAACGTACACGACCTCACCCAGCTGGTCTTGGGCGAAGAAGGAGATGCCGATCGTCGCGACGTCGCCTTCAGCGCGTACCCACTCGTGCTCGCGGTCGTACTTGAGGTCTTTCGGATACATGTACTGATCGCGCTCCTTCTAGGTCCGGCGCCTACGACCTGATGGCCGAGAGCGACGTGTTCTTCACGAACGGCGGGCGCGTGACGACCGCCGGTACCACCTTGCGCCTGATCTCGATCTCGAGCGGTGTGCCCTCGCCCGCAAGCGCTGAGGGAACGTACGCGGTAGCGATACCGTGTCCCAGCGTTGGAGAGAAGGTGCCGCTTGCCACCTTACCCACCATTACACCCTCGTGCAACACGCCGTAGCCGTGACGTGGTACCCCCTCCGCAACCGTCAAGCCCACGAGCCGCGTCGCCGGTCCTCCGTCGCGGATGCGTCCAATCGCCTCAGCTCCGATGAAACCCGACTTCGTGGAAGGAACCACCCAGCCAAGCGCCGCGGAGATCGGGTCGACGCCCCGGTCCATGTCGCTGCCGTACAACGGGTAGCCCATCTCCAACCTGAGCGTGTCCCGCGAGCCAAGACCGCACGGCACGACCTCAGGGAAGCTCAGGAGCAGTCGCCACAGGGCGACTGCGTTGCTCGCGTGGCAGAAGACCTCGATACCGTCCTCGCCGGTATAGCCCGTGCGCGCCGCGAGCGCACCCACGGTGCCGAGATCGACCTCGTTCAGCTCGAACCGGTCCGGCGGGCTCCAGGACGCCTCTGCCAGCTCGCCTACCACAGCGAGCGCGCCGGGTCCTTGCACGGCGATCAGCGCGGTCCTGTCGCTCTCGTCGACCGCCTCGACCGACTCGGGCAGATGCGCCGTGATCCAGTCCCAATCTGTCTCGCGGTTCGCGGCGTTCGCAACCACCAGGAACTCAAGATCTCCCGAACGGTAGACGATGAGGTCGTCGATGATCCCGCCGTCCTCATCGCACATAGCCGTGTACAGGGCATCTCCCACGTGAGAGAGCTTCGCCAAATCGTTCGTGATGATCCTTTGAAGGCCAGTCTCCGCCTCGGCCCCGAAGAACCTGAACTCACCCATGTGAGACACGTCGAATATGCCCACGCCCGAGCGAACGGCGTTGTGCTCCTCGATGATGCCGGTGTACTGCACGGGCATCTGCCAGCCGGCGAAGTCCACCATTCGTGCGCCCAGGGCGACGTGCTCGTCGTAAAGCGGTGTCTTGCGCACCGAGCCGTCCATCATCGTCCTCTCACATGATAGCCACGGCGGCGGCCTGTCGTTCTCCGCCGAACAGACTTCGCCACAAGCGGGTGAACCAGATGCCCGCGGCTTCCCATCCGTCCGGAGCCGGAACGTCCGCGGCAGCGACTACGGGCACCTGCGCGAGAAGCCGCGTGCCCTGCACGACGCTTAGGGTGCCCAGTCTCCGCCCGGCAGCCACCGGTGCGTCCACCTCCGGCACGATATCCACCCGGCTCACCACGTCTCCGTCCAGATCGAACACAGGAACTAAGGCGTCGGCCGCCACTACCGCCGGCACCGTTCTGTCCAGATAGTCGGTCACCGGCACAAGCGCGGCGGTCGTCTCGGCCGAGGCAACAGGGACCTCGGCGTAGTGCGCGAATCCCCAATCGAGCAAGTCCCTCGCCTGAACGAATCGGTCGTCCTCGCTGGCCGTGCCCAGCACCACGGCGACGAAGGACACTGCACCCCTTCGTGCCGACGCCACCAGGCAGTAGCCCGCGTCGTTCGTCCATCCGGTCTTCACGCCGGTCGCCCCCTCGTAGGTGCCGACGAGCGTGTTCGAGTTCTCATACCGGGTGGTCCGACCGCCGGTCGTGACGGTCACGAACGGCATCCCCACGATCGCAGCGAAGCGCGGGTCGGCCATGGCCACCGACGTCAGGGTCGCGAGATCGCCGGCCGACGTATGGTGACCGGCCTCGTCCAGTCCGTGCGCGTTGGTGAACGCCGTGTGCGTCAGCCCGAGCTCCGCTGCCTTGGCGTTCATGAGACCCACGAACGCATCCTCGCCGCCGCTCACATGCTCGGCAAGTGCGTACGCAGCGTCGTTCGCCGAGTGGACCAGCATCGTCTCCAGGAGCTGCTGCACCGTGAACGCGTCCCCCGCGACCAGGTCGACCCCGGACTCTCCCACTGCGGCTGCGGCCGGCGAGATCGTTACCGTCTCTCCCGGATCCGCTTCCGCGAGAACCACCAGCGCCGTCATGATCTTCGTCGTCGATGCCATGGCACGCTCTGCGTCGGCCTCGCGGTCCCAGAGGGTCCGTCCGTCCTGGGTTCGCAGCACGCCTGCGGGCATCGCCACTTTCGGCGCGGCCGCAGCGAGGGCCGGATTCACGTCGACATCAACGCCACCCACGTGCTCGATCGCCAAGGCGCAGACAGAAGGGTTGAGGAATCCAAACGCGATAACCGTTAGAATGAGCGCGTGCCCGAGGCGTCGTGCAAAGCGATCCAGGAACACGCGCGGCTCCTCATCGTCTGGAGTGGTGGGGGCGACACGATTGTACGGGTTGTCGCCAGAGGGCGCACGTTGGGAGCGCATCCGCACAACTCACTCATGGGAGGCGAGTCGCGTGCCGATAGTGCCTGCAAGACCGAGCGTTCTTCATACCTTCGGCTTCCTGAAGACCCGGGAGAATAGCATGATAGCCAGCCCCCTCCGGCACGACACCGACATGGGGTTCACGCTCATCGAGCTGATGACCGTGGTGGTCATCATCGCGATCCTGCTCGCAGTCGCAGTCGCAACGTTCATGTCCACTACTGCCTCCGCCAACGCGGCGGCATGCAAGTACAACCAGCGTTCACTCAACGAAGGTATCGCCGTCATGACCAGTGACGCGGATGCGCCTGCGATCGCCGCAGTTGAGGACGTCAGGCCATACGTCAAGAACTTCAACACCGTGTCCAAGTGCCCGTCCGACGGAACACCGCTCCAGCTCGACGCTGGCGCCCACTCCGTCATCTGCCCGAACCACCCGTAGGCCACACGCGGGTTCCTTAGTGAGGAGAGCACGTGAAGTACACACATTTCGAGGTACTGGCGTTCGTACTGGGCAGTGCAGCGGTAGTCACCAGTATCTTCTTGGCGCCCACAGAGTTCCCGCAGGCCGCTGAGGTCACCGCGCAGCTGCTGCTCATCGCCGTGCTCGCCGGCGCGCTCCACTGGGGCCGCAACGGCGGCTTCCTGTCGGCACTCGTAGCGATCGCGGTATACGTCGCCATGCGGGTACCGCTGCTTCACTCCGAGGGGCTGTCCCGAGAGCTGCTCACGCTTCTTGGAACCCGCGCACTGACCTACGCACTCGTCGGTGTCGTCGGCGGCGAGCTCGCCGCACGCATCAAGTACCTCTTCGCCCGCATCGAGAACGACAGTCTCGTGGACCCGTTCAGCGGTGTATACAGCGCCCGCTACGCTGCAGACTCGATCTTGTCAGGTGTCGGCCAATGGGACCGCTACCAGACCGAATATTCGGTCGTCACGGTCACTCTGTCGGACGAGATGTTCGCGTCGTACAAGTCCCGCAGGATCAGGCACATGGTGCGGCAAGTCGCGAACTACGTCCGAAACGACATCCGCATGGTCGATGACCTAGCGACCGGCGGTGTCGGCACCTTCTACATCCTCTTGCCGCGCACCGATGCGGGAGGAGCGGCAGTGGTGGCCGCGAGACTCTCCGCCGGCGTACGCGACTCGCTCGGTGTCACCGAGGACGCAGTACACGCGACGGTTCTCTCGGCCGCCCAAGATGCGCCGACCCTGAAGAGCCTCGCTGCGGAACTCAGTCCCGTAGCGCGCGTGAGTGCGCCACAGCCGGTGTCTGATGACCGGCGCGCAAGCGCGACCCCTCAGGAGCCGCTCGCGTAGACCTCGTCCTCGCCTAGCACGCGGATCCCGGCAGCGCGAAGCGCGTCGGTCACCGTTCTGGCATCGTCCACACGGAAGATGTCGATCGCCGAGTTCCCGCCGGGCTCCACAAAACAGTAGGCGTACTCGACGTTCGCGTCCACAGAGCCGATGACCTCCAGCACGTCTGCGAGGCCGCCGGGACGATCGGGAACTTCCACCGCGATCACGGTCGTGACGCTCACACTGAAGCCGGCGCCCTCAAGCGCACCGCGCGCGACCTCGGGCCGGTCGCAGATGATCCGCACGACCCCGAACTCGGCAGTATCGGCAACCATGAGCGCACGCATGTTCACTCCCGCGTTCCCAAGAGCGCGCGTGAGACCGGCAAGCCTGCCGGGACTGTTCTCCAGAAACACTGTCAGCTGCATGACCACGGCTACTCACTCCCCTCGTTGCGCAGGTCGACCACGCGTTTCGCCTTGCCCTCGGAGCGTTGGATGGACTTTGGCTCGACCAGCTTGACGTCAAGGCTGACCGCGAGAGTCGACGCGATCTCGCTCGCCACACGGTTGCGCAGACGCTCGAGTGTCTTGATCTCGTCAAACGCCACCTCGGGACCGACTTCCACATGCACCTCGACGTGGTCCATGCTGCCGCGCTTCGACAGGACGACCTGGTAGTGCGGCGCAACGCCGGGGATACCCGCGAGCACCTGCTCGATCTGCGACGGGAAGACGTTGACGCCACGGATGATCAGCATGTCGTCGGTCCGGCCGGTGACACGCTCCATCCGACGGAACGTACGGCCGCACTGGCACTCGCCCGGAATGATGCGGGAGATGTCGCGGGTCCGGTACCTGATGACCGGGATGCCCTCCTTGGTGAGCGTGGTGAACACCACCTCGCCCTGCTCGCCGTCCGGCACGGGAAGGAGTGTCTCGGGATCAACGATCTCGATGATGAAATGGTCCTCGTTCACGTGCAGGCCGTGCTTCTCGAGGCACTCGCTCGCAACGCCAGGGCCTAGCACTTCGGAGAGGCCGTAGATGTCGATAGCGGTGATGCCGAGCATCTCCTCGATCTGGGTGCGCATGTTGTCGCTCCACGGCTCTGCACCAAAGACGCCTGCCCGCAGCGGCAGGTCGTGCGGGTCGATGCCCATTTCCATGGCGGTCTCGCCGATCAGTACCGCGTAGCTCGGCGTGCACGCCAGAATGGTCGTGCCGAAGTCCTTCATGACCTGGACCTGGCGCTTGGTGTTGCCGCCCGATATCGGAATCGCGGTGGCGCCGAGCCGCTCCGCACCGTAGTGGACTCCGAGCCCACCGGTGAACAGCCCGTATCCGTACGCGATCTGCACTACGTCGTCAGCGGTGCCTCCCGCGCAGGCGATCGTGCGCGCCATCATGTCCGCCCAGCGCGAGATGTCGCCCTCGGTGTACCCGACGACGGTGATCTGCCCCGTCGTCCCCGAGGACGAGTGCACGCGCACGATGTCGTGAAGAGGAACGGCGAACATGCCGTACGGGTACGCAGCGCGCAGGTCGTCCTTCACCGTGAACGGCAGGCCGGCCAGCCCCGCCAGATCATCCACGTGCGGCCGGGTACCCGCGGAATCGAACTTCTCACGATATGTTGGAACGTTCGCGTACGCGCGCTCAAGAAGCGCGTTCAGCCGCTCGAGCTGCAGACTGTCGAGCTCGGCGCGCACCATGGACTCGACCTCGGGCTGAAACACCTGACCCCCTTCCCCGTCCGGAACCGCATCACGGTCCGGCCCCGCTCTACGGCGAGACTGTCGCAGGAGTGGACGGCACCGCAGTGCCGGTACCCACCCTGACTACCTCCTCGGCGGCCTTGTACGCCGACTTGAACGTGTCCGTACGGATCTCGACTCCGTTTTGCAGCACATGTCGCACGACCACGCACTTGCGTCCGCTGACGCCCTTCTCCTCCACAACCCTACTCCCAGCCGGAAGTGTGGGATCGGGAACCTCACGGATCGGCGGGGCGACGATATCGGTCCACGGTCCGGTCTCGTACGTCACTTCGTACCCCGGCTTCGTGCCGTAAAGCGAGATCGTGATCGTTGAACTGGAATACCCCGTGGCCACCAGCACCCAGTTCGGCGTGTCGTTCTTGAACTTGAAGTCCGCGCCGCCCCAGGTGACGGTCGCGTCGCGGCCGGTCGGATAGTGGCTGATGTAGAGGGAGTGGTTGTGCCGCTCAACGACCGGCAGTCCCGAGAAGAACACCGTGTTGAAGATCGTCGTGCCCACCTGACAGATGCCGCCTCCGAGTTGCGGAACCAGCTTGCCGTTGACGATCGCATTGGCCTCCTGGTAGCCCTTCTCCGCAGTACGAGGCCCGATGGTCTCGTTGAAGCTGAACGTGCCACCCGGCGGTATGAGCGTGCCGTCGAGTGCGTCTGCAAGGATATGGATGTTGTTCACCCGCGGCTTGTTCGAAGCCGCATAGTCCGTCGTGAACGTGGAGAGGCGCTCCACGATGCCCATCGCCTGAGCCTCTTCGGTGGTGATCTCAGGCGCGACCCGATGCATGGTGAGCTCCGCGCGTCGCTCCCCGCTCCCAGTCAGCACGCCGGTCAGACGCAGTGCCAGATCCTCCGCGTCCGCCTGCAACCCGTCTTCGGCGGGCACGATGGCCACGACCCCATTGGAGACCTGGAACCCGGCGTCGCGGGCCGGCTTGCCGACCTCGGCCACCATCGGCAGCACCGTCGACGAAACGTCCTCGGAGACGATGTATGCCTCGATGGCAGGAGGGTCGATGCCCTCGACGCGGCGGAATCCGATCCATCCGCCGATCGTCTCAGGGTCGACATCCCACGACTTCTCGGCGTAGTAGAGCGTGACGGGCGCCGAGACCATCATGAGCGCATCCCGGTATGCCTGCTCGGCCCCGGCAGAATCGACCTCGGGCGAGATCGGTCCTAGCCCCAACAGGACGGTGCGGTCCGTGGACAGAAACGCGTCGAGCACCCGCGACCGGGCATCCTCCGACGTGACGCCCACGCCGTCCTTCGGCTCGATTCGGGTGACCGACTCCCCGTCCACTTTCACCCCGGCATCGACCGCCGGGGTGGCAACGGCCTCGTTGATGCTATCGATGATGCCTCTCAGCGCGCCCTCGTCGCATGAAAGCCGCATCGGCACGATGACGCCGCCGAAGATCGCGCGAAGGCGCCCCGCCAGTGCCGCACCGGCGTCGCCCCGTCCCACCGAGTACGCGGCCTCCGCCAGGCCCGTCGCGTCCACCGAGAGTGCCACCGACTCCGCGGTGACTTCCCACGAGGAGCCAGCAGCCTGGATGACCACTGGCGTCGCGGCCTGCGCGATGACATACGACGAGATCGCCTCGCGTGCCTCGGCCGACGTCTTGCCACCTACGGCAAGCGCGCCTACGCTGACGCCCGGATGCACCCGGCCGGCAGATGCGATCGCATCGAGCCCGCCCGCGATGACAGCGATCGTCAAGACGCCCGCTACTACCAGAACGGCCGCACGCGCAGGGGCCGGCATGGACGCGAGCCATCCGGGCATGCGCGGACCGCGCCGCCGCGCGGATCTGGTGGTCCTGCGCGGGGTGTGGGAGACGCTCTCGGGACTCTTCGGCTCGGTGGTCATCTCCAGCCTTCATGAAGACGCGCCTTCAGGCGGCGCACTCAAGCCCGCCCATAGCAAGAATTCCGCCACCCGTGAGCAGCGATGATACCGCAGAAGCAGGCCGTCCGTCACACCACCGGCGCTCACGTGCTCCGCGGGTCTAGCCGTTCGCGATCGCATCCTGCACGAGCGCCACGTACTTCGCGAGGGTCCCTGCGGCAGACTCGGCAGAATGACCCTCGGCGTGAACATGCACAAGAGCTTCGATCGCGTGGGGCAAGATCAGCGCCCAACCATCGTCGGTGGGTATCCTAACGCCCTCCACGACCGAGCCGATCTCCCCGAGTGCAGCCATCGTGCGCATGACGGCACCTTTCCGATCGAACGGGCAGAATACCGACTCCTCCCGAAGGTGGAACTCGGGCAGCCGGTCAATCACATCGTCGAGGGTCTTCTCCTGTCGGTCTAGCATCCGGAGGAGCATTCCGAACGACATCACCGCATCGTATGCGGCCAGGAACTGCGGGAACACGTAGCCGCCACGACGAGAACCGGCGAACCCGATCGCGGGGTCGCAGGACGCCGCGGACAGCGCGCGGCGCGATGTACCGGTGCGCTTGACGTGTCTGTCGCATGCGAGAGCGATCTTCTCCACGACCGACGAGGCGGTCACGGGCACCGCGACCCCCCGCGCATCGCCCCCGGTCTCAGCGCCACACCAGAGCGACACCATGGCGTGAAGGGCGGTATCGTGGTCGAGCACGCGGCCTGCGCCGGTGATGAGCGTGACACGCTCCGCGGTCGAGTCGATGGATATGCCGAGGTCGGCCTGGAACACGTCCACCGAGTTGGCGAGCTGGCCGACCTGGCTGTCGCGCTCCTCAGGCGCCAGCCTTGCGTGCTCCGAATCCACGTAGGCGCGCAGCGTGATGACGTCGATCCCCCACTCGGAAGACACGAGCGGCAACACGAAGGACGCGGGGCTCAACCCGAGATCGGCTACCACCTTGAACCGACGCCGCACCGGACCCGCTTGGTCGAGCGCTACGCCGAGACCGGCGACGTAGTACTCGAGCGCGCGCGGCGGGTAGATGATCTCCCCTACCTCCTCGAAGAAGGCCCGGCGGAACTCCTGCCTGAAGTAGAGTCGCTCGATCTTCTTCTCGAGCCCGGTCGAGAGGTCGATGCCGTCGCAATCGTAGATGTGGATCTCCAACGACTGCGGGTCGTTGTCGGCAGCGCACACGTGGATCCCTCCGAGCGCCCGCGTATCGCGGGTGGTGAACCGCGTGATGGCAGGCGACGCGACCCTCAAGTCGCGAACATGACAGCCGGTCGAGTTGAGGCCGGCGACCATCGCACGCTTCATCATGCGCGCCGAACGGCTCGCGTCACGGCTCACGACCACGTGCGCCTTGCTCTGCAGCAGGCTTCCGTACGCCTGTGAGACCCGGAGCGACATCTCCGGAGTCACGTCGATGTTGACGAGTCCCGAGATGCCGTCGGGGCCGAACAGGGTCCTCAAGCCGCGCGACTCCCAGATCAGCGACGACGTGACGAGCGCTCCGGCGTCGATCCGCTTGTAGGGATACACCTGCACGTCGTTTCCCACCGACGCACCATGACCGACCACGCTCTCGTCGCCGATCACTGCGCCCTGCCCCACGCGGGACCCCGCCCGGACATCGACGCTCCGGCACAGCACCGCACCGTTCACCTGCGTGTTCTTCCCGATGAAGGCATCGTTCCAGATGATCGAGTGCGAGATCTCGGCATCGGCGCCTACGAGACAGTTGTCACCGATGATCGTGTACGGTCCCAGCTTCGCTCCAGCCCTGACCTTCGTGTTCGCGCCGATCACGACCTTCGAAGCGATGCTCGCTGACGGGTCTATGTCTGCCCCCGGTCCGACCCAGACGTCATCCTTCGTCCTGGCGCCGGGCACGTAGATCATCGCCTTGCCGTCCAGGATGTCCCTGTGGACGTCGATGTAGCCGTCCAGACTTCCCACGTCTGCCCAGTAGCCTTCGACCACACACCCGTACAGGTCGTATCCGTTCTTCATGAGCAGTGGGAACAACTCCGAAGAGAAGTCGTACGGCTTTCCCTCAGGGATGAAGTCGAAGACGAGCGGATCGACGACGTAGATCCCCGTGTTGATGGTGTCCGAGAAGACCTGACCCCATGAGGGCTTCTCCAGGAAGCGTTCGATCTTGCCGCCCTCGTCGGTGATCACCACGCCGAACTCCAGCGGGTCGGGCACACGCTTGAGAGCGATAGTGACCGCTCCGCCCTTCTGCTTGTGGAAGTCGATGACCTCGGTGAGGTTGATGTCGGTAAGCGCATCGCCGGATATGACAACGAACGGCTCGGCGAGCGCGTCTGCGGCATTGCGTACGGAACCCGCGGTGCCCAGCGGCGTCTCCTCCACCGCGTAGGTGACGTCCATCCCCCACTCTTCGCCGTCACCGAAGTAGTCCTCTATGACCTGTGGCATGAATGCGAGAGTTGCGACGACCTCGTTCATGCCGTGGTGCTTCACGAGCCCGAGGATGTGCTCCATCACCGGCTGATTGACAATCGGGACCATCGGCTTCGGGCGCATGCTGGTCAGCGGCCGCAGTCGCGTCCCTTCCCCGCCGGCCATGACGACGGCCTTCACGCAGCATCCCCCTCCCGAGCCGCAATCGCTCGTGCCCGAGCCTTGCGTGCGATGACCGTGTACTGCGCGGCCGCCGTCACAGAGAGCACTATGCCGGCGTACGCGAGCCAGATGCCGAGTGCCGCCGGCTGGCTGCCCCACCCAGGCAGCCAGGATGACTCCAGCACGCCAAGACCTGGTAGCTCCGGCCACCCGGCGATGAGTGAGCTGAAACCGGCGAGAAGGACGGTAGTGGTGAGTTTTCCCGCGCGAGTGACTGGGAGGATCACATGGTAGTGTTCCAGACGGTACGCGCCCTGGAGCAGGTACACATCCCGTGCGATCAGTACGAGTGGGACCCAGGGGGGCAGTACGTCGATCAGGTACAGCCCGACGACTCCGGATGCGAGCAGCAGCCGATCGACGAGCGGATCGACGATCTTCCCGAACTGCGTGACTGTGTGTGTCCGCCGGGCTATCTGGCCGTCGATCCAGTCCGTCGAGGCGGCGACAGCATAGATCAGGAAGGCGGTAAGCCGACCGCGTTCACCCTGTGAGCTGACGAGGACGGCGAAGAAGAAAGGCACGAGCAGCAGGCGCAGGATAGTTATGAGGTTCGCCACCGAGTAGACCGTGTGGTGAACCTCCTCCGGCTCCGGCTGCTTGTCGTGCTCCTCTACCACCACTCTTTCCTCCTGAAGAAGGCGACCATCCAGACACCGATGGCGACCATCGTCCCGATCACCGCGGCGAACGACCACCAGGCCCCGGCCGGCGGCCACATGCCCTTCAACACGTTCATTCCGTATATGCCCGAGATGAGCGTGAGAGGCATGAAGATGGTGGCCACCACCGTGAGCTGCTTCATGATGCTGTTCATGCGGTTGCTCTGCGAGGACAGGTAGATGTCCATCGTGCCGTTCGCGACCTCGCGATAGGTGTCGATCTGATCGGCGAGCCGCGCCAGATGGTCGCCGACGTCCTGGAAGTACATGTAGGCGTCCGGCTCAACGAAGGCCTCCAGGCGCGCCAGACCGCGCACGACCTCGCGCTCCGGGCTGACCAACTTGTGCAGCTTCACGAGCGCGCGCTTGGCCGAGTAGAGACGCTGCAGGTACTCCGGGCGGGCGTCGGAGAGCATCAGATCCTCCAGTTGCTCCAGCTCATCCGAGAGCACCTCGACCACCGGGAACACCTCATCCACGGCGGCGTCGAGGATCGCGTGCAGCGTCCACTCGGCGCCTCGGGCGAGATACGCGTCGGCGTGCTCGAGGATGCGGTCGAGCGCCGGCACGTCCGCCCGGTGGATGGTGATGAGATGCTCTTCGCCGAGGAAGACGTCGATCTCATGCGTGGCGACGCCGTCATCGACGATCATCTGGGGAAGCAGCCAGATCAGGAACGTCTGCTCCTGATAAGCGTCGAGCTTGGGGCGTTGCGGGAAATGGAGGCAGTCTTCGATCGCGAGCGGCGGGAGCGGAATCCGCGAGCTCACTGCCTGCAGCGCCGCCTCGTCCGGCTCGCTCACGTCGATCCACACCGGCACGGTGAGGTCTTTCGGCAGAGCTTCGAGCCCGTCGGAACGCAGAACTCCATCGGCGATCCATCTGGCGGTGATCTGTGCGGCCAATCGTCCTCCCCCTGCCGGCACGCTTCGCTTCCAAGCATACCGCTTCGGGACGACACCGCGTCAGTTGCCGCGGACCTCGCTCGAGGCCTTGGCTGCGAGGAACTCGTCGTACGTCCTGGTGAATGTCTGCGAGCCGTCGGCACCGGTGAGGACGTAGTAGTAGTAGCCGGTGTCGGCGGGGTTCGCGGCCGCCTGCAGCGCCGCGAGACCCGGATTGGAGATCGGACCGACGGGCAGCCCGTCGTGGATGTAGGTGTTGTACGGGCTGTCCTCGTCCAGATCGTCAGTGGTGAGTGATGTGGTGCCCGGGGGCATCGTGTAGAGAACCGTCGCGCACAGCTGCAGACGCATCGGCTTTGCGAGACGGTTGTAGATGACCGAGGAAACGAGCGGGAACTCCTCGGGCAGCTGCGCCTCGCGTTCGAGGATCGATGCGATCGTGACGACGTCGTAGAGCTCCATCCCTCGGGACTGCGCGAAGCTCGTGTCGAGCGTCGCAACCTGACTGTCGAAGTGCTCGAGCATCATCTCGACTACCTCCGGCGCCGTCACGCCGGGCTTGACGGTGTATGTAGCCGGAAACAAGAACCCTTCAAGCGAGCCGTTGTGTGCCCGAGTCAGATACGGGCGCCCGACAGCGAACTGCGACGCGCCAGAGGTCACGAGTGCAAGCATCTGGTCGGCCGGGACTCCGGCCTGTGCCGCGAAACGCTCGGCCACCTGCCGTGCGGTGAAGCCCTCGGGGATGGTGACATCGATGGTCAGGATCGGTGGTCCTTCGGTCAGCGCATCCAGGACCATCTCGTATGGCATGCCGGTCGAGAGATCATACTCGCCGGGCTTGAGGTCGCCGTCCACGCCGAGATCGCGCGCCTTGTACCGGAACATCAGCGCGCTGTCGATGACGCCGAGACCGGCGAGTTGCTCGCCGATCTCGGCTGTCGTAGCACCACTCGCCACGCTGACATGCACCGGCTGACCCGCAGCGACCTCTACCTCGGGCTTCAGCAGGAGCTGGCGCCCGATGGCAACGCCTGCGATTGCGATCAGCACCAGCAGGATCAGCGCAGCGCCCGCGATCTTCGCGCAGCCGCCGCAGCCCCGTGCCGAAGGCGCCGACGCTGGTGCGGTGCCTGGCGTCCCGCCGCTGTTGAGCGCGCTGTGCCGACCGTGTCTGCCGCGCCCTTGGGCGGATGCGCCCCGGTGCGACCCCGAGAGTCCCGAGCCCTCGATCGGTTGCGAGCTGGTCTCCGGTGCGGACCCCGTCGCACGCTTGCGCATCAGACCCGGCCACCCACCGCCGGAACCGCCGCTGGAGCGGCTTGCGGTGCGTCCGGAGGACGAACCGCGCGACCGGTTCTGCCCGGTACCCGGCTGCGCGCTTCTGCTTGAGCGACGGCTTCCGTCCCCGAGGTCCGGGCCCGCGCCGCTTCCCGAACCGAACCGCGCCGAGCGACCGGCCGAGGATCCCCCGCTCGAGCGTTGTCGCCGGCGTCCGGCCCCGCCTCCACGTTCTTCGGCCATCTGTCACCTCCCTTCCGCGAGATACGAAAGGCGCGAACCATTCGGCCCACGCCCCCCTTGTTCAACGTTCCTGCTCGAACATCGTACACGCGATTGTAGTCGAACGCGCAACGAGGCACCCAAGGGGTGCCGCCTTGACGCCCGGCTTTGCGATGAACGAACTCCGCCCTACTGATGCCCATGCGACGGCAGTGAACCGTGCTCGTGCTCCTCCACGCGGTGGTGTGCCCCGCCGGCCTGCTCGCTCGGATCGACGTGAACGGTGGCATCGGACAGGTACGGCAGCGCGTGCAGCAATGCGTGCCGAGCCTCGACCGCTATGGTGTGTCCCTCGCCCACATTCAGCGCAGCACTGACAGCGACCGCCGCCTCAGCACGAAGACGATGGCCGGTCCAGCGGACCCGCACGTCTTCGACCCGCTCTACCCCCGGCACGTGCCCGAGTTCGTGCACGATCTCGTCCACGACCTCCGGATCCACTCCGTCGGCGACCCGGGTCAGGACCGCCTTGCCAGACTGCCAGACGATCCGCAGGATGCTCGCGGTGATCAGGAGTCCGGCGATCGGGTCCGCCAGCGGAAAGCCGAGCGCAACACCTATCGCGCCCGCGAGCACGCCCAGGCTCGTGTATCCGTCCGCCCGAGCGTGATAGCCGTCGGCGATCAGCGCGGCGCTGTTGATCTCGCGCCCGACCTTGATTCGGAACAGGGCCACCGCCTCGTTGCCGAGAAAGCCGATGATCGCAGCTGCCGCCACGACCCATACATGCTCCATCGGCTGCGGATTCAGGAGGCGCTCGATCGACTGGACAGCGGCGACGACGGCACTCGCAAGGATGGTCAGTACCACTGCAATGCCCGCGATGTCCTCGACCCGCCCGTACCCGTAGGTGAAGCGCTTCGTCGCAGGCCGCCTCGCCAGCATGAACGCTATCCATAGAGGGATCGCGGTCGCCGCGTCCCCGAAGTTGTGGATGGTGTCCGCCAGCAGCGCGACGCTGCCGGTGTAGATGACGATCGCGACCTGGAACAGCGCCGTCACACCAAGCCCGACGAGAGACCACTTCACCGCCCAGATTCCCCGCTTCGTCGTAAGCAGTGATGCGTCTACGGTGCCATGCGTGTGCGACCCGTGCTCGTGCGCGTGGTCGGAGTGTTCGTGCGAGGCCATGCGACTCTCCTTCGGTGGTTGACGCGCGAGCGTTCACAGTGTATTTATCAGATGCTAACTATTGCGTCAACACAACCATTCGGAGTGATCCAATGCCCGATCGTGCCGAACGTCTATCACGAATCATGCCTCTCATCCAACACGCCGTCTCCCACCTGGGCGTGCAGTCGACTGAGTCCGGACGACGCTACGGGCTCACAAACTCGCGCATCGTCGCTCTCGCGACCGTGCTGCACTCCGGCGAGTTGACCATGTCAGAGCTCGCCTCGGCGATCGACTATCCCCGCCCACTTGCGACCAGGCTTGTCGATGAACTGGTGGAGCGGGGCCTCCTCGAGCGGAAGAACGATCCGTCGGATCGGCGACGAGTGCTCGTCAGCATCACCGCTCAGGGACTTCAGGTGTTCGAGGACGTGCATAGGGAGGCTGCAGCGATCCTGGAGCACGTCATCGGCGCGATGAGCGACTCGGACGCGGACGCTCTGATCCGCGGACTCGAGTCACTGTTGGGCGTACTGCACGACTCGAGCGGCCCGCTTCGGCCGCACGCACACAACGAGGAGGACTGATGCACAACCACGGTTCCGTACCTTCCAACATCGAGGGCAGCGTCATCCATGCAAGCCGGTCCTACGACGCGTTCGCGTGGTTCATCCGCAAGACGGACGGGCGGATCATGGATCTCGCCGAGGTCGGTCCAGGCGATCGCGTGCTCGACATCGGGACCGGGCCCGGCTACCTGGCACGAGCGGCATCCCTGCGTGTCGGCGATTCAGGCCGTGCAGTGGGACTGGATGCTTCGCCCGAGATGGTCGAGCAGGCGACCGGCCGGGCGAAGCACGAGGGTTCGACAGCCGAGTTCGTGCTCGCCGGAGCGCAGGAGATGCCTTTCGATGACGGCTCGTTCGACGTCGTCGTCAGCCGCCTCGCGCTCCACCACATCCCGAGCGACTTGAAGGGCCAGGCAATCGAGGAGATCGCTCGCGTTCTCGCCCCCGGCGGTCGAGTCGTTCTGGTCGATTTGCGGGAACAGACCCTCGGAGCGCTGCTGCATGCAGCTGTGCGACGCCTGCACAACGCCGAGCCCCTCCAAGACGACGGCTCGCTCACCGAGGCACTGAAGACCGATTCGTTCTCCGGCCTCGAGATCGGGCAGGTCAGCTTCCTCACTTACGCGAAAGCACGGAAGCGCACCGAGTAGACGGTTCCAGCGAGTCAGACGAATGGCGATACCACCAGGCGCCGCCGGTTGCATCACGTCCTCAGTACGAGAACGATCCCCTTGTCCTCGGCCTTCTCCGTCAGCAGACGAACGGCGCGAGATACGCGTCCCTTGTCGTCCAGGCTGCTGCCGTCGTCTTCTGCCCGCCGAATGTCGCCGACGACCTCCTCGAGGTCCTCCAGCGGCAGCAGATTCGCCGCCGAGCAGTAGAAGCTCTTCCTTCGTCCGTCATTGACGTCTTCGAGAAGATATCTGAGCAGTTCCATCCTTCGGTGGAGGTTCTCCAGATAGGCGTCGAGACCGCCCGATCTGGCGGCCTCGAAGTCGCTGAGCACATTCCTGTAGGAAATGAACGAGTCCCCCTCGTCTTCCCTCGAGAAGCGCTCGCAAGGGTAGTCGGAACACTCATAACAGAACTCCACACCGCCATGTCTCTTGCTGCACGAGATGACGCCGCACGTGGGGTGCTTCTCGTAGAAGCCTTGCCCTTCGCACCCGGGACATCTCGAACTGCCGTCCGTGTGGTAGCGGGGGCACAGTCCGCAGTTCAGTCCGCATACAGCGAACTCGGGATGTCTCCTCACACGTTGCTCCACGCTTCATCCCGTCTCATCGGTGAAGAGTCCCTGACCGATCCACTCCCCCGGTCTGGCACGGCTACGAGCGGCGAGCCATTGACCCGCCGTCTGTATTCCCCCCGATCGCACCATCAACACCGACGTAGGGATACGCACGTGGAACGGGACGGCCGTGTGGCCGTCCCGTTCGTTCATCAGTCGCAGTCAGATCGACTGCCCTGTCAAGAGTTGGTCGGGCTGACAGGATTTGAACCTGCGACCCCTTGACCCCCAGTCAAGTGCGCTACCAAGCTGCGCTACAGCCCGAATCTGCCGCCCGCGGGCAGCGAAGCATCATGATAGGGCTCGCTGCCGGACGGTACAAGCGCGCCTCCGGGCCGGTGCCTTCACCGCGCGCGTTCGCTCCCCAGAAGCGCCGCCGCACGGTTGAGGATCTCGCGGGCGATCTGCTTCTTCGGCATCATGCCGAGACGCTCCACGCCGTCCCGAGAGACGAGGAGCACGCGGTTGTCTTCGGTGCCGAAGCCGAGTTCGGGATCGCTCACGTCGTTGGCCACGATCATGTCGCAGCCCTTGGCCTCGAGCTTCGTCTTCGCATTCGCCTCGACGTCGCTCGTCTCTGCCGCGAAACCGACGAGAACGGCCTTCCCGCCCCGCGACCCCAGTTCCGCGAGGATGTCGGGGTTCCGCTCGAGCGAAATCGCCCCCGGCGCGTCGGCCTTCTTGATCTTCTCGCTTGCCGCAGCAGCCGGGCGGAAATCGGCCACGGCCGCGGACATCACGATGAGGTCGCATGCATCGGCGCGCGCGAGCACGGCCGCCCGCATCTGGAGCGCCGTCTGCACGCGCACGACTTCGCAGCCGAAGGGGTCGGGCAGGTGCGTCGGCCCCGTCACAAGGAACACGCGGGCGCCTCGGCGCGCCGCTTCCTCGGCAATGGCGAAGCCAGTCTTGCCCGAGGAGTGATTCCCGATGAACCGCACCGGATCGATCGGCTCGTGGGTACCGCCGGCGGTGACCAGCACGTGCTTGCCGACGAGGTCGCGCGAGCGCGTGGCGGCGGTTCGCACGGCCTCGGCGATCTCTTCGACCGGGGCGAGCCTCCCCTCGCCCACGTCGCCGCAAGCAAGCTCGCCGCGCCCGGGCTCGACGATGACAGCGCCGCGCGCCTTGAGCGCCGCCACGTTGCGCTGCGTAACGTCTTTGCGCCACATGTGCACGTTCATCGCGGGCGCCACGATCAGAGGAGCCTCTGTGGCTAGCACCGTCGCGGTAAGCATATCGTCAGTGCGCCCGTGTGCGATCTTCGCGATGACATTCGCGGTGCATGGCGCTATGACCATCACGTCTGCCTCTTCGGCAAGCGAGACGTGGTGCACCTTGGCGTCGGGCTCGTCGGCCCAGAGCGACACGGCCACGGGCTCGGCTGATAGCGTGCGGAACGTCAGCGGCGACACGAAACGCGTAGCCGCCTCGGTCATCACGACCTTCACGCGGAAACCATCACGCACGAGTGCGCGCACGAGCTCGCAGGTCTTGTACGCCGCGATGCCGCCGGTCACGCCGACGACGATTGTGGTGCGAGTATCGGGCATGCGGGCGGCACCTCCTCTCGACTCGTGCAGTATGCGACAGCGGCCCCACGCGGCACAAACCGCTAGCGCGGGTACAAACCCATTCGTACCCGCTCCGCCGCCCTCGTAAGGAGGCGCCATCGTGCCACTTCCCGGTCCAGGAAGCGAACTGCGCGTCACGATCGGCGGCGAGGCCGGGTTCGGCATCAAGGCCGCAGGGCAGACGTTGGCGCGTGCGTTCGTGCATGCCGGCCTCGAGGTCTTCGACCTCACGGAGTACCCGTCGCTCATCCGCGGTGGGCACAACACCTACACCCTGAGGGTGAGCCCGAACCCAATCTCGAGCCACGTCGAGAGTGTGGAAGTGCTCATCGCGCTCAACCGCAAGACGGTCGAGCTGGATATCGATCGGCTCGTCCCCGGCGGTGCGGTGATCTTCGATCCGGACGCCACGAGCGCTGACGACTGGCCCGGCGCCGGCGACGCCCGGGCGGTCCCTGTACCGCTTGCAGCCTTCGCGAAGCAGGCCGGCGGGCCGATCATGGCGAACACCGTGGCGCTCGGCGCCGCGCTCGCACTCGTGCACTTCCCGCTCGAGTACCTAGCGGACGCGCTAACGGCGCAGTTTGCGCACAAGTCGCCCGAGATCGCCGAGCAGAACGTCGCTGCCTCTCGTCTCGGCTACGAGCACGTGCGGGCATCCGTGCCCGACTTCTGGCTCTCCATTGCACCGAAGCCGGATGCCCCGAAGCGCCTGCTCGTTGATGGTAACGAGGCCATCGGGCTTGGTGCGCTTTCGGCTGGAATCGGCTTCTACGCCGCGTACCCGATGACGCCAGCCTCCTCCCTCCTGCACTTCATGGCTGCACACGAGCGCGACTCGGGCGTGGTGGTGAAGCACACCGAGGACGAGATCGCCGCGATGAACATGGCCGTAGGTGCCGCCTTCACCGGCGCGCGCGCGATGTGCGCCACCGCAGGCGGGGGCTTTGCGCTCATGGTTGAGGGCTTCGGTATGGCTGGCGTAAGTGAGAGCGCCGTGGTGGTAGGCGTGTTCACGCGACCAGGTCCGGCCACGGGCCTTCCCACATGGACCGAGCAGAGCGACCTGCGGTACGTCATCCACGCGGCGCAGGGCGAGTTCCCGCGCGTGGTGCTCGCGCCCGGCGACCGCGCGGACGCGTTCGAGTTCACGTGGCGCGCGTTCAACCTGGCCGACCAGCTGCAGACGCCCGTGGTGATCCTCGGCGACAGCTACCTCTCGGACAACCGCGAGAGCCTGCCCTACTACGATCTCGACGCGGTGACGATCGACCGCGGTAAGCTCGTGGCCGAGGGCAGTATCGCTGACCACCCTGAGGCTATAGATGAGGCTGGCCGTTACCTCAGGTACAAGCTTACTGATGACGGCGTCTCGACCCGAGTCCTGCCGGGCGTGACCGGCGCGATCCAGCTCGGCAACTCGTACGAGCACGACGAGTACGGGTACGGCTCGGCAGGCGAAGCGGCTGACATGCGCGCCGCGCAGAACGAGAAGCGGATGGCGAAACTCGAGCTTGCGCGCACGCTCGTGCCCCCACCCGCGACCTTCGGTGCACCGCCCGGCGAAGCGGATGTGGCGGTGCTCTTCTTCGGTACCACCAAAGGCCCGGTGCTCGAGGCGATGCGCTGGATCGAGCCCGACGGCGTGAAGGTTGCCGCCATGCAGGTCGTGGCGCTGTGGCCCTTCCCCGCAGACGACGTCGCAGCGTTCCTCGGCGCGGCGAAGCGCACGCTCATCGTCGAGGCCAACTACACCGGCCAGCTGCAGGGACTCGTGCGCGAGCAGTGCCTGCGCGACGTGGACGCAACACTCCACCGCTACGACGGGCGGCCATTCTCCCCCGAACAGGTCTACGCGAAGCTTGAGGAGGTGGCTAAGAATGCCTGACGTCACCGAGATCACCGGCGCGCTCAAGCCCACGTGGTGCCCGGGGTGCGGCAACTACAGCATGCAGAAGGCGCTCTCCGAGGTGCTCGCCGAGAGCGGCATGCGCTTCGAGGACTACGTGATGGTGTGGGGCATCGGCTGCCACGGCAACGGTGCCGACTTCTACGCGTCGCAGGGCTTCCACGGCCTGCACGGCCGGGCGCTTCCGCTGGCGACCGGCGTGGCACTCACCAACCCGAACCTCAAGGTCATCGTGGAGATGGGCGACGGCGATGGATACGGCATCGGCGGCAACCACTTCATCCACTCGGTGCGGCGCAACATCGACCTCACGGCGATCTTCCACAACAACCAGATATACGGCCTCACCACGGGCCAGGCCTCCCCCACGTCGGAGCAGTTCATGCAGACGCCGAGCACGCCGGGCGGCGTAGTCGAGGAGCCGGTGAACCCGGTGGGCGTGGCGGTTGCGCAGGGAGCGACCTTCGTGGCACGCGGATTCGCGGGCGACGTGGAGCACCTGAAGAGCCTGTACCGCCAGGCGCTCGCGCACGAGGGGTTCGCGCTGGTGGACGTCTACCAGCCATGCGTGACCTGGAACAAGGTCAACACGTTCAAATGGTTCCGCGACCGCGTGTACAAGCTCGAGGAGACACCCGGCTACGACCCTACCGACCGCACCGCCGCCTTCGCGATGTCGATGTCGACGTTCCACGAGCTCACGTGTGCGCCGGATGAGTGCAAGATTCCCATCGGCGTGTTCTACCGCGAGGAGGACTCGTTCACCTACCAGGACGGCCTGCCGCAGCTTGACAGGCCGATGTGGCAGCACGCCCAGGCGCCGAGGGACATCTCGGGGATACTCGCGAAGTACGAGTAGCGGCGGTAGCGCGGACTACCCGACGAGGCGCACTCCGGGGAAAGCCGCGTGTGCCTGCCGGTCTGCTGACACAAGTTCGGCGTCCAGCATCGCCGCGATTGCCGGAGCGCATGCGGCGTAGAAGTCGCAGCCTAGCGCCGCCGCATCGGAATCCTCGTTCTCGAGCAGATCGTCCTGAATGTAGACGTTGACTTCGGCCACGGTGTCCTCCAGAGGTACTACCAGGTAGGTACTACCTTCGGAGCCTACTCCCCTGCGCCCGGATGCACAGACACCCTCCCGGCCCTACAGCATGCTCTCCCACCAGCTCGCCAGACGCTCCGCGTGGTGGCCGTAGACCATCACGATGTGGTTGCCGAGTGGCGCCGATAGCAGGTCGCGCACGTTCCCGCTCGAAAGCGCGATGCGTGCCTGCGTGCGGCAGAGGTTCGCCGCCGTACCGGTGGCCGTGATCTCGCCTTCGGCAAGCCAGAGCGCGTCGAGCATCGTCCCACCGATCCGCAGGAGCGTGACGGGCCCGAGCGGCAGCGTGCCCTGGATCCCCACGCCGAGGCCGGACTCGAAGTGCGAGCGCAGGCTGTAACTCTCCACAATCGTGCGTGGCACGGTGCAGTGCGCCAGCAGTACGGAGTTGGCATCAACATCAACATCCGCCGGGTTCGCCATCCACGGCGTCTGGCTGGTGAGCAAACGCGCCCATACCATGCCGATCGTGCTCACTAGGTCGCCCTCGCAGCCAGCTACCACGCCGTCGTCGATGAGTTTGGACAGCGCGAAGCAGCCGCTCGTGGAGCGGTTCAGCACGAGGTCGAAGCAGCGCACCGTAAGCGCGTCCAGGCCGCGCGCCGCCACGAGCGCCCGCATGCCCACGTACACGCGCGCGACGTCGGTGATGTCGTCGTCCGAAGGCTCCACGGTCTCGGCGGCATCGGCGGCAAACGCGGCCGCGGCGAGCGCGACGTCCTCTGGTGCCGCCGAGTCGATCGCGGCGGTGAGATCCTCCAGCGACACCTCCACGACCTCGGGCCCCCAGACCTCGCTGACCACCGCCGGATCGGGCGAACTCGCCACGAGCCAGTCGGACGGAGCACCCACAAGCCCGATGCGCATGGTGCGGAGCTCGGCGCGCACGCGCACGTCGTGGAGGGCATCCGAGAGCGCGTGCCAGCCGGCGTCGTCCTCCACGCCGCGCAGGTACACGATCCTCCCCTGAGCGCCGTCCTGCTGCAGCCGCGCGAGCACCTCAAGGGCGGCCGGGAGCGAGTTGTTGCCCGGGTGCGTCAGGAGCAGCGCGGGCTCACCTGGCGCGTGCGCCTGACGCTCGTCGTGAAGCGCGAGTAGCGCGCCCTCGGTACCGCCGGTGGCGATCACGTAGACAAGCGGCCCCGCACCGTCGAGGTCATCCGCGCCCCACCGCGTTCCGCGTTGTGACCGCAGACGCGCCATGTACTGGGCAACGACAGCCTCTTCCTGTCCCGCGCCGGCAAACGGTGGCATCACGGGCACGAATCCGAACGTTGCAGGCATGGCGGATCTCCTCGAGTCTGGCATCGGAACGTAAGTGAAGGTACCCCTTCGGCACCGAGCCGTTTCAGGTATCCTCGGCATCGGTGTTGCTGCATCTCGTTCACGATTCCGACGGAGGCCCGATGCGCCGAGTGCTCGCCACGCTGTTGCTCCTGCCGCTGCTTGCCGCAGTGGGCTGCGGTGGCCTGCCCGAGGGTGTGATCTACCCGCACATCACCCTCGACCAGACGGTCACGGACGACATCCCGGTCAGCCGAACCTTCACCTTCGAGGGCCAGTCGGTCACTCTCGACGTCACGGTCGACGGGAGCTTGTACGCTGGCGCAGTCACTGCCGACAAGAGCGTCACACGCTTCGGCGATGCGCACGAGAACGACTGGATAGAGGAGTACTTCCCCGCCTTCGTGGAGGAAGAGAACCAGGCGCCCTTCTACGACGCGCTGATTGCCGCGCTCCGTCAGGTGCGCGACGCGCGCGGTCTGGACGCCGACCGCTACGCCGAGCTGATGGTGGTCTTCGCGCAGTCCCTCACCTACCAGACCGACCCGGTGGATCTCGAGCCCAAGTTCCCGGTGGAGACGTTCGTGGACGGCTTCGGTGACTGCGACGACAAGACGCTCATGCTCGCGGGTCTTCTCTCCCGCGAGGGCTACGACGTCGCGATCCTCATGTTCGAGCCCGAGCAGCACGTCGCGCTCGGTATCCGCTCCGAGGACATCGCCTACCTCGACACGGGCTACGCGTACGTGGAGACCACGGCGCAGGGGTTCGTGGGGATGGTGCCCGACGAGTTCGCCGACGGCGTCGCCCTGGCGAGCGAGCCGCGCGTCTTCAAGATCGGCGAAGGCGAGACGTCGTACACCGCAGGAGCCCAGGTCCAGGCCATCCTCGACGGTCGCCAGAAGGCGGTGGCTTCGGCAGAGACGCTCGCCACCAAGATCGCCGAGGCGGACACGAACCTCAACACGTTGCAGGCCGAGCTGACGGCGCTGCAGGATCAGATGAAGAGCCTCAAGACTGCCAAGCGCTACGACGAGTACAACGCGCTCGTGCCCGAGTACAACGCCAAGGTCGATGCGTTCAACAGGGCCGCGGACGAGCGGAACACACTCGTGGCCGACCACAACGAGCTCGCGGCGCTCGACCAGACGATCGTGCAGGGCCTCGGTAACCGGCCGGCAGCGTACGCGGCGGTGAGGGCGGCGGGGCTGTAGGCGCGTCGCGCTTGCGTTCGACGGCTCTTGTGGCCAGGTGGGTATCATCGGGACATCGGCCTTTCCAGGAGGTGGCCCGTGACACGAGTGCTGATGGTCATCGCTCCCTCGGTCTTCCGCGACGAGGAGTACGCGCAGCCCAAGGCCGTGCTCGAAGCGCGCGGCGCGGAGGTCGTCACTGCGAGCCGCTCGACCGGTCCTGCGGTCGGCAAGCTCGGTTTGGTGGCCGAGGCCACGCTGGCCCTTGCCGACGCACACGCCGCCGACTACAGCGCAGTGGTGTTCGTAGGCGGCGCCGGCGCCGAGACGTACTTCGACGATCCGGTAGCACACGCGCTCGCCCGCTCGGCGCTCGAGAACGGCAAGGTGCTGGCCGCGATCTGCATCGCGCCCTCGATCCTCGCGCGCACGGGGCTTCTCGACGGTGTTCGGGCGACGGCCTTCCCGAGTCAGCAGACAGACCTCATCTTGCGCGGTGCCATCTGGACCGATCGAACGGTGGAGGTCGCCGGCCCGATCATCACCGCCAACGGCCCCGAGGCTGCCCGCGACTTCGGCTACGCCATCGGAGATGCCATCGGACTGCCGTAGCACTCTCCGGAGGAAAGGACGCGTCATGCAGCTTCGCATCTACCGCTGCCGCATCTGCGGCGAGGTCTTCCTCGGATACGTTGCGCCCGAGAACTGCCCGTTCTGCGGCGCGCACATCGCCTTCCTGGAAGCACCGGAGAAGTACCCGGCAGGCGTGAACGACATCCAACTCACCGAGAGCGAGCGGGCCGACCTCGAAACGTCGATCGAGGTGGAGCGCTCCAACACTCGCTTCTACCTCGGCATGGCCGAGCGCAAGGACAACGACACGCTTCGCGCCACGTACAAGCGCCTCGCGCGCGTGGAGGCCGAGCACTGCTCGCTCTTCTGCAAGCTCGCCAAGGTGCCCAAGCCTGCCGATTTGGCGGAGCCGGGCGAGACCACGGGTGCGTGGGCGACCGACATCGAGGAGTCGCTCAGGCGCGAGAACCGCGCGACTGGCCTCTACGTGACGTTTGCCGCGCGGGCGACGTCGCCGAGGCTTGTCGAGGTGTGGACCGAAGTCGCGGCCGTCGAGGCCGACCACATCACGCTCGACGAGCTCGCGAAGACCTACGTGTAGCCCTAGAGTTCCCGCTTCCGGAACACGGCAACCGCGCCTGCCACGCAGGCCGCGGTGAGCGCGAGCGTGACGAGAATCGGCCAGCCGAGCGAGGGCGCCTCGCCGAGCAGTGTCGCGTTCGGCGCACCCACGAGGCCCGACGGCGTGTAGTCGAGCGCCGGTTTCCAGATGGCTGCGATGCTCAGGAGGATGTACGCAAGGAAGCCGAGTCCTGCCGCGCCCGCCTGAGAGTCGAACGTCGCCGACAGCATCTCCATGAGCGCGACGAAGAGCATCGCGAGTACGAGCCACGCCCCCGTCGCCTGCGCAAGCGGCTCCAGAGGCGCCTCGGCGAAGACCGCGTAAGTGACGCCCCACGTGGCGAGCGCGCCCGCCACCACGGGCACCGTCACCAGCGCCGCCTGTGAGATGAACTTGGCGATCACGAACGACATTCGTGACAGCGGCTTGGTGAGCACGAGCGCCGCCGTGCCCGCCTTCTTCTCACTCGAGATGATGCCGCCGAACATGATGATCACCACGAACAGCACCATCTGCGAGAGGTTCTTCGTCCACTGCGCGTATGCGTCCACGTACGTGGGATCCGGCAGCTGGATGACCACACCGGACTGCTGGTCGGCCATGAGCGAGCCGAGGAGCTCCGGCGTGATCTTTGCGAGGACGGGTCCCGTGAGCGCGAATAGCAGCACGATGCCCGGAAGCACCCAGATCCGCCACGTGCGGAGGATCTCGCGCAACTCCTTGCCGAGGAACGCATTGAAGCCACCCACCTAGCCCTCGCCTCCCACCAGGTCGACGAAGACTTCCTCTAGCGAGACCTCGCCCGCCTCCATCCGCACGAGCCCCACGCCGCGCTCGGCCACCGCAGCCGGGATCGCCCGGCGTGCGGCGTCCAGATTGCTCACCGCGATCGAGAACGCGCCGTTCTCGGTGCGCTGCACTTCCGAAGCCCACGGCTCCGCCGCGAAGCGGCTCGCCAACTCATCGGCAGCCTCAGTCACCTCCACCACGAGGCGCGAGGCGCTGTAGCGGTCCTTGAGTTCGCCGATCGGCGCCTGCGTGACCACAAGGCCCTCGTTCAGGATCGCCACCGTGTCGCACACGCGTTCCACGTCGGCCAGGATGTGGGTGGAGAAGAACACGGTCGTGCGCCCGCCGAGCGAGGCGATCATGTCGAGCACTTCCTTGCGCCCGATCGGGTCGAGCGCCGAGGTCGGCTCGTCGAGCATCAGCAGCTTGGGCGCGTTGATGAGCGCCTGCGCCACACCGAGCCGCTGCTTCATGCCACGCGAGTAGCCGCCGATCTTGGTAGCCACGCCACCGAGGCCGGCGAGATCGAGCAGTGCCTCCACGCGGGCATCGAGCGTCTTCCCGGACAGGCCGAAGAGCCGCCCAGCGAACCGCAGGAACTCGGGCGCCGTCATCCAGCCGTAGTAGCCGGGCACGTCTGGCAGGAAACCGATATCAGCGCGCACGGCGTTGGTGGCGCTCACGACGTCACGACCGAAGACTCGCGCCTCGCCAGCGGTGGGACGCGCGAGCCCGGTCAGCACGCGAAGCGTCGTGGTCTTCCCGGCACCGTTCGGGCCGAGAAAGCCGAAGATGGAGCCTTCGGCCACCTCGAGGTCCACACCGTCCAGCGCACGCTTCTCGCCGTAGACCTTCGTGAGACCGGCGATCGAGATTGCTGCGGTCACTGCGCGACATCCTCCTCGGCGGCATCGCTTTCGGCCACAGGCGCATCAAACTCGACCGGAGGCGCTCCATACAGGACATCCGCGGCGCGTGCGGCGCGGTCACCGGCAGCCTGTGCGCCCGGCGCGGCCGATGCCAGCGGGTCTGTCGCGGCGGCCGGCTTGCGGCCGGCTGCGAGGAAGACGATCGCACCGATGAGGTTCACGAACAGGATGATGAGGACCCACGGCCACTTCTTGCCGAACACCAGCCGCTCGTCGGGCGTCTTGAGGAGCTTGATGAGTGCGTAGACCTCCACCGAGATCTGGATCACCGCAAGGACTCCGAAGAGCAGCCACATCCACACAGGCACCTCTGACAGCGGCACGTTGGAACTCATCGCACACTCCCCATCGTCGACTTGTGGCGGGCCCCGACGCACCGCCGCGATACACACTACACGAGCGCCTCGAGCGCGTCCGCGTAGGCGCCGAACGTCGCTGCATCGTACAGGACGAACGTCACCTCGCGGACCGTGACCGCTTCTGAGCGGAGGAACTCGGCGACGGTACCGAGCGCCACTGCAGCGGCCTCGGCCACCGGATAGCCGAACGCGCCCGTGGAGATCGAGGGGAACGCGACGGTCTTCAGGCCGTACTGCTCGGCCACCCGCAGGCTTTCGCGGTAGCAGCTCGCGAGCGTCGAGGCCTCGTCCCGCTTGCCGCCGTGCCAGACCGGTCCAACAGTGTGGATCACGTTCTTCGCGGGCATCCTGCCTCCCGTGGTCTTCACCGCCTGCCCGGCTGGAAGTGGCCCTCGTCGGCCGACGATCGCCAGGCACTCGTTGAAGATCGCATGCCCGCCGGCGCGGTGGATCGCGCCATCGACTCCCCCTCCGCCCAGCAGCGTCGAGTTGGCGGCGTTCACGATCGCGTCGACCGCATAGCGCGTGATGTCGCCCTGTTCGAGCTTGAGGGTGCGCTCGCCGATGGTGAGGGTATCCATGCGCCGGTATCTACCCGCGCGTGACCTCTGTGAACACCTTTGCGTACCTTGGCACGAGTGCTGGCAGCGTGTATTCCTCGGCAAGCGCACGAGCTGCCCCCGGCGCGGGCCGGTGCAGCAGAAGACCGCGCAGGCGTGCCACGAGCTCCTCTGGGGTACCGTAGCGGCACTCGGCGGGGTAGATCTCGGGATACGCCAGCCGGTCCGGCACGAGCGGCGCACAACCCGCGTAGCACGCCTCGATCATCGCGAGGCCGAAGAACTCGTTGCGCGCAGTGGAAACGGCGATGTCTGCGCTCGCGAGGAGGCGCGCGTACTCGTCGCGCGAATCAGGCTCCCCGAGGTGCACCAGGCGGTCGCCGAGCACGCTGGCGGCTTCGGCGACGAGCGGCTCGGTTTCACGGAATACCTGGCCCGCCACGGCGACCTCGAACTCCAGTCCTTCGGCAGCAAGGGTCTCGGCGGCGGCGAAGAACGCCTCCGGGTCCTTATCGTGCTCCCAGCGGTGCGGCCACACGATGCGCGGACGGACGCCACGCGCCGGTGGTGTGGCATCGAACGACGCGGAGTCGAAAGGTGGCGGCAAGACCTCCGAGTGTGCGGCTATGCGCTCGACCACGCCCTTCGGCCGATGGTCGGGGAACTCGCGCAGGAAGCCGGGGATCTCGGCGAGGAAGCCCTCGAGGTTGTAGCGCGTGTTGAAGAGGCAGCGGTCGGCCACGAGCGCGCTTGTGATGTTCGTGAGTGCGAACTGGTAGTCCCATTCGGCGGTGTGGCGGTTCGGATACAGCAGCTGGTTCTCGTGGAAGTAGATGATGCGCGGCACGCCGACGACCGCGTCTCCGGCAAGTGACAGGAACTCGGCGAGGTTCACGAACGTCGACGCGAAGATAAGGTCCCACCGCGCGCCTTGCGCATACAGCGCCCGCGTCTCTTCGGCCATCGTGATAGCCGAGCCACGCATACGCCACTTCCACTTCCGCGCAGGTAGTGTGAGCAGGTCGAACTCGAACCCTTGCGGGCCGAGTGCGTGCGCCAGGCCGTCCAGCACGGCGCGGTGCGAGCCGCCGTAGTAGGGTTCGAGCGCAAGCACTCGGATCGTGGCGCCCACTAGCCTTCCTCACCCTTGCCGCGGGTCTTCGGCGGGCGGGACGCCGAGGGGAAGTCCTCGTGCGTGGCTACCGATAGCGCCTCCGCCACTAGCGCGCGGATCTCGAGCGCCGCTTCGGCTTCGTCGATCTCCGCTTGCTTCGCGTGCGTCTGGGGCCGGCGCGGCATGAAGAGCGTGCAACAGTCTTCGTGGCCTGCGATCGAGATCTCGTATGTGCCGAGCGCGCGCGCTTCGGCCACGATCTCCTGCTTGTCGCTTCCGATGAGTGGGCGCAGGATCGGCATCGTCGCCGCCGCGTCCACGACGGCCACATTCTCGAGCGTCTGCGAGGCGACCTGACCGAGACTCTCGCCTGTGACCAGGGCTTTCGCACCCTCAAGTCGTGCAATCTCCTCGGCGACCCTCAACATCAACCTGCGGTATAGCAGAACCCTCAAGTCAGGTAGAGAGTCGAGTGCGATCCGGTGCTGGATCTCGCCGAACGGCACTACGTACAGCCTCCCCATTCCCCCGCCCGGTACCAGCTGGAGCACGATATCTCGGGCCGAGCGCTCTGAGTCGCCGGGTGTCTGCGGCCGACCCGAGAAGTGCACGGCCACGATCGTGGCGCCTCGCTTCATGATCCTCCACGCGGCCACCGGTGAGTCGATACCGGAGGACAGTAGCGCCACTACCTTGCCTGATGTGCCCACCGGAAGCCCGCCTGGACCCTCAACGCGGCTCGCGTACACGTACGCACACGCCTGCACGACGGCGATGCGCACGAGCAGGTCTGGGGCGTCGAGGTTCACGCCCAGCCCGGCGGCCTCGCGTATCGCATCGCCTACGCGCCGGTTCATCTCCATGCTCGGTTCGGCGTACTGTGTTGCCGACCGGCGCGACTCCACGGCGAAGGTGGCGAGCGCCGGGTCCCGATCCGTCGCCTCCCGCGCAACGGCGACAGCCGCATCCGCAATGGCCCTGGCCTCGGCCGGCACTTCCACGCCGTATGCGACGTACGAGACCCCCGGTGTGCGCGAGAGCACGTCCAGCGCCCGCGCCGCCGCCGATTCGTCGTGGATGCGCACGAGCACCCGGCTTGCGATGCGCGTCACCTCTGCAGCAGGCACTTCGCGCAGCGCCCAGCGTACGTTGTCCGCGAGGCGACGCTCGAACGAGCCGCGGTTGTGACCCTTCAGGCCGATCTCGTGGTAGTGGACGAGCGCGATGCGCATGCGGTCCTCCTTGCGGCACGCCACTTCGGGATCACTCCGCGGAACAGCAGATGCTCCGGTCCGCCTTCGAACCGGAGCATCATCGTGGCAGAACTGCGGGCGCAGATGCTACTTGTAGCTGTCCTTTGTGCGCTCGTAGCTGACGTCGCCGCTTGCGATCTCATCGAGCGCGAGTGTCAGCGGCTTGGTGCTCGTGATCTGCGCGATCTGCGGAGCCTGCATCGTGAGCAGCGCCTGGTCGCGAACGCCGTGGATCATGTCGTTGATCTGTCGCGCGCGCTTGGCCGCGACGATGCAGAGCGTGTACTTGGAGTCGACCTTCTCGAGCAACAGATCGATCTCGGGCTTGATGACCATGGTCTATGAACGTCCTTCGCTGTTTCGGAGGGATTCGATGATGCCGACCAGCTCGTCCGTGGCCCGGGCAACATCATCGTTTTCTACCACATGGTCGTACGTTTCCACAAGCTGGAGCTCCCTCACGGCGGTGGCCAGGCGCGTCTTGATCTGCTCGTCGGTCTCGGCACCGCGGGACCGTATTCGGCGCTCGAGCTCCTCCATCGAGGGTGCGACGATGAAGACCAGCACAGCTTCGGGCATGAGGTTCTTCACCTGGATTGCACCCTGAGGGTCGATTTCCAGGATCACGTCTACACCGGCTTCCAGGCGATCGCGCACGGTGCTTGCGAGCGTACCGTAGCTGTTGCCGTGAACGACGGCCCACTCCAGGAAGTCGCCTTCTCCGACGCGCCTTTCGAACTCCTCTGCCGAGAGGAAGAAGTAGTCCTCGCCCTCCATCTCGCCGGGCCGCGGCTTGCGCGTGGTCGCGGATACCGAGACCCACAGACGCGGAACCCTGGCGACCAGACGGTCGACCAGGGTCCCCTTGCCGGCGCCCGAAGGGCCGGAGATGACGATGAGCGAGCCTTTCGGCATCGGATGTCGCGCTGAAGAACTAGCCGAGGCGCTTCATGAGCAGATCGCGCTGGCGGGCGCCGAGGCCCTGCACGCGACGGCTCTCTGAGATCTCGAACTCGGCCATCATCTTGGCGGCCTTCGCCTTGCCGAAGCCTGGCAGGCTCTCAAGCAGCGTCGCGACCTTCATGCGGGCGACGATCGGGTCGTCGGCCTTCTTCATGACCTCGGCGAACGACATCTTCCCGCTCTTGATCTTCTGGCGAAGATCGGCGCGTGCCTGACGCGCCTTGGCGGCCTTCTCGAGGGCCTTCTTGCGGTCCTCCGGTGACAGGTTCGGCAGTGCCATGGTTCCTCCTCGCGGGTCGAGACATGTGACTTGAGCTACCCCGTGCGCCGCAGCGCACGCTCGGGCGTTGCGTCACAGCGGCTTGAATATACCCCTGACCTGCGAAGATGCCAACCCTGACTTACGAAAGTCGTCGACTTCCCGGCGAATCGATCGGCACACCACCCGCGCACTGGGGGCAATCCTGTGGCTCCATAGACTCGACATCGAGTCGAAGGAGCGGTTTGTACTCGGCCGAGAAAGCCTTCTCCCCGCCACGGTCGATGATCGAGGTGACCGCTGCCACCACGCCGCCGCTCTGATGCACCAGGTCGATGACCTCGGCCACGCTTCCCCCCGTCGTGACCACGTCTTCTACCACCAGCACGCGCTGCCCGGGCTCCACCGCGAAGCTGCGACGGAAGGTCATCGCTCCTTGCTGACGTTCGCTGAAGATGAACTTGACGCCGAGGGCTTGCGCCACGGCGAACCCGATGATGATCCCGCCGACGGCTGGAGCTGCGACCAGGTCTATCCGTTCGTCGGAAATCTTCTCGGCCATCGCCTCGGCAAGACGTGTGGTCAGTGCTGGATCCTCCAGGACCCGCGCACATTGCACGTAAGTGTCCGAGTGGCGCCCGCTGGTGAGCTGGAAATGGCCATGCAGGATCGCCCCCGCACCCCGCAGAGCCGACAGGACGTCGGCATCTGACATCGTCATGAGGACATCTCCTTCAGAATCGCCTTTGCGGCTTCCACGGGGCTCTCAGCACCCGTGACGGGCCTCCCGACCACCAGGTGTGATGCTCCTGCCGCCAGCGCCTCAGCAGGGGTGGCAGTACGCGCCTGATCGCCCGCGGCCTCACCTGTCGGCCGAATCCCCGGCGTGACCACGAGCGCGTCCGCGCCGAGGAGTTCGCGCATGACGGACGCCTCGTTCGGCGAACAGACGACTCCGTCGCACCCGGCATCACGTGCGAGCGTCGCCAGGACCTCCACCTGCTCGGCCGTCGTTCGCCCGATCCCGATCTCGCCCAGAGCGGCATCGTCGAGACTCGTCAGGACAGTCACCGCGACGACCTTAGGCGGAGTGGCCCGAACCTTCTGAGCTGCGACCGCAGTGGCCGCCATCGCAGCTTCGAGCATCGCTCTGCCCCCGCCGGCGTGTACCGTGAACATGTCCGCCCCTATGCGCGTGAGTGTCCTGCACGCACCGTCGACCTGGTGCGGGATGTCGTTGAGCTTCAGGTCGACGAAGACCTTGAAGCCCAAAGAACGGAGTTCCCTCACGATCTGCGGGCCTTCGGCGTAGTAGAGCGTCATCCCGACCTTGACCCACCCGAGGAGTCCGCGGAGCCGCCGGGCCAACTCGAGCGCCTTCCCGGCGTCGGCGGTGTCGAGCGCGACGATGAGCTTGTCCTTGGCGGCATCACCGCGCGCGCCGCCCGAGACGTCGGCCTGCCTTGGCTGTGAGATCCCGCACCCCTCGTCCTCGAGCATCACGTTTCTCGCTTCCCTCGTTCCGGCCACGCGGCACCCGTCAGCTCGGCTACGCGCGCGATCCCTCGTTCGGCGCAGAATCGTTCGAGACCGTCGATCACCGAGAGGGTCGCCGAAGGTTCCACGAAGTTCGCGGTCCCCACGGCGACCGCGGCGGCACCCGCGAGCATGAACTCGGCGGCGTCTTCCGCGCACGTGACGCCGCCCATGCCGATCACCGGCACTGCCACCGCGCGCGCGACCTCCCACACCATCCGCACGGCTACCGGCCTGATCGCCGGTCCCGAGAGCCCGCCGACCCCGCGGGCCAACTTGGGCGCGAAGGTGCGTGTGTCGATCGCCATGCCGAGCAGCGTGTTGATGAGACTCACACCATCGGCGCCCTCAGCTTCTACGGCACGCGCGATCTCGGCGATGTCGGTGACGTTCGGACTGAGCTTCACAACGAGCGTCTTGCGCGTCTCCGCGCGGACTGCGCGCGTGACCTCGGCCGCAGCCGCGCACGTCGTCCCGAAGGCCATTCCCCCCGCATCCACGTTCGGGCAGGAGATGTTGACCTCCAGCGCGCTCACGACCGGCTCCGAGTCGAGCTGCGCGGCCACCGCGGCGTATTCGTCGACCGAGTGACCCACGACGTTCACAATCACGGGAACGTCCTGCGCCGCGAGCCAGGCGAGGTCGTTCGCGCAGAACGCCTCCACACCCGGATTCTGCAGACCGATCGAGTTCAGCATGCCACACGGTGTCTCCGCGATGCGCGGGCTCTCGTTCCCGCTCCAAGGCTCGATCGAGACGCCCTTGGTCACGACCGCGCCGAGACGTGAGAGATCCACGAACTCCGCGTACTCGCGCCCCGAGCCGAACGTGCCCGACGCGGTCATCACGGGGTTGCGAAGCTCGAGATCGCCGATGCGCACCCGCATGTCCACCGCGCTCATGCGCGCACCTCCGGGTCCTCCGACGGTTCCCATAGCACGTCCGCGGCGTCGAACACGGGCCCGTCCACACACGCGCGCTTGCGCCCGTCTCTGGTCGACACGACGCAGGACAGACACGCGCCGATACCGCACGCCATCAGCCGCTCCAGCGACACCTGGCACGGCACGCCGGCCGCAGTTGCCTGCGCAGCTACAGTCCGCTGCATCGGCTCGGGACCGCAGGCGTAGATCACGTCCGGTCGGTCCGCGGCGATGATCTCCTCCGAGAGCGCGGTCACGAACCCGCATGCTCCCGCCGAACCGTCGTCGGTGGCAAGTTCAACGCGTCGGCAGTTCGCCTCGAAGAGCTCACGGGCCAGCAGACGCTCGGACGTGGGCGCTCCGTGCGCGAGCGTGACCGCCACACCGCGCTGCGCGAGGCACTCGACGAGCATTCCCATCGGTGCAACACCCAGACCGCCCGCCACCAGAAGCGCGTGAGCGGCCCCCTCAGGTACCCACCAGCCGCGGCCGAGCGGGCCGATGAGATCCATGGCCGTGCCGGGTGCCGCCTCGGAAAGCGCGCGAGTACCCACCCCCACCACCTGGTACAGGATCTCGAGGTGCCCGCCATGCGCGCGGTAGACGGAGAACGGCCGGCGCAGGATGAAGTCCGCGCCTTCGGCGATCCGCAGGTGTACGAACTGACCCGGAGCTATCGCCGCAGCGGTCGCGGGTGCCTTGAGCGTGACGACGCCCACGCCCCGCGCCATGCGGTCGTTTGCAGCAACCGTCGCTTTCTCCACCGCCGGCCTGTGTGCGCCGCAGGTCACGCGCCACCTCCGTTGAAGTCCTGCAAGGCGATTACCCCGAGGTCGCGTCTGACTATCGCCTCGATCGCGGCCACGCTCGCCTGGGCCGCGGCAAGCGTGGTGATGTTGCTGACCCCGTGCTGCACCGCAGCCGTGCGGATGTGGTACCCGTCGGAGCGTGTCTCGCGCCCGAACGGTGTGTTGATCACGAGCTGGACGTCGCCGTTCACGATGCGGTCGACCACGTTCGGGCGACCCTCGTGGACCTTGCGTACTTCCTCGACGGACAGACCCGAGGCCTGCAGCAGCTTGGCGGTGCCCTTGGTCGACATGATCCGGAACCCGAGCGCGTGCAGCTGACGGGCGACCGGCACTATGCCGCGCTTGTCGCGGTCGCAGACCGAGATGAAGGCCGCACCCTCCCTGGGCAGCGAGTAGTCGATCGCGAGCTGGCTCTTCCCGTACGCGCCCGGGAAGTCCGGCGCCACACCCATGACCTCGCCGGTGGATTTCATCTCCGGGCCGAGAACGCTATCGGTGCCGGGGAAGCGGCCGAAAGGCATGACCGCCTCTTTCACGCAGAAGCGGCCGAGCTCGCGGTCTTCCGCTCGCAGTACCATGTCGGCCAGCTTCTGCCCCGCCATCACGCGCGCGGCCACCTTCGCGAGCGGCAGACCGGTCGCCTTGCTCACGAAGGGCACTGTGCGGCTCGCGCGCGGGTTGACCTCGAGCACGTAGACCGACTCGTCCTTGACGGCGAACTGCACGTTCATGAGGCCGTGCACGCCAAGTTCGAGCGCGAGAGCCCGCGTGTGCTCCTTGATGCGCGCGATGGTGTCCTCTCCTAGCGAGAACGGCGGGATGCAGCAGGCGGAGTCGCCCGAGTGGATACCCGCCTCCTCGATGTGCTCCATAACGCCGCCGATGTAGACGCTATCCCCGTCGCACACCGCGTCGACATCTACCTCGATCGCACCCTCCAGGAACCTGTCGAGAAGCACCGGGTGATCGGGCGAGACCTCTGTGGCCTTGTGCATGTACCGCAGCAGGTACTCCTCGTTGTACGCGATGACCATGCCCCTGCCGCCGAGCACGTAGCTCGGCCGCACCAGGAGCGGGTACCCGATGCGTGCGGCTACCGCGACGGCCTCATCAAGCGTGTTCGCGGTGCCGGCCGCGGGGTATGCGATGCCGAGCCGGTCCAGGACCTCGGCGAAACGCCGGCGGTCCTCGGCGAGGTCGATTGCCTCGGGACTGGTGCCGAGGATCGGGACGCCGGCATCGTGCAACGCATGCGCGAGCTTGAGCGGCGTCTGACCACCGAAGGTGACAAGCACGCCGTCCGGGCGCTCCACATCGACGATGTCCATGACGTCCTCGAACGTCAGCGGCTCGAAGTAGAGCTTGTCGGAGGTGTCGTAGTCGGTGGAGACCGTCTCCGGGTTGCAGTTCACCATGATCGTCTCGTAGCCGGCCTCGGACAGAGCGTACGCTGCGTGGACACAGCAGTAGTCGAACTCGATCCCCTGACCTATCCGGTTGGGTCCCGCGCCCAGGATCATGGCCTTCTTCCGGGCTGAACGCGTGGCTTCGTCCTCTTCCTCATACGTCTTGTAGTAGTACGGCGTGCCTGCGAAGAACTCCGCGGCGCAAGTGTCCACCGCCTTGAACGTAGCCCTCACCCCAAGGTCGAGCCTTGTCGCACGAACGACACCCTCGACCGAGCCTGTAAGGTACGCTATCTGGGCGTCCGAGAGCCCGTGTTGCTTCGCTTCTCGCAGCTCAGGTGCGGTGAGCGAGGCAAGCTGCCGCCCGGCGATCGTCCTCTCGACCTCGACCATACGGCGCACCTGGTCTATGAACCACGGGTCGATCTGGGTCATCTCCGCCACACCTTCGACCGTCCAGCCACGCCGGAATGCCTCGGCGATGTAGAAGAGCCGCTGCTCGTTCGGAACCGTCAGATGCTCGTCGAAATGATGCTCCTCGAAGACGTCCTTGCCGTCTGCTCCGAGACCGGTGCGACCGTTCTCGAGCGATCGCATCGCCTTGCCGAGCGCCTCCGGGAACGTGCGTCCCATCGCCATGACCTCGCCGACGCTCTTCATGCGAGTGGTAAGCGTCGTGTCCGTGCCTGGGAACTTCTCGAACGCCCAGCGCGGGACCTTCACCACGGTGTAGTCGATAGACGGCTCGAAGCTTGCCGGAGTCGCCTTGGTGATGTCGTTGGGGATTTCGTCGAGCGTGTAGCCCACCGCCAGCTTCGCCGCGATCTTCGCAATCGGGAAGCCGGTGGCCTTGCTTGCCAAGGCCGATGAACGTGAGACACGGGGGTTCATCTCGATGACGACGACCCGCCCGTCTGTAGGGTTCACCGCGAACTGCACGTTGCTGCCGCCGGTCTCCACGCCGATCTCGCGCATGATCGCGAAGGACGCGTCTCGCAGAACCTGGTATTCGCGGTCTGTGAGCGTCAGCGCTGGCGCGACGGTCACGCTATCACCGGTGTGCACGCCCATCGCGTCGAAGTTCTCGATGGAGCACACGATCACGCAGTTGTCGTTCCGGTCCCGCATGACCTCCATCTCGTACTCTTTCCAGCCGAGTACGCTCTCCTCGACCAGCACCTCGTTCACCGGGGATAGCGCGATGCCGGCGGCGCAGATCTGCCGGAGCTCGTCGATGTTGTACGCGATACCGCCCCCTGCTCCACCTAGTGTGAAGCTCGGCCGGATGACGACCGGCCATCCTACGCTCGCCACGAACTCCTCGGCATCGGCGATCGCGTAGGCATACGCCGAGCATGGGGTATCGAGCCCGATGCGGGCCATCGCCTCGCTGAAGAGTCTGCGGTCCTCCCCCTTCTTGATGACCGGCAGCGTCGCGCCTATCAGCTCGACGCCGTACTTCTCGAGCACGCCCGCTTCGGCAAGCGCCACCGCGCAGTTCAGGCCCGTCTGACCCCCCAGGGTCGGCAGCAGCGCGTCAGGCCGCTCGGCGGCGATCACCTTCTCCACGAACTCGACAGTGATCGGCTCGACGTAGGTGCGGTCCGCGAATTCCGGATCGGTCATGATGGTTGCCGGGTTGCTGTTCACCAGCACAACCTGGTAGCCGTCCTCGCGCAGCACTTTGCACGCCTGAGCGCCCGAGTAGTCGAACTCGCAGGCCTGACCGATGACGATCGGGCCGCTTCCGATAATCAGGACCTTCTTGATGTCGTCTCTGCGAGGCATCCGTCTCTTCCGTCTACGGCACGATCAGGACCGGACAGCCCGCCTGCCGGAGCAGCGTCATCGACACGCTTCCGAGCAGCATCTCCTGCACGGCGTTGCGGCCGCGCGTGCCGGCTACGACACCCGTCGCCCCCCGGTCGCGGATCTCGTCCAGCACGGCAGGGACAGGGTTCTCCCGGCGGATCGTCGGGCTGGCGTTCACGCCCTTCTGCGCGCACATCGCCTGCAGGTTCTTGAGCTGGAACTCGGCGCCCTCCTCCGTCCGGCGCAGCTTCTCGCCCGCAAGCCCGGGGTCGACGGCGTGCAGCAGGAATGCGTGCTTCAACGCGCCCTTCGGCAGATCAAGAGCGCACGCGAACGCGCGGGAGGCGGACAGAGAGAAGTCGGTTGGCATCACGACCTTGTCCCCGAAGTGTTTCAGCAGCGACGCGGGCTCCTTCTTCGTGCGCAGCAGGTCGTATCGAACGACCAGATGCGGCACCGTCGCGTCGCGGAGCAGCCGCTCGGAAACCGATCCCGCCAACAGCTGGTCCATCACTGACTTCGCGTGCGAGCCGTAGACGAGCGCATCCACGCCGCCCGCGGCTGCGAGCGCGCCCAACTCCTCGACCGGGTCGCCGGTGACGACGCGGACCTCGACGACGAGTCCCGCGCCTTCGAGTCCGGGAGCCATCGCACAGATGGCCGTCCTCGCCTCATCCACCCGCCGTGAGATCACCGGGCCTTCTGTGCCGGACACCTCGACGACGTGCCCGAGTACGACACGACGGATGCCGAGTGCGGAAAGCCCCTTCGCGAACTCAAGGATCAGTGCGTTGTCGTCGCTGAAGTCGACGGGCAGCAGGACTGTGCGCAACATGGTCACTCTCCGTCCCTCGCGCCGAAGATGTCCGAACGGCCGTCCATGAGCCGCGTGAACGCCCCGAACAGGTAGCGGGCGTCATGCGGACCCGGGGCCGCCTCGGGGTGGTACTGCACCGAGAACGCCGGCACATCGAGCGCCCGCACCCCCGCGCACGTCATGTCGTTCAGGTTCACGTGCGTGAGTTGCACGCGTCCGTGCTCGGCCGAGCGCACGACCGGCGCCACTCCCGCACGCACCCACGCACCGAGGTCCCCCGCGTCGTGCTCGAGCCCGGCAGAGTCCTCGGGGATCAGCGGGCCGATCGAGCCGAAGTCCACGCAGAAGCCGTGGTTCTGCGATGTGACCTCGACCGTGCCCCTGAGCAGGTTCTTCACCGGCTGATTGCCGCCCCGGTGTCCGTACTTGAGCTTGTACGTCTCGGCGCCCAGCGCGAGCGAGAGCATCTGGTGCCCGAGGCAGATGCCGAAGACCGGCTTCTTGCCCAGCACCTCTCGGAGGGTCGCGTACAGATACCCGACGGCCGCGGGGTCGCCGGGACCGTTGGCGAAGAAGACCCCGTGCGGCGCCATCGCCAGCGCTTCTTCGGCGGAGGTCGTCGGCGGCACTACTGTGACCTCGCAACCGGCCTCGGCCAGGCGGCGCATGATGTTGTACTTCGCACCGGAGTCGAAGGCGATCACGCGGTATCGGGGTGCGCCGGACAGGACTCCGGTGTCCACCGGCACCTCGCACTCCGGCGGGGCCTCGGCGCCCCACACATACCGCTCGGTCACCCCCACCCCGCTCACGAGGTCCCGCCCTACGAGCGAGGTGGAGGCGCGGACCTTCGCCAGGAGAGAATCCGGATCTGCGTCGGTGGTGGACAGCACCGCACGCATCGCGCCGGCCTCGCGGATGTGCCGCGTAAGCCGACGCGTGTCGATTCCCTCGATCGCGACCACGCCGAGCCGCTCGAGGTAGCTGCCGAGCGTCTCCTCGGCGCGCCAGTTCGAGCTCATCTCCGACAGCGCACGCACGACGAATCCCGCTGCGAACACGCCCCGTGACTCCACGTCGGCAGCATTCGCACCGTAGATACCGATGTGCGGGAAGGTCATCGTCACGATCTGCCCGGTGTACGACGGATCGGTGAGCACCTCCTGGTAGCCGGTCATGGAGGTGTTGAAGACGACCTCGCCGAATGTCTCCCCCGGCGCGCCGCAGCTCGAACCCTCGAAGCAGCTGCCGTCCTCGAGCACGAGAAGCGCGGAGGGCCCTTGTCCGGCGCGCTGCGTCACTACCCGGCCACCTTCCCGTTCCGGAGCACCCACTTCCCGCCGACGAGCACCTCGCTCGCCTTGCCGAGGAGGCTCGTGCCGAGAAACGCCGAGTTCCGCGACTTGCTGGCGAACCACTCGGCGGTGACCTCTACGCGCGCTTCAGGGTCGACGATGGTGATGTCCGCCGGGAACCCTGCCTCCAAACGCATCTCCGGAAGTCCCAGAGCCGCTCTGGGGCCGTGGCACATCAGGTTCGACACCTCGGCCCATCCGAGTGTATCCGTGGCCACCAGGTGCGTCACAACGAGCGACAAAGCGGTCTCGAGTCCCGTCGTGCCGAACGGCGCGAGTTCGAACTCGAGCTCCTTCTCGTGCGGCGCATGCGGCGCGTGGTCTGTGGCTATGCAGTCGACCGTGCCGTCCAGAAGGCCGGCGACGAGCGCCTCACGGTCCTTCGCCGCGCGAAGCGGCGGGTTCATCTTGAGGTTCGTGTCGTACGCGGTGATCGCGTCCTCGTCGAGGAAGAGGTGATGAGGCGTGGCCTCGCAGGTGACGTGCACGCCGCGCGCCTTCGCGCCGCGTACGAGCGCGACCGACCCCGCGGTAGAGACGTGCGCGAGATGTAGCCGGCAGCCGGTCAGCTCGGCGAGCGCGATGTCGCGAGCGACGATCGTCTCTTCGGCCGCCGCGGGGATGCCCGGCAGCCCCATGCGAGTCGAGACCGCGCCCTCGTTGACCACGCCGTGTCCGGCGAGTGACTCGTCCTCGCAGTGCGCAACGAGGGTCGCGCCGAAACGCTTGATGTAGTCCATTGCGATGCGGGTCATGCCCGCCGACTGGACGCCCTTCCCGTCGTCGGAGAACGCCACGGCGCCTTCAGCGATCATGTCGCCGATCTCGGCGAGCTGTTCGCCGGCGATGCTCTTGGTGATTGCCCCGATCGGGTAGACGCGGACGATGCCCTCGGCTGCGGCACGCTCGAGCGCGAACCGGACCTTGGAGCCGCTGTCGCACACCGGGTCGGTGTTCGGCATGCACGCGACCGCTGTGAAGCCACCGTGCGCCGCCGCACGCGTACCGCTAGCGATCGTCTCCTTGTACTCGCGGCCCGGCTCGCGCAGGTGCGTGTGCACGTCGGCAAGCCCGGGCAGGACCACCTTCTCGGAACAGTCGACGGTCTCACCTTTCGGGATGGTGAGGCCCTCGCCCACGCCGACGATCTCGCCGTCGCGGACGACGATGTCGAGCACCGCGTCCAGCCCGGCCGCCGCGTCGACGACCCTGCCTCCCTTAAGCAGCAGCGCCACTGTCGGCACCTCCCAGCAGCAGGTACATGACGGCCATCCGAACCGCCACACCGGACTCCACCTGTTCGAGTATCACGCTTCGGTCCGAGTCGGCCACATCCGCCGATATCTCAACGCCGCGGTTCATCGGCCCGGGGTGCATGACGATCGCATGTCGTGGCAGCTTGGCCATCCTCGCGAGGTTCATCCCGTAGAGCGACGCGTACTCGCGGTTGCTCGGGAACGGCATCGCATCGGCGCGCTCGAACTGCACGCGCAGCAGGTAGCACACATCGAGTGCCGGCAGCGCTTCGTCGAGGTCCCACATCACCTCGGCTCCGAGAACGTCCGGCCGTGCGGGCAGCAGCGTCGGCGGCGCGATCACCACCGGCGTGGCGCCCACCTTCCGCAGCGCCGGAACGAGCGAGCCCGCAACTCGCGAGTGGCAGATGTCGCCGACGATCCCGACGCGCAGCCCCGCGAGCTTCCCGAGCGCCTGCCGCATCGTGTAGAGGTCGAGCAGCGCCTGCGTGGGGTGCTCGTGGACGCCATCGCCACCGTTGACGATCGAGCAGTCCATCACCTCGGCGAGCATCTGCGGCGCACCCGCGTACTTGTGGCGCACGACTACCAGGTCGCATGCCATCGCAGCGAGCGTCTTGGCGGTGTCGCGAAGCGTTTCGCCCTTGACGGTGGCCGAGGACGATGCCGAGAAGTTTATGCCGTCAGCCGATAGGCGCTTGGCGGCGATCTCGAAGCTCGTGCGCGTGCGCGTGGACGGCTCGAAGAAGAGGTTCACGACTGTGCGGCCGCGCAGCGTGGGCAGCTTCTTGATACGGCGCTGGTTCACTTCGGCGAAGGACTCGGCAGTCTCGAGGATGAGCGCGATCTCGTCGGCCGTCACGTCGTCCATCGTCATGATGTGCCTGCTTGCGAGCATGCGCCTACTCCCCCTTCCCGTCGTCTTCGAGGATGACTACGGCCTCGCGCCCGTCGTGCTCGTCGAGGTACACCTTCACCCGCTCGCGGCGGGAAGTCGGCACGTTCTTGCCTACGAAGTCGGCGCGAATCGGCAGCTCGCGGTGGCCGCGGTCCACCAGCACGGCAAGCTGGACGTTCGCGGGGCGGCCGTAGTCCATGATCGCGTCCATCGCGGCGCGGATCGTCCGCCCCGTGTAGAGGACGTCATCGACGAGCACGATCGTGCGGCCCTCCACCGGATACGGGATGTCGGTGGTGTGCACCTCCGGCGAGAGGCGCGTTGCGACATCGTCGCGGTAGAAGGAGATGTCCAGGCTCCCTACGGGCACCGCGGTGCCCTCGATGCGGGCGATACGCTCCGCAAGCCGGTTCGCCATGTCCACTCCGCGGGTCATGATGCCCGCGAGCGCGATGTCACCGGCACCCTTGTTGGCCTCCAGGATCTCGTGCGCGATGCGCGTTAGCGCACGGTCCATGGCGTCGGCATCCATCACCTCGGCCTTCTCGCGAAAGACCACCTCGAAGCACCTCCCGCCTCTTCGCCCGTAGTGGCCCCGGCGTAAAGAAACGCCCTCTTGCGGCTGGCAAGAAGGCGGCTGCTTCGGCTTGCGCGCGTCGGTCCCAACGAGGAGGACGCGGCTCATCTATGCGGTTGGCTCCTTGCCGGCCTCACAGGACCGGTGTTAAAGGTCTCGCCGAGGGTATCAGGTGTGCGCGCATACGACAACCCGCGCACCGATGCTCCCGACAGACGGCACACCACGCCGCTCTCGCACGCGGACGGTACCGGCCTATGTCCGCTGGGTCTGCTCGGCGATCGGCAGCCGGATGACGAACGCCGCGCCGCCGAGGTCGCTTCCGTGTACGCCGACCTTCCCGCCGTGCCGCTCCACGATCTCCCGGACGACCGCAAGGCCGATGCCGAGGCCTCCACTGGCTCTCGAACGCGCAGGGTCGGCGCGCCAGAACCGCGTGAACACCCGCTCGCGATCGTCGGGGGACACGCCGATCCCCGAGTCCGCCACTTCGATCACGGCGTCGTGCCCGTCGCGGAGCAGGCGGATGCGCACACGTCCGCCCTCGGGCGTGTAACGCGCAGCATTCGAGAGCAGGTTGCCGACGGCCTGCGTCAGGCGGTCGCCGTCCCCGTTCACGACGATCCCCTGCTGCACGGCCTCCTGCAGCGCGTGCCCTGTCGATTCCATCAGCGCACGGGAGCTCTCCACGGCGACCGCCACGGGAGCCGCGAGATCGATCGGCGAAAGCGTCACGTGCGCGCTGCCCGTCTCGAGACGTGAGAGGTCGAGGATCGAACCGGCGAGCCTGCCGAGCCGCACCGTTTCGTCGTGGATCAGCGCCAGCCGCTCCTCGTCGGTAGGCAGCACGCCGTCCTGCATCGCCTCGACGGTGGCCTGGATCGCCTGGAGCGGCGTACGAAGCTCGTGCGCGACGTCTGCGGTGAGCTGCTGCTCGAAGACGCGCTCGGCCTCGACCGCATCCGCCATCTGGTCGAAGGTAGCGCCGAGGTCGGCTATCGGGTCGCCGCCGGCCATGCCCGTCCTCGCCGAGCGATCGCCACGCCTGAGCGCTTCGGCCGCACGCGTCACTGCCGCGATCGGCTTGACGATGCCCCGCGAGTACAGCATCCCCGCTAGCGATGCGAGCACCACCGCGATCACCGCGCCGAGCGTGAGTCCTCGAAGGGACGTACGGCGGAACCAGCGGTCCCGTTCCGTGATGATGCCACCGGGCGCGTTCTGCACGACAAGCGCCTCGCCGACCTTCTCGCCGTGTACGACGATATCCGTCCTCGCCGTCACCTCGGTGCCTTGCGGTGGGGTGCCGCCGACCATCATCGGGCCCGTCCGCCCCTGCGTGTAGGCGATCACGTTGCCGTAGGTGTCGAGTACCTGGACGCTGTAGTCGCCGCCGATACCCATATGCGCGAACTGCATGAACGAGACCGCGTCCCAACTGCCGGCGGCCTCGTACGCATCGGCAAGTGCGGATGCCACGAGTTCCGCGCGTTCCTGCACGCCGCGCTGGACGTACACCTCGAACTGGCGCTGCCACGTCACGGTGATCACGAGCGCGGCGATGACCGCGGTCGCGACGGCGACGCCGGCGAAAGCCGCGGCAAGCCGTATCGTGAGGTCGCTTCGCCTCACGACGACTCCTGCGGGGACTCGAACCGGTACCCGACGCCGAACACGGTGTGGATGAAGCGCGGCTCCTTGGGATCGTCGCCGAGCTTCGCGCGCAGGTTCTTCACGTGACTGTCGACAGCGCGCTCGTAGCCCTCGAAGTCATAGCCGAGGACCTTCTCCACGAGCTCCATGCGCGAGTACACACGTCCGGGATAGCGCGAGAGAGTCGTGAGCAGCTTGTACTCGCTCGCGGTAAGCTCCACCTCGCCGCCGTCCACGTAGACCCGATGACCGGCGAGGTCGATCTCAAGCGGGCCGTACTCGACTCGCGAGCGTTGGGGTTCGGTCTCCGTACGCGCTCGGCGCAGGAGCGCACGTACGCGCGCGACGAGCTCGCGCGGGCTGAACGGCTTCACAAGGTAGTCGTCAGCCCCGAGATCGAGGCCCGCGATACGCTCCTCTTCGGCGCCCTTGGCGGTGAGCATGATGATCGGCACGTCCGAGGCGTCCCTGATGCGCCGGCACACCTCTTCACCCGAAACGTTCGGCAGGTTCAGGTCGAGCACCACCGCGTCGTACTTGTGCTGACCGAACGCCTCGAGCGCGCGTGCTCCGTCGCCCACGGCGGTCACCCAGTAGCCATCTCGCTCCAGGTACGCCTCGACCACGGACCGCGTTTGCGCTTCGTCCTCGACCAGCAGGATCCTGCGAGTATCCACGGACGCCCTTCCTTCTGTCCGGCACGAGGATAGTACCGCCGTCTGGCGACTCTACGCACGAGATGTGGAGGTCCTGTGGAGCCTGCTATCCCCGCACCAGGCGACGGCACGCCGCATGGACCCATGGAGCGTACGGTCTGGCTACCCGAGAACGATCGGTATGACCTCGTCACCGGCGGCCGTGCGACCCAACGACTCGGGCGCAAGCGCGTTCAGACGCGCCGCAAGCTCAGGCGGCAACGGGTCCGAGAGATCGATCCGCTCCGCTGTGATCGGGTGCTCGAATGCGATCCGGTACGCGTGCAGGAACTGCCCTTTCAATCCGAGATCCGCCTTGGGGTGGTTCCGACCATACAGCGGGTCGCCGACGACCGGGTGTTTGATGTAGTTCATGTGCACGCGGATCTGGTGCGTCCTGCCCGTGTAGAGCTTGCATTCGGCCAGCGTGTACCCGTCGTCATGAGTTCCGGCCGCGAAACGCTCCAATACTCGGAAGGTGGTGACCGACTGCTTGGCGTCGGGATGGTCCGAGACCGACATCCGCATGCGGTCCTTCGGGTTGCGCGCGAGCGGCGCGTCGATGATGCCGCTGTCCGGCGCGATGTAGCCGTGTACTAGCGTCACGTACCGTCGCTCGACGGCGCGAATCTTCAGCGCCTCCGAAAGCGCCACCTGCGTCTCGTCGTCCTTGGCGACCATCATCAGCCCCGAGGTGTCCTTGTCGAGCCGGTGCACGATACCGGGGCGCTCATCACCCGCCTGCGTTCCCAGGTCTTCGGTGTGCGCGAGCAGCGCGTGCGCCAGCGTGCCTGTGGAGTGCCCGCGCGCAGGATGGACGACCAGACCGGCCGGCTTCGAGAGCACGATCAGGTGCGCGTCCTCGAATCGGATGTCGAGCGGGATCGCCTCCGCCTCAAGTGCTGAGTCCTCTTTCGGCGCGGGAAACACGTCCACGCGCTCCCCCGCACGCGCGATGTGGCGCTTCGAGGCGACCTCGCCGTTCACGAGAACGTAGCCGCCGGCAAACAGCTTCTGTGCGGCAGCCCGGCTGGGCAGCGGGCCGATCTGGCCGAGCAGGACATCGAGCCTCATCCCGGCTTCGTTCGCGCGCACGTTGTGCGTGAACCGCTCATTCATCCGCTTCGAACTCCGTCACTTCGGTCACCGACGGAGGGGGCTCCCCCTGCCCAGTCAAGACCTCGGACTCCGATGCATGTCGGTGCTCCTTGTCGAACAGCAGCCACCACACGAGCAGCACCGCTCCTACGTCCAGCGAGATATCGGCCACGTTGAAGACCGGGAACCACCCAAGGTCGAAGAAGTCGGTGACCCCGCCCGCGGACAGGCGGTCGATCAGGTTTCCTATCGCCCCGGCGGTGACCATTCCGAGCGCAAACTGCGCGAACACACCGCGCGGACGGATCTTGACGGCGACGAAAGCCACGGCGGCGAGCACGGCGAAAGCCACGCCAACGAGGAGCCAGGTCTGTCCCTTGAGCATCCCGAAGGCCGCACCCGTGTTCTTCACGCGCGTGAGCCACAGCAGACCGGGAATGAGCGCCCTGGACTCCCCGAGATCGAAAGCCGCCCTGACGAACGACTTCGTGTACTGGTCGGCGGCAACGATCGCGATGACCGTGGTGGCGAGGAGCGCCACTCGGCGCATGGTCACTAGACGCTCTCCTCGCGTTCCTTGCACGAAACGCAGAGCTCAGCCTCGGGCACGGCCTCCAGACGCTCTCTCGGTATGGCCGCGCCGCACCGGGCGCAGGTGCCGTATGTTCCCTCGTCGATACGCGTGAGCGCCCGATCGATCTGCGCAAGACTCTCCCGCGCTTGCCCCTCCAGAGTCATGTCGAGTTCGCGCGCGAACGTGGCGGAGCCCTGATCAGCCATGTGGTCGCGGTAGTTGTTCTCGCCCGAGACGTCGGACAGCGTTTCCTGCCCCTCGCGCTCGTATTCCTCTATCTCCGCGACCAGGCGCTCGCGCTCGGCCTCGAGCGCGCCCTTCAGTTCGGTCACAGCCGATGCGTCCATGTCGGTCCTCACTCGTCACTTCGGGGGGTTTATGGCAAAGCGCCCCTTCTGGGGCGCTGGTTCTCCGTACGAGGAGAGTATACCACCTGCTCGCGCATGGAGGACCTGCAGGCGACCTGCGCGCTAGGCTACCGCAGAGAGCTCACCACGGCCGAGCAGCGTTCGCACAGCCCGTCGTCGCCCAGATCACGCCAGTTCCAGCACCGGGGACACTTCTCGCCGGCCGCACGCTCGACGGCCACTGAGTACACATCGCCAGGTACGAGCTGCACCTCGGACACGATGAATACCTCGGCGAGAGCATCGGCTCCGCGCGCCGCGAGAGCCTCGACCGCCCTGGTGGGGGCTGTGATCACCAGTCTCGCCTCCTGGCTCTTGCCCAGCACGCCCGCGTTCCGGGCCTCTTCGAGCGCCTTCGTCGCAGCCTCGCGTGTCTCGAGCACGACTGCGTACGCATCGCGAAGCTTGACCGCTTCCGTCTCCGGCACTCCCACCGCCGGCCATCCCGCCAGCTGCACGCTCGCGGCATCGTCCCGGAGTACCTCCGGCATGAACTGCCAGACCTCTTCGGTGGTGAACGAAAGCACCGGCGCCACGAGACGCACGAGGGTTTGCAGGATCTTCGCCAGCACGGTCTGAGCGCTACGCCGACTCGCTGAGTCGGCATTGTCCGCATACAGGCGATCCTTGAGCACGTCCAGGTAGAACGAGGACAGTTCGGTCACACAGTAGCCATGGACGGCGTGGAAGACCTGGTGGAACTTCCAGTCCTCGTAGGCCGCGGTGACGCGAGCGTTCAGGTCGGCCAGTTGCACTAGCGCGAAGCGGTCGAGTTCCGGCATGTCATCCCACGCGACGGCGCAAACAGGCTCGTAGTCCGCCAGATTCGAGAGCAGGAACCGGAAGGTGTTTCGAATCCTCCGGTACGCCTCGCCCATTCGCTCCAGGATCTCATCTGAGACCGAGACGTCCTGCGAGTAGTCCGACGCTGCCACCCACAAACGGATGATGTCTGCGCCCGACTTTGCGATCACGTCGAGCGGTGAGATCACGTTGCCGAGGGACTTCGACATCTTGCGGCCTTCGCCGTCGACGATGAAGCCGTGCGTCAGCACCGCCCGGAAAGGCGCCTCGTCGTACGCGCCGACGCTAGTGAGCAGGCTCGATTGAAACCAGCCGCGGTGCTGATCTGAACCCTCAAGGTATAGTTCAGCTGGACGGTGGAGCTCGTCTCGGTTCTCAAGCACGCTCGTGTGCGACACCCCGGACTCCCACCACACGTCGACGATGTCGTCCTCGGGCTTGAGCTCCGACACTCCGGCGCCGCATCGCCCGCACGACGTATCCGCCGGCAGATACTCCTCCGGTCGCCTGGTGAACCACGCGTCCGCACCCTCACTCTCGAAGAGGTCGATCACGGCATCGAACGTCGCCGCGGTAGCTACCGTCTCACCGCACTTCGCGCAAGTGAACACCGGCACCGGCACACCCCAGGCGCGCTGCCGGCTGATGCACCAGTCGGGGCGTTCGCCTACCATCGCCGAGATCCGGTTCACACTCCATCCCGGGATCCACTGGACCTCGCCGATGGCACGCATCGCGCGCTCGCGCAGGTGCGTCCGCTCCATGGAGACGAACCACTGCTCGGTGGCGCGGAAGATCACCGGCTGCTTGCACCTCCAGCAGTGCGGGTAGCTGTGCGCGATCCTGGTCGACGCCAGAAGCGTGCCCCGCTCGGCAAGCCACTCCACGATCTTCGGATTGGCGTCCCAGACGTTCATGCCGGCGAAGGACCCGCCGCCCGCATCGAACGACCCGTCGTCCAGAACGGGCATCGGCATCGGCAGACCGAACTCGAGTCCGACGAGGTAGTCCTCCTCGCCGTGACCCGGCGCCGTGTGGACCGCGCCCGTGCCGGTGGAGAGGTCCACGTGCTCGCCGGTGATGATGACCCCGGTCACTCCCGCATGGATCGGCTGCGCGTAGTGCAGCCCCGAGAGGGTGCTTCCCTTCACGCGCGGGCCGACGATGTCGTACCCGCCCCATCCCGCCACTGACGCGACGGAGTCCACCAGCGCCTCCGCCATGACGAGCACGCGCCCGTCGGCAAGCTTGACGCCCGCGTAGTCCGCGTCCGAGGCCAGAGTGACTGCGACATTGGCCGGCAGTGTCCATGGCGTGGTAGTCCAGATCAGCACGGACACCGGCCCTTCGGAATCCCAGGGCGTGGCGTCAGTGAAGGCGAACGCCACGTAGATCGACGCAGAGGTCTCGTCGGCGTACTCGATCTCCGCCTCGGCGAGTGCCGTGTGGCAACGGATGCACCAGTGAATCGGCTTCGCGCCCTTGTGGATCGCACCGTCCAGGTACATCTTCTTGAAGATCCTGACGTTGCCCGCCTCGTAGGCCGGTTTGAGCGTCAGATACGGGTCGTCCCAGTCGCCGCGCACTCCGAGGCGCTTGAACTCCTCCCGCTGGACGTCCACGAACTCCAGCGCGTAGTCGCGACACAGCGCGCGCAGGTCCGCTTGAGAGACTTCCGCCATCTTCTCCGGGCCGAGGTTCTTCTCGACCTGATGCTCGATCGGCTGACCGTGGCAGTCCCATCCAGGCACGTACGGGGCGTGATAGCCGCGCATGGACTTGTACTTCACGATGAGGTCCTTCAGGACCTTGTTGTACGCCGTGCCCATGTGGATGTGCCCGTTGGCGTACGGCGGACCATCGTGAAGCACGAACGCTTCACGACCTGCGGTGGCTTCGAGGCTCCGTCGATAGAGATCGATTTCCTCCCAGAATGCGAGCCATTCGGGTTCCCGGGCTGCAAGGTTTGCGCGCATCGGGAACTCCGTGTCCGGGAGGTTCATCGTGCTCCTGTAGTCGCTCTTCTCGGCCACGTTGTGCCTGTCCTTTCACCTGCCACACCTCGTGCGCAACAACGAAGCGCGCCCGTCCCTGCACTGGGACGAAGCGCGCCCGGAATCGAGTGCTCTCCGCGGTACCACCCAGCTTGCGGGCCCGCTGCGATCGGGGCCGCGCCACTTGGTCGCCCGCTAACGGAGGCCACCGTCGGCGTCTACTCGGCGGAACTCGCCTTTCGGGCCGAAGCTCGGGGGTGATCTTCGCAACCGTCCGTATCCCCGCGGGCTTCCACTGTCCCCGCTCGCTTGCCGAGGTGGTGCGGCGCTACTCGTCCCCGTCATCGCCTGGTCGTGCGCGCGGCCGCTCGGGTCGCGTAGCGCCGATGGTAGCGCGCTTCGAGCGCGAGGGTCAACGAGCGTCCAGGACGGCCGCCTTCCGCAGGAAGAAGGCGTTCAACTCCTCGACGCAGGTCCCAGCCTGCTCCGCAGAGTATCCGGCACCGAAACGAAGCGCCGAGCGCCACGACTTCACTTCGATACGCGGGTGCGAGGTGCGTCCCGCGCGTAGGGGAAGGAGCGTGGCAGACTCCACGAGCCCGCGGCGGATGTGCAGGCTGATCGGAACGCGTCCCGCGCGCCTGGTGAGGGTGATGCGTTCAGAGTCGATCACGAGTGTCTCGGTTCCGATGCGCGAGTACGCCGTCGCCCAGAGCGACAACAGTGCGAGCGCGTGCACAGCCGCCATGAGCGCCATCGCCGCGATCCACACAAGCACGCGTAGGAACCAGCCGTCCGGTATCCCCCACCCGACATACCATACGCTGCCGATCAGCGTAGCCAGCACCCATGGTCCTCCGAATACCGCCGCCATGACCGTCCAGCCACGGTTACCGGCTGCCGGCGCCTCTACGACGAGTTCGGGAACCTCCGCCTCTCGAGCACGCGAGCGCAAGCTCACGTGCTCTCTCCCGCGTGTTTCCAGGAGGGAGCGGAGCTGACTCGGCGCTGCGTTAGAAGAGCCCCGCCGGCGCCTCCCCGAACGCGCACGTGATGTCTTCTTCATCCACACCGTCCAGCTCTACCTGCTTGTGTCTCGACGTTTCACCACGAACGACCCGCACGGCTCCCTTCGGCACGCCGAGGGCCTTGGACAGCACGACGCACACCGCCGCGTTCGCCTTTCCGGCCTCCGGTGGCGATGCGACCTTCACAGACAACTCACCCCCACGCCAGCCCGCGACCTCGTCGCGACCCGACCTGGGGGTGACGTGAACCGCGATCAGCATCGCGCGGCCCGGTGCTAGTCTATCTCCTCGATGTCGACGTCTTCCTCACGCTCGCCGAAACCGAACTCCGCGACATCGAACTCCATCGTCGCATCGGGCTCGATGTCCGGTGTCCCGAGATCGCCGAGGTGCAGGCTCGCGACGACCGTGGGCGTCGACGATTCCACCTCGACCGGCGGTTCCTGCTCCTCCACTGCGGCCTCCACGAACTCCGCGAGAGCCTCGGGGGCCTCCGCCGGCTCCTCGGCAGCCGCAAGAGTCGGCACCGGCTCGAACACATCGGCATCCATGACAGTCTCCGCACCCGCCTGCCCTGTCATCAGCTTGACGTCCTCGGGCAGCGGCACCTCGGCCAACCCACGCAGATGACGCTCCAGCAGCTGGCGGAACGTGGATCTGAACTCCTCCTCGGCCTGCTTGATCCTGCCGAGATCGGTCGTTGCCTTCTGCTTGCTCGTGAGCGCTTTGTGGATGACTTCCTTAGCCTTGACTTCAGCGTCTTTGAGGACGACCTCCGCCTCGCGGTGCGCCTTCTGCATCATCTCGTCGGCGGACTTCTGTGCCGACATCAGTGTGTTGTGAAGGGTGCGCTCCATATCCTGGTAGTCACGGACTTTGCCCTCGAGCGCTTCGTTCTTCTCCGAAAGATCGATGTTCTCCTTGAACAGACGCTCGAGTTCGTCGGCAACCTGATCAAGAAACGCGTCCACCTCGGCCTCGTTGTAGCCGCGCAGCGCATGGTTGAATTCCTTGTGGTGGATATCGAGCGGGGTGAGCTTCATGAACGGGGCCCTCCTCGAGAGCGTGCGACCTACTTCAGGGATTCTATCCCAACAACGCGTACATCAACGACCGGACAAGCCACTGCACCATCGACAACGCCACGATCGCGACGATCGGCGAGACATCGAGCATGCCCATCGTCGGCACGATCTTCCGGAACAGACCCAGCCATGGCTCCACGATGGTTCCGAGGGTGCGGTAGATGTCGTACACAAGCCCGGTCGAGGGACGAAGCCACGACATCAGCACGTACACGACTATGAGGATCTGGTAGAAGTCGATGAGAGAGACCACGATCGAGAGAGCAGTCACGCGCCCAGCTCCTTCGCCCGCCGTACGGCCGCCTCGACGGCCGCCGAAATCGTCGAGCGGATCCCGCCCGACTCCAGGGCTCCGATCGCAGCGACCGTCGTACCACCGGGACTCGAGACAGCATCGACGAGTTCCTGAGGAGCCATTCCGGTGACATCCAGCAGCTCGGCGGTACCGCGAAACGTCTGGATGGCCAACCGCAGCGCGACCTCTCGCGACAGGCCTTGACGCTCGCCGGCGTCCGCAAGGGCCTCCGCGATGAGCGCGACATACGCCGGACCCGAGCCGGAGATCGCCGTGGCAGCGTCCTGCGCGGCCTCATCAACTATCACGGCCTCACCCACGGCCTCGAACAACGCCCTCACCCGCTCAGTCTGCTCGGCCGAAGCGTGTCGTCCGCCGCTGACCACCGCCATGCCGGCTCCCACCATCGCGGGCGTGTTGGGCATCACCCGGACGACCGGACAGCCCTCGGGCAGGCACGCTTCGATCCTGGCGGTGGTGATTCCGGCCGCAATCGAGACGACGATGGTACCAGGAGAGACATCCTCCGCGAGATCGGCCACGACACCGTCGATGACCTGCGGTTTGACCGCGAGCAGGACCGCCCCTGCCCCTCGAACGATCTCGCGACCGTCCGCGACGGCGCGGATGCCATGCTTCGTGAACGCTTCGCGACGCTCATCCGAGGGTTCGGCGACCGCAATAGCCGTCGCAGAAAGCGCTCCCGCTGACACAATGCCCGCCGCGAGTGCCTCGCCCATCCGGCCTCCGCCGATGATGGCGAGCTGATACGCCGCGTCCATACCGCGCCTCAGTGGTCCCGGCCGAAGAGACCCTTGTCGCGCATGACAGCCCGCTGGGCGTCCGTAACGTCGACGTTGGCGGGCGTGAGCATGAACACCTTCTCGGCCACCTTTTGAAGGCCGCCGTTGAGCCCGTACGTGAGCCCTGACGCGAAGTCCAGAAGCCGCTTGGCCAGATCCTGATCGGTCATCGTGAGGTTCATGATGACCGGCACGCCCATCTTGAACTTGTCGGCTATGGCCTGCGCCTCGGAGAAGGCCCGAGGCTCGACGATCTGCATCTTCACCTGCGGCACGCCCTGCATTCCGGGCCCGGACACCACGTTGCTGTGCCGCGCCGCCTCGCGTGCGCGGTCCAGATCCGGCTCACGCGTCACACGGCGGATCGTCGTCGGCTCGCCCTCGTACGGGTTGCTGGGCATCTCGTCGTAGTCGTCGCCGTCATCGCCCTCGTCGTAGTCCTCGTATTCCTCGTACTCGTCATCTCCGAGTCCGAGCCTAGCCTTGATGTCGTGCAGGAAGCCCACGGTATGCTCCTCGCCTCGAAACCGGGCCGGCTACCGGCCGAATATCGCCCTTCCGATGCGTACGATGGTAGCACCCTCCTCTATGGCGACGCCGAAGTCATTCGTCATCCCCATAGAGAGCTCTGTCATCTCAACGCCATTGAACCGCATCGCCGAGAGGGACTCAAACAGTTGGCGCAATTCGCGGAAGACCCACCGCACCGACTCGGGCCTGGCCAGCGGCGCCATGGTCATCAGACCGCGCACCGAAACTCCTGGCAGCTCGAGGGAGCCGCGAAGCATCTCCTCGACCTCCATCCGGTCAACCCCGTGCTTCGACCCTTCGTGAGACACATTGACCTGAAGGAGGACCGGCTGCACCACGCCTAATGCCCCCGCCACGCGGTCGATCCGCTCGAGGAGATGCAGTGAGTCCACCGAGTGTATGAGGCTCGCCTTCCCCACTACGTGCTGCACCTTGTTCGACTGCAGCGTCCCGATGAAGTGCCAACGCACGTCCGGGAAGAGCCCACACTTCGCGACGAATTCCTGCACGCGGTTCTCGCCGAAGTCCGTGACCCCAGCAGCGACGGCATCGCGGACCTCAGGCGGGCCGACAGTCTTGGCCACAGCGACAATCGTGATGTCATCCGCATCGCGCCCGACCGCATCGGCGGCATCACGAACCCTGCGCCGCACCGACTCGTATCGTTCGGCTACCTGGCTCACGCCTGTGGGGGCTCCTGACCTTCGGCCCGGGTGTCGAACGCCTCGAAGGCACCCGTCACCATGTACACGAGCCGTTCACCGATGTCGACCGCGTGGTCTGCGATGCGCTCCAGGTACCGGGATGCCAGGACCATCTGGCTCGCCCACTCGATGTCGTCTTCTTCCTGCAGCCTCGAAAGCTCGCGGAAGAATTGCTTGAACAGGTGGTCGATAGGCTCGTCCATCTCCTTGAGCTTGTACGCGAGTTCGAGGTCGTTCTGATCGAAAGCCTCCAGCATGGCCTCAAGCACCCGGTGGACGAGATTGCCCTGCGCGCGGATGAGGTCGTACAGCGTCCTCGGCCCGCGCTTCGGAGCCGTCCTGCGTGCGGCCTTGGCGATGTTCACTCCGAGGTCACCCATGCGCTCCATGTGCATGCTGATGTGTGCAAGCGAGTAAAGCAGACGCAGGTCCCGCGCAACCGGGAACTGCGTGGCAATGATCTCGAGAGTCCGCTCCTCGAGCGACAGACAGCGTGCGTCGATGGCGTTGTCGCTCTCGATGACCTTCTCGGCCAGCTCCACGTCGCCTTCAACGAGCGACGTGACGGCGTCCCGTGTCATCTCAATGACGAGCCAGCCGATCTCCACGACTTCGGCCTTGGTCGCCTTCAGTTCGTTGCGAAAGCCCTCGCGCATGATCCCTGATCGCCCCTATCCGAATCGGCCTGTGAACTACTCCTCGGCCCGCTTTCCGCTCCGGGAACCGCCGTTGCACCCCTCAAGGCCGAGCGGCAGCGCGAGCAGCGCAACGGCCGCGGCCAGCGAGATCAAAGAATGACCGCGAGCGCGCCGTGCCTCCCGGTCTGACCCTCGGCCCGGTGAGAGAAGAAGCGATCGGTGTTGTGCGCTGTGCAGATACCGAGATGACACTGGCGCCCTTCCGGGACTCCCGATCGCACGAGCTCCTGCGTGACAACGGCCCCGAGGTCCAGATGGAACGAGGCCGCGGCAATCGTAGCAAAGCGACTTTCGAAATGCGACACGACATCACGGCCGACTTCGTAGCAGCAGGCGCCGATGTGCGGCCCCACGAACGCGATCAGATCGTCCTCGCCACCAAGCCCTCCCATAGCATCCGCAGCAGCACGTACGACCCCTCCCGCAAGACCTCGCCAGCCTGCGTGCACGACAGCGGCAGCCGGCACCGACGGACGTACCAGCACGACCGGGACACAGTCCGCGTACATCAGCATCAGGGGGATTCCGCGTTCGCGCGTCCACAGCGTATCCACTCCCTTCAGCGGCGACCTGCCGCCCTCGACGAGTGCACCGCAGCCCGCAACGTCACGCGTGACTTCCGCCACCTGCGTGCCGTGAACCTGCTCGGCAGTCGTGAGAACATCCCGCAGCAGGGCGATGCCCACGCTCTCGAAGAGCAAGTCGCGGTTGCGATCGACCGACTCGGGGTCATCTCCGACATGCCCGGCGAGGTCAAGCGACGCGTAGGGACCGACGCTCACGCCTCCCGTTCGCTCGCTGAAGGCCACGCCGACCCCGCAGGCCTCGAAGATCGATGGGACGGTGTGGACGGCCACCCCGTCTCGCTCGACCCGCTCGAAGGTCGCTACCCGACCGTCATCCACAGTCCACCCGCTCCTCGGCCAAACCCTACCGCTCGTGTCGCACCGCGTGCCGTTCCTAACCGATGCCCGCCGGAACCGCTAGCCAACCCCCCTGCCTTACGTCACACTTCTTCACAGCGACCGCGTGACTCGCCAAGCGAACGCTGTCGACTCAGTGTTACCACATGGCTGCTCGCCGAAGGGGGGTGACGCGAAATGAAGCGGTCATTCTCGTTTGCGACCTCCCTTGCGGTGGGGGCCATCACGCTCCTCTCGGCTGCACCCGCCCTAGCACAGACCTACTCCTATGACTACAGCTCGGACGATCCGGCTGCCGCACTCGCCGGAATGGGTATCTGGGCGTTCTGCTGCATGATTCCGATGTTGCTGCTCGCGGTGTTCAACATCTGGATGCTTGTTGACGCCATCATGCGACAGGAGCATGAGTACCCGAATTCCACGGGCAATTCGAAGATCATCTGGATCCTGCTGCTTGTGTTCGTCGGACTGCTCGCCGCGATCTTCTACTACTTCATGGTGTTCAAGAAGATCAAGCGCGGCAAGGGCGGTCAGCCTCCTGCGGCAGTCGGCGGCTACCAGCCACCCGCTGCTCCGCCCATGGCACCGCCTCCGCCACCGCCCATGGCTCCACCGGCTCCACCGGCTCCACCGGCTCCGCCGGCGCCACCGGCGCCGCCCGCACCGCCTGTCGGGTAGCGCTCCAGTGTGACGCAACACCGAAGGCCCGCTGCACATGCAGCGGGCCTTCTTCTTGGCTGCGTCATCATGCCGGGAGCGAACCCCTGACGCTCCGCTGCCGTGTGACGAGCTCCCCACTCGTCACACGGCAGCAGCAGTGCTACGCGGCGGATGCGCGCCGCGCGTCGTGAACTGACTACCGGTTTCCGCGCTTGAGGAAGGCCGGGATATCGAGCTCCTCCTCGGTGACGCTGCTCGGCATATCGAACGTCGGGATTCGCGGACCTTCATCGTCGGTGACCACCGCAGCCTCGAATTCGATGGTCTCCTGCCGACGCTTGCCGCCGAAGCCGGTCGCGATGACCGTCACGCGAATCTGGTCCATCATCGAGTCGTCGATGACGGCACCGAAGATGATGTTGGCGTCAGGATGCGCGGCAGCCTGTACCACCTCTGCCGCCTCGTTCACCTCGAACAGCCCGAGATCGCTTCCGCCCGAGATGGACAGCAGCACGCCGCTCGCGCCTTCGATGCTGGACTCCAGCAACGGACTTGCGATGGCCGCCTTGGCGGCCTCATGCGCCCGGTTGTCGCCGGTCGCCACACCGATACCCATGAGAGCCGTACCGGCCCCCTTCATGATGGTACGGACGTCCGCGAAGTCGAGGTTGATAAGCCCGGGCACCGTGATCAAGTCCGTGATGCCCTGGCAGCCCTGGCGAAGAACATCGTCGGCGATCCGGAAGGCATCCAGGATCGACGTCTTCTTCTCCGCTACCTGAAGCAGACGGTCGTTGGGAATCACGATGAGCGTGTCGACATGCTCCTTCAGGCGCTTGATACCTTCTTCGGCCTGGATGGCACGCTTGCGGCCCTCGAACGCGAACGGCCGCGTCACTACCGCAACCGTGAGAGCGCCGATTTCCTCCATCGCGATCTCCGCGATCACCGGTGCGCCGCCAGTCCCCGTCCCCCCGCCCTGGCCCGCAGTGATGAAGACCATGTCCGCGCCCTGAAGTGCTTCCTTGATCTCGCCGCGGTTCTCCTCGGCCGCCTGATAGCCCACGTCGGGGTCGGCGCCGGCGCCGAGGCCCTTCGTCAGCCCGACGCCGATGTGGACCTTGTAGTCCGCATCCGACATGAGGAGCGCCTGCGCGTCCGTGTTCACGGCGATGAACTCCACGCCCTTGACGCCGGCCTCGACCATGCGATTGACGGCGTTCGTGCCGCCGCCCCCCACGCCGACTACCTTGATCACTGCGAGGTAATTGGCTCCCGTTTCAAGCATGATATGCCTCCTGAGCTGCCCTGATGCGTCTTAGTCTTGACCTCTACTTGACGTCTACTGTGCTTGGGCAAAGGTAAATCTTCACACGAACCTTATACTAAACGCAAGGGGTTTGCAACGGGAATCTACTCAGGCAGCGCATGCGCCGGCGGCGCGCCTCGGCGCAGCTACTCGCCTACTCCGCGCGAGATGGGCCGTTCGATCGACCGTATGTCGATGAAGACCACCCCGCCTCCCCGTTCCTGAAGGATGTCCGCGACAAGCGCCGACTTCTCCGCGAGTTGTACGGCCTCCCCTACGGTGATCTCCAGGCCGCTCGAGGTCAGCAGTGTGGTCTCGTTGACCGAAGGCGCAGACACGGTCCGCACGGTAGCCCGCAGTTCGGGGGATATGCCCGCAAGTACTGCGAGGGCATTTCGGAGGGATGTGGAGCCGCTTACCTTGCCCGGTTCGGCCACGAAGTCGGGGACATCCCTGATCACCGGCAGCACCGTCGCACTGCTCGGAACGGATTCACCAAGAACCCGCGCACGTCCGTCCACGAACCAGAATGTCGTTCCGGTGTCGACGACACCGACGGGCACGCGCTCCTCGACCTTGAGTCTCAGGGTGGATGGAATCCTCCTGGACACCCGGGCATCGGCTATCCACGGACTCTGCACGAGCCTCTCGACGATTGCGTCTTCGTCGACTCTAAGGAGTGTCTCGCGATCCGCCACTCCAGCGAGAGCGATCACGTCCTCGCTCGGCAGGCTTGCGTTTCCGACGACTTCGATCTTCCGGATTTCGAAGAGCTGCGTCCGGGAGATGCCGGTCCACAGCGCACAGACGGCGATGACTACACCGACGACTGCAGCTACGCGAAGCCGTATCGCCCTGCGGGCCTGCCTGCGGGCTTGCTCGCGCTCGAGCTGCTTCGCGGTCGGCTGCCGCTTCCGCGAGCCGCTGTCCCGTCCGCCGGTCTTCGGCCCGCCAGCGGCAGCTGAGGCGTTCTTGGCCCTTGCGCCCGCCTGCACCTTGGGATGCGCAGATGCCTTCCGGCTGTGCGTCCCGGTGCCGACGTGGACCTGCTTACGCTGGGCCGAACGAGCCGAGGAACCTGATCTCCGGCTTGAGTTCGATGCCATATGTGTCCCTGACCGTCATCTGTATCTTGCGGATGAGGCCCACGACGTCTGCAGCCGTGGCGCCACCGTCGTTCACGATGAAGTTCGCGTGCACCTCCGACACCTTCGCGCCACCCAGCCGCGTCCCCTTCAGACCCGCCGCCTCGATAAGCCGTCCTGCGGAGTCCCCTTCCGGGTTCCGGAACACACTTCCCGCGCTCGGCATGCTGAGGGGCTGCGTCTCCTTGCGCCTCTCGAGACTCTCCTCCATCTGGCGGCGTATCCGGGTCTTGTCCGATTCGGCAAGTTCGAGAACGCACTCGACGATCACGCCCCGCTCGGAAAGCCCGCTTCTGCGGTAGCCCCACGCGATGTCGCCGCCCCTCACTCGCTTGAGACCCGCCCCCGGCACGAACAGCGTCACCGACTCCACCACAGAGCCCATCCAGACGCCGGCGGTCCCCGCGTTCATCGACAGTGCGCCTCCGACCGTGCCCGGGATGCCCACCGCGAATTCGAGCCCTGCCAGGCCTTTCGAGAACGCGTCTCGGACGATGTAGGCGAGGATGCACGCCGCCCCTGCCTTGATACCGGCTCCGTCGACCGAGTGCGCCTTGAACTCACGACCCAGGCACAGGATGGCGCCGTGGTATCCGTCGTCGGCCACCAGAAGATTCGAACCCTTGCCGATGACCGTCCACGGCACCTCATGCTCATCGCAGACTCGCACCGCGTCGGCGAGGTCCGCGAGAGTCTCGCAAGTGACATGAAGATCCGCAGGGCCGCCGATCCTGAAGGTCGTGTGCCGGTACATCGGCTCGTCGGTGCGGACATCGCCGGACACGGCCGTCCGGAGCTTCGCGTACGTGTCGCTCGGAATCACGTCGCCCTGCCGGTGTCTCGCACGACAAGCGCGCGCAGGAGTTCGGGACCGATGGTGGTCACGTCGCCCGCTCCCATCGTCATCACCAGGTCCCCGGGGCGCACACGCTCTGTCACGTAGCCCTCCACGTCACCACGGTGCGGGAAGTACGCGACCTGGGCTCGCGCGTCACAGTGAAGCAGCGCGTCTAGGATCGTCTTCCCTGATATGCCGGGGATAGGCGCTTCTCCTGCACTATAGACGTCCATGAGCACGATCCGGTCCGCATCGCCGAAGGCGCCTCCGAATTCGGCTCCGAGCGCCTCGGTCCTCGAATACCGATGCGGCTGGAACACCGCCCAGATGCGGTCGAAGCCGGCCTCACGTGCACCTGCAAGCGTGGCGCGCACTTCTGTGGGATGGTGCGCGTAGTCGTCCACTACGCGAACACCGGCGACCTCGCCAACGGTGTCGAACCGTCTTCGGACACCCGAGAACGAACCGAGCGCAGCCGCTGCCCGTTCGACGTCCAAGCCTAGCGACCAGACCGCCGCGAGCACACCCGTCGCGTTTCGCACCATGTGCTCCCCGGGGATGGCGATCCGAACACGCACGGCAACGCAGTCAGGGAACGAGACCGAGAAGGCGTGCCCGATGCCATCGTGGGTCAGTCCGGAACACCGGACGTCGGCAGTCTCCGCCATTCCATACGTCACGACCCGGCAGGGCGCCGTCTTCCGAGCGAGCTCGGCAAGGCACGCGTCATCCGCGCAGGCCACGACGGCCCCGTCCGGCGAGGTTCGCCCGATGAACTCGGCGAACGTTCGCACGATCTCCGCGAACGACCCGTAGTGATCCAAGTGATCGGCCTCGATGTTCGTGATCACCGAGACGTGCGGCGACATGAAGAGGAACGAGCCGTCACTCTCGTCGGCCTCGACCACATAGTAGCCGCCGCTGCCGCAGCGCGCGTTCGCGCCCATGTCGTTGAGTTCTCCGCCGATGAGGAACGTCGGGTCGAGGCCGATTGAGTCTAGCGCGGTGGCCAACATCGAACTCGTCGTCGTCTTCCCGTGCGTTCCGGCCACAGTGATGGTCACGTCGTCACCGGCGAGGTGCGCCAGCATCTTGGCTCGAGGCCACACCGGGATGCCCCGCTCACGCGCCGCTGTCAGCTCCGGGTTGCTCTCTGGTATCGCCGACGACACGACGACGACCTCAGGCTCGCCGAGATTGGCCGCATCGTGGCCGATGGTCACCTTCACGCCGGCCGCTTCGAGCGCGGCCGCGTACCGTGAAGCCTTCAGGTCAGAGCCCGTGACGGTGTATCCGCGGTCGCTAAGCACCCGGGCAAGACCGCTCACGCCGGCGCCGCCGATACCGATGAAATGCGCATACGCGCCGTGCGCCACATCGACTCCTCTCGCGAAGTCCTTACCCCGACGCCAGCGCCGCGACCCGCTCGGTGGCGTCGCGCCGGCCGAGCGCTGCTGACTCAGTGGCCATGCCCGTGCGCAGCGCTTCGTTCGCAAGGAGCCGCATGATGGCGTCCCTGAACGCAGCCGACTCCAGCTCGCTGTCCAGAACGACGATCGCCCCGCCTCCGTCGGCGACCGCACGCGCGTTGAGCGTTTGGTGATCGTCCGTCGCATACGGATACGGGACGAGCACCGCCGCACGGCCGACGGCGGTGATCTCGGCGATCGATGTCGCACCGGCCCGCGCGACTACGACATCGGCCGCAGCTATCGCGTCTCCCATGTCATCGATGTAGTCGACCACCCGGTACCGGGGGTGTTCGCCGCCGAGCCGTCCTCGTAGCTCGGCATCGGTAGAAGCGGCCTCAATCCTACCCGCCATGTGCACGACCCGCAACGATGGGATCTCCATGAGCTCGCGGGCGATGCCGACCATGGTCTCGTTGATGTGACGCGCACCTCTGCTTCCTCCGAACACAAGCAGAACCAGGTCGTTCGGGCTCGCTCCGAGCGCCGCCCTCCCCCGCTCGCGATCAGCCTCGAGAATGGCGTCTCTCACGGGATTGCCGGTCACGACGCCGCGCTCCGGATGCCTCAGGTACCGAAGAGAACCCTCGTACGTCACACCCACGGCGCGCGCCCATCGTGAGAGGACCTTGTTCGCGAGTCCCGGGACGGAGTTCTGCTCGTGCAGTACGAGCGGGACCCGCGCGAGCACGGCGCCGATGCCGACAGGCAGAGATACGTATCCGCCGAAGCCCATGACGGTATCCACATGAAGCTTCCGTATGAGCCGACGCGCACGAAGAGTCGACGCACCGATGACAGCCGCCGACGAAATAAGCGTGAGGGGCTTGCCGCGGTCGAACCCGCTCGCACGCAGAGCGTGGAAGCGGATACCGCTTTCAGAGACAAGTCGCGACTCGAGCCCGTCAGGCGTGCCCGCGAACTCGACGTCATGCCCTTCGGCCACGAGCCGAGCGGCCACCGACAGAGCCGGGTAGATGTGACCGGCCGTCCCGCCGCCACTCAACAGTATTCGCACGTTCCGACCCCCTGCTCTTCGGTGCTCGAACGAGCCCGATGCGTGTGCTTGCCCCATTGCGCGCAACCGCAAGAATGAGGCCAACGCATGCCAATGTCAGTGTCAGCGACGATCCGCCGGCACTCACCAGCGGCAGCGGAATGCCAGTGATCGGCATGAGGCCGGTGACGGCGGCCATGTTCATCATCGCCTGGACGACGATCATCGCCGTGAGTCCTCCGGCGAGCAGGCGCCCGAACATGTCCCGGCAGCCTACGGCGATCCTGAACCCCGAAAACGCGAACACCGCGAAGGCGACGACGACCGAGAGCGCGCCGAGCAGTCCGAGCTCCTCGCCGATGACCGCGAAGATGAAGTCCGTCTGGGCAGCGGGCAGGTAGAAGAACTTCTGCCTGGAGAGCCCGAGTCCAACGCCGGCGAGACCACCCGATCCGAAAGCGTACAGAGACTGGATGATCTGGTAGCCACCCTTCTCCGGATCTGCCCACGGGTCGAGGAATGCAGCCACTCGGTCCATCCGGTAGCCCGCGACCGCTATCAGCAGCGCCACCGACGGCAGTCCGACGGCTGCCACCATGCCGAGCCACCGCCCCCTGACCCCCGCAAGCCACAGAAGCACCGCTACGCCGAGAAGGAGTGACATCGTGGTGCCCATGTCGGGTTGCAGCATGATCAGCAGCACGACGGGACCAAGGACGATTCCCATGCGGATGAGCAGCTCGCGCGTATCCAGCTCGCCTCGTCGCCATGCCACGAGCAACACTGCGACCACGGCCAGACACCCGAGCTTCGAGAACTCCGACGGTTGCACGTATCCGAAGCCCAGATCGATGGAGCGCGTCGCCCCCCACTTGCCGACGCCCATGGCCTCCACGACTATCAAGCCAAGCAGCGAAACGCCCCACATGATCCAGGAGAGCACCTCCGGTCTCCGGATATCGGCTGAGCCACGGCGCCCGGCGCGGAAGTCCCACCGGGACGCACCCCAGAGCGCCGCGCAGCCCACCAGGGCGAACACCAGCTGCTTCTTCAGGTGATAGGCACTGTCACCGTAGTTCACGTAGTCCGCGACCGAAGAGGCCGAGTAGATCATCAGAACGCCACCGAGCACAAGGAAGAACGTGGCGCCAAGGAGCAGGAACGCGATCGGCGAGAGGCTACGCGTCCTGGCCATCGCGGGCCTCCTTGAGTTCGGACACCAGTTCCTTGAAGCGGTTCCCGCGCGCGTCGTAGCCCGTGAATTCGTCGAACGACGTGCAGCCGGGCGACAAGAGGACCACATCGCCTGGCTCCGCCGTCTTCGCGGCAGCCTTCACCGCCGACGACAGCCCATCGACGGTCACGATCTCCGTGTCCAGCTCACCGAACGCACTCTCGAACTCCGGGGCGGCCTCGCCGAAGAGGACGACCTGCTTCGCCTGTTCGGCCACGCGCAGGGCCAGCTCCCGCAGATCGACGCCCTTGTTCCTACCGCCTAGCAGCAGCACCAGCGACCGATCTCCGAACGCCGTGAGCGCTTTCAGCACGGCATCCGGATTCGTCGCCTTGGAGTCGTTGAAGTACTCGACGCCGTCGACGACGCCTGCCGGCTCCAACCGGTGCTCTATCGGCTTGAACGAACGCAGTCCGCGTCGGATGGACTCGATGTCGGCACCCGCCGCCCGCGCGCACGCCGCCGCTGCCAACGCGTTGCTGACGTTGTGATCTCCCTTGATGCCCAGGTCCTGCACGCTCACGAGCGGCAGTTCCTGTCCGCCTTCGGAGAGCACCAGCACGTCATCGACGAGGTACGCGCCGTCCTCGGGTGACAGCACCCGGCTTACGCGCCGGATTGTGGCCCCTCCCCCGCCGACATTACCCGCGTAGGGCGCCGATCCCGCGTCGTCGACATCGATCACGGCCGTGTCGCCAACCGACTGGTGTGCGAAGACCTTCGCCTTCTCGCTGGCGTATGCCTCCATGGATCCGTGGTAGTCCAAGTGGTCGGGTGTGATGTTCAGCAGAGCCGCGACTCTCGGGTGGAACGTGTCCGCGAGCGTGAGTTGAAAGCTGGACACCTCGGCCACGATGATTGCGGCCGGACCGACCTCCGCGGCCACTTTGATCGCTGCCGGACCGATGTTGCCTGCGAGTTCGGCGGGTATTCCGGCTTCCTGAAGCAGGTGGCCCACCAGCGCGGTTGTCGTGGTCTTGCCGTTGGTCCCTGTGATCGCCACCCAAGGCGCCGCCGAAACCCGGTAGGCCAGCTCGAGTTCGGAGATCACCGGAACCCCGAGATCGACGGCGTTTCGCATCAGTTCCGAATGCGGCTTGATTCCCGGCGAGGCCACCACCAGATCCGCCTGCGGGACTTCGTTCTTCCCGGTCCTGACGTCTGCACCCTGCGCCCTAAGGGCTTCTGCGCGTGCTTCCAGCGTTTCCCCGGAGCCCGAGTCGACCACGCTCACGCTCACGTTCGCGCCCTCAGCCGCCCGCGCCAAGCCCCAGCGCGCGGCCGCCTCACCGGACGCCCCGAGGCCGAGGACGAGCAGATGTCCGGACCAGCTCCTCACGCTATCTGCCCCTCTTGGTCACGAACCACAGGGCGAAGCCCATGCCGGCCATGATGCCCGTCACGATCCAGAAGCGGACCATGACCTTAGTCTCACTCCATCCCTTCATCTCGAAGTGATGGTGCAGCGGCGCCATTCGGAAGATCCGCTTGCCCGTCAACTTGAAAGAGGCGACCTGGAGTATCACAGAGAGGCCCTCGGCAACGTAGATGCCGCCGATCAGCGGCGCCAACAGCTCGGTCTTCGTCACCACGGCCAGAGTGGCGATGACCGCACCGAGACCGAGTGAACCGGTGTCTCCCATGAAGATGTCCGCGGGGAAGCTGTTGTACCAGAGGAATCCCAGGCAAGCGCCCGCCACGGTCGCCGAGAACAGAGCGAGCTCCAGGTTGTCCTGAGCGAACGCGATAGCGGCGAATGCCAGCATGACGATCATCGTCGTGCCCGCGGCCAGGCCGTCCAGACCGTCCGTAAGGTTCACCGTGTTCGAGAAGGAGACGACCATGAACGCAACAAGCGCGAGGTACAGCCACGGGAGATCGAGGCTGAACCCCCCGACGTTCACGGTCGACGTCAGGATGCCGAAGTCGACCGCCCCGACCCACGGGATCGCTACGCTCGGACTGACATGCGCCCAGTTGACCGCTAGCAGACCGATGCCGACCGCGATCACGACCTGTCCGATTATCTTGGCCTTCGCGGTCAGTCCAAGCGACCGTTCCTTCACGACCTTCGCGTAGTCGTCGATGAAGCCGAGCAGGCCGCACCCCAACAGCGCGGTCAGCGCGATGATGCCCGGCCGCCCGACCTTCCCCAGAGAGAGGTAGATGATGGCGACGACCAGGAGGATCAGCACGCCGCCCATCGTGGGCGTGCCCTGCTTCACCAGATGACCCTGAGGGCCGTCGGCTCGCACCTGCTGGCCGATGTTGCGGAACCGCAGCAACCGGATCCACAACGGGAACAGCACCCCTGCGAACACCAGCGCGAGCACGGCCGCAACCAGGATCTGATACGTGGGGTAGCGCCCTATCTCGGGCAGAAGGTTAAACACGAGGCTCGATCATCCCCTCCACCACTCGCTCCAGCCCCATGACCCGGGACGCCTTGACGAGCACCGTGTCGCCCGGCTCGGCGACGTCATCGACAACCTCGGACGCCTCGTCGGCAGACACGCACGGCCGCACGCTGGCGGGGTCCATGCCGGCAGCCACTGCGCCCTCGGCGATCCTGCGCGCGCGCTCGCCCACTGTGACGAGCACGTCGACCAACGACTTGGCGATCTCCTCGCCCAGCTGGAAATGCGCTAGCTCGGCCAGAGACCCGAGCTCTGCCATGTCACCCAGCACGGCGACGCGCTTGCCTTCCGTGGGTACGTCGCCAAGTGCGGAGACGGCGGCGCGCATCGAGGTCGGATTCGCGTTGTACGCATCGTTGATGACGGTCAGACCCGATGCGCTCTGGAAGGTCTCCATGCGCCACTTCGAGAACGTGGCCACCTCGAGACCGCGTGCTACGTCCTCAGGTCTCACGCCAAGATACAGACCGACCGAGGACGCTGCCAGGGCGTTATACACGTTGTGTCGTCCGGGAATCGGAAGACGGACGTCCACGGTCCCTTGCTCCGAGACGAGAACGAACGATGGTGTCCCGTCCGACTGCACACTCACGTTCTCGGCGCGAACCTCCGCCGTCTGTCCCAGGCCGTAGCGTGTCACCGCGGCAACGGCGCGACCCTGGAGTACGTCGGTCCATGCGTCGTCGCCATTCAGGAACACACGACCGGACTGCGGGATCGCGCTCACGAGCTCCCCTTTGGCGGACGCGATCGCCTCCTCGGTGCCGAGGATCTCCACATGGCTCACGCCGACGTTGGTGACAAGCCCGGCCGTCGGCTTGGCAACCGAACAGAGACGCGCGATCTGCCCCGGTCCGCGCATCGCCATCTCGACGACCAGTGCATCAGTCTCCGCGCTGGCATCCATGATCGTCAGCGGCACGCCGAGCTCGTTGTTCCGGTTCTCCGGCGTTGCCACAACTCGCATGCCGGTCGCGAGCACGCTCCGCAAGAAGTCCTTGGTCGTGGTCTTGCCCGTGGATCCCGTCACTCCGATCACAGGACAGGTGAGCCGCTCTCTGTGGTAGGCCCCAAGCGCTTCCACCGCCGCCTGCGCCCGATCCACGCACACGAGTGCGCATTCGGGCCGAGCCGCCGCCGCGAACGCGGCGGTGACTGACTCGTCATCGCGCGTGACGATGATCGCCCGCGCACCTGCGAGAAGCGCCTTCTCGATGAACGCATGGCCGTCCGCGTGTTCGCCCGGGAATGCCACGAACACGGCGCCCGGCTCGACGGCACGCGAGTCTATCGCAAGACCGTTGACCATCGTGCTCTCGGGACCGGCCAGCAGGCGGCCTCCCGTCACGCGTAGGAGCACATCGATCGCCAGTGTCAGCACAGCGACTTCAACTCCTCCCGCACGACTTCGCGATCATCGAAGTGGACAGTCCTATCGGCGAAGATCTGGTAGTCCTCGTGCCCCTTACCCGCCACCAGCACAGCATCGCCTTCGGCCGCAAGGGACAGCGCCGCACGGATCCCGGCGCGCCGATCGGGCTCGACCGCATACGATGTGCCGGTAGGGCGCAGCCCGTCCTCGATGGCGAGGATGATTCCGACGGGGTCTTCACTCCGCGGGTTGTCGCTCGTGATCACGACCTCGTCGGATCCGAGACCTGCCGCATAGCCCATGAGCGGACGCTTCTGGGGATCCCGGTCCCCACCGCAACCGAAGACGGTGATCACGCGTCCCGGCGTGACCTCGCGCACTGCGGCAAGCGCCTTCTGGAGACTGTCCGGCGTGTGTGCGTAGTCCACCAGAACTGCGAACGGCTGCCCCTCCTCGACCCGTTCCAGACGGCCGGGAACCTGTGGGGCGCCTTCGAGCCCGGTCACGACGTCGGCAAGCGATATCCCGAGCGCCAAGGCACAACCACTCGCCACAAGTGCGTTGCTCACGTTGTAGGCGCCCGCTAGCGGGAGCTGCACGTCCGATGAACCCGCCGGCGTGGAGAGTGTGAAGGTCGTGGAAACCCGTCCCCGCTCTTCGTTCAGAGCCCTTACCGCCGCGCCGGGCTCGCGACCGACGGTCCAGGTCGCGCCGGTCTCCGAGGCAAGCTGCATGCCTCGCGAATCGTCGATGTTCACCACACACTCCGCCACGCTCATGGCAGTAAACAGCCGCCTCTTGACGCCCCAGTACTCCTCGAGCGTGCTGTGATAGTCGAGGTGGTCCTGCGTCAGGTTCGTGAAGGCAGCAACGGCGAAACGGACGTCGTCGACTCGGTGCAGGTCGATCGCATGGGACGAGACTTCCATCGAGACGCCCGATACGCCCTGGTCACGCATTCGCGCGAGCAAGGCCTGCAGATCGGCCGACTCGGGAGTGGTGTGCGTCGACGGAATGCGCTCCGCACCAACGCGCGTTTCCACGGTCCCGATCAGCCCCGTTTTCCGGCCCGCGGCGCGCAGGATGCTGTCGAGAACGTACGTCGTCGTGGTCTTGCCGTTCGTACCCGTGATGCCGACCACGTCGAGGCTCGCACTCGGACTCTCGTAGAAACGGGCCGACGCCGTCGACAACGCCCGGCGCACGTCCTTCACAAGCGCCTCAGGCACCCCCGATCCAAGCGGCCGCGCGCAGACAAGCGCCGCCGCCCCGCGCGATACCGCGTCGCCCGCGAACTCGTGCCCGTCGTGCCGGATCCCGGGAATGCAGAAGAAGGCGTCCCCCGGTTCCACGAATGAGGAACGGTAGGCGATGCCGGAGATGCTGACCTCCGGATCGAGCCCCGGGGCCATGCACGCTCCATCCAGCAACTGTGAGAGGTTCGCTTCTGTCACCGGTCCCCGCCGCCTCCGAGCCGAATCATTCTACCATCGCGACCTGCCCTGACCTTATCCTCCAGCGGGCTGTGACACTCCCGTTACCGGCGCCCCGGGCGGGATCTTCAGATGCTCCACACAGAACCTTGCGAGGCGTGCGAACGTGGGTGCCGCCACCGTGCCGCCGTAGATGGCGTTCGAGGGTTCGTCTACCGTCACCACGATCAGGATGCTGGGGTTCTCGGCCGGAATGAAGCCCGAGAACGACGCCACGTACTTGCCCTCTGCGTAACCCGGCTGACCGTCGGTGCGCGCCTTCTGCGCGGTGCCGGTCTTGCCCGCGACCTGGTACCCCGGAACTGCCGCAGCGGAGCCGGTGCCCTCGTTCACCACATCGGTCAGCACCGCGCGCATGGCGCCTGCCGTCTCCGGCTTGATCGCACTCTCGGTGGACCAGTCAAGCGCGATCTCCGGGGAATCCGGCACCTGACGAAGGAAGTGCGGCGTCACCAGCGAGCCGCCGTTGGCGATCGCCGATAGCGCACGCGCGAGCTGGAGCGATGTCACGGAGACACCCTGGCCGAACGGCACAGTCGCGATAGTCGACGCCGACCACTGGTCGGTCGTCGGCAACCACCCCTTCGCCTCACCCGGGAAGTCCACACCAGTCTTCTCGGTCAGACCGAACCGGTCGAGATAGTCGTACAGGCCCTCCGGCCCCAGCGCCAGACCGAGTTTGACCGATCCGACGTTCGACGAGTTCGTCACGATCTCCGTGAGTGACCAGTTCACTGTGGGGCGGTCGTGCGATTCGTGGATCGTCCGTCCGCCAACTTCGATCGTTGGAGGTAGGTCGAACATGCTCTCGGGAGTGAACAGACCGCTGTCGATCACAGCCGAAGCCGTCACCGACTTGATGGTCGAGCCCGGCTCGTAGGTATCAACCACGGGACGGTTCCGGTACGCCGAATCGTCGTACGATCCGAAGTCGTTGGGGTTGAACTGAGGCACCGAGGCCATGGCCAGGATCTCGCCGTTCCGGGGATCCATGATCACCAGGGACCCTGACTTGCCCCCCCATTGCCCGACAGCCTCGGCCAGAGCGATCTGCGCCTGATACTGGATGTCCTTGTCGATCGTGAGGACGATGTCCTGCCCGTCCACAGCCTCTTCCTCATACGCGACACCGCCCGGGATCGGGCGGTTCTGAGTGTCCCTCTCGCCGATGAGGCGCCCCTCTTTGCCCGCAAGCAGGTCGTCGTAGTAGAGCTCCAGACCGGAGAGACCCTCGTCGTCCACACCCACGAAGCCCAGCACCTGGCACGCGAGTTCGTTGCTCGGGTAGACGCGGCGCGAATCCTCCAGGAATCCCAGGCCGGAGATCTCGAGTGCCCTGAGCGCTTCCACGCGCTCCACGTCCGCCTTCCGGGCGATGTACACGAAGCTCGTGTCCCTCGACAGCTTCTCGAGGTATGCGGCCGGGTCCCCACCGAGCGTTGAAGCGATCGCGTTGGCCGTTCCGGGCTTGTCCGCAACCGAGTTCGGAACCGCGTAGACCGTCCGGGCCTCGACGGACTCGGCGAGGACCTCGCCCTCGCGGTCGAGGATGAATCCTCGTTGCGGACTCAGGACGATATCCCGGGTGCGCTGCTCCGCGGCGGCTGCAGCATACTCAGGCCCGACGATCATCTGGATGTACACGAGGCGACCGGCAACCACCGCCAGACCGAGAGCGAGTGCGCCCAGAAGCGCCGAGAAGCGCCCGGTGCGTGACGGGCGCTCCTTCGCAGCGCTGTCTCGTGAGCGCGTCCCTTTCCCTCGGGGCGCACTCATCGCAGCGAGCCGAGTCCGACATCACCGACAAGCATCACCTGCGCCTCACCCGCGGCGAGGTCCATGAGCGTCACGAGAACGCCCGGCGAGTCGGCGGGAGGGGTAGCCCCCTGCACGACATCGAAGCCGGCGGCGGATGGAAGCTGCAGGTACGAGACCTGCTTCGGACGCTGCATGTTGAGCGTCTGACAGGCCACGGCCTCGATACGCGAGGGGGATGCAAGCGCGCTGCGATCTGCCTCGAGCGTGCGCGCGACGAGCCGCTCAGTCTTGACTTCCTTCCGGAGTTCCCACGCGTCGATCGTGGCCTCCGCCGCATGTGCCGCGAGTGTGACGCGAAGGACGCCCGCCGAGGCCAGTACCACCAGGAACACGACCAGGGCACGGAAGAGATGCGCCGCGCGGGCGTCGGCACGAGCCCGCGCACGCGAACGCCCGCCGCGGACGACTCGCAACGCGGGTCGCGCCGGCGTGGCAGTGCGTGCGTGCGAGATCCTGCGCGCCGCTTCGCCCACGATCGTGGGCCTCCTTCCCGCTGCTCTTCCCCGGCTTCGCGACCGGGACCCCTTGGTGGCTCAGACCCTCTCGGCTACTCGCAGGCGCGCACTGCGCGCCCTCGGATTCAGCGCGACCTCCTCGTCTGTGGGCACGACGGGTCGCTTCGTGACGATCCTCAGTACCGGGGCTCTCCCGCACCGGCAGACCGGCAGATCGGGAGGGCACACACACCCCTGCGCGAGTTCTGCGAACGTATCGCGCACGATCCTGTCCTCGAGCGAGTGGTAGCTGATGACGGCAATCCGGCCCTTCGGTGCGAGCCACCTGACCGCGACGCGAACACCGCGCTCGAGCACCTCGAGCTCGTGGTTCACCTCGATACGCAACGCCTGGAACGTGCGCCGGGCAGGATGTCCTCCCGTCCTGCGCGCAGCTGCAGGAATCGCGGCCTTCACGATCTCTACCAGCTCTCCGGTCGTGGTGAGCCGGTGTTGGCCTCGCGCAGCTACGACGAATGCTGCGATGCGCGAGGCCCACCGTTCCTCGCCGTACTCACGGATCACTCTCGCGAGCTCGGTCTCGGAGTACGAATTGACGATGTCTGCCGCGGTAGGCTGCGTAGACGAGGCGTCCATCCGCATGTCCAGCGGAGCGTCCTCTTGGTAGGTGAAACCGCGGCCGACATGGTCGAGCTGGGGCGATGAGACGCCGAGATCGAAGAGGAACGCGTCGGCGTACGGGATGCGTGCTTCAAGGAGGACCGCGTCGAGGTCTCCGAAACTCCCTTTGAGAAGCACGATGGTCGGAAGATCCTGCTGGCCGAGGCGTAGTGTGTCTGCTGCTGCGGTGAGTGCGGCGTCATCTTGGTCGATCCCCACCACGATCCCGGTGGGTGCTACAAGCTGCGCGATCCGCTTCGTGTGTCCTGCCCCGCCTAAGGTACAGTCAACGAAGATGGAACCGTCGTGCAAGGTCAGCTGCTGCGTGACCTCGGCCAGCAAAACTGGGGTGTGCCGGTATTCCATTCTCAAGGACCTCAGAGGATGCCGAGATCGGCGAGTTCGCTCGTCACTTCCTCGATGCGGCCTTCGGTCTCACCGTTGTAGACAGCCCAGGCCGCTGAGTCCCAGATCTCGATTCGGTCGCCGTTTCCGATCACCGTGACGTCCCGCTCCAACTTCGCGTACTCGCGCAGGCTGGCCGGGATGGTCACGCGGCCGGCCGAGTCGAGTTCACCTTCGTGAGCGCCGGCCGTGAAGAAGCGCCTGACCTGCCGGTGCTTCTCGTCGAAGTCGTTCCGGCCGGTCAGCTGCGAGAGGAAGCCTTCGTATGCTTCGGCGGATGACACGTAGAGGCTGCCCTCGAGGCCCTTGGCCACCACGAAGCTCCCGGACATCTGGTTCCGGAACTTGGCAGGCAGCGACAGACGCCCCTTCGCGTCCAGCGTGTGCTGGTACTCGCCGAGAAACATCCGTCCCTCCCTCATTCGCGGCAGCTTCGTGCCCCTCGGAGCACCCGACCTGTGCCTAAGACTATGCCACTTCGTCCCACTTTGCAACACAATCTGGGCATTTGCTCCACTTTGGTGTCAGAGCATGCCGCTACGCTACGCAGGTGGGCCGTCTGCAGCAGATCGAAGCGAACCACTGACACCATCCAAACGTCCTACGGTCTACAGGCAGGATTCGGACGTTGACAGTGGAATGAGACCGCGAAAGCATGCCCGACGGGCGGTTGCCCGTGTACGGTGGTCACGCTAGAATCCTGTTAGCGTGCAGGTGCGATGGAGGTGAGCAGGCCCTATGTACGGATGGTTCGATCTCGGTAACAACGTTTCCGGCATCGTGTTCAACATGCTCGTGCTCATGTTCTTCGCGGCGGTCGGGCTCGGCATCGGCTTCTTGGTGTACGCCGCCAAGCAGCTCAAGAAGGCCGAGGGCACCTCGGCCTCGAAGGCCGACTAGCTCAGCACGGCACAGTCCACTGTTTCGACCGAACGCCCCTTGACCTGTCGGATGAAGGTCATAGGGCGTTCGTGCGTGTCGGGAACCGGAGATGCACGGACCGCACGAAGGAGGTTCGGCGATGAAGAGCGGCACACGCGTCAAGCTGGCGGCAGGCTCGCTGGTGATACTCATGCTCGCAAGTGCTCTCGCGGGATGCGCCCTCGGTGAGAGCGCTTCGACCGAAGACGCCAAGGTAGGCGGCGACTACGGCGCAGTGGCACCCTCGATAGCCCGGGATGCCGCGGTGACCGAGGAGCTTGCGGCGGACTCGGCGGTTCCACCCGCCTCCCCGGCCTCCGAAGGAACCGCGGCCGACGGGGACCGGATGGTCATCCGCACGCAAACGTTGCGTCTTGAGGTCGAGAGCACCGAGGACGCCGTGGACAAGATCCGCGATTTGACTGACGTCAACAACGGCGTCATCACCGACCTGCAAGTGGCAACGGAGACAGACGGGTGGCTGTATCGCTACGACGAGTACGGCTACGCGGTCGGAGATGGCGCAGCACTTCGCGGGTGGATAACCGTGCGGGTACCGGCCGAATCGCTCGACGCATTCGTCGATGGCGCTCTGGCACTCGGCACCGTCAAGTACCAGTCCGAAGGCTCCGAGGACGTCACGCAGCAGCACGTGGACCTGACTGCGCGCCTAGCGAACCTTCAGGCCGAGGAGGCGCGGCTCCGCACATTCTTCGACGCGGCCAAGAACGTCCAGGACATGCTCGCAGTAGAAGCAGAGCTCAACCGTATCCGGCAGGAGATCGAGAGCCTCGACGCGCAGGTGAAGTACCTGGAGCGGCAGGCCGCGATGGCGACCGTGACCATCGAGCTCATCGAGGAGCAGGCGACCGTGCGTCCTGAAGGCGACGATTGGGGCTTCAAGGACGCGATCACTTCAGGCTTCCGCGGCGCCGCGAACGTCCTGACATTCGCGATCGCCTTCATCATCGCAACGGCGCCGTTGTGGATTCTCGGTCTCGTTGTGTTCTTCGTCGTGCGCGCGATCGTGAAGCATCACCGAGCGAAGCGCGCCGGTCAGTCCCTGGAATCACAGGATCGGTACGAGACGCCGTCGAATCAGGCAGACGCGCAGTAGTGCAGCTGATGCCGCGAATGCGGATTCCACTATGGGCGGCGGTCGCCATTCCGGCCGCCGCCTATGGCGTTCGCAGCCTCATGCGCGGAAGCGTGCTACCCGACCTGCCCGGCGACGCCATCGCCTTCGGCGCGCTCGCCGTCGTTCTCCTGCTTGCGGCCCGCCTCGGCTCGGCCGCGCAGCGCCGCCGCGATCAGCTGCCCGCCGAGGTGGACGATCGCGACGACGCCGAAGGCGCCGGCCGGCAGGCAGATGAGATCGACGATCGGATCGAGTCCCTCGGCACCCGGGGCGCCAGAACCCCCCGCGAGCGTCAGCCAGCCCCCTAGTGCGACGCCCACGGCCGCTCCCGCACCCCAGCTGACCGCCCAGAAGAGCGCTGCGCGTACGCGGAATGGTTCCCCGTGCCGGTCGAGGATCACGCCTAGCCCTTCCTGTACGGAATACCACTCGCCGCGGGCGCTACGGCGCGACCGATCACGCCGGCCAACACGATGACCGTGAGCACGTACGGCAGCATGAGGAAGAACTGCGGAGGCACGCTGATCACGCCTCTGAGGATCTGCAGCTTGATCTGAAGCGCGTCCGCGAACCCGAACAGCAGCGCGGCGAGGTAGGAGCCCACCGGCGTCCATCTTCCGAAGATGTTCGCTGCAAGGGCGATGAACCCGCGCCCGTTCGTCATGCCCTCGGTGAAGGAGCCGACCTGCTCGATGGTGAGGTTGGCGCCAGCCAGTCCGGCGAGGCCGCCGCTGATGAGTACCGCGACCCAACGGCCCCTGAGAACGTTCACGCCTACCGTATCGACGGCACGCGGATGCTCGCCGAGCGCGCGCAGGCGAAGACCCCACTTGGTGTGGTACACGGCCCATTGAGCGGTGATCGCAATGAGAATCGTGATGTACACGATCGGCGTATGCGACAAGAAGATGCCGCTCACCCACCGCCAGACCTCGGGCAAGAATCCGCCGCCCGGTGCATCCAGTGTGAGCACCGGACGCAGCACCCCGATCTGGTCGGTGGTACCCGGGTGCCCGTACCAGATCTCCATCAGGAAGCCGGTCATGCCGAGAGCAAGAAGGTTGATCGCAGTGCCTGACACGGTCTGGTCGGCGCGCAGGTTGATGGACGCGAATGCATGCACCGAAGCCATGATGACGCCTGCACCAACGGCTCCAAGCACGCCAAGCCAGGGGCTGTTGGTCACGAGCACCACAGCGGTACCGAAGAAGGCGCCGGTCAGCATCATGCCCTCAAGCGCGATGTTGATGACCCCGGAACGCTCGCAGATCGTGCCGCCGATCGCCGCCAGTGCAAGCGGCGTGGCCATGCGCAGGGCCGCCGCGAACAGATCGGGGGTGATGATATCACCCAGCATGGCTCATCGCCTCCTTCTGACGACGGCGGACGAACCACAAGACGATCTCCTCCGCTGCCACGAAGAAGATCACCAGCGCCTGGATGATCGAGATGATCTTCTGGGGGACGTCTGCCTGGAACTGCATCGTTCCCGCGCCTGCAGCCAGCGCTCCGAACAGGAAGGCCGCCGGGATAACACCGAGCGGATGCTTCTTGGCGAGAAGAGCCACGGCGATACCTGTGAAGCCGAACCCAGAGGAGAACTGGTCGAACAGGCGGTGGTGCACACCCATCACCTCGACTGCGCCGGCGAGTCCGGCTAGCGCGCCCGAGATGCACAGGGCCTTCACGGTGGTCCACTGCACGGAGATTCCCGCGGTCTCCGATGCCCACCGGTTGTAGCCGACAGCACGGTTCTCGTATCCGAGCGTCGTGTACTTGAGGATGAGCCAGACCGCGAGGGCAGCTAGCAGCGCCACGACGATGCCCAGATGCGCCCGTCCAAGATTGAGAAGCGGCACCGCACCTTTCGCGCCCTCCGAGAACAGCGACGCTATCCGTGGGAGCTGCGCATTCGCGGGAAGCGCGTAGGTCTGGGGTATCCCGCCCGGCTCCTTCATCGGGCCGTTCACGAGCCACCCGACAAGATACCGGCCGATGTACGTGAACATCATCGTCGTGATGACTTCGTGCGCACCGATCCGCGCTTTCAGCGTCGCGGGAATGAAGGCCCACGAAGCTCCCGCCGCCATGGCCGCGACGATCATCAACGGCACGGCGAGGAACCACGACACGTCCCCCAGCGCTAGCCCTAGGGCAACCGTCGCCAGACCTCCCATGAACAGCTGGCCTTCGGCGCCGATGTTGAACAGCCCGGCACGAAAGCCGTATGCCACGGCCAGTCCGGTCAGGATGAGCGGTGTCGATTTCAGCATCGTGTCACCGATGGCCTTCGGAGTGCCGAGCGCGCCCTGGAATAGAGCGGCGAAGGCGGCGCCGGGATCGTATCCCGACGCCCACACGATGATCGACCCGACCCCGATCGCAAGGGCGGCCGAGATGAGCGGCGTGCCGACCTTCAGCGCCGCACCCATCCAGCGCTTCTGGATCGGCGTGGTCTCATGTGCCTCGGTCATTCAGCTTCTCCCCTCGCGCCGTCCTGAAGCCCCGTGCCGGATGACGCCCGGACCTCCGCGGTAGTGGCATACGGCGCATCCTCGCTGAGCTTTTCGCCTCCGCCGCCGGTCATGTAATAGCCGAGGGTCTCGGCATCCGCCTCGCCCGGACCGAACTCGCGCCCGATCCGGCCTTCGAACATCACCAGGATCCGGTCCGCGAGCGAGAGCACTTCCTCGAGTTCCAGGCTGACAAGCAAGACTGCCTTGCCATTCGCGCGCTCCTCGAGGATCTGCCGGTGCACGAACTCGATCGCCCCCACGTCAAGACCGCGAGTGGGCTGGGCGGCCACGAGCAGATCGGGGTTTCGCCCGATCTCACGCGCGACTACGACCTTCTGCTGATTGCCTCCCGACAGATTCTCCGCGCTCACGGTCTCGGACGGGGTCCTGATGTCGTAGTCGGCGATCCGCTTCTTCGCCATCGCGGTGATCACCTTGGGCTTCATGATGCCGGCATTGGTGTACGGCGCGACGCGATGGTCACCGAGCACCATGTTCTCGGCGAGGTTGAACTGCAGCACCAGCCCTCGCCTGTGACGGTCCTCCGGAATGTGTGAGACGCCTGCCTCTATCGAGCGCCGGGCGTTGGCTTGAGTGATGTCCGCGTCCTTGAGCACGATCGTGCCCCCTGCAGGTCTGCGCAGACCTATGACCGCCTCGACCAGCTCGGTCTGCCCGTTACCGCTCACGCCCGCAACCGCGACCACCTCACCTCCGTGGACGGAGAACGAGACGCCCGAGACGGCCTCGAGTCCCCGGTCGCCCATCACTCGCAGGTCGGACACCTCGAGTACCGGTTCGCCCGGTACCGACTCACCCTTCTCCACACGCAGCACGACATCTCTCCCGACCATCATTCGGGCAAGACCGATATCGTCCGTGTCGGCAGGCTTGGTTTCACCGACCACTCGGCCGGCCCGCATCACTAGAATGCGGTCCGCGACCGCCATGACCTCCTCGAGCTTGTGGGTGATGAACACGACAGACAGGCCTTCGTCAACCAGCGACCGCACGACCCTGAACAGCTCCCGGACTTCTTGCGGCGTCAGCACGGCGGTCGGCTCGTCGAGAATCAAGACCCGGGCACCCTGATAGAGCGCCTTCAGGATCTCGACACGTTGCTGCATGCCTACAGGCAAGTCCACGATCCTTGCGTCGGGATCCACCTTGAGACCGTACCGGTCGGAAATCTCCTCGACGCGCATCCGGGCCGTCTTGAAGTCGATCACGCCATACTTGCCCGGCTCGCGGCCGAGTACGATGTTCTCGGTCACAGTGAGTGGTTCGACCAGCATGAAATGCTGGTGCACCATTCCGATACCCAGGTCGATCGCCTGCCGTGGCGACCTGATCCTAACCGGCTGGCCATCGACGAGGATCTCGCCGCCCTCGGCAGACAGCAGCCCGTACACCACGTTCATGATGGTGGACTTGCCCGCGCCGTTCTCTCCCAGCAGCGCAAGTATCTCGCCTCGCTCGAGCGAGAACGACACCCGGTCGTTCGCCAGTACCCCCGGAAACACCTTCGTGACGTCTCGAAGCTCGAGTACCGGCATGGGCGTTCCTCTCGAACTCACTGACCGGGTCCGCGAATACGCGGGAGGGGCGACCCCTTGTGGAGCCGCCCCTCGAGTTTAGCGCAACCGGTACGACACGAGATGTGCCCTACCGTCCCCGGACTACAGGGTCGTCGGAACGGTGATCTTGCCGTCGATGATGTCGGCGGTCGCCTTCTCGACAGCATCCTTGATCGCCTGCGGGACCTTCGAGTCGAAGTCGTGGAACGGCGCGAGCTCGACACCGCCCTCCTTGAGACCGAAGACCTGGTTCTCGCCGGTCTTGAGGTCGCCGTTGACAGCCGCTTCGATGGTCTGGAACACGGCGTTGTCCACACGCTTCATCATCGAGGTCAGCATGACGTCACCGGTACCCTCGATGGTGAGGTACTGGTCGGCGTCGACACCGATGAACAGCGCGCCCTTCTCCTGGCAAGCCTGTACCGTACCGGTACCACACGCGCCGGCCGCAGCGTAGATGACATCGGCACCCTGGTCGATGAGCGACAGGCCGAGTTCCTTGCCCTTCGCCTGGTCGGTGAAGCTACCGGTGTACAACGAGATCACCTGCACGTCCGGGTTCACGGACTTGGCACCGGCGATGAAGCCGGCTTCGAACTTCTTGATGAGCGGGACATCCATTCCGCCCACGAAGCCGATGATGTTCTTGTCGTTGAGCTTCGCGTCAAAGGTCTCCTTGGTGGCCATGCCCGCCACGACACCGGCGAGATAGCTGCCCTCCTCCTCCTTGAAGTTCAGGCCGACGACGTTCTCGATCGTGGGATCGAAGAACTCATCGACACCGCCGAACTGCGTGTCGGGGTACTCGGGAGCGAGCTTCACAACCGTGTCGGTCATCAGGAAGCCGACCGCGAAGATCGGGCTGAATCCGGCGCTCGCGAGCTGATCGATGTTGCTCTCGTAGTCGGTGATCTCCTTGGACTCGAGCACCTCGATCTCGACACCCAGCTCCTCTTCGGCCCTCTTGAGGCCCTCGTACGAGAGATCGTTGAACGACTTGTCACCGAGACCGCCGACGTCGGTGACCATTGCCGCCTTGAGAGGGGGCTCGGTAGTCTCCTCGGTGGTCTCCTCCTCGGTGGTGTCCTCCTTCGGGGAGCATGCTGGAACGAACGCGAGAATGAGCGTCAATGCCAGCAACACCACGAGGACCCTGCTAATCTTCCCGTTCACGCTGCGATCCGCCTCCTCATACAGAAACTGGGTACGCCTCATTCATCTTACCCCCACCGCGCGATGCGTAGCGCCGTTTCCCGAGGGAATCTGACACATTTCTGACGCATGGAACGCCGGGACCGGACTTCGGCTAGCGCAACCTTGCCCGAGGATGAGTGGTGAGGTACTCCTCACGAACGTGGGCGCGGTCCACGTGGGTATAGACCTGCGTCGTCGAGATGTCCGCGTGGCCCAGCATCTCCTGCAATGCGCGCAGCTCCGCACCCCCCTGCAGCATGTGCGTCGCGAAGGAATGGCGCAGGGTATGCGGATGCAGCTGTAGACCCACGCGCCCGCCGTAGGTCCGCACGAGACCGAACACGGCCTGCCGGGTCAGGCGCCCGCCGCGCACGTTCACGAACACTGCCGAAGGGTCCTGGCGGGCCGACGACTTCTTGGCACGGAGATACGCTCTGCCGTGCTGCAGGTACGCGGTCACAGCGCGCTGGGCCGCGCCAGCGATCGGCACCATACGCTCCCTGCAACCCTTGCCCAGCACTCGGAGGAAGCCGCCCTCAAGATCCAGGTCGAGCAGATCCAGGCCGGTCAGCTCGCTCACGCGAAGTCCGCAGCCATACAGGACCTCGAGCACCGCGAGGTCGCGGTAGCCGACCGGCCCCGTCGGGAAGGGCTGTGAGAGCAGCTTCTCGGCATCCTCGATCGAGATGACGTCCGGCAGTCGCGCAGGGACCTTGGGCAGTGTGAGATCGACGGTTGGATGGTTGGTGGTGAGCCCCTCGCGCACGAGGAAGCTGTGGAAGCTCTTCACCGCCGCGATCTTGCGCTCGACCGTGCTCGGAGCCATACCGTTCGCCTGCAGTGCGGCCATGAACGAGGAGACGTCGTCGCGTGTCGCCGTGAGTGGTCCCGCCGACCGTCCTCGGAGATGGGCGGTGTACGCCCGCAAGTCGCCACGATACGCGCCGATCGTGTGACCGGACGCGCCACGTTCTATCGCGAGGTAGCTCAGGAAGTCATCGACGGCGTGTTCGCTCATGAGCGGGATACTAGCGCATCTGCGGAGCGAACGGTGCATATGCGCTGACAGACGGCGACCACGCCTCGCGAATCACGTAGCGCGCATGTAGCTCGCCGAGGTGTCGACAGGTCAGCCGGTGACCCGTCGAGCCGCCAGCGTGCCCGCAGTCGCGGCCGCCAGGAAGAACGCCGGATCTTCCTCGAACGATCGCCCCATGGTGCGCACTTCGACTCCCCTCGAGTCGGGAAGCGGGCCGGTCTCGACTTCGCAGCGCTCGTGACGCAGCCAGATTCCCGCCGCCTCGAGCGCGTCGTCGATAGCCGAGCGCATCGGCTCCTCGAGCACAGGCACCGCGACGAGAGCCGAACCTAGCGCCACCGAACCCAGCGCCGTCAGCGTCTGATGACTCACGGGGACATGCCTCGGCCGAGAGTCGGCGAACGAGAGCCGCAGCACTGCTACGGGTACGCCGCCCAGTGAGTGCACCGCGTTCAACGCCTGGCCCTGCGCGACGCCACTGTGCCCGAACGGAGTGGCCGTCCCCGGTATTCCCGGGCCTATGGCCACCACGGCGACGTCCGAGCGCACGACATGACGCGCTGCGAGAAGTCCCGAGTATAGGTTCACGGCCTCGTGTTCGCCGCCGAAAGCCTGGCCGCACGCTATCGTCGAGTCCACCAGACCGGACGCGCGGAGCTTCGGCACGAGCCGGGAGACCGCCATTGGCAGCGCAGCCTCGTCGGTCATCACGTACGCGACACTCGCCGAGGGCAGGGCCTCCTTCACCGCGGCCGTCACCAGCGGGACCTGGCTGTGCAACCCGCAGCAGACCACCGGCATTCCGCCCAGGTCCCGCGCAGACGCCATCTCCTCGTGGTGGCCGCTCGCCGGCTCCTCGACCGCCGTCACTTCGAGCTGCAGCGGCGTGTAGCGGAGCTTCATGATGTGGCCGCCGGCCGAGTCCTCGAAGGAGACACCCTCCCCCGCCCTGGCGACGACGAAGTGCTCGCCTCCCGTGCCTAGCGCGAGGTCGACCGCCGTTGTGTTGCACAGCACCCGGTCGCCCGCCGTGCAGTACCCGGTTAGCGCTCCGTAAGCGACCGCGGTCGACACTGCCTCTGCGCCGTCAAGCCGGACACTCACACGCTGAGCGCCTGACTCGGCGCGACGGGCTGTCTCGACGGTACCCCACACGAGGCGCATGTCCGTCTACCCCGCAGCCCTGCGCACGATCGCCACGAGCAGGTCGGAAAGCAGCTCGAGCTGGGCGACCTCGAGTTCCTCGTCGGTGGTGTGGACCTTCGACATCCCGCTCGAGAGCACGAGCGAGGGCACGCCGAGCGCGGCGATGATGTTCGCGTCGCTGCCGCCTCCCGTCGCGAAGCGGCTAGACGTCACGCCGATGTCTGCGCACGCCCCCTCGACGAGGAGCAGCTCCGCCGCGTCCTCGGCGACACTCAAGCCCTCGTACGCGAGACTCCAGGTGACGTCGACGGATCCGCCGCTTTCGGCAGCGCCCTCACGGAGCGCGGCATCCATCTCTTCGCGTACCCGTTCCACACGCGCGCGGTCGAGGGAGCGGCACTCCCCGGTCACCTTGCACGCAGGCGCCACGACGTTGGTAGCGCTACCGCCCTCGATGGTCCCTATGTTCGCGGTCGTCTGCTTGTCCAGGCGGCCGAGATTCATGTGAGCTATCGCTGCGCAGGCCATCTGGATCGCTGAGATCCCCTTCTCCGGTTCTACGCCCGCGTGAGCCGCCCGGCCGGTGAACCCGGCCTCGAAGATGTAGTGGGTGGGCGCTGCTGTCACGATCCCCCCGACGGGACCGTGAGCATCCAACACAAGGCAGACGTCCGCGCTTGCGTCTGACGCCGAGAGCGCCTTCGCTCCGACCAGCCCCTGTTCCTCGGACACGGTGATCACGAACTTCAAGCCCGCGTGCGGCTCCGGCGACTCGGCGATCCGGCGCGCCGTCTCGATGACGGCGGCCACCCCTGCCTTGTCATCGCCGCCGAGGACCGTGTCCCCGGCCGAACGGATCACGCCGTCCTCCACTACCGGCTCAACACCCTCGCACGGGTCCACGCAGTCCATGTGGGCGGAGAACGCCACCAGTATCCCGCCGACCGTCCCTGGCAGTTCGGCAATCAGATTGCCGGTGTCCGACCCGGTCACTTCCTGCGTGTCGTCGAACCGAATCTCGCAGCCCGCTTCGCGAAGCGCTGCGGCAACGTACTCGGCGACGCCGCGCTCCCGGCCCGTCGGACTCGAGATGCGCGCGAGGTCGAGGAACGTCTGGAGGACGCGGCTCACGGGCCTCACGCGCCCCGCGATGCGCGATATGCCACGGCGGCGCCGATGAAGTCGCGGAATAGCGGTGCCGGACGTGTGGGACGGCTCTTGAACTCCGGATGCCCCTGGTTGCCGACGAACCACGGGTGGTCGGCGAGCTCGACCATCTCGACAAGCTTCCCGTCGGGCGACAGGCCTGAGATCACCAGGCCGGCATCGGTCAGCTGCTGACGGTACGCATTGTTCACCTCGTAGCGGTGCCGGTGACGCTCGTAGATCACCTCGTTGCCGTAGGCCTGAAGACCTTTCGTCCCCGGGGTCACCTTGCACGGATACGACCCCAGACGCATGGTCCCGCCGAAATCGCTCACCTCGTACTGCTCTCGCATCAGGTCGATCACCGGATGCGGGGTCACCGGGTCGAACTCCGAGGAGTTCGCGTCCTCCAGACCCGCCATGTTCCGGGCGAACTCGACGACGGCGACCTGCATGCCGAGGCAGATGCCGAAGTACGGCACTCTGTTCTCGCGCGCCCATCGGGCAGCCCGCACCTTGCCCTCGATACCGCGCACGCCGAACCCGCCTGGAACGAGGATGCCGTCGAAATCGGCAAGACGGCTCTCGACCTCCTCCGGACTCAGGCTCTCGGCATCCAGCCAGTGCACGTTCACCTTGTGCTCATGGAAGATCCCCGCGTGGTCCAGCGCCTCGTTGACCGAGAGATACGCGTCGGGCAGCGCCACGTACTTGCCAACGAGCGCGATGTTGACGGACCGCTCCAGCGAGCCCCTGCGGTCCACGAACGCCCGCCATTCATCCATGTCCAGCTCCCCGCAGTCGAGCTTCAGGCGCTCGATCACCATCGAGTCCAGTTCCTGCTCGTGGAGCGTGATCGGCACCTCGTAGATCGACGAGGCGTCCTGGGCGGAAAGGACCGCTCTCGGATCGACGTCGCAGAACAGCGCTACCTTCCGGCGGATACCGGCATCGATGGGCCGCTCGGAGCGACATACGATGAAGTCGGGTTGGATACCGATCGATCGAAGCTCCTTGACCGAGTGCTGCGTGGGTTTCGTCTTGAGCTCCGCGGACGCCGCGATGTACGGCACGAGGCTCACGTGGATATAGCAGACGTTGTCACGCCCTACATCCTTTCGCAGCTGCCGGATGGCCTCGAGGAATGGCAGCGACTCGATGTCGCCGACGGTGCCGCCGACCTCCGTGATGACCACGTCGGGCTGCGTCTGCTCGGCCAGCCGGATGATGCGGTCCTTAATCTCGTTGGTGACATGCGGGATGACCTGCACGGTTCCGCCGAGGAAGTCGCCCTTGCGCTCCTTGTTGATGGTCGACTGGTAGATCGAGCCTGCGGTGACGCTGCAGTCACGCGTCAGCGACTCGTCGATGAAGCGTTCGTAGTGGCCCAGATCGAGATCGGTCTCACCGCCGTCGTCAGTGACGAACACCTCACCGTGCTGGAAGGGGCTCATGGTGCCCGGATCGACGTTCAGGTACGGATCGAGTTTCTGTATGGTTACCTTGAGGCCGCGGCTCTTCAGAAGCCGCCCGAGAGAGGCCGCGGTTATCCCCTTGCCAAGGCCCGAGACTACGCCACCGGTCACGAAGATGTGCTTTGCCATGCCTTCTGCCCCAGTCCTCTCAGCTCCGTTTGCCCGCACCCGCATCGTACCGCACGCGCCTCTTACCTTGCGTCTCCCCCTCCGGGTCGCTCGCTCCGGTCGCGACCTTCAGACGGCCGAGCCCGTCGAGGAACCGAAGCGGCGGCGTCTTCTCGATCATCGCGCTGAAGGACACTCGTTCGGAGAGCACGTTCATGGCCAGGAGCACGACTGCCAGCGCGCCGAGCCACGGCAGCGGCAGCGAGCCCGCCATCAGGTAGCCGACGATCGCGCCCATCGCGTTGCTGCCCGAATCGCCCAGCATGCCGCGCTCGCCGAGGTCGAGGCGCCAGACCGCCGATACCGGCCCGAGCAACACCGTCAGCATGCACGCGACGGTGACGACGGCGTCGGCGGTGCCGAAGACCGCTCCCGACTGCGCGATGAACGCTCGGTACTGTGCGACCGCGTTGAGTGAGAATGCGACTCCGGCAGCCACAGCCAGGACCGAGTACGTCTTGAGCGCCCTTCCCGGGCGAAGGTCCATCAGGTTCACGAGGTTGGCGGTGAGAGCGATCACCACCGTTGCCGCCATCCACCAGAGCATCCTCGTGCTCACGCTCGCGATGTGCCCTGCTGCGGCGCCCTTCTCGGCCGCATGCCACCCGTAGACGGCGGCCAGCGCTCCGATTCCGACGAGCTTCATCCCGCCGGTGGTGAGGCGGCCGGCGAACAGGGCGCCGAGATGGCCCCGGAAACCCTTGTCCCCGTGCGATCCGAAGACGTCGTCAAGCATCCCGAACAGCAGCGCCCCGGTGGTCAGGATGATGGGCACCGCATACAGAGGCATCGTGAGAGGACCCTCGAGCAGCCCCATCTCCACCGAACCGTACGACACGTCGCTCAGAGTCGCGACCGCCTCGACTAGGGTGCCTGCGACCAGAAGCGCGACCGCCCAGACTGCCCATACGATTCCCAGGCCAAGGAAGACCTCAGTGCCGCGGTAGTTGCGTGCGCGCAAACGCGACGACTCCAGCGTCGAGGCAAGGCCACGCATCGCGAGGTGTGGAACCGCCCAGCCGGCCACGACTGCCACCCCGCCAGCAACCGCGTAGGCGGCCAGTGGCGTCACGATCGCACCGCCGCTGCACCACCCAGTCGGGACAGCATGATGTGCAGCAGGCTGCCGGTGATGTACAGCATCACAAGCGCAGGTATCACGATTCCGGAGTCCTCGGTGAAGTAGCCTGCCAGACTCCCCCACAGAGCAGCGGTCATAGCCACGCCGAAACCCGGATACGCCTTCAGCGTTTCGGCGAAAGTGCCCTGCGGGCGCCAGCGCATGAAGCCCAGGAACACCAGGATGGCGATCATCAGGATCGACCAGTTCGTGGCACGAAGGACCCGCCAGTTCGTCTCGGCCTTCCGCGCCACGATGAGCCACAACTCGGAGAGGCCTCCTGAGCTGGCACTCTCCAACGCACGACCGAGGTGCGTCTGCGTGCCCGTGCCCGCGAGCGTCTCGTACAGTGAGAAGCCCACCACGAACAGCCCGATGATGCCCGCCATCGCAAGTACGGTCTTCCAGGTGATGCGACGGCCGTTCAGCTGCATCCACATGACCCCGAAGGCCACAGTCCCCCACGCGACGACGCCGACGTTGGCGCCGAGGAACGGAGCCGCCGAGACCACCACGACAAGTGCTCCAAGCAGGATCGGCCCCCAGGAGCGCACCCGACCAATCCACGCCGCCTCGCGGTGCGCGTCGATGAGAAGCGCAAGACCGGCCAGGGCACCGCCGACGATCACGCTGGCACCTTCGTTGCCAAGGCCGTAGTAGCGGGCGCCCAGAAGTGGCGAGTAGCTGAACATGCCCGAGAACGACAGCGGCGCCCCGAGCAGCTGGTCGGCGAGCAGCACCAGCGCACTCGACAGACCCACCGAGGCCAGCGCGACAGCCGAACCCTTCCACCGCACGATGAGCAGCGAGAGCACCCACAGCGCTATCGTGGTCGATCCGAACAGCATCGCGACCGCCATCGGCGTGCTCGGCCGAAGAGCGACCGCGTACATGAGCGTGGCCGCGAGCGGCATGACCAGGAGAAGCATGATCACTCGACCGAACAGCCCCGCCACACGCGAGCCCCACCCGCTGAATCCCCGCCGCATGGGCGCCAGCAGAGCGGCGCAGGCCAGGCGGGCGGGGACGGGGGG
>SBEH01000023.1 GCA_009668945.1 Actinomycetota bacterium
CGGAGAGTATAACGCGCCGCGTCATACGTCAAGCGTTATGGGTCATGAATCTAACAAGGATTGTACAGTCTGGGTAAGTCCAGGTTAGACATCCGACCATTGTGCACACGAGTCAGTTCTAAGTTGGACTCCGTTTTGACTGCGCCCTAGACTGTAGAATTGACACGAGTAGTTCAGAGGGGGACATATGGTCGCAGGTCCAAAGCCAAAGGTGGCCACACCAGCCAGGACTCCGGCCTCGTCACGCAAGAGCGCAAAGCCTGCAGTGGCGACCCGAAAGCCGAGATCGACGCCAACATCGGGCGACGCGGCTGCTCTCACCAAGGCTCTCGAGGACTTCGTAGCCGTGCGCGGTCGCCCTGCTCTCTTCCTGGTTCTGAACGAGTCGCTCTTCGGCGGGCATGTGCTTGAGGTTCGGCGTTGCCTTGCGGGCAAGGACTACCCTGAAATGGACCTCGTGATCTTCTCCAATGGCGGGAACATCAATGCCGCTTATCAGATCCTCGAGCTGTGTCACGTGCACAGTCAGAAGGTCAATGCCTGTGTCCCGCTGTACGCAAAGAGCGCTGCCACACTGTTGTGCCTAGGCGCTGACACAATTGTTCTTGAGGAGATTTCTGAACTTGGACCACTTGACACGCAGGTGGGCGAAGAAATCAAGACGGGTCGGGTCGAGTACCACTCGGCCCTGAATCCGTTCAAGGCTTTGGAGCAGCTGCAGGACTTCGCCCTTGAAACCCTGGACAAAGTCATGAAGATGCTGTTGTTGCGCTCAGGCATGGACTTGAATGAGTGTCTGAGCCACGCGAACGAGTTCGTTAGCGTGACGGCCGGTCCGCTGGTTAACCAGCTGAACGCAGAGCGCCTTGGAGAGTACAACCGTGCCCTGCAGGTCGGGCTAGAGTACGGCGTCAGAGTCCTGACCCGTCACGGAGGATGGGATCTTCAGGAGGCGAAGGAGCTCATGGAGAGACTGGTCTACGGCTATCCTTCTCATGACTACATCATTGACCACCACGAGCTTGTGGAACTGGGACTCAACGTCGAGCTATTCACACCCGACGAACAGGCCGCCAGCACGGCTCTCATCGAAATGGGAATACGACAGAACAGGCTCATTCGCTGCGTCGAGCCGACGGCTCAGCCCTAGGGAGGCACTCTCGATGACGGATTGTAGATGGAGCGAGGACCTTCAGGGCGAGGCGGCTAACACTTCGGTCCGCGACTTCATCCGATCGCAGGCCGCAGACTCCAGACTGTTTGTGAATGCCCTCCGCGAGGAGTTCTCTGACAGGGAGCTGCTCCGGCAAGTAGGCACGCTTGAATCGCTGTATCCGGTCCTTCGCAGCGCTTGCGAACGGGGCACAGCGGAGTAGCCAGGCGCAACTCCAGGTCCACGGCCGCGTTGCTCTGCGTCGATGTCTAACCACGGCATCCACCAGACAGCCGCTGCGCGGCTGCAGGTGATGCCGAAACACGATAGCGCGCGAGTCACGCCGGAGACCGGCAAGCGACTAACACCCACCCGGCAAGCCCCACTGCGAGCAGAACGTCGCCCGCACTCAGAACGCCTCTGTGCCACGTCGGACCGGGCACTGCGATGACGTCCGCGAGGAACGGTAGCCTGGTTGTTTCGCCCATTTCCTCATGCAGCCCGTCGGAAGCCATGGCCGAGCGCGCCTCCCTGCGCGTGCTGCCAATCTCGGAAGCCGCCATAATGTCGACGGGCATCGCCTGATTCAGTCCGATTACCAGGATGTTCGAAACGATTCCCAAAGCTGCGAAAGCCAGCATCCATCGCCGGCGCGCGTTCAGCATCAAGGTCACTGCTAGCGAAGCCATCATTGCAAGCCAGATGATGATACTCAACTCGCGCTCAAGCCCGAAGTGAGCTGACACCGCCGGCCAGGCGGCTTGCGTAGGCAGTAGTAGCAGTAGCACCCACTCACCTGTGAGCTTCTCCTGCGCCAGGTTGCGCAGCGAGCCACCTGAGAGCAGGCCTAGCAGCAGACCAACGAGTATGATCTCCACAATGATCATTGGGCTCGTACAGGGCCCGAGTTCTGACCACGAACGATGCTGTCCAGGGACTCGAGCACACGTCCGCGAACACCTCCCGCCTCGATCAGCAGCTGTTCGAGCGCGGCGTGCGCGCCGACCTCAGCACGCAGCCGATCATAGTGCGAACACGCGCGCACAATCTCGTAGCCAATCGGCGAACTGGAGGTGCCGTCGTCGCCCTCCCCGCAGATCAGCGGCGCGACACCCATGAGGAATGGAATCGACGAGACGATTTCCGCGCCCCGCTGGGCGTGCGCCTGGCCATGGTCATCCGTCGTATCACCCATCCGCCCGATGTCATGCAGCAGAGCGGCGTACCCGATCTTCTCCAGCTCGTGGGTAGACAGCCTCATCCCCCGACCGACAGCCACCGCCATGTCGGCCACCCGTCGGGCATGTCCCGTGTCGTGGGGCCGGTCGAGTTCTGCCGCGTGAGCAAGAGCGCTGATTGTGTCTGCATACCCGCGGCGAATGCGGAGATACAGGTTGAAGCTGTTCTGCAAGATGAGCGTGAGCAGTAGCGCTACAGGCAGAGCCCACAGCACTGACTCCATTTGCAGCCGAACGGTGACGGCCGCCATCGGAAGATGGACTAGGTACATCGTCGTGAGCGGGCGCTGAAGAGCTGCTACACCCTGTGCAATCGGTAGACCTCCGACTGCGCGCTGTTGGACGGCCATGGTCACCAGATCGACTGACGCGTATGCGGCCCCGGCAGCCAGCGTCAGCAGGATCACGGCCTCCCCCGAGTATCCGTCAAGTTCGGTCGACCTCAGAAGCAGCTGCCACGGAGCCATGAGCCCGAGCACAGCAGTGCCTCTGACCGCGTCGACCGCTCGGTACGATGCTGCTTCTCGAGACGACTGGGAGTGCCGAGCAATCGACTCCACCGCAGCTGCAACTGCAAACGCGGTCATCACGACGACTATGTCCGCAACAACGAGGCCGACAAGACCAACCGCAAGCGTAACGTAAACGTCGTCACCTTGAGGAAGTCGGATTGTGAGCAGGCGCGTCGCGAAGAACGCTGCAGCGAGACCGGTCGCCGCAGACAGGTCGAAGGCGGCAACCCGCTCCAGATTAGCGAAGATCACCGCTGTCGTCGCCCCCGCAACCAGTGCCGTCAGCAGCAGCAACTGGCCAAAGGGGCTCGTGGCGCGAGTCTGCGCTGGTCGCGCTGTCATCAGGTCATCTCCGTCTGATCCGCCGCAACCAGCGACGTGAAGCGCAGTGCCAGTTCCCTATCCAGTTGAGTCCCGGCGACGCGGACAATCTCAACGAGCGCTTGCTCCTGAGTCATACCAGGCCGATACGCACGATCTGATGTCATCGCATCGTACGCATCCGCAACGGCCAAGACCCTTGCGAGAACCGGAATCTGGTCGCCGACCAGGCCGTCCGGGTATCCAGCCCCGTCGTATCTCTCGTGATGATGGCGAACTATGGGAACGATGTCTGCGAGGAACTCCACGTCTTCCACGAGTTCACTGCCGATGATTGGATGCTGGCGGATCGCCCGAACCTCCTCTGCGTTGAGCTGCGCGGGCGAGCCCAGTGTGTCCGCCTCGATGCCAATCTTGCCAACATCGTGAAGAAGCGCGGCGTGCTCAAGCAGGTCCGCCTCGGAGCGCTTCAAGTCGGACGCTTCGCCGAGACGTCGAGCGTACACAGCCACGCGCTCCGAGTGACCTCGCGTGTACGGATCCTTCGCCTCTATTGCAGCAACCAGTGAACGCACCGTGGAGGTGTACGCCTCAGTCAACTCCGCATACACCCGAAATGTGCGACGCGCGGCCATGAACGGCAGGACCAACAGCACAAGTCCAAGCCAGCTGTTGAGCGTGAGGAGACCTGCAATCATGACCCCGAGCAGACCGAGTACGACGTGGCTTGCCGCGTATGATAGGAAGCCCTGCTCTCTAACAACCGCTGCGAACTTGCGGCTGGTCATGAGCGAAAGACCAACGCCAACCAGGGTCATGTTCACGAAGAAGAAGGCGGCGGCGGCCACTGCCGCTGCAAGTTGCCATTCCCCGGTCCGCCACGCGCTCAGCTCGGAAAGAGCTGGTCCCCCAAGCGCTACGTACGTGTAGCCGGAGAGTCCTGCTGCAATAGCGAGTTGTCCCGCGTTGAACAGGCTAATCGTGAGCGGCTTGCGTGCTCGGTACTCTGCCACGGTGTAGGATCCTGCGACGGCGCACAACATGCCACCAACTGGCCCCGAGTAAAGCAGCGCCGCGTACGTCACCGCAAACGATAGTGACACGGAGCCCGCAGCCGGGAGAGTGAACGCGAAGTTCTCTGTCAGGACGTTCAAGAACACGAGCGCGGCCAGCGGGAACCAGGCGGCAATCGTGAACCTCGGAACAAGCCAAACAGCAAGGACGACGGCCCCAACGACGACCAAGACCGTGTATGCGCGCAGACGGCTAGACAACGCACTCACCGGCCGCACAAACGCGTTGGGCCAACGCCGCAGTAGCAGGTCTTAGAGCTTGAAGTACGCTCCCCCACCCATAACCAGAGCGGCGAGAGACGCAAGCAAAAGAGCGATACGCTTCATGTGAGAAGACCCCC
>SBEH01000024.1 GCA_009668945.1 Actinomycetota bacterium
ACTAACGATACCACCGCAAGAGCCAACGCGCCAAGACCTGGGCTGTAGCTAACGTGTTGCGGATGAGCAGACGCGCACCCGCTTGCCTGTCCGTCTACGTTCTGGCGTTCTGCTCGATCCGCTTGTTAGGCACGAAGCCGCCGGTCATGACAGCTTCACGCAGAGTCCCGAATTCGGACCGGGCGGAAGTCCAAGTGCGGTGTCGACGCCCGGATGTGAACGAAGATCGTTGAGCAGTGCCTCCGTCGATACGCGCTCGCCGATCTTGGCCTCTGACTCCGACCTAGCGTGCTCGACGGGCTTCGCGCGGTATACGACCACCTCGTCGATTCCGTCCTGGATGGCTCTCCGGCAGATTGCACGGATGTAGAACCGATTGAATTCGCCTTCAGCGAGCATCTGGTGGGCATTCGCTCGCATGATGGGCGGCTTGGAGAACCCACCACCCTTGAGCTTGCGTGGCTTCTCGTGCGAGTTGAGGCAAGACGCGAGGGCGGACGCAAGCGTGCTCTCGTCACCCGATTCAGCGGCCGTGCGCAACAACGCCGGATACGCTTGGCAACCACCTGGACTGAGGTTGTCGCTGAGATAGAGCGTGCCGTCTGCGGCATCTAGGTCGATTTCATCGACCATCAGTGCACGTGTGCGTTCATCCAGGTTCTTGAACTCGAACGGCATAGCATCCCCTCTCATTCGACCGCGGGACCCGATGCGACGGTGTGAGTCGTGGCGGGTGCCCCTTCTGTGCCTAACGTTCTTCGGCATCAGCTGCGAGGCGCGCCCTTGGCGCCTCCAGCCGAGTCTACATCTCCGCGCGCCGAGTCCGCTGAATGCCGTTGTTCGCTCGACGGGTCGTGCGAAGACCACGCACTCCTGTGCTACGACGCCCCGCGGAAGAGCCATGCCAAGAGGTTGATGATCACGTACGCGCCCGGCAGCATGGAGACGACGGAGAGCACGAGCAGGTAGTTCTTGCACTTCAGTTGGGAGTCGAGTGTCTGGTCAACCTGAGTGAGTTCCGCCTCCAGCTCGACGTCCGTGTACGGCTTGACAATCGGCAGATCGCTGTACTTGACCCCAACAACACGCCTACCCACGACGCACAGGCGAATGGGGATAGTCGGCACATGACCGCTGTAGTCCGCACCCTTGGGAACCAGCAGCTTCTCCCACTCAGGCTTCGACCGGTCGGGGACGCAGGGGATTGCCAGCCGGACATGCTGGCTCGCCACCGACAGCGGTACGTATGCGTCCACCCCGGCACTTGAAGCTCGAGGCGTCTCCACGATGGCACCCGGAGTGGCATCGAACCACAACTCGTCCCTCTCCCAGTATCCTCGGTACAGGGCGGTCCGCGCCCTTTCATACAATCCGAAGAAGACACCCGCAGCGGCGATGCTGAGCACCAGGATGACGAATTCCATCTAGTACGCCCCCTCTATCGTCTTCGCGCCGTTCGAGCGAACGTCCAGTGCTTCAGCAGCGCGCCGAGCACCTCGCTTGTAGCGTACACCGTGGCGCGCCTGCTGGAAGCACTTGTTAGCCTTCTCCGTCCATGAGATCACCCTTGCCGATGTTGCACCGGTCGCACAGTATCCGGAGATTCTCAAGAACGGTCTCGCCGTCCTTCGACCAGGGAGTGATGTGGTCGACGTGAAGACGTGCTCCATCCTCTGGCCTCGCGCCGCACATGCGACACGTCGCACCATCTCGCATCAGGACCTGCGCGCGCAGGCGCCAGTTGATGGTTCGAGGCGTCCGACGACGGTGCCGAGGTAGAACCTCAGAAGGTGCAGCGGGGGGCGGCACAGGACCGGTCTGAGCAGTGCCTGCACCCTGCTCCACGCTCGAAGTGAATGCCTCAAGTGCCTTCCGCCACGACCCGAAGCGATCCTCGTACGCACCAGCCGAGTACTTGGACAGCGGCTTGCGGATGTCTGCATATCGGGGTTGCCGACCCAGCTGTCGCCACACGACTTCAAGGTTCTCGAAGTAGTCATCATCCGATACGCCCCAGGTGCGCGTATGCTTCAGCCCGGCAGCGTCCAGCGCGGCAAACCAAGCGCCAAACTCACGGATGAACGGATTCGTGCTGTACGCGCCACACCCCTCGTATTCATCTCGTGTGAGTGAATCCTTCGAGCGCAACGCGGCCGCGCGCCGCAGATCAAGAACGAGTTCTTCGCGAGACAGCTTCAGGTTCCGGCTCTCTTCGAGGCCCGCAGCGGACAGCGCGGCAAACCAAGAGCCAAATCGACGACGCGCGGTGTTCGGACTGAAGCGTCCATGCCTTCGATACTCCGCTGTCGTCAGGGTGGCCTTGCCGAGCATTTCTGCTACACGACGAATATCGTCGCGCAGCGAATCCGCTGGCACGTTGCGGTTGTAGGGCTCGAGTTCGAAGTCGCCCATGACACCCCCAGAGCAAGGCTAACGTGGTTGCGCATCAGCAGACGCCGAGCGCTCTCGGGTCAGTCTACCCTGCGGCGTTCTGCTGGATGCGCTTGTTAGGCGTCATCCTGCTTCTCGTGAGACCGGATCTCCGCGGCCCATGCACGAAGTTCATCCATGGTGTCGAACCGGGGGACCGGCCGGTACTCGAGGAAGTTGGCCTCCATCAACTGCTCCCACATGGCCTCGCAAGTGCGGCGCGGAAATGCGCCAAGAAGTGATGAGAAGTAGTCGTCTGTTACCTGATAGTGGTGCGAATGGATGAACGGCGACCAAGTCTCGATCAAATCCTCTTCTGGGAGAACGTTGATGATCTCGATCTCCTCAAGGTTCCGCTTGTCTGGACCGCCCCACGCCTCCTTCATTATCTGAATCGCAGCCGCATCGGACCCAGGGGCACCGTAGCCGAAGATCGTGACGACATACGCGTGCTCCAGCGCCCATGCGAGCGACTTCCACTGAGCGTCGATGTAGGGGTGTGCCGTGTAGTCCTTGTCTTCCACGGGGTAGAGCAGTGGGCCCTGCTCGAAAGGTCGACCGCAGACTGAGCACTCACTCCCAACCAGACCCTGCGTGCGGTCCTCGAGGCAGTAGCCGACAATCGTCGAGCCATGCAAATAAAGGCACTGCGGCATTGGCGCAATATCGTGATGCCGCCAGCACGCCCTGAACAGGAACGGATCCCAATTGAAAGTCGCCAGATAGTCCTTACCTCGTAGCGACAGCACCAAGTAGTCGTAGATCGTCGGCTTCTGTGGCAGACGAAGCCGAGAGAAGTAATCGCGAACGCGGTACTCAACCATCTCCCGCAACCATGCGAGGGATGGGTCGGCAGCAAGTTGCGAGTACACGACCTCGAAGTTCTGCGTGGGATCCAGGCCGGACTCCAGTAGCGGTCGCTCGAGGTCTAGAGCCTTGGCTAGATCATTCATCAATGGAAGGCGATTGCCGTCAGGATCGCCATCGGGCAGAGCAGCGAGGCTAGCGCCGGCACCCAGAATGACGAGGTGAGGACGGCCGAAGTAGGACTTCGTCTTCAGCTCATCCCAAGAGACCTCTCCGCCGGCCACGCATGACCCCCCTGTTGCACGCCTTACGTGTTTGGGCGCAACCTGCAGCGCCCACGTTCGTTGCCTGCCCGAGTCTACCTCGCGAGGCGCTGTCCGGTTGATGCCCGGCTTGGGCCGTCACTACCTAGAGCGTCGGATACACCTTCTTCTCGTTGGTGTCGTCGAATTCGTCCCTCCACCGCAGAGTGATCTCATGCTTGCTGCGCGACCCCATGTGTACGAGCGCCAAGAGCTCGACACCGTGCGCTGGCTCCAGCATTTCCAAAGGGAACTTCGAAGCGACGTCCGACTGGATCAGCAAGTCGTCGTCATCTGGCCACTCAATCGTGACGTCCCGAGCGACTGCCTTGCCTCTGTTGTAGACCTTCAGGCGCCAGTTGTTCTTGCCCGTCTTCACGAGGCTTGCGGATAGGTCAGCTCGCTTGGCTGCCTGGGCGTCGCTCTCCTCGCGGGCGAGGAGCCGTTGATTCAACAGCTCCTGGCTCTCGATCAGGGACTTCTGCCTGCTGTTGAAGCGAATCGTTGTTATGGTCGCCACGAGCGAGAGGACGAGGGCGAGCACCGCAACAACGTCGCCGGGCGCGAACGAGATGCTCATCACTTGAACCGTATGTGCTTGTTGCCCTTGAATGCGTCGCGCAGGGACTTGTTGAGTTCCTTGGCGATGTCAGCCGTAACCTCTTCGCCGACCTCAGCAACGTGAGCCTCGATAGTTTCACCGTTCTCCGCGATGAGCTCGTCGCGAGTCGTCTCTCGCCCACAGTTGACGCACTTGACGGGACCGTCCTCCTCCTCGTCGTCGAACGAGAACTGGTCGGAACCGCACGCCGGGCACAGAAGTGTCACCTGACGGTCGTATTTGCTTTCGTCCATCTGGACTCCCCCCATGTACGCCTAACGTCTGGCAGTTGAGCCGCGAGCGAAGCGAGTCGGCTCGAACTGCTTGTTA
>SBEH01000006.1 GCA_009668945.1 Actinomycetota bacterium
CCCAGACCCCTGCGCCCGTCGCACCGGCGCCCCCACCGGATCCCGCCGTGCAACTCCGCCGCATGATCCGCGACCGGCTCGAAGACTCGGGGCTCAAGGTCATCGAGAACAAGGGCGTGTACTCGGCCAGCCGTGGCAAGGAGTACGAGTGCTCTGTCGCCGTCGACGGCCACAACGGCCGTGTGCTGCTATGGGAGCGGCTACGCGAAGGTCATGACCCCGGCGTGCGCGACGCGGTACGCGCACTCGCCGGCGCGAACTGGACCGTGAAGGTCGTGCTCCGCCAAGAGGACGTCAAGGGATAGCGAGGCTCTAGGCGATGCCCGCGATCACCATCATGTTCATCGGGCTCTTCGTCCTCGGAGTCCTCGTCCAGGTGCTCACGTACCGCAAGGAGAAGGCGGTCAAGCCCAAGCGCATCCTGATCAGCCAGGCGGCCGCTTTCCTCTCGATGGCCATCTTCTCGCTCGTGACCATGCGACCACCGGGACCGATCTGGTGGGTCGTGCTCCTCTCGGTGGGCTTCGGCGGCGGCATCGTTTACGGCAGCTTCGTGAAGGTGCGGCAGGGTGCCAAGGGCGTGAGCATGAGCTACACGCTGCCGTGGCTGCTCACCTGGGGTGCGCTGATGACGATCACGCAGCTCTCTTCGGTGATCTTCCGCACGGTCCCGGTGATCATCTACGGTCTCGCGATCTTCAACATGGGCGTGAACATCGGCATGAACGCGCGGATACTGCTCGACTACCGCACGGTCGCGGCGTTGGCGACCGCCGGACTCGCGCTCTCGCTCCTGCTGTTGCCGGCCACATCCGCTCAGGCACAGGAGGACCGCGGCTACGACACGGCGCTGCCCGAAGTCATGCAGGGCGAGGTGGACGGCCTGTCGGTCGAGGTACTGGGCGCCGGTGGCATCTACGGTGACTGCATCGAGACGGTCTTCACCAACGAACTCGGCGAGCCGGTGAGGGTGCTCGTGCCGATCGGCACGCGACTGCTGCCCGAGACGCAGAGCACGCAGATCATGGTGACCGCCGGAAACGAACTCCTCGAAGTCGCGCCCGGTGAGAGCGAGTTCCTGGTCAAGGGCTTCTGTTCGCTGCATTCAGCCTCGAGCCCCTCCACCGGCGTACGCTTCTCGTTCTTCGAGATGGCCGACGAGGACATGATGCGGGTGCTCCGCAACATCTACGAGGCCGGCGCATTCGATTCGACCGGCCAGTACGCACTCTGGTACGTCACCGACGGCGGCGATCTCGAGTCGATGGATCCCGCCTCCCGCGCGCTCGTTCCAAACGGCATCGACGGCCCCACGAACGACTCCGAGGACTACGCTGCCGTGGGCAGCGAGTACGACCCCGGCGCACTCCTGGATGCGAGCGGCCGACTGCCCCTGAACCCCTTCCAGACCGGTGCGGCTGTGGGCCTCTCAAGCCTCATCCTCGCCGCCGGCTCGCTCCTGCAGCTCACCGACAAGTTCGATCCGGCCGCCACGCTCGAGGCGCTCAAGGGGCTCGCAGGCGAGATTCCGGGCAGCGCGCCCGGTGCGCCGGTCGCACCCGTAACTCCACCGCTCCCCGATGAGCTTGCCGGTCTCCCGCAGAGCGCCGATGGGCGCGTGTACATGCGCGTGCCGTGGGACGAGGCTGGCGAAGCCTGGGTCACGGCCGACGAGGCACGCCAGACGCTGAAGATGCAGCGGCAGGGCTACGTCTGGGACAACCGCTGGGGCTGGGTCACCGGTGGCGAACGGGCGCAGTACAACGCGACGCTCGAGGCGAACCGGCAGCAGAACCTGGAGCAGGACCCTGAACTCGCGCGGATCTGCCGCCAGATCCAGCGCGCGCGTGCCGAGGGAGAGGCGAAGGTCGCGTACTGGAAGCAGCAGCAGATCGACGCGCAGCGCAAGTGGGTGCTGCAAAACGCGATCCGCTCGAACGAGCTGACGTCCGAGGCGCTCGCGTACGACGTGACAGTCGCTGACCTCGCGTACTACCCGGTCGCCGGCGTACAGCTCGCTGCGGACATGGCCATAAGCGGCATTGCCACCGTACTGACCCCCACCCCGCTCGGCCCACTCGCTCACAGCCTGCGCGCGGGCTACAACATGGCCAAGGGCGTCGCCACTGCTGTTGGCGAGAACATCGTGGGTATCCCCGTTATCGATCCCGAGACCGGCCTGCAGGCGATCGACCCCGAGACCGGCAAGGCGCTGGTCCGACATGCGTTCACCGCCGAGGACCTCGCGCGCGGCACCAAGTACGGCGCCGTGAACACCGCTCTCGACTTCACGATCGACGCAGGCGCACGCAAGCTCCTCGGCCAGCCCCAGCTCTGGAAGGAGCTCGCACCCGCACCGCCGGTCCCGTCGTCGCTGCTCGTGCCGAAGGCTGCTGTGCAGCAGCTCACCGCCGGCGTCGACGAGGTCGTTGCGAGCAAGGGCGTGGCAGCGGCGGCCGAGACCGTCGACAAGGCCGCGATCCTCAAGCTCTACGAGAAGGGCGGCATGGCCAAGCTCGCCGAGCTCGAGCAGCTCGGACAGATATCGAAGGCCCAGGCCGCCGTGATGAATCGCGTGGTAGCCGATCACGTCGACGGCGCTGTGACCACCGCGGCACAGAAGGCGGTGGTGCAGTGGGACACCGCCGCACAGCGCGTGACCCTCGAGCGCGTGATCATCGGCGACTCGGGCAGCTCGGCCGGCCGCGCAATGAAGGCCGCCTCGGCCCTCACCGACAACGACAAGGCGGTCGTGGCGATCTTCAATCCCGATGAGCTGGCTGCCGAGGCCTCGCGCCGCGGCATCTCGCCCGCAGAGCTCTACGAACGGCTCAACAAGCAGGTCACGGAAGACGTGGCCGGCAACGTGAAGCTGCCCGGTGGGCTCTCGCCGAAGGACGCGAAGGTCGAGCTGTACAGCGGGATGGGCGGCAAGGCCGGACCAAAGGACGCGTACCCGCGCGAGTTCACCGAGATGCGCATGGCCGCACAGGGCAAGGGAACGGTCGTCGACGGGGAGACTCTCGGCACGTTCAGGACCTCGGGCGAGTCGGTGGTCGATCAGGCACGGATGATGCAGGCCGCCGTGGGAGAGCCGCCTCGCTTCACCAACCCGAGCTTCCCGGTCTCTGAGTTCCCTGCCGTAGCCGAGCAGCAGGTCCAGGCGCTCGCGAAGCCGGCGCTCGACCCGAAGACTGCGGCGAAGGCCATGGACCGGCTCCTGCTCATGACCGAGCGCACCGCCGTCGCCGAGACCGGTGTGGTGGCCAACCCGCACCTCGCGCAGATGGCGCGCACGATAGCCGCCAACCCGCAGATGGACAAGGGCACCATCGCCTACCTCGCGAGGAACGGCTACACCCCGGACGAGTTTGCGGCCGCCATCCAGGCCGAGGGCACGCGACTCGCCGAGCACATCCAGCGCGTGGCCCCCACGCTGGCGAAGTAGAGGAGAGCGCGACGTGAGATACGACGCCGAGAACGCCCGCATCGAACTGTCCGCCGCCGAGCTGGCGGGTGCCGTCTCAGGACTCGAGCTGCAGCTCGGGCCGGTCGCGCCAGGACGCCTGGGCGGGGGTGGCGCCGACGCGCTCCGGGCCTTCGAAGACGGCCTTGCGTCGCTTCCGAGCGCCGCCCGCGATCTCCTCGCGGCCAACCTCGAGCGCCTCGCGGACCCGGCGCGCGCGCTCAAGATCGCGGCGGCCGCCGGCGACGCGTGGCTCCACCGCGCTGTGTACGCGTTCGACGGCACCGGCGTGAGCGTGCTCGCGAGCGCGCTCGACTCGAACTTCCTCGCATCCTCGTCCGCGGCGGACATCGCCGCCGTGTTCTCCGCCGCGCTCGTGGGCGAGCCGCCGGTGATCGACAGCGACACCCGGCTTGTACTCGAAGGCCGCGACGTTGTCACCCTGGTCGCCGCCGCCGACGCGCTGCGATACGGTCGCCTCGCCGCCCTTTCGGCGCACAAGCAGTACCCCGAGGGCCTCGTGTCCTCGGAGATCGCCGCTCGTCTCGCCGAGTCGATGATCGACGACCCTCGGTGGAGCTCGAACCTCCTTGCGTCGGTGCTCCCGTTCGACGCGAGCGCCTTCATGGACACACCCACCGTCGAGCTCGCGATGGCCAGACTCGCCGAGGTCGGCTTGTTCGCGGTGACCGAGCGCGACGGCGCGCTGCCTGCGATCTACCACCCGACCGACGCGGGTCTGGTCACGCTACACGCGATCGCCGAGGCCGGTGGCCGCGTAGCGTTCACGCTCTTCGAGAAGCGCCAGGATGCGCTCGCGTACGAATCGGTCCTACTCGCCCGCGGACGCGGCATGCTCCTGATGCTGAACGTCGCACCTGAAGGCGGCGGCATGGCGCCGCTGTCATCTGGCGCGCTCGCGCAGCTCATCGCACGCGTATCGGAGGCCTAGAACCGCACCGGCGTTTCGATGCAACTCCCAGGCAGGACGCGCGCCCGCAAGCGCGAACTTGACCCCTAGGAGTGCTCGCGGATGTACCGTGACGCGCAGCGGGGGGATGTCATGGACACGCACGGGACGCCGGAGAGGTGTACTGTCCTCATCGTGGAGGATTCGACCACCCTGCGGCAGATGGTGAGCATGGCGCTGGAATCGCGCGGCTACCGCGTCCGGGGAGCGGCCGACGGCATCACCGCGCTGCACTCCCTTTCCGAACACCTCCCCGACGCGATCTTGCTGGACCTCAACCTGCCTGACATCGACGGTTTCGAACTCTGCAAGCGCATGAAGTCCGAGCCCCGCAGCCGGAACATCCCCGTACTCGTCATGACCGGCCTCGACCAGCCGGGATTCGAGATCATGGCGATCGAGGCCGGTGCCGACGACTTCATCGCGAAGCCGGTCGACCCGCTCGTGCTCGATGCGCGCATCGAGATGGTGGTCCGCCGCATGCGTCGCGAACGATTCGCGAACGCGCTCACCGGCCTGCCGGGCAACGCACTCACGGAGGAACGGCTCGCCTTCGGCCTCGCGCGCCGCAAGCCATTCGCGGTTGTGTTCGTCGACATCAACGGCTTCAGGCCGTTCAACCGCCGCTACGGATACGCCCGCGGCGACCTGCTGTTGCGCCATCTCGCGGAACTGATCCTCGAGTCACTTCGTTTCTCCGGGTGTGAGGAGCCGTTCGTCGGTCACCTCGGTGGCGATGACTTCGTCGTGACGTGCGAGCCGGAGTGCGCCGAAAGCGTGGCGCACGAGATCACCAAGGCCTTCGACCTTAGCGTCATGGACTTCTACGAGGACGAGGACCGGGACCGCGGCTTCTTCGTCCTCGCGAACCGATCGGGAGACGTGAGGGAGTACGGGCCGCTTTCCCTCTCGGCAGCGATCGTGCCCGTGATCGAGTCGTATCCAGACTCGGTGATCACCCTCATCGACGCCGGCATGGAGCTGCTCGGCTACGCGCGCGAGCAAGGCGAAGGCAGCACCGTCGTCAGCGAGCGTCGGGCCGAGCCTGGTCCTCGCTAGCCCTCGGTCTTCTCCGGCCGGCCCGGCACCTCGTGGCAGTCGGGGCAGCGCGCCTCGTAGTAGTCGGCTCCGCCTACGAGTATGAGCGGCGAGCTCCACGGCGCCGGCCTCCCATCGATGACACGTTGCGTGCGCGTCGCGACGCCATGGCACTTCTGACAGATCGCGGTCAGCAGCGACAGCTCGTCGGCAAGCGACATCAGCGTGGGCATCACGCCGAACGGTTCGCCGCGGAAGTCCTGGTTGAGACCGGTGACGTACACATGGCGCCCTTCGGCGAGCAGGCGCTGCACCACAGGAACGAGGCCTTCGCCGAAGAACTGCGCTTCTTCTATCGCGACGACCCGGCAGCCGCCGCCGTCGATTTCCTCCGGCGCCCCCACGACGAGCGCTTCGATTTCCGTCCCCAGACGCGAGCGCGCCTTGCAGCCATCGCGAGAGTCAACCGAATGCTTGTAGACGACCATCGTGTCGCCGATGACAGTGTGCCTAGAAAGCAAGCGGATGAGTTCGCCGGTCTTACCGCTGCTCATGCAGCCCGCGATCACGTGTAGCCTGCCTACCGAGCGTGCCAATCGTCCTCCCATGCTCCGTCGCGCCACCCACTAGGATACCGCTCGCCCGCATCCCCGGGCAGACCGGCTCTGCCGACACGGCGGCACTTCGCGACTCCACCACGCGCAGCAGGCCGCCAGAAGTGGCGGCCTGCGTCATGAGAATCTGGCGGAGAGTCAGGGATTCGAACCCTGGGTACGGTTCAACACCGCACACACGATTTCCAGTCGTGCTCCTTCAACCACTCGGACAACTCTCCGTAGGCGGCCCCTGCCGCGAAGACGGCCGAAGCGCATTCGGAGTATAGCGGCCGTGAGCAGGGCGGGCAACGCGCCGGACGCCGGGTTTCAGGGCGCGGAAGACGCTGCTAGCGCAGCAGGCGCACCCGCTGTGCAGCGGCCTCGGCCATTTCGCGTCCGACGAGGAGGCGAAGCTGCACGGCCAGGTTGTCCGCAAGTACCGGCAGGTCGAGGATGTCGATCGAATCCGGGCTCTTGCCGATGCGCTTCGTCTCGAGATCCAGCGACACGCCCGCCAGCACGACGCCCACGAGCGGCCCCAGCACCTGCTCGATCGACTGCGCGAGATCGTTTGCCATGACTCAGTCCTCGACCGGCGCGTCAGGGTCCACAACCGCGACAAGCATCTGCTCCTCGCCAGTCAGCCGCTTCAAGAAGCGCGACATGGCCAGCCGCACCCGCACGAAGTACACGCCAAACAGCGCCATGCTCGCCACTGAAAGCAGATCGGCGCCGAGCCGGGCATGCTCGGATGAGAACGCATCGGGTGCCCAACGGCCTATCCAGCCGATGAGGACCGATGCGGCCAGGCAGATGACGCCGAGGATTCCGAAGTGGATGTTGTCGGCGATGGCGGCGCCTTCGGCCAGCCGCGCCAGAGACAGCATGCCCGCAAGGAGAAAGACCGCCGAGACCAGCGCGAGGATGCCGGCTCCCGCGGAAAGCGCGGCCGGCAGCGAGCCGGACGACGCATACGCGGCGGACGGCAGCAGCAACACCATGGCGGCCACAAGCGGCGGAACGTGACGATGCATCGGCGCTTCGCTCTCGTTTGTCGGCTCTATCGGGCGACCGTGCCCGCTCGCCACAAGGAATCGGCTTTCGCGCCCGATTCCTTGATTGGTGGCACCTGGAGACCGACGAACGGCTATCCCGCTCCACCGCCGCCACCGCCGCCGGAGAACCCGCCGCCACCGCCGCCGGAGAACCCGCCGCCGCCGCCGGAGGACGAGGAGTTGTGGCTGGACGCTACCGCGGATACCGACACCATCCCGGTCGAGAGCGAGCTGATGGGCGACATCCCTCCGGTCGAGCTAGGCGTGGCCATCCACATCCACGTGCCCATCGACGGGTCGGCCATGACCTCGGGCACCTTGATCTGCAGGTCCTTGAGCACCTGCTCGGCGATACCGAACACGACCGCTAGCGTGAGGAAGTGCCGCCAGAGGACGATCGAGGTCGGCGGCTTCTCATCCATCCGCCCGAAGTCCTCCAGGTACTGCTTCACTGCCCCGTACTTGGCGGCGAGTTCGTTCGCCTCAGGGCTCCGGCGCTTCATGCTTCCGCCGAGGATGGCTATGACCAGGCCGATTACTCCCGTCCACGGCAAGAACCAGCAGCTCTGGATCACTATGAGAGGGGCGAGACCAGAGAACATCACCAAGAAGCCGAGCGCCATGAAGCCGCCGACTGCCTTGCCGCCCTTCTCCTCGAGGAAGCCGCGTGCCTCGACTTCTTCCTTCACGGCTTTCTTGTACTTCTGGATGCCCGCGAGCCACTCATCCGCACGGGTGCGGCTCTTGTTGATCTCCTTGAGCTCCTCCATGGTGAAGCTGTTCGAGCGCGCCATCTTGTCGAACAGGAAGGAGATCAGCTCGTTCTCGCTCAGGGACAGCCCGGCGAACTTGTCAGGGACCGTCGTGAGCCGGTAGCTCTCAACATCCGAGCTCACGAGGCCGAGGAGCGCCTTCTTCTCCACATACTCGCGCTCGATCTTGATCGCGCCGCGGTCGATCAGGTCCATCAGCGTCGCGGTGATCGCGCGGTCGTCAGGCTCGCCCATCGCCATCAGCGCGGAGACCTCGGCCGGCGGCATGTCCGCCGGCTCCTCGCGGAAATACTCGCCCTGGAACTGCGGCGCGTACTCCTTGCCGTGTTTCCGCCAGTAGGTGTACGCCCAGACCAGGGCCACCGGAGGCAGGATGCCGAGGAACAACGCCCAGAACGCGACCGCCAGTCGCGCCTTCGCACGGTCGCGGTTGGCCTGGTCCGCCCACTCGGCCTCCTCGTCCAGCACCTGCTGCTCGCGTGCCCGGTTCGCGTACGTCGCGCTGGGGATCGCCTGTGTCGGGAACAACACCCGTCCCTCGACAAAGTAGCCGACAGGCAGGTCGGCGATGGTGAGATCCGCCGTGCCGTCATCGTTGAGCGTCACGTCACCGGTGAGCGGACCGTGTGCCCATGCGCGCAGGTCAGCCTTCGTGACACCTGGAGGGAACACGATGTGCACGCTGACGTTCTTCGCGCCGACTTCCCACGCGTCGCCAACGAACTGCCAGTACAGCTCGGCAGTGTCCTGCCACTTGATGGCGGCATCGGTGACCCGGTACTTCAGGGTGACGGTATGCTCGGTGTCCGACGCACGGAAGAACGCCCGCACCTCCACGTAGTCGTAGTAGTCGGTGACCATGTACTGCTGCGGTGGACGACTCTCGATCGCGTTGAAGTCCTGAGTGAGCGTATAGTCACCCTCTGGCCCCGCCACGCCGAGGACCTCGATCGCGGGATAGATACCGAGTGCCTGCGCGTCCTGGTTGCCTCCCTTGTTGAGGTCCCAGTAGACGAACGTGTAGTCGCCGCTGAAGTCGAAGGTACGTTGCTCTGTGACGGTCATCGAGCCATCCTCGGCCACCACCGCCTCGATGTCCACCTTGGTCATCGAGTACGACTTGCCGTACGCCGGTGCGGCGACCAGTGCAAACGCCAGCACAGCCAGCACCAGAACCGCACACCGCAACGCCCATGGCCTCATCTGAACCCCCTCGGTCGAACCCATCATCGGCGACATCCCCGCAGGACTCATCCGCGGTCGCGCAGATCCTGGAAGAACTCCTTGAGTATCTGCCCGCACTCGGCCTCGAGCACTCCGCTCGTCACTGTGAACCGGTGATTGAGCCGGGAATCGGCCGAGAGGTCGTAGAGCGTGCCCGCGGCCCCTGCCTTCGGGTCGGCGGCGCCGTACACCAGCCGGTCGATGCGAGCGTTCACCATCGCGCCGGCGCACATCGGACATGGTTCGAGCGTGACGTACAGAGTGCATCCCGAGAGGCGCCACCTGCCGAGCCGCTCGGCCGCCTGGCGCAGGGCGATCATCTCGGCGTGTGCGGTCGGGTCAGAGGCCGACTCCCGAGCGTTGCGACCGTGAGATACCACCGCGCCTTCGCATACGAGCACCGCGCCGATAGGCACCTCGCCCTCGTCCGCCGCGAACCGCGCTTGCTCAAGCGCAAGCGCCATGTACAGCTCGTCGCCTTCCATGCATTCGATGCTACACCACCCCGGTTCTCCTGCAGGCGTCACATCGCGTTTCGCTCGCCAACCGACTATCCTCTATCGTGTGAGTACACGTGGTGCCGTGGGACGTTCCGGGCACCGTCGCGTGCGAGAACCGAGGAGCAGACATGGCCGAAGCTGACGCCGCGCAAAGCGCACTCCCGACCGATACGCCGCAATCGACCCGGAACCAGGGCTCGCTCGGTCGCATCCTGCTGGCGGCGCTCGCCCTCATCTTGCTGGTCGCCCTCTGCGGGATCGGCGGCACGCAGACCGCGAAGACCCCGGACATCACCGGGATGACGCTCGACGAAGCGCGTGCCGCTTTGGAGGACGCCGGGTTCGATCTGGTCATCGAGGGTGAAGGAACCTCCGGAGCTGCTGACGGCTCCGCCGGGGGCGATGGCACCACGACAGCCGGCGGCAGCGCGACCGGCCAGACAGGGAGCGGCTCAGGCGGCGGCGAAGGGGATGACGGCTCCGGCGGGCAGGCTGGATCCACTGACGGGTCGCTGATCGTCGCGACACAGTCGCCCTCTCCTGGATCGCTGGTGCTGAAGGGCACGCGCGTTATCATCTCACTGTCGAGCGGCACGGCCGCCGACGGTGGCAGCGGGACCGGGGGCGGCTCTGCCACCGGTGGAACCGGCGGCGGGACGGGCGGATCCGGCAGCTCCGGCGCGACGGGTGGCGCGACCGGCGCGACGGGTGCCGGTGGTACGGGTGGCACCGGATCCGGCAGCAGTTCGACCGGCACCGGCACGGGCAGCGGCGCTGGTTCGAGTGGCGGTACCGCCGCAGCGGACGACCACATCACGATCGTCCCGTCGACGACTTCATCGCCAACCGACTCGCGGCCGGTCATCCCGTTCGTCGGCAACATGACGCAGGCTGCGGGCACTGCGCTCCTGCAGGGCGCGGGCTACTCGGTGACCATCGGGTACGGCACGACCACAGCGGGTGTGACCTCGGGACATATCTACGCCCAGGAGCCGCCCTTCTACTCGCATGCCTCGCCTGGAACCACGGTCAAGATATGGGTGTCCACGGGCGCCCCTGCGGGCGGCGAGTATCCGACCGGCCGCTAGAGCCGCCCGATTCCGCGCGTGCTATCCTCCACAGTGCCGCTTCGCGGAGGGGTGGCAGAGCGGTTGATCGCCCTGGTCTTGAAAACCAGTAGGCCCGCAAGGGTCTCGTGGGTTCGAATCCCACCCCCTCCGCCATATCGGCCCGCCACACGCCCACAGGGAGCCGGATGTTCGCCCTGAGAGAACTGCTCGGCAGCAAGCTGAAGTTCGGGCTGATCGCGCTCGCGATCGGACTGGTCGTGTCGCTCACAATGGTGACCTCCGCTATGTCCGAGGGGCTGCTCACGGGCATGTCGGGCGCCAAGTCATCGCTTGCGGCCGACGGCCTCGTCTTCCAGCGCGACACCTACCCCACGCTCGAGCGCTCGATCATCACCGCCGACGACCTCGCCACCATCGCGAGCACGCCGGGCGTGAGGAGCGCCTACGGTGTCGGCCACACGTTCGCGAGCGTGGGCTCCACGGACGAGGCTTTCGACATCCGCGTCTTCGGCCTCGGAGACCGCGCCGACCAGCTTCCGATCGTCGAGGGCACTGGCGACCTGGGACCCGATGAGGCGATCGCCGACGTCACCGCCAAGCTCGAGGGCATCGAGATCGGTGACACAGTCACGCTCACGCCGGTGGACGCGGAACTCACCGTTGTCGGCTTCACCGAACACCGCCGGTACGTCATGGTGCCGACGTTCTTCGTCAGCCTGCCGACGTGGGAGAAGCTGCACGTCGCCTCCGTCCTCGGTCGGGTGAAGGACGAGGGCGGCGTGGATGCGGCGGCGGCGGCGCAGATGGAGGCCGAGTTCTCCGGAAGCGCCTCGATCGCCGCAATCGACCTCGAGGACGGCGTGACACTTGCCGATGTCCAGGCCGAGTTCGGCGACCGCTACACGGTCGCAACTCCGGTCGAGGCGGCGCGCGGCGGCAACGGCATGCCCGAGATGATCCTTGCGGTGAGCGGCATCCAGGTGGCATCCATCGTGATCGGCGCGCTGCTCGTAGGCGTCTTCTTCTACATCACGACGCTGCACAAGACGACCCAGATCGCGGCCGTGAAGGCGATCGGCGCCTCCAATTCGTACCTGTACCTCGAACTCATCATCCAGATCACTCTGCTCGTGGCCATCGCCACCGTCCTCGGAACGGTCCTGGCACTCGGAGCAGGCGCCGGCATGCCACCGATGATGGCATTCGATCCCGACCCGGGCAGATGGGCCATCGCGGTGCTTGCGGTCTTCGGCACGGCCTATCTCGGCAGCCTGTTCTCGTTGCGCAGCATTCTCAAGACGGATCCCGCCACGGCGCTCGGCAGAACGGAGCTCTAGGGCGCATGTTCGAGGTCAGGAACATCACGAAGACCTACGGAAGCGGCCGCACGCAGGTGACCGCGCTTGACGACGTGTCCTTCACGCTCGACCGGGGTCGCCTGCTCGCAGTCCTCGGACCCAGCGGCTCGGGGAAGACCACGCTCGTCTCGATCATCGCCGGCCTGCTGCAGCCCACCTCAGGGGAGATCGTCATCGGCGGACAACCCGTGCATTTGCGGTCGGCCGCCGAAGCCGCGCGCTTCCGCCGCAAGGAGGTCGGGCTGGTGTTCCAGGACCACCACCTGGTGCCGTACCTCACCGCGCGCGACAACCTGCTGCTCGTGCCGCACCTTTCGGGCCGCGTGTCCCGCGCCGATCGCGACCGCGCAGACGGCCTGCTCGCGGACTTCGGACTGGCAGAGCGCGCCACGCACAAGCCGGGCGTACTCTCCGGAGGCGAGCGCCAGCGTGTCGCGATCGCGCGCGCGCTCATGAACGTGCCCGAGATAATGCTGGTGGACGAACCCACGGCAAGCCTCGACACGGAGCGCGGCCTCCAGGTCGTTGAGCTGCTGAAACAGCAGATCCACGAGCGCGGTATGACCTGCATCATGGTAACTCACGACCCGCGGATGGCCGAGCACGCCGATGAGGAGTTGCGGCTGCTGGACGGGCGAGTCGTGGTCTAGCGACGGCCCTGATCGGGGGTCACCGGATTCCCGCCGCAGGTTGTGACGCTCTCCGCGCGCCCTGCTACAATGGGCGGCGCTTCTCCTCAAGCGGAGAGTTGGCCGAGTCGGCTGAAGGCGCTCGCCTGCTAAGCGAGTAAGGGGCTAAGAGCCCCTTCGAGGGTTCGAATCCCTCACTCTCCGCCATTTGACATCTCGTGTGCGAGCAGGCAGGATACATGAGCCTCGCGCACATACGCGCCCTTAGCTCAGCCGGATAGAGCGTCTGACTACGAATCAGAAGGTCGGGGGTTCGAATCCCTCAGGGCGCGCCACTGCTTGAGATCGAAGGCCTCGCCGACCGCTGCGGGCCTTCGTTGCGTCTGTGCGCGCCACACCCCGCCAAGGCGCTCCGCAGTCCGAGAACCCCATGACCGCCGCACGCGTCCAACGGGTATGACACCCGAAAGGGCGCGCATGCGCCCGCGGAATCCGAAAGGGGCAGCTATGAGCAAACGGTTCATCGTCGCCGTGGTGCTGGTGGTCGTTCTTCTCGCACTCGGCGGATGCCAGACGAAGGTCGTCACCACCGAGGGCGCGGCGCCTCTGTACACCGTGACGGCATCCGGCAACGGCAAGACCGTCGCCGCTCCAGACATCGCCGAGATGTACTTCGGCGCGACGGTGATGGCCGACGACGCCAAGGCCGCCCTCTCGCAGGCGAACGACATCGCAGAGCAGGTCGCGAAGGCTGTGAAGGGAGCGGGCGTGGCCTCCGAGGACATCCAGACCGCGAATATCAGCGTCTGGCCGGAACAGAACAGCGAGGGCGGCAAGATCGTCATCACGGGCTACCGCGCCAGCATCCAGGTGCGCGCCCGCGTGCGGGACATCGATTCCGTCGGCGATGTCATCGGGGCGGCGACTGAGGCCGGTGCCAACGAGATCAGCGGTCCGACGTTCACCCTCGACGACGACTCGGACGTGCGCAACGAGGCCATCGAGCTCGCCATCGATGATGCGCGCAAGCGCGCCGAGGTCATGGCGAAGGCCGCGGGCAAGTCACTCGGCGAGATCATCAGCGTTAGCGAAGCCGGGCTGAGCACGCCTATCTACTACGCCGCCGCCGACAGCGCGATGGGAGGGGGCTCCGTTGGCGTCGAGCCCGGCCAGCTGGACATCACAGCGAGTGTGACGGTGGTGTTCGAACTCAAGTAGTATGAGCGCCGGGGGTGACGATGGAGGAGTACCGGAGCCGCCGGCGGGGATCGAGAAAGACCTTCAGCGGTAAGTACGGGACGATCGACCCCGCACGGACGATCGCGCGGCGAAGCGCGCGCAACGTCGCCCGACCGCGGGCGCAACGCGCCGAGAAACCGCAGTACGTATCGCGCCGCGCGCACAAGCAGCGCGGCGGCCGAGGCCCGAGGCCGGTGCCCACGGCCGCGGCGCGGCTGCGGCAGATCGGCATCGTCGCAGGAATCGCGGGCGCAGTAGCCCTCGGCGTGTTCTTGTACTCCCGGCCGGTCACCGTCGAAATAGTCGCCTCCCCTTCGGATGCGATGGTGCTCTTCGACGGTTCGGTTGCCGGAACCGGTACGCTCGAAGTAGCCGACCTCAAGCCGGGCATGCACGAGGTGCATGTCGAGCGCACCGGCTACCGCTCCGTGACCGAGCAAGTCGAACTCAAGCGGATGCGGACGACCAAGCTGGAGTACCGCCTCGACCCGCTGCCGCAGACGGTCTCTGTCGTCACGCATCCCGAGGGCGCCAAGGTAACGCTCACGCCCGAGACCGGAGACGCAGTGACGGGCACCGGCCCGTTCAACGCCGAGGTGCTCTCGGGATCGCTAGTCGTGCGGATCGAGAAGGAGGGCTACAACACCTTCGAGCAGGAGTACTCGATCGACTCCCCTGTCGAACTCGAGTACTACCTTGATCCCGAGGGCCAAGTACTCCACGGCCTCGGCTTGATCGCAACGCTCGGTGCGCCGAAGGGCGTGTCGGTGACCCACGACGGCAGCGAAGCGTGGACGAGCATCCTCGATGGCCCGCCGTCGATCCAGATCTTCAACCCTCGCACCGGCGAGCTGATCGGATCCATCGACCTCGGAGAATATGGCGCGGTGGAGGTCATCTTCAACAAGGCGGGCACGCTCGCGTACACGAGCCAGATGGAGACGGCCAAGTGCTTCGAGATCGACGTGAAGACCCGCCAGGTGCTCCGCGAGTTCGATACCGAAAGCGCGTGGACGAAGTGGGTGGAGCTCTCGCCGGACGAGAAGACGCTATACGCCAGCAACTGGTCGGGCGACGATGTCTCGGTCATCGACCTCAGCACCGGCGAGCTGGTGAAGCGCATCGGCGTGTCGGACACCCCGCGCGGGATGTACGCCACCGAGGACGGGAAGCGCCTGTACGTCGCCGGCTTCGACTCGGGTGACCTCGAGGTGATCGACCTCAAGACGTGGACGCGCACCACGCTGTTCACCGACGGCGGCGCGCTTCGGCACATCGTGGCCGACGAGAAGACCGGGCGGCTGTTCATCTCGGACATGAACAAGGACGTCATCTGGGTGCACGACGTGAAGACCGGCGTCACTACGAAGTTCGTGGACACGGACGAGAAGCCGAACACGATCGACCTCACGCCCGACGGCAAGATGCTCTTCGTGAGCTGCCGGGGTGAGAACAACCCGAAGTCGTACTACATCCCCGGGCCCGAATGGGGCTCGATCCTCGTGTTCGACACGGCCACAGGGGCGCCTCTGGACGCGCTCATCGCGGGCAACCAGCCCACCGCGCTCGACGTCTCCGATGACGGGAAGCTGCTCATCTTCAGCGACTTCCTCGACAACCGCTTGCGAGTGTATGAGATCCCGCCGTACGAGACGTTCGCCAAGGCCGGCGGTGGCCGGTACGAGGCTCACTTCGCCGAGATCGCGAAATGACCGCGATGGGAGTGTGGCGGCGAGCGGGTATCGCGGCAATCGTCGCCCTGATAGCCGCGCTCGCGTACCAGGCGATCGGCGTGGCGGTGTTCCTGCCGCGGTTCGCCGACGACGACCCGCGGGCAGTGGTCGGCGCGTACTACGAGGCCCAGCGCTGGGGCTATCGCGCGATCGCCGAGCAGGCGCTCTCGCCCGAGCTGCGAGAGCTGTACCACGCTCCGAACGCGGTGCGCGGCCTGACCGATGACGCGTTCCTCTCGCACGATCTGCAGGTGACACAGCCCGCCGAGATAGTGCTCGGCCGCGAGTACGCCGAGGAACGGCAGTTGGTGGCCGAGTACCACTCCGTTTGGAACAGCGGGCCTCTCGGGCCGCCAGGCGGACGGTATCTCTTTCTCTACGTCGGCCGAGATGCCGGTGAACCCTGGCGGATCACCAGCATCGGCACCGGGCCGTAGCCGCCAGCATCCGCATGGACGCACGCGCGGTTCGGGAATACGCTCTACGTACGCCAGTCTCTGGGAGGAGACGAGATGAACTGCCCTGCTTGCGGCGCGCTGAACCCTGACGGCAAGGAGTTCTGCGGCGACTGCGGCGCGCATCTGCCGCACGACGCCGTCGCGGCCGGGCCGGCGGCGGAGACACCGCCGCCGCCTCCCCCCAAGAAGAAGACGGGCCTCATCATCGGCATCGCGGCCGGAGTGCTCGCCCTCTGCCTGCTCGGCTGCTGCATCACTCTCTTCCTCATCCCGACGGATGACACCACCGATACGACCTCGGCCGATAGCGACACCATCGTCGTCGAGGCCGAAGGCGAGCGCGGCAAGATCGTGATCCACCCGGAGCAGGGGTTCTCGGACTCGATGGATGCTCTGACGGACGTCGCCGATCAGTACTACCGTGGCGCCGACTGGTGGTACCTCGAGATAGTCATCGAGGGCGAGAAGGAGGAATACTACATCACCCCGGACGAGACGACATACGACAAGGGCGTGATTCTCGAGAAGCGCGACGGTGAGTGGTTCGTGACCGACGTGTACACCGTCGACATGAGCCAGATAGCCGTTGAGGAAGGCACCGATACGACAGCCGATACGACCACGGCCTCCACACCCGAAGAGGGCGCTGCGACTGCCGTGAACGCGCTCCTGTTGGCCATGATGGAAGGCCGGATCGACGACGCGTACGCGGTTTCGACGCCACCGATGTCCGACTACGACCTCAGCGTGTTCACGGGCGAGTTCACGGACTGGGAGTTCCTCGGAGCCGATGTGCAGGACGACAGCAGCGTCGTGGTTCTGTTCACGATGACCTGGTCTGATGCGACGCAGTCAAACGCCGCGGCCGTCGTGATCGAAGACAGCGGAGCCTGGTACGTTTCGGACATGAGCGATACCGAGTAGCGAATCCGCGCGCCGGCTGAGCCGGCAACCTGGCACGACCACGAGACCAAGGGAGGGCGTTCGGCAATGGCGATCGATCCCGCTACCGGGCAGGAGAAGCCGGCGAACAAGTGGCTTCCGGTCATCGTTGCCGCGCTTGTCAGTGGCATCGTCGGAGGGTGTGCGGTGGCGCTCACCTTCACCCTCTTCGGCGCGCTCGGCAGTTCGGACGGCGGAACTGACTCACTGGCCGGCATCGGCGACGCCACGTGGGCGCGTGTGGCTGCCGAGAAGGCGGCCCCGTCGGTGGTGTCGATCATCGCCGGCTCCGAACTAGTGGACCCCAACACCGGCTACGCGACCTCCTCACCCGAGGCCACGGGCAGCGGCGTGATCATCAGCGAGGACGGCTACATCGTCACGAACAACCACGTCGTCACGGAGAACGACCTCATGACGCCCGTCGATGAGGTCCTCGTGCAGCTCGGCGCCGAGAACGTACCGGCCCGCATCGTCGGGCGAGACGCCGTAAACGACATCGCCGTCATCAAAGTCGAACGCGAAGGCCTGACCCCGATCGAGGTCGGCTCCTCCGACGACCTCAAACCGGGCGATCCGGTGGTGGTGATCGGCAACCCGATCGGCATCGGCATCTCCGTCTCGAGCGGCATCGTGTCGGCCGTAGGCCGCACGTTCGGCCAGGAGCTGTTCACCGGCGAGCAGGCCGGCGAGGACGAGTTGGCTCAGCTCGCGGCGGCAATCCAGGTCGATGCAGCGGTCAACCACGGCAACTCGGGCGGCGCGCTCGTGAACGCCAACGGCGAGTGGGTCGGCATCCCCTCGGCCGGCCTCGGTGACTTCGGAACGCAGGGACTCAACTTCTGCATCCCCATCGGTGTGGCCAAAGGCATCATCGAGGACCTCATCGCGTACGGGCGTTCGTTCAACCCGTATCTCGGTGCGAACACGGTCACCATCGACCTGGTCACAGCGGATGTGTACGAACTCCCGGTCGAGTCCGGCGCGTTCGTGGATACCATCGATGAGGGCTCGCCCGCCGAGGAAGGCGGTCTGCAGCCCGGCGACATCATCATCGCGGTAGACGGCGAGACCATCACCACGCAGCTCGATCTTGCAGGCAAGATCCGCACGAAGGAACCCGGGCAGACGGTGAACATCGAGGTCTGGCGCATGGACCAGGACACCGAGGAGTGGGACACCTACGACGGCGACATCACGCTTGGCGAGGTGGAGGCGCTCCGCTAGCCGGGAGTACGGCGAATGCGAACGATCATCGGCGTGATGGGCTCTGGCCGTCCGCTTGACGGGGCGGACCACAAGCGCGCACTCGAACTCGGCAGGCTTGTGGCGGAACACGGGTGGGTGCTGCTCACGGGCGGTACGGCATCGGGCGTGATGGACGCGGTGTCTCAGGGCGCGCGTGAGGCGGGCGGGCTGGTAGTCGGCGTGCTCAAGAGCGACGACGGCGCCGAATGCAGCCAGTACGTCGACGTGGCCATCCGGACCGGCATGGGAGATGCGCGCAACGCGATCAACGTGCTCTCAAGCGATCTGGTGATCGCGCTTCCCGGCGGTTCGGGCACGCTCTCCGAGGTGGCACTCGCGCTGAAGGCGGGCAGAACGGTCATCGTGCTCGGCTGGGACCCGGGCGCGGCCATGCGGGCCTCAGAGCCCGGCAAGCTGCTCGACGCGGCGTCGCCGGAAGAGGCGGTCACGCTCGCCGCCGGATACCTGAACCGCCTTCATCACTAGAGACTCCCCGGCTTCCCTTCGGCACCCGAACAGTGACGCCGCTCACACTCTCTGAGGCGCCGTTCAGCGGCTAGTAGCCACAACAAGGCAGGACTGCCCCACTTCCGCCTCGAAACCTGCTAGTATTCCTGGCGTCTCGCGCCGGGGTACGCGGCGTGAGACGTGGCATGGAAGGTGTGGGGGAAGCATGCCTATCACGCGACGGACCGACTATGCGGTTCGCCTCATGTACGAGCTGGCGCAGCTGCCCGCCGAGGCAACGCTGTCGACGCGCGATCTGTGCGAGCTGGCCGACGTGCCCGAATGCTTCGGCACGTCGATCGTCCAGTTCCTGGTCGATGCCGGGATGGTGATTGCTGGAGGCTACCGAAACCATCTGCTGTCCCTGGCGGAGCCTGCCACCGAGATCACGATGGCTGAGATCATCCGCACGTGCGAGCCCGACTTCTTCTTGTCACCATGCACGAGTGAACCCGAGAGCTGCGGTCGGTCGTCCCACTGCGGCGCACACCGGATGTGGGGAGAACTGGATGCTATGGTGTGGCTGCACCTCGAGTCGATCACGCTCGCGCAGGTAGCCACCGACAAGTTCTCGGCCGTCGGGGCAGTGAACCACATCCCTTCGAGCTTCGCCGGTCTCACGGGAACTGCGTAGCCCGGGCAACCATCCGGCGCCGCGCGACTCTACCCGCTGACCGTCAGCAGCGTCCCGTCCGGCGCGATCTCGAGAGTGAACAGGCGCAGGCCCTCCGCAACGTACACGAACCGGTACCCGTGGATGACAACAGCAAACGGGGTCTCCGGGAATGCGTCCCGCATCGCGGCATCCACTGCTGCTACCGCTACCGTCTCCCCGGGACTCACCGGTGCCGTGGCAGTCTGTGCGTCCTTCGGCGACCAGATAGTCGAGCCACTGTCGAATGCGCGCTGGTAGCCGTAGATGTTGTGTGCGATGCCGTCGGCGCGCACCTCGAAGAGGGCGACCTGACCGTTCATCTCCACTTCCACCAGGTACGCCACGAGCCTGGGACCCGCACTCGCGAGCGCGTCGAAGTCTACGCCTGACCAGCGGTCCTTCGTGCGTTCGGCCGCGAACGCCTTCTCTGCCGCCGCAAGCGCCGCCGATTCGTTCGCGCCGTCCGTGGAGATAGCGTCTAGACCCTCGAGCGATACGGGGGCCGAGGTCTCGCCCGTCGCCGCGGTGTCGTCGCTCTCATCCGTCGTCGCCGATTCGCACCCAGCGAGCGCGAGTCCGAGCGCGAGCACGAGCGCCAGAAGAACTCCGCGCCTCATCGCGCTTCCGCCCGGATCACGTCCTGGCCGCCCATGTACGGCCGAAGCACTTCGGGCACCACCACGGAGCCATCGGCCTGCTGGTAGTTCTCGAGCACCGCCACGAGCGTGCGCCCGACCGCCAGCCCGCTCCCATTGAGGGTGTGCACGAAGCGCGAGCCCTTGAACTCGCCGGGCGAGCGGTACTTGATGTTCGCGCGGCGCGCCTGGAAGTCAGTGCAGTTGGAGCAGCTGGAGATCTCCTTGTAGCCGCCGTAACTCGGCAGCCACACCTCGATGTCGTAGGTCTTGGCGGCGCCGAATCCCATGTCGCCGGTGCAGAGCACGATCGTGCGATGAGCGATGCCAAGCTGCTGCAAGATGAACTCGGCGTCGGCGACCATCCCATCGAGCGCGTCCATCGACGTCTCGGGCGTGGCGAACTTCACCAGTTCCACCTTGTCGAACTGATGAACGCGGATCATGCCGCGCGTGTCGCGCCCGGCAGCGCCCGCCTCCTCGCGGAAGCACGGCGTGTACGCGCAGTATCGAAGCGGCAGCTCAGCCGCTTCGAGCACTTCATCGCGGTGCAGGTTCGTGAGCTGCACCTCGGCGGTAGGGATGAGGTACAGGCCCTCGTCGGTGTGGAAGAGGTCGTCGGCGAACTTGGGCAGCTGCCCCGTGCCGAGGAGCGTGTCGGCATTGGCCATCGTCGGCACAGACCACTCGCGGTAGCCGCGCGAGCCGTGCGTGTCGAGCATGAAGTTGATGAGCGCGCGGTTGAGGCGCGCGCCGTCGCGGCCGAGAACGACGAAGCGGCTCTTGGCGAGCTTCACGCCTCGTTCGAAGTCGATCGCGCCGAGTGCCGGACCGAGGTCCCAGTGCGCCTGCGGCTCGAAGCCGAACTCCGGCGGCGTGCCCCACCGGTGAGTCTCGACGTTGTCGTTCTCGTCGGCGCCGACCGGCACGCTCGCGTCGGGGACGTTCGGAATCGTCAGCAGCATCTCGCGCACGTCGGCCTCGGCCTGCGCGAGTGACCCGTCGAGAGAGGCGATCTCGTCGTTGATCACGCGGGCGCGTTCCTTGGCGGCCTCGGCCTCATCCCTCTGCCCGGCCTTCATCAGCTCGCCGATGCGCTTTGCGGTCTCGTTGCGCTCGGCCTGCCGGCTCTCAACCTCGCTGATGAGTCGCCGACGCTCGTCATCAAGCTGCACGAAGCGGTCGAATTCCCAGCCGCCCGCGCGCGCTCCAAGAGCGGCACGGACGGCCTCGAGGTTGTCGCGGAGATAGCGGCCGTCGAGCATGCGGGCCTCCGGGGCAGCAGCGGTTGGATGGCGTTCAGATGCCGGTGATCGCGCGTTTCACTTCGCCTGCGAGTATAGCCGAGGTGTGCAGCGGTGCGCGCAGAAGGGGCGGTGTTGTGAGAGGAGGCGCCGGTGGGTAGTATCATTTCGATACCACTTCGGCGAAGGAGGCCGAGTGCCGTGACGGACTTCCTCATCCGCGACATCGACCAGCACGTGCTGGACCAGCTGCGCTCGCGCGCCGAGCAGCATGGGAGGTCGCTGCAGGCCGAGATCAAACAGACGCTGAAGAAGTCGGTGCGCCTGAGCAAGGAGGAGTCTCTCGAGCTGCTGGAGCGCATGCGCGACAGACTGCCGCACTTCGATGACGATTCGACGCCCCTGATCCGCGAGGACAGGGACAGCCGGTGAGTAGCACCGTGTGGGATGCCAGCGCAGCAGTGAAGCTGGTAGTAGATGAGCCAGGGTCACCGACAGCGCTGGGCCATTTCCGCGCCCCGTCCCGGCATCTCATCCTCGATTGGACCTCGATTGAGGTGGCGAACGTGCTCTGGAAGCGAGTCATGCGCTCAGGGGCCGATCCTGTTGCTGCCGCCGAGGCATTCCACGCCTGGGAGAGTCTGTCGTTCGAGACGGCGGACGCCGGTGATCTCGCCTCCGCGGCGCTTCGGCTAGCACTCGAGTACTCGCATCCGACCTACGACTGCCTGTACGTCGCCCTCGCGCTCTCCGAAGACGCCGCGCTCGTCACCGCCGATGCGCGGCAGCGCGAGGTCGCTGAGGCGGCCGGAATCGAAGTCCTCTGGATCGAATCGAGCGGCTAGCCTCGCGCTACAATCGCCGCATGCCGAAGACGCTCGCCTACACGCTAGATTCTGCCGAAGTGCGCCACTTGTCGGCGGTCGACGCCACGCTCGGCGCGCTGGTCGCACGCGTCGGGCCGATCGAGCAGCGGCTCGAGACGGACCTGTACTCCTCGCTCGCGAGTGCGATCGTCGCGCAGCAACTCTCCGACAAGTCCGCCGCCACGATCTGGAACCGGCTCGTCGCCGCGCTCGGCGGGGACGTTGCGCCAGCCCACATCCTTGGCGCCGAAGACACGACGCTCCGCGGCGCCGGCCTCTCCGGGAGCAAGGCCTCGTTCCTCCGCGACCTCGCCGCGCGCGTGGCCGACGGCTCGCTCGACCTCGACCGCATCGCCACCCTGCCCGACGACGATGTCATCGCCGAACTCACGGTGGTGAAGGGCATCGGCCGCTGGACCGCTGAGATGTTCCTGATCTTCTCGCTCGGCCGCCCGGACGTGCTCGCCATCGACGACGGCGCGCTGCGCTCGGCGGTTGCGTGGCTATACCGGCTCGACGGCGAGGACAGTCGTAATGGCATCGCGCGCGTGGGCGAAGCGTGGGCGCCGTATCGCACCTGCGCGTCGCTCTACCTCTGGGAGGGGCTTGCGCTCAAGCGTGCCGAAGGTTGGGAGCCGCCCCGATGAGCCGAGACCCGTCCCTGGATCCCGCTATCGCCCTCGCCATCTTCGGTGGGCAGGATGCGAGCGACATAGCCGGTGCGGCTGCGCTCTCGCTCGTGATGCAGACACTCGAGCCATGGCACCCGCCTACCGGGCGTGCGCTCGCGCAGGCGCGCAAGACGGCCGCAAAGCACAAGCTCTCGGAGGACCTGGCGGCCTTCGTGCCGAAGAAGCGCGCGGGCGCCTCGGTGCTGCGGTCGTACCGCGACGCCTATCACGGCGTGATCATCGCGCTCAAGCGGCTCGATGCGCTCGAGGGCGACGAGCGCGCGCAGGCGATCGAGGATCTCAGGGCGCTGTTGGGAGCCGGGCTGGTCTAGCTCGCCGCGCTCCGCGTCTTCACGCCGAGAGTGTGCGCGGCCGAGAGCGGGTCAGGCACGCGATGGCGTCCGCTCGACCACGCCAGCGCGAGCGCCAGCGCGCTGTCGAGATCGGTGAGGTGACCCGGCGAGATGTACACCTGCTTCGAGCCGGCCTTGAGCCGCACCGACGCGCCTTGCGCGCCCCACTCCTTCGTGAGGACGTAGAAGTCGCCGCGACGCGGGCCGGGCGGGTGGTCGACGCTGTGAAACGGCGTCTTCGGCACGCCGACGGTCGGCACGCCGAGCAGCACGCCCACGTGCGACGCGAGCCCACAGCCCCGCTCGTGGACCACGCCGTGACCGTCGCAGAACACGAGATCGGGCTCGATGCCGAGGCTCATGAGGACCTCGATGGTCAGCCTGCCCTCACGGAACCCCAGGTACCCACGCTTGTACGGGATGTCGGGCTCGCCCTCCACCACCGAAGTGGCGAGCGTACGGAACTGACGGTCCATCACCACCGCCACCGCCCATGCGTGCGTGCCGTCCTTGGTGTAGGCGACGTCCACGCCTGCGGCGAGCTTCGGGCTGCCGGGACCGTCGACGGGCATCGGCCGCAACTCGACCGCGCTCGCCAGCCGGTGCTGCACCGCGTCGGCCTCGCCGTGGGTGATGATCCACGGGTGCGCAAGACTGGTGCGGAGACGAAGCGGCATGGGTACGGCCTCCTGAGGAGAACGTACCCGAGGATGCGGCAGAGCGGCTACCTCCCGAGGACGATATCGATGCCGTAGAGCACGAGGTCGAGCTTGTGCCCCGGAAGAACGCCGACGCGCTCGGCGAGCTGCGACCGGTCGAGCGTGGTCACCTGCGATACGTTCGCCACCGAGGACTTCGGCAGGCCTGTCATCGACACGTCGAGCACGACGTTTCCCGGAGCGTCGGCCCAGCGCAGGTTGCTCGTGAGCGGAACGCACACGACCGTGCCAATCTGGCTGCGGTTGAACGAGTCGCTCTGCACGATCACCACGGGCCGACGGAGTCCGGGCGCCGATCCCACGGGCTGCCCGATGTCGGCCCACCAGACCTCGCCTTGTGCGATCACCACTCGGTCCGTTCGAGCGTACGCCGGGCAGCCTCGGCGATGAAGGACCGGTCCTCGTCGGCAACGTCAGTCCACACAGCGTCGAGCGCCTCGGTGATGCCGTCAGAGGAGTGGCGCGCGAGATACTCGCGCACCGCCTGCGCGTAGAGGTGGCTCCGTGACTGGCCGAGCTCGCGCGCCAGCGCATCCGCTGCCGCGAATAGCTCGTCGGGTATTGAGATTGCGGTCTTCATACCGAAAGTATAACCCATGCGCGCACCTCCGCACCCGATTGTGCCGGGTACGCTTCAACAGGATTCGACCAGAATCTTGCGCGGAGCTGAACACGTGAGGGGCGTTTCAGCCCTTCACCACGCCGAACGGAATCAGCCGCACGCGCGGCTCCACGAGATCGCGCTGCCATCGCATGACGTCCTCGATGTCCTTGTAGGCCTCGGGCGCCTCCTCGGCCACGTCGCCCTTGTGCGTCTTGGCGAGTGCGACGTCGAGTTCCTCGAGCTCGCGAAGCACGCGGTCGCGCGGGAGCGCGCGCAGGGCGGCCTTGCGCCCCATCGCGCGTCCGGCGCCGTGGCTGCACGATTCGAACGAGTCCGGGTTGCCGAGGCCTTCGGCCACGTACGAGGCCGTGCCCATCGAGCCGGGGACGAGCACGGTGCCCACCGCGTGCACCGCGCCCTTGCGATGCACGACGACTTCGGTGCCGAAGTGCGTCTCGACCGCCGCGTAGTTGTGGTGGATGTCGGTCTGCGGGTCGGGCGTGGCACTGGGGAAGAGCCGCGAGAGCGCCTGCTGCGCCGCCTCGGCGATCAGCCGGCGGCTCTCTCGCGCGAAGCTGAGGCACCAGCCCATCACAGCGAGGTACTCCCGCCCCGCCGGCGTGTCGGTGCCGAGGTGCGCGAGGCCCCATTCGAGCGGCACCGGCGAGCCCTGGTCGCGATTCACGTCGCGCGCGAGACGGTCGTAGTGCTCGGCCATCTGCTTGCCCACGTTGCGCGAGCCGGTGTGCACCATCACCCACGCCACGCCGTCCGAATCGGCCTGCAGCTCGATGAAGTGATTGCCCCCGCCGAGTGAGCCCACTTGCCGTTCGGCCTTCTCGATCTCGTCGTGCAGCACGGGGACGTCGGGCACGCTGTCGAAGAGATCCGTGCGGTGCGTCTGGCTCGCCTTGTGCCAGTCGAAGCCCTGCGGCACGTCGCGCTGGATCTGGTGGAGCACCGCCTCGCGATGCTGCTTCAGGTCGGCGACCGGGATGTTCGTGCGCCATGCCCGCACGCCGCAGCCGATGTCGAGGCCGACCGCGTGCGGGATCACCTGCCCGAGGGTGGCGAGCACGCCGCCGATGGGCATGCCGTAGCCCACGTGCGCGTCGGGCATGAGCGCGATGTGACGGAACGCGAACGGCAGGTTGGCGAGATTGCGCGTCTGCGCCAGCGTGGCCTCGTCGGCCGACTCACCCCACACGAGGATGGGGACGCGCTCGGTGGTGATGGCGAACATCGCGGGTGCCCTCCGAAGGAGTGTGTACCCGGGGAGACTAGGACAATGCCGCTACCAGATCTCCCGGCCTTGTGGGGGACCCCAATCGACCTCGCGCGGAGCCTCCGCCGAAGCGTGAGCCCTAGATCAGAAGAACCTCTTCAGGACGGCGATGCGCGACAAGCTGCGGATGCTGTTCGACCGCGGACCGCAGAAGCACGCTGACATCGCCCCCGTAGTTCTCGTACGCCATGAGTCGAACTTCCTTGGCAAGTCGAAGCCCATGTACAAGCACCACGGGGTAGTCGTCCTCTATCATCTCAAGCTGAGCGCCTTTGCTGTACGTGCCGGTGGTCACGTAGGCGCCAATCCACCCTCGCTTCAGTCGAGCAACCACGCGGGAGAGCTGTTCAGCCGAGACGCTGCTTGTTGGCTTGATGCACTTCGCCTGCCCAAGTACGACCAGGTGAGTCGAGGCGTCCTCGCTTCCCGCATCGAGGCGTCCTACGAAATCGATCCCCCTGTCACTGCTCGGTTGCGTCAACCACCCCTCATGATACCTTCCGGTCCCGGCGCCTATCACCCGGCCGGCGACGGCAGACGCCAGAGACTCGAATGTGGCTTTCCTGCCATCAAATGCTCGGTAGACCGCGTCCAGGACTTGGCCTTCCGGCGATGATGGGGCCGGCAGTTGTTCTGCCTGCGTCATGATTCGGTTTCGGGCCACCTGGCGCCGGATACGACGAAGCGCTGTGTTGCCCTCACGCACCCACGTTTGCCAACTCAGTGGCGCCATTCGCAGAACCTCTGAGTCAGTGCGCGTCGAGTCGCGACGCGCGTTGATCCACGCCCAATCGAGCGTCTCGTCCTCCGCTGCCAGATCGAGCAATGCGACGTCGAATACGTAGTTTGGATACGAGCGCTTCTCGCGTTCGTCCCACTGCACAATGAGCTGAGCCTGTTCAATCACGCCCAGACCGCAGAACTCAAGGTGGCCCTTCTGGACTCCCGCAACCGTTACCGCTCGGAAGATGACGAGGGGCGTAGCGCGAGCCCTGTCGAAGATCGATGCACTCTGGTGTAGCTGCAGCTCGCGATAGAGGGCGGCATTCCCTCGGGTCTCTCCGAGGGGTTTGGACGTAACGGCCTTGTGATCCCCAAAGTAGCGCACGTAACCGTGATCCAGGTCGAACACGTCGTGCCACGGCGTCGACGCGCTTCCGGCCTTCCAGGGGCTTGATCGAATGAGGATCGCCGGACAACGCACCTGCTCACCAACCGAAACGGCAGCTATCGGATTGATGCCAGCCTCAAGCGAAACAAGGCGTCCTCCTCCATACGTCACCGCGAAAATGTTGCGGAAGTCGCCGATTCGCTCCCGGAGCTTGCCCTCGTTTGGCTGCCGGAATGTCTCGTGCATTCGCAGACGTGTATCCACGCGCACCCCCCGCCCGAGCCAACTCGACCTGCTGCAAGTATGTCACTTAGCCGCACGCCGCTGCGACAGGGGGAACCCGACTTGGGGATCATCCGAACACGACCCTGGACAACTCGGAGGTGCCGGATGCGGTGCTTGAAGTGTGGAGCCGACCTCCACGTCAACAACTCGCTTACATACACCGAGCACTACCAGGCGCGGCTAAGTGACGATGGCGCCAGCCGCGCGACCGTGGAGCCGCACTCGGACTCAATCGAAAGCTCGGCCTGCTGCGCAAAGTGCGGCGCCGCCGTGGAGTATGAGGACGTCGACTTCATGAGCTGAGTAGCGCACTCGCATGACTGCGGGTACACACTCCCGCAGGGGGTGTTCGCCATGCCGCGTCGTCGTCTGCTGTTCGTCCTTCTCGCGCTCGCTCTCGCCGCCTTCTCTTTCGGCTGCTTCGTCACGGATTCCGGTCCTGAGAGGACCCAACCCCCTCCGGTCCGGGTCCGCGACGAAGCCGAGGGACCCGTCGAGGACGTCGACTTCTCCCACCTCAACGGCCGCTGGGCCTCTGAGACCACGCTCATCGACATCGACAACGAGGAGTTCTGGTTCCTCGGCGACAAGCCGAGCGCACAGTGGGAGTGCACGGTGAATGGCGCCGAGATGCAGATGCAGACCGTGGACAACCTCTACACCGGCGTCCTCAAGCCGCGCGGCGACACGCAGTGGGTGTACGAGGGGCTCGCCCAGTACACCGACGAGGACGGCGCCAGCTGGACGAGCACGATGCTGATCAACGCCGTGCAGCAGGACGACGACCACTTCTCGGGCGAGTTCGAAGCGTCGATCGACTCGGACGCAGACGGCCACCTCTACACCGGCAGGTGGGAGTTCACCGCGGAGCGGATGGAGTAGCCGAGTGCCTCGGGTACATTCTCCGCATGGACCATTCCGCCGCAATCGTCGAGATCGCCGGACGTGACAGCGTCGCCGCAGCTGTGCTCGCCGCGCGCGAGCACAGGTTCCGCACGCTCGTGCCCACGATCGCGTTCACGGGCACAGAGACCGGCGACCGCGAAGCGCCGCTGCGCGCCGTCGATGTCCTGCGAGCGATCCTCGGCGAGCGTGTAGACGTCCGCGATCCGGTTGCGCTTTCGGACACCGCGCTCTGGTCCGCGATGAACGCGCGGCCCGCCGGCGAGCTGCTGCAGCGGTTCGGCGTGTGCTCGCCGTGCCTCGCCTGTCACCTCTACCTGCACCTCCTGCGCGTGCCGCTCGCGTGGTCGCACGGAAACGCGCCCGTGATCTCGGGCGAGCGCGACTCGCACGACGGCCGCATCAAGCTCTCGCAGACGCCTGCGAGCATCGACGCGGCCACGCGCGTGATGGCGCACGCGGGCGTAGAGCTGCTGCAGCCGGTGCGCGCTGCTTCCGGCGCCGAGATCGCCGAACTCGTCGGCAGCCTCTGGAATGACGATGCCGAGCAGCTAGGCTGTCAGCTCTCCGGCAACTACATGGACTTCGACGGCAGCGTCAACTACGACGAGGCCGGCTATTCGCGCTACCTTGCCGGGTACTTCGAGCCTGTCGGGCGCGCGGTGATCGACGCGTGGCGCGCCGAGCGCGACGGGGCGCCGGCGACCGAATTCAACGCCGTCGTGCGGCGCGTGCTCGAGGGGTAAGAACAGCCCGTTTCACTCCGGTTCGGCTCGCGTTCGACTCCGATTGCACTCCATCTGCAATGCTGCACTCGCCGGCTCGCAGAAGGAGGTGCTATCATTATGCAATCATCGGTCGCCGCAAGGAGTCGTGACATCATGGCCGACCTGCTGGTTCGCAACGTCCCCGCAACCCTGATGGAACGCCTGAAGGCGCAAGCGCAGCGCAATGACCGCTCGGCGCAGAAGGAGGCACTGGCAGTCCTAGAGTCGGGCACGCGGCTGACGAAGAGCGAGTGGTTGAAGCTCGCGGACGAACTGCGAGAAGAGTCCAAGGAATGGGGACCGCTCGCTGACAGCACGGAACTCATTCGCGAAGATCGCGATACTAGATGAATGCGGTCGTCCCGGACGCATCGGTTCTGATCAAGACGGTTGTGATCGAGCGCGGCTCCGAGGCGGCCACTCGGCTGATACGCGAAGCCCCGTTGTTGGTGGCTCCCGCGCACGTCTACGCCGAATGCGCTAATGCCCTGTGGAGGCGCGCTCACCGGCGCCTGGCTTCGAGTGATGCCGTGATGGCCAGGTTGGCCGGCATCTTCGCACTTCCGATGGAGGCGGACGACCTCGAAGACATGACGCCCACCGCGCTGTCGCTCGCCCTCGAGTTCGACCACCCGGTCTACGACTGCTACTACATTGCGGCGGCCGTCCAGAACGACGCCACGCTCGCCACGGCAGACGAGCGCCTGTACGACCTCGCGCAGCGCGTGGGTCTTGGCGACCGCGCAATCCTAGTGCGCTAGAACGCTACGCCGCTACAGCTCGCTCGTGCACGCCGGGCAGCGAGAGGCCTCGAGCGCGATCTCGGACTTGCAGTACTGGCACTCCTTGACAGTGGCCGCTTCCTCCTCCTGCCTGCGAAGCCGGTTCATGACCTTCACGACCATGAAGATCGCAAACGCCACAATCAAGAAGTTGATGATGGTGTTGATGAACGCACCGTAGCTCATGACCACCGCGCCGGCCTCGGCCGCTGCCGCGGGCGTCGCGTAGGGCGCCGCGGTGACGCCCTCTTTGATGACCCACATCTTGCTCGCGAAGTCGACTCCGCCGAGCAGCGCGCCGACTGGCGGCATGATGACGTCCTTCACCAGCGAGTTCACGACGCCGCCGAATGCGCCGCCCATGATCACACCGATGGCGAGGTCGATCATGTTGCCCTTGATGGCAAACTCCTTGAACTCCTTGAACATCGCCCCTCCTCCATACGGAAGACATCACGGCTTACGTGCGAGCACCACCAGGTGCCGGTTGCGGAACGCGACAAGCTCGCCGTCCTCCCACTCGGGCTCGAGCCAGCGGCGCATGCCGGCCGGCGCCTCGTCCATCATCTGGCACAACTCTCCGATACACGCGTCATCGCAGCCCTGGCGTTGCGTCCACTCGGCGAAATCGAGCTGCTTGTCCACAAGCTCGTGCCGCTCGACGTGCAGACCGGCGCGCTCGATCAGCGTGATCCAGCCCTCCTTGCTGTACGACTGGTTGTGACTCGCGTCCCGCACGCGCTCGAACGTGTCGTTGAACACCGCCGACGTAGGCTCCGGCGGTAGCGTCTGGTCCTGAAAGCCGAATCGCCCGCCGGGCTTGAGCACGCGCATGACCTCGGCGAAGAACGCCGGCGCGTCGGGGAAGTGGTGTGCGGCGATTCGGCAGGCGACGATGTCGAAGCTGGCGTCCGCGTACGGCAGAGCGTCGGCCTCGCCGACTGCGAAGGCAGCGGTGCAGTCGTTGGCGGCGAGCAGTGCGGCAGCCGCGTCCAACATCTCGGGCGTGAGATCGCACGCGTCCACATCAGCGCCGGTGCGCGCGAGCGCGAGCGCCACGTGCCCGCCGCCGGTGGCAACGTCGAGCGCATGCTCGGCGGGCTTGGGCTCGAGCCACGCGACGAGGAGATCGAGGTCGGGCCCCGCTGCGTGAGGAGCGCTCTCGCGGTAGTCGCTGGCTCTCGGCGCGAATCGCTCGCGAGAGAGCGCTTTCTGCTCGTCGACCGATCTGTCCGCCATGCCGGATCCCCCGTCGTCGCTCCGCACATTCGCCCCCATCCCCTGTGACATACTAGCCCCAGTGGTCCTGCGCGCGCACGCGCGGCATGGAGGTGAACGTGGGCGGATACGAAGGCGCGCGACGGCCAATCGTACTCGTGGTGCCCGACGGCGCCGGCGACCGCCAGCACGCCTCTCTCGACGGGCTCACGCCGATCGAGGCCGCCGAAACGCCGAACCTGGATGCACTCGCTACTCTTGGCCGCTGCGGGCTGCTGTATCCGGTCGGCCCCGGCCTCGCCCCAAGCTCGCATCAAGCGCACTTCGCGCTCTTCGGGTACGCCGAGAGCGAGTTCCCGGGCCGCGGACTGCTGGAAGCGCTCGGCGAGGACATGCCTCCCGCCCCCGGCGAGGTCGTGTTGCGCGCCAATCTCGCGGGCGTGAGCGAGCGCGACGGCCTGCTCTGGATCGACGATCGCCCCGACCCGCGCACGGGCGAGGCCGGACTCGGCAACATCTCGCTCGACGCCGAGCTTGCGGGCGTGGACTTGCGCTTCGTGCACACCGGCGCGCTGCAGGGCTTGCTGTTTCTGCACTCTGCCGACGGCGCGCCGCTCTCCCACCACGTCAGCGACGCCGACCCGCTGCATGCCGACGCCGCCGTCCTCGAAGTGCTGCCGCTCGAGGAGGCGCCCGACCGCGAGGCCGCCTCGCGCACCGCCCGTGCGGTCAACGCGTGGATCCGCCACTCGCGCACCGTCCTCGCGGGAAGACCGCTCGACGCGATGCTCGCGAAGTGGGCGGGCTCGCCAGCGACGTTCACGCCCTTCACCGCGCGCTTCGGCATGCGCGGCGTCTGCCTAGGCAGCGGGCCGCTCTACCGCGGGCTTGCCGCCGCCATCGGGCTGGAGCACCGCGAATTCGGGACAGCGAGCGACGCCGAGGCCGACGTGCGCGTACGCGTTGAGGCCACGCTCGAGCTACTCGCCGAGGGCTACGAGTTCGTCCACCTGCACACGAAGCGCACCGACATGGCGGGCCACAAGAAGGACCCGGCCCGCAAGACCGAGATCGTCGCCGCGGTGGACCGCGCTCTCGCGCCGCTCGTGCCGCTCGTGGAGCGCGGCGATATCGTGGTCGCGGTGTGCCCGGACCATCAGACTCCGTCGGCGGGGCCGCTCTACCACGGAGGCGGCTCCGTGCCGCTGCTGATCGCCGGAGGCGCGGCCGGCACCGACGACGTCCAAGCCTACGGCGAGACCACGTGTTCGCGCGGGTCGCTAGGCGTGCTTCGCGGAACCGACGTGCTGCCGCTTGCGCTCGACGCCGCCGACCGCTCGGCGTTCCTCGCGGACCGCATCACGGGCGTACGTGCCCTCGGCGTGCCGCGGCCCGAAGACCTGCGAGGCCTCCGGGCCGCAGAGTAGGCCGATCGCCTGCAGCAGGTGACTCGCCGAGGTTACCCGGTGATGCGCGCAGCGCGGAACGCCGCTCGCAGCCCCTCGAACGAGAGCTCCGGCATCTCGAGAGTGGCCGTGCGGCGGCCGATCTCCTCGAGCGAATGCGAATCGGAGGAGGCGATGTGCGCGATGGCGAGTCCGTTCCGGAAGTTGCCTCGGCTGGAGTGGTCGATGAGCTCGATTGCGGAGATGTACTCGCACTCGGCCAGATGGTGAACGAGATCGGAATCGATGAAGCGGTACTCACCGAACGTGCGATCCACGTGGCCGAGGTGACAGAGGCCGCCGGCGTCGTGGACAAGCCGCGCGACATCGCACGGATCGCGGTCGATGCCGAAGAACGGCAGTTCGTCGAGCGGCGCTACGGGCGCGCGCAGACCGAGCGCGCCCAGCAGCGCGTCGAAGCGCGCGGTTTCGCCCCCGGGCGGGAAGAGCGCCACCAGATGCGTCTCTTCCCCCGCGTGGCGTACGCGCAGCTCAGCCCCGGGAACCACGAACAGCGTGCGGCCGGTCTCGGCGGACACCTCTTGGGCCGCCGCGACGACCAGCTGCCCGTACTCGACACTCCAGTGGTCGGCGATGCCCCATACGTCAATCCCGCATGCCAGCGCGCGCTCGACGATCTGCCGGGGCGTGGTGGCAAGATCGCCACGGTAGTCGCTCGGGATGAAGGGGGTGTGGTTGTGCAGGTCGACGACGTAGCGGGGCATTCGGTTCCTACCGCGCCACGGGGTAGCTGCCGAGGACCTTCACTTCGCGGAGCTTCAGGCGCAGACAGTCGAGTGCCAGGCGAACCTCGGGGTCATCGACATGCCCCTCGAGGTCCACGAAGAACATGTAGTCGCCGAGCTGGCGCTTGGTGGGCCGGCTCTGGATCTTCGTGAGGTTGATGTCGGCGTACGCGAACTCGGAGAGGATCATCAGCAGCGCGCCAGGCTTGTCCTTCTTCATGAACAGCGCGAGCGAGGTCTTGTCCTTCCCGCTACGCGGCTGGAGGCCGTGCCCGATCACCACGAAACGCGTCTGGTTCCCGGCGTAGTCCTGCACGCCATCTTCGATCACCTCTGCGCCGTAGATCTCCGCGGCGAGCACCGGACCGAGTGCGGCGACGCCAGGGTTGGCGACTGCGGTCTGGACCGCCTCGGCGTTGCTGTTCGCGGCGGTCACGGGGCGGCCGGGCAGGTTCCGTTCGAGCCACCGCCGGCACTGTCCGCCCGCCTGCGGGTGGGCAACGACGCTCGTGATTCCCGCGAGCTTGGTGCCGGGCGCTGCGACGAGCGAGAAGTGTATGTCCAGCACCAGTTCGCGCTGGATCTCGAGCGTTGTATCGAAGACGAGCGCATCGAGCGTGGCCACGACCGAGCCTTCGATCGAGTTCTCGATGGGCACCACACCGAGCACTGCCTTGCCCCGCTCGACGGCCTCGAAGACCTCGGGGATGCTGACGCACGGCAGCGGCTGAACGTCATCGATGCCGAGCGACAGAGCTGCCACTTCGCTGTACGTCCCTGCCGGCCCCAGGTACGCGATCTCGGTCATTCGGCTACCCCCCGACCTCTTCGGACTGTGCGGGCAGCCGTCGCAGTCGCAGCCTCGGCGCACGCACGCGGTCCTTGCCCGTCTCTTTCGCATGGTAGACAGCATCGTCCGCCGAGCGGAGCAGCGACTCTTTGTCAGGCGCATGCACCGGGTAGCTGGCAAGCCCGATGCTCACCGTCAGATGAACGCGGCGTCCGCCGTCAGCGTCCGGGAAGCGGTGCATGCTGATGGCCTCGCGAATCTTCTCGGCAACGATGAACGCGCCCGAGGCGTCGGTTTCCGGGAGGATGATCGTGAACTCCTCACCACCGTAGCGGGCCACGACGTCGACCTCACGCACGGTGCTCTTCAGCACCTGCGCGACTTCGGCGAGCACGGCGTCGCCGACCAGGTGGCCCTGGGTGTCGTTGACGTGCTTGAAGTCATCGATATCAAGCATCAGCAGCGACAGGCGCTTGTTGTAGCGCGCCGCGCGTCCGATCTCCTCGTCGAGCCGCTGCTGGAGGTAGCGGTAGTTGTGGAGATCGGTGAGCTCGTCGGTGATCGCAAGGCGCTTGGTGAGCCTGTACAGCCTCGAGTTCTCGACGGCCACTACGAGTTCGGAGGCCACCGCCTGCAGCACGATACGGTCGTCCGGCTGCAGGCTCTCGACCGCCTCGGTCTCCGCGCAGAACACCACTACGGTCTGGTTGTGGTCAACCAACTCTATGCACGACAGCGCGCCGTCCGCGTTCCCGGAAGACACGGTGCCTGCAAGCTCGAGACCGGAATACGCGCGCGCTGAAGCCGCTCCGACGACACTGCTCGCAGTGAAGATCGTCTCCTGCTTCGATTTGTCGATCACGTATAGCGAGCCTGCCGGTATGTTGATCACCTTCTCGAGGATATCGAGAAGCGTGGGGCCGACGTTCTCGACCTCGAGAGTCGAGTGGATGAGCTCTGTGATCTCGGTGAGCGCTCGGAGTTCCGCGACACTGCGCTCAAGCTGGTCGTTGAGTTTGAGGACTTCGGCCCTATGCGTCTCGGCGGCAGCACGGCGCTGCTCGTGGCCGCCGAGCACGAGCGCCACCGCGAAGCTGACCGCCATCAGGACACCGACGTTGAGCACGACGAAGATGTACTCGAGACTGCCCATCATGTGCGCGCCGAGCACGTGGCCAGCGAAGTACGAGAAGCCGAGCAACCCTCCCAGAAGCCAAGCGTGTCGCCGCTTGAGCATCACCGAGAACGACGCCGCCTCGGCCATATACCACGCGAAGAAGGGGTCCCGGAACTCGTAAGTCGCCTGCGTGAGCAAGCACAACGCTACTGCGTCGACGACTGCGGTCGCGGTCAGCATCGCTACGAGCGGCCCCTCCGGAGCGCGGACGGTGCGCACGACCCAGACAAGGGTCCATGCAGCGAAGATCGTGGTGCCCAGCATGTACGCGAACGGGATACGGAGCCCTACGGCCGCGATCGGGAACGGCACCAGGAACAGCACAACGCTGGCCAGCAGGCGTGCCGACGCCATGATTCGCGTCGGCACATCCATGTGCGCTATGACTTCAGAGAAACGCACGTGCGGCAACTCCCCTCAGCCGTGCCTGAACAGTGTATAACCTTCACGAAGGTTTGTACGATGCGAGCGCCGCCGAAATGCCCTGCAGGAGGGCCGAATGGACCCAACTACGCTGCGAGAACTGCTGGAATCGGTCGCCCGCGGGGAGGCGAGCACGCAAGATGCGTTCGACGCGCTTGCCAGACTCCCCTTCGGCGACATAGAAGAAGCGAAGGTCGACCACCACCGTGCGCTTCGCTGCGGGTTCGCCGAGGTCGTCTTGTGCGAGGGCAAGTCGCCGTCGCAGGTGCGGTCCATAGCCCGCGAGATCCTCGAGCACGGTGACGTGTTCTTGGGCACGAGGGCGAGCGCCGCGCACTTCCAGAAGGTCGCGCAGGTAGCCTCCGACGCCCGCTACTTCGAGGAGCCGCGTATTCTCCTGGTGGACCGCCGGGCCGAGCGGCCCGCACTCGGACACATCGTGGTCGCCACGGGCGGCACTGCCGACCAGCACGTGGCCGAAGAGGCAGCGATCTCCGCGGAGGTCATGGGCAACCGGGTCACACGCCTCTACGACGTTGGCATCGCCGGCGTGCACCGTCTGCTCGCGCACATCGACGTCCTGCGCGAGGCCAACGCGATCATCGCGGTGGCGGGCATGGAGGGAGCCCTGCCCTCGCTTGTCACCGGCCTAGTGTCGTGCCCGGTGGTCGCCGTTCCGACGTCGGTGGGCTACGGCGCGAATCTCGGCGGAATCGCAGCTCTGCTCGGAATGCTGAACGCCTGCGCGTCAGGCATGGCGGTTGTCAACATCGACAACGGCTTCGGCGCGGCAGCCCTGGCCAGCCGCATCAACCAGATGGTCGCCAAGGCCTAACGTGATCGCCTACCTCGACTGCTCCACCGGCGTGTCCGGCGACAAGCTGCTCGGCGCGCTCGTCGACGCCGGCTTCGAACCCGAAGTGCTTGCCGGGGCGCTTCGCGCGATGGGGCTGCAGCGCGTGCGCGCTTCCGCGAAGCGGCTGGTCTCGGGCGGCGTCACGGGTACCGGAGTGCAAGTGACCGAGGACGGCGCGCCTGCCCGACATTGGCCGGAGCTGCACGAGATGCTGGAGACCGCCCCGCTGCCCGAACAGGTGCGCGACGGCGCTCAGCACGCGCTCGGCATCCTTGCGGGCGCCGAGGCGGAGGTGCACGGCATCGAGCCTGAAGACGTCCGCTTTCACGAGCTGGGCGCCGCCGACACGATCGCCGACATACTCGGCGTCTCGCTCGCACTTCACCAGCTCGGGGTGCGTGATCTCGTGGTATCCCCTGTGGCCGTCGGCAGCGGCGTCGTCGCGACCGCTCACGGCGATCTGCCCGTACCGGCGCCCGCAACCGCGCTGCTCCTCCGCGGCATGCCCGTAGTCCCGGGATCGGCACGCGGAGAGCTCACGACGCCGACGGGCGCGGCGCTGCTTGCGACGTTCGCGACCGGCTTCGGCGCGGTCCCGCCGATGACCCTCCGCCGCGTGGGCATCGGCTGCGGCACGCGCGAGACCGGCGTGCCCAACGTGTGCATGCTTCTCCTCGGCGATTCCGAGTCCGCACAGCCGGGACGCGACGATGTCGTGCTTCTCGAGACGAACATCGACCACCTCACGCCCGAAGAGCTCGCGACCGCGGCCGAGCGGATGAGACAGGCCGGGGCCCTCGACGTCTGGCAGACGCCGATCGTGATGAAGAAGGGCCGCGCCGCCGTGCTCGTATCGGCACTCGTGCCCGCAGCCGAAGCATCCGGCCTCGCCGAGCGCATGATGGCCGAAACCGGCACGCTCGGAGTGCGGCTGCTGCCTGCCGAACGCCGCGTCGCAGAACGCGACGTCGCCGAGATCGAGACCTCGCTCGGCACTGCGCGCTTCAAGGTCGCGGTCCTTCCAGGAGCCGGTCGCGTTCTCCGGGTGGAGAGCGACGACGCGGCCCGGATCGCGGCCTCCACCGACAGGCCGGTGGCCGAAGTGGCAGCTGCTCTCGAGGACGAGGCGGCGCGCATGACCGGCGTTCCGCCGATGCGCCAGCGCTAAGGGGTAGTATGACGTCTCAGACCCGCTCACCCGCACGGATCGAGGTACCCGATGACTCCGGAACGGCCAGTGCTGCTCGAGATCGAAGACCTGCACGTCTCCGTCGGCGACCGTGAGATACTCCGCGGCGTCGATCTCGAGATCGCCGAGGGCGAGACTCATGTTCTGCTCGGCCCGAACGGCAGCGGCAAGTCCACGCTGCTCAACACGATCGTGGGCATGCCGGGGTACCGCATCACGCGTGGCAGTATCCGCTTCAAGGGCGCCGACCTCGCCGGGCTTGAGATCGACGAGCGGGCGCGCCTCGGCATCGGCATCGCGTTCCAGCGCCCACCCGCGGTGCGCGGCGTCCGGCTGCGGCAGATGCTCGACGTTGCCGCCGGCGGGGAGCTCTCGGGAGCGGAGGTGTCGGCCCTCGACGACGACCTCAGCCTCGGTCACATGCTTGAGCGCGACGTGAACATGGGCTTCTCCGGCGGCGAGGCCAAGCGCTCGGAGATGGCGCAACTCCTAGCGCAGATGCCCGAGCTGTCGCTGTTCGACGAGCCGGAAAGCGGCGTGGACCTGGACAACATCGCCGTTGTCGGCGGCGCGATGAACACGCTGCTCAAGAGCGAGGAGCGCATCGCGGAACGCAAGCGCGCCGGGCTCATCATCACGCACACCGGCCACATCCTGGAATACGTCAACGCCGACGTGGCGCACGTGCTCTACGCCGGCCGGCTCGCCTGCAAGGGCAACCCGCTCGATCTTATCGAGGAGATATCCAGCCACGGCTACGACGCATGTGTGGGGTGCAAGCTATGCCAGAGTCTCTGAAGCCCGAACTCCAGGCGCGCCTGGACGAGATCCGCATCGCCGCCGAATCGGCCGTCGACAAGCCTGCGGCGCTCGGCCCGGACGTGGACATCAGGCGCTTCCGCACAGTCTCCGAGCAGCAGAAGATCGAGACGCTCGAATCGCTGAAGAAGCAGGTCAAGGAGACCGTTATCCACTCGGGGTTCGTGGCCGATGAGGCCGAGCGCAGCGGGTCGTACTTCCAGATGGACCGCACGCCCATCTACGAGCGCGTTCAGAAGGCCTTCGACGACGCGATAGAGATCATGAGCACCGAAGAGGCGCTCCGGAAATGGCCGGAGGAGATGCTCGAGAAGTACTGGTGGCGTGCGGTGATGCCGGACAAGGACAAGTACACGGCGATCGTGGCGCTGCACCAGACCGAGGGCTACTTCATCCGCGTGAAGGCCGGCCGCAAGGTCGAGAAGCCGATTCAGGCATGCCTGTTCGTGAGCGAGAGCAACGTCAGCCAGAACGTGCACAACATCATCATCGTGGAGGACGGCGCCGAAGCGAACGTCATAACGGGCTGCAACGTGCATGTCGACGTGAAGGAGGGCCTGCACGCCGGCATCTCGGAGTTCTACATCGGCAAGGGTGCAAAGCTCACCTTCACGATGGTGCACAACTGGGCCGAGGACTTCAGCGTGCGCCCGCGCACGGCTGTGGTCGTGGATGACGACGGCGTGTACATCAACAACTACGTGCTGCTCACGCCGGTGAAGTCCATCCAGGCATTCCCGGTCGCTAAGCTCGTCGGCGAGCGCTCCACCGCCGTGTTCAACACCATCGTCTACGGCCTCAAGGACTCGATCATCGACCTGGGCAGCGAAACGCAGCTCATCGGCGAGGGCTCCCGAAGCGAGGCCGTGGCACGCACCGTCACGATGGACCGGTCGACCGTGACCTCGCGCGGCCGCCTTGTCGGCCGCACCAACGACTGCAAGGCGCACCTCGACTGCCGCGGCATCGTGCAGTCGCCGGAATCGACACAGTGGGCGATCCCCGACCTCGCGAGCGAAGGCGCGCCGGGAGCGGAGCTCTCGCACGAAGCGGCGATATCGCCGATAGCAGCGGAGGAGATCTACTACCTCATGACGCGCGGGCTTCCAAAGGACGAGGCCGTCTCGATGATCACCCGCGGGTTCGTGAACATCGACATCCCCGGCCTTCCGGACGTGTTGCGCCGCCAGATCGACAAGGCCATCGAGGAAACGAGCAAGGAAGCGATGTAGGGGACACGCGGAGTAGTCGCCCCCGCCTCACGGAGTCGAACAGCGCTACTCGAAGTGGATGTAGTACCGGCAGTGCTTGTTCTCGGGGCAGTCGCGCGGCACCTCGTCTTCGGTGTAGACCCACCGGTCGCCCTCGACGAAGCACGAACACTCGACGCGCCGCTGGCCCTTCTTCACGCGAGTGTCGTAGATGTCGTCATCGTTCATATGCTCGCGCCAGTAGAAGCACTTGCCTCGTATCGGCTCGTATTCGCTCATCGTGCATGCTCCCGGGCCGCGGAATCTCTGCTCGCCTGCGCATAGGATGCTGCGACATGATTGTCCTCTGCGCTCGTTGTTATGCCAAGCGCGGAGTCTCCGCCCGCCGCGAATCAGCTGACGACCGAGAACTCCTCGACAGAGGATTGGGCAACGACGACCGGCGTCGGCTCGTGGCCCGATGGGCCGCAGCGCAGCGGTCCATCGTCCTGGAGCAGCAGCTTCTCCTCGGCCGGCAGCAGCTCCCGCTGGTGGTCGCGATGGTCGTTGGAGGCGGCGAGCGTCTCGCGCATCATCACCAGGAGGAGATACCGGCCCTTCGGCGTCAGCGTGACCTCCTCGGCGGTGTTCGTCGCAATGCCTCCTGCCATCTTCAGGAACGCGAGTTCCATCCAAAGGCCCGCGTCGGCCGACACGCCGAAGTCGCGACGGAACCGCTCCTTGTCCAGCCGAAGTCCGAACAGGTCGGTCACGAACCGGTAGCGCATGCGCGCCTTCGGGCCGTACGCGCGGCCCATCTGGGCGATCGCCGTCCGACCGTCGGCGATCCGTGCCCGATAGTCAGAGAGCGAGAACGTGTTGTTGTAGATGCGCCCGCCGACGAAGGAAAGCGCGCCGGATCCCAGCCCGACGTATTCGTCGTAGTCGACAATGTACTCGTCGATCATCCCGCCCTTCTCCTTCGAGAAGGTCCACGCCGAAGCCGCTTCGAACTCCGGCGCCAGCCCGTCGCACACGGTGCGGTAGTACTCGGCCTCACGCGCGTAGTCGATCGCGCCGATCGTGCGCGCGAGCTCGCGCCGGTTCTTTGGCGACGCCATGAGCGGGTAGAACGTCGTCTGGTTGGCGCCGGTGGCGCGAACCATCTCGATGTCGCGCTCGAGCATCTTCCGGCTCTGGCTCGGGAAGTTGAAGATCATGTCCACATTGAGCGAGTGGAAGTGTCCGACCGCCCGCTGGACCTGCTCGAAGACCTGCTGGCCGCATCCGTACTTGTCGTAGCGAGCCATCTGCTGGAGCAGCGTGTCGTCGAAGCTCTGCACGCCCACGCTGAAACGATCCACACGCGACTTGAGCGCCGCGATCGTCGCGTCCGTGATGTGGTTCGGGCTGGTCTCGGCGGAGACTTCGCGGATCTCGGGGAACAGACGCCTCGCCAGATCGATCGTCTCGCACAGCTCCTCGAGCAGGATCGTCGGCGTACCGCCACCGATGTAGAGCGTCGCGAAGTGATAGCCGAGGTCTGCCGTGCGCGTCAGCTCGGTCCTCAGGGCAGTGAAGTACTCGCGCGCGCGCTCCTCGCCGTACAGGAAACGATTGAACGAGCAATACGGACAGAGCCGCTCGCAGAACGGCACGTGAAGGTAGAGCGTGTACGGTTTGCCCGCCAAAGGGTCGGGCAAATGCGTCACGTCGGCCGGATACTGGCCAAGATAGCGCCTGTTCAGTATGCGCAGCGCACCGGTGACGATGCGTTCGGAAAGCATGTGCCTGCACGTCCTAACGAAGAGCGGGCGCCAAAGTGCCCTCACGGGACAGTACGACGCCGGGGTCGGTATCCCTGCCGGCATGCCCCGATGCGGGGGTGTTCCCCTGCCTCAGAGCCGGGACTCGATGACCTCGGCAAGCTGACGCAACTGCTCCACGCTCAGGATGGTCTCGCCGTTTGCGTCGAAGTACGTGTCGATGACAACGCCGACGTCGCCCTTCCTGAACCCGAAGATGTAGATCGTAGCCGACGTATCGGGATTCGGCCCGATGAACGCTTCGTCCCCCACCGGAGGGGTCACCGGCTCGCTGACGGTGTACCCGTCGGTGAGCCACGCGTCCCACGTCTCCGGTCCCTCGACCACCAACATCGCGACCAGCTGGCCGTCGGCCGTAGCGATGTTCACATTGCCGCCAGCGCCTACGGCCGGATCGTAGGGAACGACCTGCAGGCCGGTGAGACCCGACACCGTCTCGACGTCTGCGGGGGTGAGGAGTGCGGCGGGATCCACGCCGCCCACGTCACCGGACGGTGCACCGACGTCCGTGCTGACGTCCGTACCGGCGTCCGTGCCACTCGTGGTTTCGTCGCACGCTGCTACCGTGAGCGCGAGCAGGAGGGTGAGCATGGCGGTGGCGATGCGGCGGGACATTGCGGGAACTCCTATCGCGAAACGTCCACGCACATACTCCACTCCTTGCGCGCCGAATACAACCATCAAGGTGCGGCAGCTTGGCCAGGGAGAAGACCAACGGCCCCCCGAAAGCCGGAGGGCCGTCTGTGCAATCGCTGGTGCGGGCGAAAGGAGTTGAACCTTCACGGGGTTGCCCCCACATGGACCTGAACCATGCGCGTCTGCCATTCCGCCACGCCCGCTTGCGTGGTGCAGGTGAGGATACTACCACAGATGCACCGCGTCCCGTTCGCGCGAACAGAGCGCCGTTCGCTTGGCCTATCCCGGCACACCTCGGTGATACCATAGGCGCGAGCCAACCACGTCCCGGCACCGGCATCGCGGAGGTCCGTTTGCCGTCTCGACCCTCCTTTGGTTTCAACGTGCACGGATGCGCGTCGGGCAACTTCGGTGAGGCCGTAGTGCTCCGAAGCACCATTCGCGTGCTGCTGGAGCGCGGATATCCCGTGGCGATTCGCAACTTCGAGACCGGTGACGGCCGCAGCGGCCAGGACCTCACGTACCAGGACCTGTACATCAGGTCTCGGCGCGACCAGCCGTATGCGGTCAACCTCTTCGGCTTCAACCCGCCGACGTTCATGACGCTGCTCGGGCTCGAGTGGCTCGCCGTACCGTTCGAGAAGCGCATGAACGTCATGCTCCCCGCATGGGAGCTCGACGTCTTGCCGCCGCTTTGGGCCGAGGTCTTCGACGCGATGGACGTTGTGCTGACCTCAAGCGAGTTCGTGGCGGAGACCGTCCGCAAAGCACTCCCGGACCTGCCGGTCTTCCGCGTGTATACCGCGGTCTACCTGCCGGAGACCATCGCGCCTGACCGCGCACGTTGGGGCGTCACCGACGACGAGGTCGTGTTCTTCTCGGCATTCGACGTCACGAGTGACATGCGGCGCAAGAACCCATGGGCGGCCGTGAGGGCGTTCCAGGCGGCGTTCGGAGCGCCGGATGCAGCCGCAAACGACCCGCATGTCAGGCTGCTGATCAAGCTGAGCAACGCGCGCCTCGACCCGGCATACGACGGGCTCGTCGACGAGCTCGAGGCGATCGCCGCCGCCGACCCGCGCATCACGCTGATCTCCGAGCAGCTCACCTACACAGACGCGCTCTCGCTTTACGCCTCGAGCGACGTGTTCGTCTCGCTCCACCGCGCCGAAGGCCTCGGCCTGGTGCTGCAGGAGGCGATGTCCCTCGGCAAGCCTGTGATCGCCACGGCGTACTCGGGCAGTATGGACTTCACTACACCGGAGAACGCGGCGCTGGTGGACTTCGAACTCGTGCCGGTCGAAGGCCTCCACTACGAGTACCAGGACGAGCGCACCGGCGGGAACGCGAAGTGGGCCGAGCCGAGCGAGGAGCATGCCGCCGAGTGGATGGTGAAGCTGGCCACCGACTCGGCACTACGCGAGCGCATCGGCGCACAGGCCGCCGCGGACATGGACGCGCGCCGGGCGGCACACATGGCAGGCGCGGGATTCGAGGAGCTGCGCCGCTTCGCCGAGGCCTACGACCCGCGCGGGCCCGTGCATCGCGCCAAGGCCGCGCGTATCCGTCACATGCGGATGACGGCCGCCGCGCGGATACCGGGCCGGGCCGTTCGTTCCGCGTACAGGCGTGTGCGCCGCGCCCTGACCTCGCGCAGCATGTGACCCGGGACACGGCACCGGCAGCAGATCGACCGACGGGGACACGACAGACAGGAGAAAGACAGTGAGGCCGCAGACCGGCGAGACCGTCAGGATCCACTACACCGGGACCCTCGCAGATGGTACCGAGTTCGACAGCAGCTCGGGCCGCGACCCGCTGCTGTTCACGATGGGCGAAGGCGCCGTGATCCCCGGCTTCGAGGCCGCTGTCGCTGACCTCGAGGCGGGCGAGTCGGTGACCGTGACCATTCCGGCCGACGAAGCATACGGCCCCCGCCACGAGGACGGCGTGCAGACCGTGCCCCGTGAGGCGTTCGGTGAGACGGTCCCGCTGGCCGGCTGGGTGGTCACGATGGAGGGTCCGAGTGGCGAGCAGATCCAGGCTACGATCATGGAGGCGGATGACGACTTCGTCGTCATGGACTTCAATCACCCGCTTTCCGGCCAGGACCTGACGTTCGCACTCACACTCGTGGAGATCGTCGGCAGGTAGCCCGTGGAGCAGCCGCTCATCCTCGACAGGTACCGGCCGCTGACCGACCTCGGGTCCGGGGGTCACGGCTCGGTCGTGTTGGCCTTCGACACGAAGATGGCTCGACGCGTGGCCATCAAGCGCCTGCCGCTGCCGCGGGACCGTCGCGGCCTGCCCACTGCGCCCGCCGGTCTTGCCGAAGCACGCACGGCGGCGCTGCTGAACCATCCGAACATCGTCACCGTGCACGAGTGGGACACGGACGCCGACGAGGCGTTCATCGTCATGGAGGCGCTCGACGGCGCGTCCGTCGCCGACCTGCTCGACGAGACCGGGGAGCCCTTCACGCCCGATGAGGCGGCGGCGATCGTCGCGGGGGTGTCCGCGGCACTGACCTTCGCGCACGACAACGGCGTGTTGCACCTCGACCTCAAGCCCGCCAACGTCCTTCTCACCCGCGACGGCCGCGTGAAAGTCGCGGACTTCGGCGTCTCGGCTCTCACCGACGTTTCCGGACGCGCGAGTGCAACCGCAGGTACGGTCGGATACATGCCGCCGGAGCAGATCCGCGGCCAGCAGCTCGACGAGAGCACGGATGTCTGGGCGCTGGGTGCACTCGTCTACGAGGTGCTCGCGAACGCGAACCCCTTCGATGCCGATTCGGCTGAAGGCTCGCTGTTCAAGATCGAGGTCGCCGAGGTTCCAGCACCCTCCGAGTTCGAGCCGTCGGTCGGCCCCGCGGTTGACGACATCGTCCTCCGGGCGCTCGCTCCCGCTCCGTTCGAGCGGTACGCGACGGTCGCCGAGTTCGCGCGCGCGCTGCTGCCGACCCTCGGAGATCCGGAGGCCGGACGCCGATCGCTTGCCGGGCTCGTCGAAAGCTACGCAGCCGAAGAGGAGCCGGCGGCATTCGCACCGCTCGGCCTGTGGGACCGCCTCGCGCCGCACGCCACGCTCGCCCGCCACGCGGCCGCCACCCTCGCCTGCGCCTGGCTCGCGTGGTCCGGCTCCGGCGCGCTGCCGCTCGGACCCGCGGCCCGCCTCGTCACCACCGCGCTCGTCGCCGTCGCGGGCGCGTTCGCGCCCGCCCTCGGCGCTGCGCTCGGGTACGCGGCGTTCGCGCTCGGGGCAGGGTTCGCGTTCGGCTGGCCTGTCGGCGCCATCGTCGGCGTGCTGCTGGCGGCCTTCTGGCTCGCGCTCGGGCGCCGTGGCACCGCCGACGGCTACGCGCCGGTCTTCGCACCCGCCCTCGGAATCGTGCACGCAGCGCCTGCGTCGCCACTGCTGCTGGGCTTCGTCTTCGAGCCGCTGCCCGCCGCACTCGCCTCGGGCGTGGCGGCGCTCGCCGCCGCCGCCGCATCCGCGCTCACCGGGCGCGGCGCGCCGTTGCTCTCGGTCGGCTGGCGGTTCGTCGCCGCGCCCTACACCGTGACCGCGGCTGCCACATCGCCGCTCGAGAGGCTGGGCCAGCCGGGTACCGGCATCGCGGTCCTCGCGTGGATGGCGGCCGGTGCGGCGTGCTCGCTCTTGAGTCGCCGCGCGACGCGCGCAAGCGCGTTCGCGGGCATCGCTGCGGGCGCGGTAGCGCTCGCGTTCGGGTACGTCGGCTGGCGCTGGCTTGCCGGGCCGGACTCCATCAGCGTCGAGAGCCTCGCCCTCGATCTCACCCTCGGCAGCGGCTTGGCACTTGTCGTCGCCGCACTCGGCGCGCCGACTCGTTCAGAGGAGGAGTAGCCGCGAGACGCCGGTCCGGGCATTCAACGGGCCGCTGACGTGCCCGCAGACGGTGCACACCCCCTGCTATCATTAGGAGTCCGCAGACCGCCGCCGACACCATTGCGCAGGCAGATGGGCATTCTCTCCGACTTCGAAGATCGCATCGCCTCGGGCATCGAGGGCCTCTTCGCCGGTGCCTTCCGTTCGCCGGTGCAGCCGGTCGAGATCGCCAGGGCACTCACGCGCGCCGCCGATGATGGACGCGTGCTGGGCGTCGGCAGCGTCTACTGCCCCACCTCGTACACGGTCGCCCTCTCGGCGGAAGACGACGGGGAACTCGGCGCGTTCAAGACCGTGCTCGCGGGAGAACTCGCCACCTACCTGGCCGACCACGCGCGCGAGCAGAACTACCACCTCCCATTGCGACCCCAGGTCACCTTCGTCGTACACGACGACCTCAGGCTCGGGCGGTTTCGGGTGAGCGCTGCGCTCGCCGAGCCCGAACCCGAAGACAGTGGTCCTGCGGTGCGCTTGCCCGATGCGCCGAAGGGTCCGAGCGGTCTGGCAACCGTTACCGTCGGGGACATCGCTCATGACGTTGCGCTTCAGGGAGACGAGGTCCTCGTCGGCCGGCTCGTCGAGTGCCAGGTGCGCCTGACCGACGCGAACGTCTCGCGTCGCCACGCGGCGTTCATCCGGCTTGACGACGGCTGGGCGATCAGCGACCTCGGCTCGACGAACGGCACGCGGGTCAACGGCAAGTCGATAGAGCACGCGAAACTCAGCGACGGGGACGTCGTGGAAATCGGCCTCACGAGACTCGTCTATCACTCTCCGGGGAGCTGACGATGGCAGACGTGGCGCTGCTGTTCGGACGCATCGTCTTGATAGCGCTGCTCTACCTCTTCCTCTTCGCGGCGGTGAAGACCGGCATGGGCATGGTAGTCGGGGCCGGGCGAAAGGCGTCGCAGCGGATGCTGGCCTTGCGCGTCGTGCGAGGGCCAAAGGAGATCACGGGGGTCTCCGTGCCACTCACCGGGCCCGTCATCATCGGCCGCTCGCCCGGCGCCGACCTCGTGATCGCCGATGACTTCGTCTCGTCGACGCACGCCAAGGTCGTGCCCGCGGGTGACGGCCACATGCTCGAAGACCTCGGGTCCACCAACGGCACGCTCGTCAACGGCCAGCCTGCTACCCGGCCGCTCCCGGTGGTTGCGGGCGACGTGATAGAGCTCGGCCAGAACCGCCTCGAGGTGGTGCGCCTGTGAGCGCGCGCCACGATGAGACGTTCGCGGGCGACAGCCACGTCGGGCTGGTGCGCACCGACAACGAAGACGCGTTCCTCGTAGCGCCGCCGCTGTTCGCCGTGGCCGACGGCCTCGGGGGACATCAGGCTGGCGAGATCGCGAGTTCCGCCGCGATAGACACGTTGCTCGAGGAGGCGCCCCGCGTTGCAGACTGCAAGGCGCTCGGAAGGGCCGTGCGGCGTGCGAATGCCGCGGTCATCGAGGCAGCCGAAGTCGGACGCGGCAGGGCGGGCATGGGCACCACTCTGACCGCCGCGATGATCGACGGAAGCCGGATCGCGGTCGCACACGTCGGCGACAGCCGTGCGTACCTGCTCCACCTCGGCGAACTCGAGCAGCTCTCACAGGACCACTCGATGGTCGCCGACCTCGTACGACAGGGGCAGATCACCGTCGAGGAGTCACGCAGTCACCCGAACCGCAGCGTTATCACGCGCGCGCTGGGCTCCGACCCGAACATGCTCGTCGACACCTTCGAGGTCGAGGCCGCACAGGGCGACCGCCTGCTGCTTTGCACCGACGGGCTTACGAGCATGGTGTCCGACGCCGAGATCGCACGCGTGCTCGGTTCGGCAGCAAGCGCTCAGACTGCCGTCGACACCCTCGTAGACATGGCCCTTGCAGCCGGTGGACACGACAACGTCACCGCGGTGGTCGTCGACATCGGCCGCGCCCCGCGCCGTCAGCCACAGCCCGCGGGTACGCCCGGCTGGACTCTGCGACTGCTGTGGGTCCTCGCGGCGATCCTGATCGTGGCCGGGGCGGCGTGGGCGGCGAACTCGTACGCGCGCTCGCGGGCGTACCTGATCGCCGAGAACGGGCTCATCAGCGTCTACCAGGGCGTACCCGGGTCACTCGCAGGAGTGCGCCTGGCGTGGCTCTCCGAGGAGACGACCGTCGCCGTGTCGTCTCTCGATGTGGTCACCGCCAACCGGCTTGCGGAGGGAATCAGGGCGGACGGGCTGACGGAGGCGCGCGCCCTGCTCGAAGTCTACCGGTACCGTGCGGCCGAGGCTTCCGCGACGGTAGCACCCTAGGGGGCTTGCGTGCGCACCCGTCGGGACAACGAACTCCTCCTGCTCTTGGCCGCATCCCCGGTCGTGGTCCTGCTCTTCGTGCTGGTTCACGGCGCGCAAGCACGCACCCTGGGGTGGTCTGACATCGTCATCCCCGTCGGGCTGTTCGCGTGCTTCCTTGGCGCGCACGTCGCCGCCCGGTTCCTTGCCCGCGGCGCGGATCCCGCGCTGCTCCCACTGACCTTCCTGCTCTCGGGTATCGGTCTGGCGGTCATCACGCGATTGGACAGCGAGCTCGCGGCCAGCCAGGTGCTGTGGGTACTCGCGGGCGTCGTCGCCCTGATCGCGATCCTCGCTGCGGTACCGTCCATAGAACGGCTGGGGCGGTTCAAGTACACGATCGCGCTCGCGGGCATCGTCTTGCTCGTGCTGCCGGCGCTGATCGGCGTGGAGGTCAACGGCGCGAAGCTGTGGCTCCGCTTCGCCGGCTTCTCGTTCCAGCCTGCCGAGATCGCCAAGATCCTCATCGTTCTCTTTCTCGCCGCATACCTCGCCGAGAAGCGCGAGGTACTGTCGGTCGCCACCAAGCGCACTCTCGGTGTCTGGATGCCCCCCGCGAAGCATCTCGGACCGCTGCTCTTCATGTGGGCAATCAGCCTCGTGGTCCTGATCGCCGAGAAGGACCTCGGCTCGAGCCTGCTCTTCTTCGGCGTGTTCCTGGTCGTCCTCTACGCCGCTACAGGACGCCCGGCGTACGTCTTCGTCGGACTCGGGCTGTTCGCGATCGGCGCCGCTGGAGCATACGCGACGTTCGGCCACATCCAGTCGCGCATCGCTATCTGGCTCGACCCGTTCGCCGACGTCGCAGGCCGGGGCTACCAGCTTGCACAGTCGCTCTTCGCCCTGGCGGCCGGCCGAGTTCTCGGAGTGGGGATCGGCAACGGGCTTCCCGGACGCATCCCGTTCGTCGAGACGGACTTCATCTTCACGGCGGTCGCCGAAGAGCTCGGCTTGCTCGGCGGCGCGGCGCTCATTGTCACGTACCTCGTGTTCTGCCTGCGCGGACTAGCCACCGCTTCGCGAGCCCGCTCGGACGTCGCCGCGCTAGCAGCCACCGGCCTTGTGGCGACCTTCGGCCTCCAGGCGTTCGTCATCATCGGCGGCGTCACGCGCCTCATCCCCCTCACCGGCATCACGCTGCCATTCGTGAGCTACGGCGGAAGCTCCATCGTCTCGAACTTCGTGCTGCTCGGGCTGCTGATGCGCGCCGGAGACACCGGGACAGGAAGCGAGACTGAGATCCTGGTGAGCGGAGGAACCGGCCTGCTGGGCCGCATCGCGCTCACGCGCCGGCTTGCGCGAGTCGGCTGGCTCGTCGTCGCACTCATGACGGCGCTCGTGGCGAACCTCACGTACGTGCAAGCCGTCGCCGCGGATGAGCTCACCGCCAATCCGGCGAACACACGCGGGCTGACGGCCGAGATGCGCCAAGAGCGCGGGGCTATCATCTCGGCCGACGGCGTGGTTCTCGCGGAGTCGGTGAAGAGCGGCGATGTCTACGCGCGCCGATATCCGGACGGTACGACAGCCGCCCATGTCGTCGGATACTACAGCGCCAGGTACGGCCGCGCAGGCGTAGAAGCGGCCGCCAACCAAGCGCTCGCCGGCAAGAGCGACTTCTCCACGTTCGCCGACATGATCGAGGCTGCTGCGGGCGTGCCTGTAGCCGGAAACGACGTCCGGTTGACGATCGACACGCGCGTTCAGCGGGCTGCCGCGACCGCACTCACCGGCAACCGCGGCGCGGTCGTGGTGCTCGACCCTCGAACGGGCGCCGTTCTGGCCATGGCGTCCAGCCCCGCCTACGACCCCGGGACTATCGACGCCCAGTGGCCGTCACTCTCAGCTGACGGAGCAAACGCCGCGCTGGTGAACAGGGCTGCGACCAGCCTGTACCCGCCCGGATCGACGTTCAAGGTGGTCACTCTGACTGCCGCGCTGAAGTCTGGAGTAGCCAGCGAGGGTACGACCTATGCCGGTCCCGCGAGCATCGAGATCGGCGGCGCCCCCGTGACGAACTACGGCGGCGATTCGTATGGCGAGATCGACTTGCGCAAGGCGACCGCGAGCTCAGTCAACACCGTCTTCGGACAACTGGCGCGCGACCTCGGCGCCGAGGCGCTCGTCGCGCAGAGCGAGGAGTTCGGCATCAACTCGGCGGTGCCGTTCGACCTGCCGTCGGTCACGTCGCTCATGCCCGACCCGCGGGAGATGACGGTGTGGGAGACTGCGTGGGCAGGCGTCGGACAGCCGGTCGGCGAGCACCAGAGCCCGCCCGGACCGCAGGTCACCCCGCTGCAGATGGCGCTCATCGCCTCCGGCATCGCCAACGACGGAGTCGTGATGCGCCCGTACGTCATCGGCGCGGTGAGCGACCGCGCCGGACAGGTCATGAGTTCCACCACACCGCGCGAGTGGAAGACCGCGCTCGACGCACAGACCGCCGACAGGGTCACGGACATCATGGTCGGTGTGATCACGAGCGGGTCCGGGACGCGCGCCCAGATCCCCGGCGTCACGGTAGCGGGGAAGACAGGTACGGCTGAGGCCGGGAAGTCGGTCGAGACGCACGCTTGGTTCATCGCATTCGCGCCTGCCGAGGAACCGAGAGTCGCCATGGCGATCGTGTTGGAGAACGCCGGGGTGGGCGGACGCGTCGCCGCACCTGCGGCGAAAGGCGTGCTCGAAGCGGCCCTGCAAGCGACCCGGTAGGCGTCGCAAGGCGGCCGGCTACGCACGCCGGGCGTGGCCATGGGATAGAATGTAGGACGCGAAAGCGCGTCGCCGCAGGTGAGAGAGGGCAGGGCTGGAAGTGGAAGACCTCGTGTTCGGACGCAGATACCGCGTCACCGAGAAGATCGGCTCGGGCGGCATGGCCGACGTCTACAAGGCGGTCGACGACGTGCTCGGCCGGACCGTCGCGATCAAGGTGCTCCACCCACGCTATGCTTCCGAGCCCAACTTCGTGGCCCGCTTCCGTCAGGAGGCGCAAGCGGCGGCGAACCTTTCCCACCCGAACATCGTCAACATGTACGACTGGGGCCGCGAGGGCGAGACGTACTACATCGTCATGGAGCACGTGGCGGGGACCGACCTAAAGACGCTGGTGACGCAGCGCGGACCGCTCGATCCGGCGAAGGCGGCCGAGTACGCCGCGCAGGTGTGCGCCGCCCTTTCGGTCGCCCATGGCTACGACGTCATCCATCGCGACATCAAGCCGCACAACATCGTGCTGACGCCCGACGGCACCATCAAGGTGATGGACTTCGGCATCGCGCGTGCCGGCAACACCACGATGACGCAGACGAACTCGGTGCTCGGCACCGCGCAGTACATCTCCCCCGAGCAGGCGCAAGGCAAGCCGCTGACTGCGGCCTCCGATCTCTACTCGCTCGGCGTCACGCTCTACGAGCTCGCCACCGGCCGGCTCCCGTTCGACGCCGAGACACCGGTTGCCACTGCGCTCGCGCAGGTGAACGAGGAGCCCGTGCCGCCGCGCCAGATCCGCGGATCCATCCCGCCGGCGCTAGAGGCGGTCATCCTGCGCGCGATGCGCAAGGACCCCGCCGAGCGCTACGCCTCGGCCGCCGAGATGCGCGATGACCTGAAGCGGGTCGCGAGTGGTCAGCCTGCGGTGGGCGGCGCGTACGGCGGTGCCTCGGACGACCATACCAGCGTACTGCCGCCGATCGAGCGCTCGGCGAGCGCCCGGCTGGCAGGAGCTCCGCAGATACGCCCGGTGCCGCAGCGACGCACGAGCCCGTGGGCGTGGGTGGCGGTAGTCGCCGTGCTGCTTGCGCTCGGCCTGGGGCTGGCCTACGGGCTTGGCGTCTTTGGCGGGGGCAGCGTGCTCGTGCCGACGCTCTCCGGTCTCACGGAGGAGCAGGCGAAGACCGAGCTCGAGCTAGTAGGGCTCGAGCTCGGACAAATCACGCCCGAGAACAGCGACGACGTCGGGCTCGGACTGATCATCACCCAGGATCCGGCGGCAGGCGAGAAGGTCGCCAAGGGCGCTGTCGTCAACATCGTTGTCAGCACCGGGATCGAACAGGTAGCCGTCCCCGACCTCACCAATATGCCTGAGGGCACGGCTGTGGAAGCGCTTCGCTCGGCGAACCTCGAGTACAACAAGACCACGGACGAGAACAGCGCGGAGATCGCCAAGGGCCTGGTCATCCGCACCGAGCCCGCGATGGGAACCATGGTGCCCAAGGGCTCACGCGTGGTGTTGTTCGTATCCGCGGGCGTGGAGCAGGTCAAGGTGCCCGACGTCCTCGGCAAGCCGCTCGCGCAGGCGAAGGCGACGCTCGAGGCGGTCAACCTCGTGGTCGCGACCACCGAGTCGTTCAGCGATACCGTGCCCAAGGGCAGTGTCATCTCGCAGAGCCCGGACCCGAACGTGGTGTATGAGGCCGGAAGCACGGTGACGCTCGAGGTCTCGAAGGGCCCGGAGGTCATCATCGTGCCCGAGGTCCGCACCAAGAAGGAAGCCGACGCGCGCGCGATTCTCGAAGCCGCCGGCCTGACCGTGAAGGTCGTTACGGTGGACGCGCCGGAGGACGGCTACGTGATCAACCAGTTCCCGATCGCAGGATCTTCGGCCAAACGCGGGGACCAGGTCGAACTTGAAGTCGGCAAGATACCGTAGGCTACCGTCTCAACGCCCGAGTCACGCAGGCCCGCCGGCTAGGCGGGCCTGTTCAGGTCCGGACTCGTGAGGCCTTCAGAAGCGCCATCACCTCGGCATCCGGAGTCTGGGAGAAGTCGCGGTAGAACTGCCCCACCGCTGAGAACCAGCGCGGCACCTCGAGCGCCACGAACTCATCGGCCATCTCGGCGATGCGCTGCGCGGCGTCCGGAGCCGCGACGGGAGCGGCCACGACGAGACGTCCGGCCTCGCGACTGCGCAGCGACTCCAGCGCCGCCAGGAGTGTGAAACCGGTGGCGATACCGTCGTCGACGACCAGCACGGCGCGACCGGCGATGCGGGGCGCCGGCCGGTTACCACGGTAGGCGGCGAGACGGCGGGCGATCTCCGCCCGTCCCTCCGCAGCCGCCGCCGCGAGGTACTCGTCGCTCACGAGCGCGCTGCGGCCCCCGACGACGTGCCCGTCCTCGTCCACCGCACCGACCGCGTACTCGGGATTGCCGGGTGCGCCGATCTTGCGCACCACGATCACGTCGAGCTCGAGCGAGTGGGCCCGGGCGACCTCCGCGGCCACCACCACGCCGCCTCTCGGCACGCCGAGCACGAGCGCGCCGGGGCGCACGCTGCCGGCAAGCGCCACCGCCAGACGCCGTCCGGCCTCCACGCGGTCTGCGAACACGCGACCACCCCCCTGTGGGTATCATGCCCAGAAGGAGGCCGCCTATGCTCGCCGACATCAGCGCGACCGTTGCTCTCGCCAACGGAGTCGAGATGCCGAGGCTCGGACTCGGCACTTACAAGTCCGCCGAAGGCGGCGACGTGGAGCGGGCGGTAGAGACAGCGCTCTCCCTCGGCTACCGAAGCATCGACACCGCGTCACTCTATGGCAACGAGACCGGTATCGGCAGGGCGATCGCGGCAAGCGGCGTGGCGCGTGATGACCTGTTCCTCGCGAGCAAGGTCTGGAACGACGAGCAGGGCTATGAGTCCACCCTGACTGCCTTCAGACGGAGCCTTGCCCGTCTCGGCACCGACTATCTCGATCTGTACCTGATCCACTGGCCGCGTCCCCAGACGCGGGAGTCGTGGCGCGCGCTCGAGCACCTGTACTCCGAGGGTACGGTGCGGGCGATCGGCGTGTGCAACCACCTCGTGCATCATCTCGACGCCCTGCTAGAGGTCGCGGACGTGACGCCGATGGTCAACCAGTACGAGTTCCACCCCTGGCTCCAGCAGCCCACCCTCCGAACGTACTGCCAGTCCGCCGGGATCGTCGTCGAGGCGTGGGCGCCGCTCATGCGAGGACGCGCCGGCGAGGTCCCCGAGATCCGAGCGATCGCCGAGGCGCATCACGCGACACCAGCGCAGGTCGCCCTGCGCTGGCTGCTGCAGCTCGGGGCGGTGGTGATTCCGAAATCGGTGCACCCCGAGCGAATCTCGGAGAACGCGGATGTCTTCGGCTTCGAGCTCACCCCGACCGAGATGCGCGCGATCGACGGCCTCGACCGCGGCGTGCGCTTCGGCCCGGACCCGGACCGCGGCGGCGAGCGCTAGGACGCGGGCTTGTAGCCCTCGGCTCGATAGAACGGCACGCTCGCCGGATCGGTGGAACTCGCATCGATGCTGCCGAGGTGGGTCGTCGTGTCATCCCACGCCTGCTTCGCCTTGGTCCGCTCAGCTCCGGTCACTCCGGGATACGACGTATCGGCCAGGACGTCGGCGATTGGGAGTACCCGCTGTTCCTTGCCGCTGGCGCCCGTGTCGTCGACCCACACCGGCACGTAGGACACCGCCAGCAGCGTGGTGGCGCCTGTCTTCAGGTTCTTCTCGAACTCGAGCTGCAGAATGAGCCCCGTGTCGCGGTATCGCTCGCGCTGGTTCGACACGAAGTTGCCGAGCGAGTGGATGATGAACGCGGTGCGTGGCGACCCATCGGCGCGCACGGCCTGGACGGTCTCCATAGGTTGGATCACGTGGGGATGACTGCCGAGCACGACATCGGCGCCGGCGTCTACCATCGCCCGCTCCACCGCCACCTGGGCTGCCGACGGCTGCCGCTGGTACTCGACCCCGTTGTGGATGCTCACGATGACCAGATCCGCTCCGAGCGATCGCGCCTCGTTCACGTCGGTCGCCATCTGCTTCTGGTCGATCGTGTCGACCATCCACGGCTTGCCCGACGGCGCAGTGAAGCCGTTCATGCCGTAGGTGTAGGCGAGCACGGCGACCTTGACTCCGCGGACGTCAGCAACGAGCACCTTCCCCGCTTCAGCCGCGGTGCGCGCAGTGCCCGTGTGCATGACGCCGAGGCCGTCGAGCACGTCGAGGGTCCTCGAGAGTCCAGCCGGACCGCGATCGAGCGTGTGGTTGTTGGCGTTGGTTAGCACGTCGAAGCCGGCAACGACTGCTGCCTGGACGTACTCGTCAGGTGTGTTGAACGTCGGGAAGCCCGTGAAGCCGCTCGCGCTTCCCGCCACGACCGTCTCGAGGTTCCCGATCGCCAGATCGGCCGCCGATAGCCTGGGTGCAACGGGCGCGAAGCAGGACTTGAAGTCGTAGCCGGAGGCGGTCTTCGCCGCAGCGATCTGGCCCTGGTGGCACATGAGGTCGCCAACGGCCACGATGGTGAAACGCTCAACGGGGTCGGGCGGCCTCGGAACGGTGCGCTCGTTCGTGGCTGTCGGCCACGTCACAGGATCGTGTGCGGCCAGGGCGAACTGCGGCAGCACGACCGGCCACCAGCTGAGGACGGCGATCGTCACCGCAGCCGTGGAGGCGGCTGCGATCACCAGCTTCCCGAGCATCCGCACCGATCGCACCCGCGTCTCTCCGTCCTCGCATCCGATGCCGAAGGGGTCGGCACCGTGCATTGTACGGGCCGCGGGCACACACTGCGAGTTGCGGTCCCGGTCCTCCGCCACAGCCGCGCGGTTCCGGAATCTCGACCGGGGTTCCGCGCCGCCGGTGGGTATATTCCAGCCGAGAGGCAGACCAAGAGCGATCAGGGGGACGCCATGGACTGCAGATGCCTGCCCGACTGTCCGTTCTTCAACGACCGCATGCAGAACATGCCGTCGTTCGCCGGCGTACTCAAGCAGCGCTTCTGCCACGATGACTGGGCCTCATGTGCGAGGTGCATGATCGCGACGGAGTTGGGACGCGAGGCGGTCCCGCCGGACTTGTTCCCCGATGAACGAGAGCGCGCCCAAGGTATACTGGACTCTGCGCGCGTGTAGTCTCCAGTCCCCGTCTGCGTCGGGCCACACCATGATCAAGCCGAGTGAGTTCCAGATCGTGCTGTTGGCAGTCACCTTACTGCCTCTCATCTGGTGGATGTACAGGGGAATCGAGTGGCCAGAGAAGCCCTGGCTAGCGTCGGCGCTGGTGGCGCTCTTGGCAGCATACGCTGCAACCGTTCTCGAGGGGTTCTTCGCCCAGACCACCATCAACGCGATCGAGCACGTGCTGTTCCTCGTAGCGGGGGTCTGCTTTGCGATCGCGAGCACCGGCTTCCTGCGCCGGAGACCGTCGAACGAGGACGTCGTATGACTATTGGCCTGATCGACCTCGCCGCAGCGCTGAGCTTCCTTGGCGCGTTCGGAATCGCGCTGTACGCCCTCATCGCGGTCCGCGACCGGGTGTTCACCGCTCCCGCTGCCGTGTCGCTAGGCGTGTGCGCCGTGCTGGCGACGGTCTGCGTCGGAAACGCTCTGAACAACCTCGATGTCACACACGTGCTCCATGACTCGGAAGAGTACTTCGAGATCCTCTTCACGCCGCTCATCGTCTACATGATGTACGGGATGTACAACCAGAGTCAGCGGACGCGGGTCGAACTCGAGCATGGTGCAGCTGACCGGCTCGGTCGGCGACTCGCGGAGTCTCTCAGTCAACTCGGGGAACAACGACTCGACATGCTGAAGGCCCTGAGTGCGGCGGTCGACGCGAAGGACCACTACACGGCGCTGCATTCTCTGCACGTCGCGGACTACTCTTGCGCCATCGCATACCGCCTCGGCATACACGATGATCTGCAGCAGTTCGAGCAGGCCGGTCTGCTGCACGACATAGGCAAGATCGGCGTTCCCGACGCGGTGCTCCTGAAGCCGGCACACCTTACCGAACCGGAGTACGCGGTCGTCAAGCAGCACGTGACCACCGCGTCGAACATCGTCGGCACCATTCCGTTCCTCGAGGACATCGTTCCGGCGATCCTGCATCACCACGAGCGCTGGGACGGCAAGGGCTACCCGAACGGCCTGAAGGGTGATGCGATACCGCTCGCAGCCCGAGTGCTGGCCGTCGCGGACGCATTCGATGCCATGACGACCGACCGTCCGTATCGGAAGGCCATGCCGGTCGACGTGGCGCGGTGGAACATGACCGAAGGTCGGGGCGGACAGTTCGATCCGCGGGTCGTGGATGCGATGCTCGACCTGCTCGACGAATCGCTGATCGCGGTCGAGTCGTTGGCAGCGACGGCCTGACCCATTGGTGGCGCCGTCGGTCGTCGTGTAGACTCTCTCAGCGGCGTCTCGGACGCCATCGGCCCTCGTAGCTCAGGGGATAGAGCACAGGTTTCCTAAACCTGGTGTCGCAGGTTCGAATCCTGCCGGGGGCACCATTGAAGACAAGGGGTGGAGGGCAGATGGCTCTCCGCCCCTTCCGCGTGTGCAGACCTCTGTCCAGTCTGTCTGCCGTTTCGAGTGTCTATTGATTTCTTTAAGCGTGTGCTTGACTTTCTTAACTCTTGGGTCTATCTTCGGTGTACATTCACATGAAGGCGGTGTCGCGGTGATGCGAAACGAATGGCACGAACTGACTGACCTCACGGGCGAGCGCGAGTTCGTCGTGACCGGTATCCGACTCGACAGCGGCGTCGAGATCTCCGGCGAATTCGAGCTCCCGCCGCTCGGGCGCCTGCGCTACGAAGACCAGGTCTTCGTGTGCGAGTTCATCCGCAACCACGGGTCGATCAAGGACATGGAGAAGGCGTTCGGCGTTAGCTACCCCACGGTGAAGAACCGCCTGAATCGGATCAGCGCGCAACTCAATCTCGTTGCGGTCGAAATCGCAGAGGCGCGAGGGTCCAAGGACGACATCCTCGGAATGCTCGAACGCGGAGAGATATCGGTGGATGAAGCAACCGCGAGATTGGGCAGCTGATGCTTCCGCCCATGCTCATGCGCCTGCACGTGGGCGCCGGCGAGACGGGCCCCGGCATCTGGCTGCCGCTCTTCCTCGTGTGGCTGCTCCTCCTGCCGCTGCTGGTTCTGGCGTTGTGTATCACGCTGATCCTCGATCTCGTTCTGTTCCTCGCAGGCCAGGCATACCACCACTACACGCTGCTGATGCTTCGCGCGGCCGGTCTTCTGGGCGCCACGCGCGGCATGGTAGTGCACGTGCACTCGATCGACGCCGACGTCGACATCGACTTCGTCTGAAGGGAAGTACGACCATGAGTGAAGACCGCGCCAGAATCCTGAACTTGCTTGCCGCCGGCAAGATAACCGCCGCGGAGGCCGAGCGCTTGCTCGACGCCCTGGACGGGCGCCCCGCCGGCGACAGCGTCACGCCAGACGCCGGCCCGGTGATCAAGGGCGACCCGACACCACTGCTCAATGCGCTACCCAAGTTCCTCTACGTGAACGTCCTGGGCGACAAAGGCGAGAAGGTCAACGTGAAGGTCCCGCTCGCACTCGTGCGATCGGGCCTCAAGCTCACCTCGCTCATCCCGCCGCAGGCGATGGAGCAGATCAACAGTGAGCTGGCCGGCAAGGGCATGAGCATCGACTTCACGAACTTGAAGCCCGAGGACATCGACGAGCTCGTCGACGCTCTGCGCGAGATGGAAGTCAATGTGGACGGCGCCGAAGGCGAGAAGGTCCGCGTCTACGCCGAGTAGACCTAGGACCTGCTGCTTTCGCCGGACGAACCCGCCGCGCGACTCTACTCTCGCCAGGTGCGGCGATCGACTCTCCGGACACCGGACTCCGTCCCGACGACGAGCACGTCTGCGGGTCGCCGCGCGAACAGCCCGCACGCCACCACTCCTGGAATCGCATCGATCGTCCGCTCGAGATCCTCGGCATCCTCCAGTGCGATCCCGGAAACGTCCACGACCGCGTTGCCGTTGTCCGTCACGAAGCCGCTGCGGATCCAGGACGTGCCGCCGAGCATCCGCATCTCGCGCTCGACGGCGTGTATCGCCATCGGCAGCACCTCGACCGGGATCGGCGCCCTTCCCACGTGATCCGAGAGTTTGGACTCGTCCACTATGCAAACGAACAGGCTGGACGCGGCGGCAAGGACCTTCTCGCGCGCCAGCGCTCCGCCGCAGCCCTTGATCAGTCTTAGGCCCGGATCGACCTCGTCTGCGCCATCGATGTAGACCGGCAGCGGCAGCGCATCTTCGCTCAGCCCGACCACCGCCACACCGTGGGCCTCGAGCAACGCGCGCGTCGCATCGGATGCCGCGACCGCGGCTCGCACGCGGGTGTCTGACTCCGCGAGCGCACGGACGAAATGCTCCACGGTGGTTCCCGCGCCGACGCCGATCAGGCTTCCCGCCTCGACATAGCCGAGTGCGGCCTCGGCAGCCTCCTGTTTGAGAGCCTCGCGATCCACGCCATCACCCCTGCGTCAGCATACCCCTGCCGGCGCGCGCTGGCAGGATTCCCGCCGGCCTACCACGAATACCAAGACACATGCGGCTGCGTTCCCGCGACGGAGGTGTAGAGCTGTGCCAGAGCGTGACGAACGGCGCGCCTACTCGCACATCAGGGCACTGATGGCTGAGACCGGCGAGGGGATGATCGCAGTCTCTCCCGACGGCACCGTCCGCATGGTGAACGAGGCCGGCCAGAAGCTGCTAGGACTATCACGGTCCGAGTGCGTCGGCCAACCCATCGCCAAGCTCGGGGTGTGCGGACTTGGAGCGTCGCTGGAGAGGTCGCTTTCGGAGCACACCTCGGCAAGCTCCTCGTGCGAGCACGGTGGACGCGACCTCAGCTTCACTGTCACCCCCTACGATGACCAAGGGCAGTGGGGCGCGGTCGTCACCGTGAGGGACAACACGGAACTGATCGCCGTTCGGCGGCGGTCTGAAGCCATCCTCATGAGCACCAGCGACGGTCTGATGGTATTCGATGCGAACGATCGGATCACGTTCGTCAATCCGACCGCGGAGCGCATCCTCGGCAAGGGCGCCGAAGCACTCGTCGGGCTTGTTACCGACACATGGAAGGTGTTCGGTCTGGCCCCCGACCCGGAGGGCACAGTCGCCGAAACCGGCGCGCAGCTACGCGAGGTGCGCATGGAAGAACCCGCGCATCGGATCGTGGACGTGCGCGTCGATCCGGTGATCGACGATTCGGGCACCTACCTCGGAGCGGTGACGAACATGCGTGACGTTACCGCCGAGCGCGAGGCCGCGCAGATGAAGAACGAGTTCGTGTCCACCGTCAGCCACGAGCTCCGCACGCCACTCACGTCAATCAAGGGCTACATCGATTTGATCCTCGACGGCGAGGCCGGCGAGATCAACGAGATCCAGCAGGAGTTCCTGTCCATCGTGAAGGAGAACTCGGACCGCCTCGTCGACCTCATCAACGACATGCTCGACATCTCCCGCATCGAAAGCGGGCGCATCGTCCTCAAGGTCCAACCGCTCGACGTGGCCGAGCGGATCGCCGGCGCCGTCAACACCTTCCGCGCGGTGCTCGACCAACAGGGCCGGGAGATACATGTCGACGTCCCCGACGATCTACCGCTTGCGGCCGGGGACCCGGACCGCGTCGGACAGGTGCTCATCAACTTCATCAGCAACGCCATCAAGTACTCGCCTCAGGGCGGTGACGTCAGAGTGAAGGCTTCGGTCGAGGACTCCATGGTTCGCGTCGACATCACCGACGAGGGCATAGGCATCGCCCTGGAGGACCAGGCCAAGCTGTTCACCAAGTTCTACCGCGTCGACTCCTCGCTCACCCGCGAGATCGGCGGCACCGGGCTCGGACTGTCGATCTGCAAGAGCATCATCGAACTGCTCGGCGGCGAAGTCGGTGTCGACAGCACGGCCGGCGAAGGATCAACGTTCTGGTTCGCGCTGCCCTTCGCCTCAGACCGCCACGTCCGGACCCCGTCTCTCGAGACACCGCTAGGCTCGCCCGGTGGCCGAGTATTGGTGGTGGACGACTCCGAGGACGTCGCCAACCTCGTCGCGACCTACCTCGCCCGCCGCGGCTATGAGGTCGTCAAAGCGTTCAACGCCCGCGAGGCCAGAGAGTACGCGCTCGAGTTGGAACCACGGGTGATCACGCTGGACGTGATGCTCGACGAGGGCGCGGGATTCGAACTCCTGCGGGAACTGAAGGGCGACCCGGCGACCAAGGACATCCCGGTCGTGGTGCTCTCCATCATCTGCGACCAGGGTAAGAGCGAGCGCCTGGGCGCAGCCGGCTACCTGGAGAAGCCCATCGACCGCGACCGCCTCATCAGCCTCATCGACGAGCTCGTAGGCTCCGTCGTAACGCCGGTCGTCCTTGTCGTCGATGACGACAAGGACATCGTCGAGCTGCTGTCGATCACGCTCAAGCAGCGCGGCTACGCGGTCATGGCCGCGTTCGACGGGCGCGAGGCGATGGCAGCCGTAGAGCACACGAAGCCGCATCTGATCCTGCTCGACATGCGCATGCCGGGCATGGACGGCTACGAGGTGCTGGAGACGCTCAAGGGCGACTCGGCGACGTCGGAGATCCCGGTCGTCATCATGTCCGCATTCCCGCTCGACAGGGAGCAGGCGGACATTCTCGAACTCGCGGCAGTGTGTGTCTCCAAGCCGTTCTCGGCAGACCAGTTCGTGAATCTCCTGGAGTCGGTGATAGGCGACGAGGGGGACAGGTGAAACGGATCCTGGTGGCAGACGACGAACCGCATATCCGCAGGCTCGTCTCGTTCACCCTCAAGAGGTACGGCTACGAAGTGCTGGAGGCATGCGACGGCGGACAGGCGTGCGAGATGGTGCGTGCCGAGGTGCCTGACATGGTGCTGCTCGACGTGATGATGCCGGTCATGACCGGGTATGAGGTCTTGAGCACGCTCAAGTCTGACCCCGCAACGGCAGGAATCCCTGTGATGATGCTGTCTGCCAAAAGCCAGCAGACCGAAGTGCAGGCAGGACTCTCGGGTGGCGCAGCAGAATACATCTGCAAGCCGTTCACCCCGAAGGACCTCGTGCAGCGGGTCGGGGACGTTCTCGGCGCGTAGGAGGAAGGAAGCGAAAGCATGAAGAGGATCCTCGTTGTCGACGATGAGTCGTCGATCCGTCGCCTTCTCAAAGTGGCTCTGACCGGCCGCGGATTCGAGGTCCTCGAGGCCCAAGACGGGCTAGAGGCGATGGGGATGATCGCCGCCGAGAATCCCGATCTCGTCGTGCTGGATGTCATGATGCCCGGCCTGACGGGCCATCAGGTCCACGACAAGGTACGCCAGAACCCGGCGACCAAGGAGCTGCCGATCCTGTTCCTGTCGGCGGCCGGCACGTTCGAGGAGCAGTATCACGAGATCGCCGCGGACCCGAACAGCGACTACCTTCCCAAACCGTTCAAGCCTTCGGAGGTCGCCGAGCATATCGATGCCATGCTCGACCCAGCGAAGCGCGCGGAATTCGAACGTGAGCGCGGGCGCAGGGAGGCCAAGCTCAGCAAGATCGTCGAGATCATGCATCGGGACCGCGACCTGTAGCTGCAACTACCTCGCGAACCAGGGGCGCCGTGGCGGACGAACGAACCATTCTCGTCGCAGATGACAACCAGCAGATCCGGATGCTGGTGAAGGCGGCACTGCGCTCGCTCGGCCACGAGCTCGTGGAAGCCGAAGACGGCGAGCAGGCGCTTGAGCAGGCGATCGCAAGCCCGCCGGATCTCATCCTGCTCGACGTAACGATGCCCCACCTCGACGGCTGGGAAGTCCTGCACTTCCTGCGCAAACGGCCCGAGACCGCCGACGTCCGGGTCATGATGCTGACGACCGCTGCTCAGAAGGTCGACCTGGAGCGCGGCGCGTCACTCGGCTGCAACGACTACCTCATCAAGCCGTTCTCCCCGAGTGACTTGCGGACTCACGTCGAGCGCATGCTCGCTGGCTAGCGCACTCCGGCCGCGTTCGCCGAAGCAGCGGCAACGGCGTGCATGCCATGCCGGCCCAGCCCGTCAGGCGGGTCCGACGGAACGCCTGAGCCGCATCTCGTCGCGCACGGGAATGCCCGAGAAGCCCGGCTCCGCCGAGCCGTACTTGTCGGCCAGAAGCCCACGCGCCACCGACTCGATGACGAATCCGCACCTCTGGTAGAAGGAGAACGACGGGATGTCGTCGTTGCTGATGCCGACCTTCACCGCCGGCAGTCCACGGGATGCGGCGTTCTCAACGGCCGCCGCGACCAACGCGCGACCCACGCCATAGCCCTGGAAGTCCGGGTATACGCTCAGCAGCACGATGGCGAGGTCGCCTCCGTCGACCGCGAGCGAGATCAATCCGGCGAAACGTCCTTCGGAGACGGCGACGAGGTTCTCCTGCTTCAGCACGTCGAACGAGCGCCCGAACACATCGACCTCGGTCTCACCGAGTGCCTGGTCGCAGATGTCCTCGATGTCGTGCTGGTCGTTGCGCGTAGCCGGCCGCACTTCAACGGCCACGTCCGCGCGTCCAGGCTGGTGTTGGTCGCAGGTCACCGTGAGACGCGCGTCGGTGAGCGGAAGCTCCCTGCCGCACTCACCGCAGCGGTAGTGCGGGAACGGCACGTCGATCTTCTCGGGCACGCGGACCCCTCCTTGAGACGACCCCACGGACTCTGGATGCCCAGTATAGACCCTCCACTGCACAACGCCGTCGGTTGTGCGGCGAAGTGTATGCATATGCCCCCGGGGGTATATATGTAGCGGCTGTACGTAGAGACCGGGCGATCACATGATCCCCGACGCGCCAGATTGGAGGAGACCATGAAGCGAACGACGCTGATCATCGCACTGACCCTCGTGCTCTTGCTCGCCGTGGCGGCGCCGGCGTTCGCGGTGAGCGGTGCCGATGGTGCCGGCAGGACGTTCGGGCAGGTGCACGCCGACCACGCTCAGGCGGGCATGTTGGGCGCTGGCATGAACCCCGGCATGCACAACGGGTTCGCAGGTTGGCACCTGTCGCACTAGCACTATGACCGCGCTGAGGACGCCCGTCCTTCGGGGCGGGCGTCTTCGCTTTGCGAGCTGCGACATGCTCCCACCACCGCGCGAGGTTCCGCCCGCCCCGCTCGCTTGGCCTACAATGGACGCACCGTCCGGAGGGAGACGCCGCGTGGCCCACGAGACTCCCCTGCTCACTGCCGACCCGCGTGCACTTGAGGCGCTCACCGACGTGCGCGTGCTGTACACGGACCTCGACGGCACGCTCGTCGCTCAAGGCGGCAGCGTACTCGCCGATGCTGCCGCCCGGCCGTCGCTGGTGGTGGCCGAGCGGATCGTTGAGATCAGCCGAGCCGGCCTCAGCGTGGTCCCGGTCTCTGGACGGGGCAGGTTGCAGCTGCGCGAGCTGACGCAGCTCCTCGGCTGGGACGGCTACATCGCCGAAGCCGGAGGGATCATCGTCCACGGCACCGGGCTCGACTACGAGGACCGGGTCGACACCGGCACATGGCCTGCGAACGTGCCCGGAACGGGCGTCACGCCTTTCGAGGCGATCAACGGCGTGCGTGCCGCGGAGACGCTCTTCGAGGCATTCCCGGGCCGCATCGAGCACTACGCCCCCTGGCAGCTCGACCGGGAGGTCTCGCTCCTCCTCCGCGGGTGCCTCGACGCGGCGGCGGGCCAGGCGGTCCTCGACACACTCCCACTGCCGCTCGACCTTATCGACAACGGCCTTCTGCGGAGCTACGGCACCCTCACCTGCCGCGACATGCCGCCGCACGCGTATCACGTCGTCCCGAAAGGCGTTTCGAAGACCCGGGCGATCGAACTCGACCTCGCCTGGCGCGGTCTATCGCGAGGGCAGGCCGCGGCCATCGGCGACTCGGCAACCGACCTCGAGATGGCTGACGCAGTAGGCGTGATGGTCCTCGTGGCGAATGCATTCGGCAGCAACGGAGTGGTAAGCGGGCTTGCGGAGAATCCTCGCGACAACGTCTGGCGCACCGAACGCGAGCGGACCGAAGGATGGGCCGAGTTCGCCGACGCGTGGCTCGAGGCCGGGAGGCGCAGCGGGGATGACCGCGCTGGAGAGTGACGGTCAGCGAGGCGCGCGCAGTGCGCCGGTGCGGGTATGGCGGGCCACCGCCGAGTGGACGTCCGCCCATCCCTACATCACAGCGCTTGGGCTGGTGGCCCTGTCGACAGGCTGCATGCTACCGTGGCAGGGCTCGCAGGACGAAGCGCAGTGGGGCCTGTGGTACGTGCTCGTAGTGGTGGCGTCTGCCAGTCTCGCGGGAGAGCGCGGGGCCGTGGCCGCTGCGCTGCTCGCTGTCGGGGCGTGGAACTACTTCTTCATCCCGCCTTACTACACCTTCCGAATCGATCGCCCGTCACTGTGGATCGATCTCACGGTGTTCTTGCTGGTGGGAACTGTCGTGGGACTGCAGACCGCCGTGCGACGGCGCCGGGAGCGCGAGGCGCTCACCCGCGAAGGGGAGACCCGGCTCCTGAACAGACTGCTGAGCGAGTTGGCATCGCCACCCGCGACGGCCGAGATACCCGATATCGTTCTTGACCGGGTCCAGGAGGCGCTTCGTCCGTGTGAGTGCGCGCTGTACCTGACCCGCCGGGAGGGAGGATTCAACCGCTCGTGGCGCCCTCAGCCGGTCTCGTGGCCCGCCGAGACGGAGGAACGTGTGTCCGAGGCGTTTGCGGCGGCCAGACCACTCGAGGCGATCGGCCGGCATTCGGGTCGCGCGGCATGTGGAGAGCATGCGGAGATGCTGTTCCTTCCGCTCGTCGGTCCGGAGAAGGTATTCGGCGTGCTCTACGTGGCACTCCCCTCGGATGAGGCCAGCGACAGCTCGCTTCAGCTCGCGAGAGCGATCGCCCGGGCACTCACAGCGCACCTCGAGCACGACCGTCTCCGCGAACGGGTGGCCGACCTGGACACGCTCGCCGAGATCGACAACCTCAAGTCCGCCTTCGTGAACTCCGTCTCGCACGAACTCAAGACACCTCTCGCATCCGCCATGGCCACCGTGACCGGCCTCCTCGAGCCCGCTCCAGGCGCACCGAAGCTCGCCCCGGCCGTCCTGTCCGAACTCGACGCGGTGGCCAGGGACCTCCGCCGACTTGAAGTCAACATCGGCGACCTGCTAGACATGTCGCGGCTGGAGAACGCCGCGTGGCGGCTCGAGCCGGACTCCTATGAGATCGGCGAGGTGATCGGGAGCGTGCTCGCCGGGCTGCCTGCTCGCGTGCGGGACAGGATCGAGCTTTCGGTCACCGAGTCGATCCCTGCCGTATGTGTGGACTTCAGGCAGATCGCCCGGGCGCTGCACAACCTCGTGGACAACGCCCTGACGTACTCGCCTGAGTCCGAGTCCGTCCGAGTGGGTGCACGCGTGCTCGGCGACGCGGTGATCGTGTGGGTCGAGGACCGCGGGCCGGGCATCCCGCGCGCGGAGCGCGAAGCGGTGTTCCAGAAGTTCTACCACAGCCCGAGCCTGCCGAGAGGACGGTCGAGCACGGGCCTCGGGCTCGCCATCACGCGCGAGATCGTGACCCGCCACGGCGGGAAGGTCTGGATCGAGGACGCCGAGCCGAACGGAAGCAGGTTCCTGTTCTCGCTTCCGGTTGATGGATGAGGAGCCGACTGTGGCCGAGGCCCCCGCAAGCGTTCTGGTCGTAGACGATGAGGAGCAGATCAGGCGCGCCCTGCGCTCGATTCTGACCTCGAACGGGTACGGAGTCCTACTTGCTGCCTCGGCCGAAGAAGCCGTCCGGGCGGCCGCCGAGTCCAAGCCCGATCTCATCGTGCTGGACCTGACGCTTCCCGACGCCGACGGCATCGACCTCGCAGGCGAGCTCCGCACCTGGATATCGGCCCCGATCCTGGTGCTGTCGGTGCGGGGCGGCGATGCGGACAAGATCGCTGCGCTGGACGCTGGCGCCGACGACTACCTCACCAAGCCCTTCTCGGCGGGAGAACTGCTCGCGCGCGTACGTGCGCTGCTCAGACGGTCGGTTGCCGGTGCGGGGACGCCCGTCGTGATCGTCGCCGGCGATCTTGAGATCGACCTCTCGCGACGCCGTGTCTCCAAGGGAGGCGAAGAGGTCGCCCTCACCAAGACCGAGTTCGACATCCTCGCAATGCTCGCGTCCAACCCGGACAGGGTGCTCACCGCCCGGATGATCCTCGAACACGTATGGGGACCCGAGTACGCGGAGGACCGCCAGACACTCAGGGTGCACGTGAGCCATCTCCGGAAGAAGATCGAATCGCACCCGAGCGTACCGCGCTACGTGCTCACCGAACCGGGTGTCGGCTTCGTCTTCTCCACGAAGTAGCCGCGAGGCAATCTTCACAGATTCATCACACCAGGCCGCCCATGGTTCACGCGCCCTTCACGGCCTTGTGGGTACGTTATTGGTGGTGCCTTGAAGGGAGAGGGGCCTTGTTGGATCTGTTGGTGCTGGCTACGCTCGCGCTGTTCGGAGCGTGTTTCGGCGGATACGTACGGGCAATCGGGCGGCTCCGGTGAGTCTGGTCGAGGCTTGCGTCCTCGGTGGCCTCGCCGCGGCTCTCCTCGTCTACCTCGGCTACACACTCTTGCGGCCTGACAGGTTCTAGCGCCCATGTGGTCATTCCTCGTCCTGTCCGTGGCAGTGCTCGGCGTCGTCACGCTGCTCACGCGCCCGTTGGGCGCATACCTCACAGCCGTCTTCTCCGGCGAACGTTCGGCCCGATCGCGGCTGATCGCCCCGCTCGAACGGATCGTCTACAGGCTGTGCCGGATCACTCCAGACCATGAGATGGACTGGGCCGGATATGTGAGCTCCCTCATCGTCTTCAATGCAGTGAGCGGGGCTCTGCTCTACGGGCTGATCCGCCTTCAGGGTTACCTCCCGCTGAACCAGTCCGGAGTCGCCGGTCAGGACGCGCTCACCGCGTTCAACACAGTCGTCAGCTTCGTGACGAACACCAACTGGCAGGCGTATTCGGGAGAGTCCGGCGCTAGCACGCTGTCGCAAATGACAGGCCTCACCTGGCAGAACTTCATTTCGGCTGCGACCGGCATCGCGGTGATGGTCGCGCTGACGCGCGGAATGGCACGGAGCAAGACGCGCCACATCGGCAACGCCTGGGTCGATATCACGCGCGCCGTGCTGTACGTCCTGCTCCCTATCTCGCTCGCACTCTCGCTCGTGTTCGTGGCGCAAGGCGCGATCCAGAACCTTGGAGCAGGCACGGTGATCACCACCCTGGAGAGCGACACGCAGACGATTCCCGGAGGACCGGTCGCGTCGCAAGAGGCGATCAAGGTCCTCGGCACGAACGGCGGGGGCTACTTCGGCGCGAACTCGGCACACCCGTTCGAGAATCCGACACCGCTCACCAACGCGCTGCAGGTGATAGCGATGCTGGCGATCCCCGCCGGCCTCACGAACATGTTCGGGCGATTCGTCGGTGACCACCGTCAGGGTTGGACGCTCTTCGCAGCGATGCTGATCCTGTTCTGCCTGTCGCTCACCGGCATGTACGTCGCCGAACGAGCCGGGAACCCCGTGCTCGAGCAGGCAGGGGCTGCCCAGCACGCCTACTCGGGCTCGGCAAGCGGGAACATGGAGGGAAAGGAGACCCGCCTGGGGGTGGGCGACTCCGTCCTGTACGCGACCTCCACCACGGCGGTCTCGTGCGGCGCTGTCGTGGCCGCCCACGACAGCCTCACCCCACTCGCAGGCGGCCTCGCGATGCTCAACATCATGCTGGGAGAGGTGGTGTTCGGTGGCGTGGGCGTGGGCCTCGCCGGTATGTTCCTCTTCGCGCTTCTGGCGGTGTTCATCGCCGGGCTGATGGTCGGCCGTACCCCCGAGTACCTGGGCAAGAAGATAGGCTCGCGGGAGATCCAGCTCACCATACTGGCGGTGCTCGCCGTCTCAGGCACCGTCCTGATAGGCGCCGGGACTGCCGCGCTCACGCCGTCGGCACTCGACGCGCTGCTGGGCTCAGGACCTCACGGGCTGTCCGAGATGCTGTACGCGTTCGCGTCCGGCGCAGGCAATAACGGCAGCGCGTTCGGCGGGCTCGACGCCGCCACTCCGTTCTACGCCGCAGCCATAGGGATCGCGATGCTGCTCGGACGCTACCTCTTCATCATCCCGGTGCTTGGCATCGCCGGCTCGTTCGCACAGAAGAAGGCCGCCGAAGAGTCGGCCGGCACGTTCCCGACGCACGGAGCGCTCTTCGTCACACTCCTCGTCGGCACGGTGCTGATCGTCGGCGCGCTGACCTTCTTCCCCGCACTCTCGCTCGGCCCGATCCTGGAGCACTTCCTGATGCAGGCCGGGACGGTGCTCTGATGGATACTGTCCGCGCAGCCATTCCCGGGGCGCTTCGCAAACTCGATCCTCGCGTCCAGGTCCGCAACCCGGTCATGTTCGTGGTGGAGGTCGGAAGCGTGGTGGCCTCGGCCTACTTCATCTACGCATTGCTCACTGGATCGGGTCCTGCCGCCTTCCTCGGGCAGATCAGCGTGTGGCTATGGTTCACGCTCGTGTTCGCCAACATGGCCGAGGCGCTCGCCGAGGGTCGCGGGAAGGCCCAGGCCGACACGCTTCGCAAGACGCGCACCGAGACCGTCGCAAACCTGCTCAAGGGTGGCTCGGTCACGCAGATCGCGGCGTCGCGCCTGCGCAAGGGGGACGTCGTCGTCGTCGAGGCCGGTGAGACCATCCCCGGCGATGGAGAGGTGATGGAGGGTATCGCCTCCGTGGACGAGTCGGCCATCACCGGCGAGTCCGCCCCGGTGATCCGCGAGAGCGGCGGTGACCGGAGCGCCGTGACCGGCGGCACCCGCGTGCTGTCCGACCGGATCGTCGTCTGCATCACCTCGAACCCGGGCGAGACGTTCATCGATCGCATGATCGCGCTAGTCGAGGGCGCCTCCAGACGCAAGACGCCGAACGAGATCGCGCTCTCGATCCTGCTCTCCGGCCTCACCATGCTCTTCATCCTTGTCGTGGTGAGCCTGCAGGCGTTCGCCACGTACAGCGCCGCGCAGGTCTCCGTGCCGGTGTTGATCGCGCTGCTCGTCTGCCTCATCCCCACGACCATCGGCGGACTGCTCTCGGCGATCGGCATCGCCGGCATGAACCGCCTCGTGCGGCACAACGTGCTCGCGATGTCGGGACGAGCCGTCGAGGCGGCAGGAGACGTGGACACGCTACTGCTCGACAAGACGGGCACCATCACCTTCGGCAACAGGCAGGCCGCCGAGTTCCGTCCCCTCGCCGGAGTCACCGCGAGTGAACTCGCCGATGCCGCACAGCTCGCGTCCCTTCCCGACGAAACACCGGAGGGCCGGTCGATCGTCGTGCTGGCGAAGCACCTGGGCTTCCGCGACCGGGACCTGGGCGAGGACGTGGAGTTCGTGCCGTTCAGCGCGCAGACGCGCATGAGCGGCATCGACTACCACGGCGAGCGTATCCGCAAGGGGGCCGCGGATGCGGTGACGGCGTGGACGCGCGAATTGGGCGCAACCGTCCCGGACGATCTCGCGGCGGAGGTGGAAGCGGTCGCAGCGCTCGGAGGCACCCCGCTCGTCGTCGTCCGCAACACGCGCATCCTCGGCGTCATCTACTTGAAGGACATCGTCAAGGGCGGTATCAGCGAACGCTTCGAGCAACTGCGCACCATGGGTATACGCACGGTGATGATCACCGGCGACAACCCGCTTACCGCCTCGGTCATCGCCGGTGAGGCCGGCGTGGACGACTATCTGGCCGAAGCCACGCCCGAGGCGAAACTCGAGCTCATCCGCCGCGAGCAGTCGGGCGGACGGCTCGTGGCAATGATCGGCGATGGCACCAACGATGCGCCGGCTCTCGCGCAGGCCGATGTCGGCGTGGCGATGAACACAGGTACCGCGGCTGCCAAGGAAGCCGGCAACATGGTCGACCTGGACAGCAATCCGACCAAGCTCATCGAGATTGTCGAGATCGGCAAGCAGCTCCTCATGACGCGTGGCGCGCTGACGACGTTCTCGATCGCCAACGATGTCGCGAAGTACTTCGCCATCATCCCCGCGCTGTTCGCTGGCGCGTATCCGGCCCTCGGCGTGCTCGACGTCATGGCGCTGCACTCTCCGCAGAGCGCGGTGCTCTCGGCGGTCATCTTCAACGCCCTTATCATCATCGCTCTCGTGCCCCTGGCGCTCCGGGGCGTGCGCTACCGCCCACTCGGCGCGGCGAAGCTTCTCCGGCGGAACCTGCTCGTGTATGGAGCGGGCGGGCTGATGGCTCCGTTCCTCGGCATCAAGATCATCGACCTGATCGTCACAGGCCTCGGGTGGGTGTGAGATGAAGTCCCGGATTGCGATCGCGATCAGGCTTTCCTTGGTGACACTGCTGCTGGTCGGCGTCGTGTACCCCCTCGCCGTCACCGGCATCGCCGCGCTGATCTTCCCCGATCAAGCGAGAGGCTCGCTCGTGACCACCGCAGACGGAGCCGTCGTCGGTTCGGCGCTCATCGGCCAGGAGTTCACCTCCGACCAGTACTTCCACTCCCGACCGTCGCAGGGTGGATATGACGGCACGGCATCCGGCCCCTCGAACCTCGGCCCGCTCAGCAGAGACCTGCGCGCGGCCGTGTCCGAGCGCGTGCGCGCGGTCCGGGAGCTCGAGGACCTCGCGCCGGCGGTGCCGGTGCCTGCCGACTTGGTGTGCGCCTCGGCCTCGGGTCTCGATCCCCACATCTCACCGGAAGCCGCGGCCCTTCAGGCGCCCCGGGTGGCAGTGGCGCGGAACATGCGGGTAGAAGAGGTCATGAGGCTTGTTGAGGCGCACACGGAGCCTGCCACTTTCGGATTCCTGGGACAGAAGCGCGTGAACGTGCTCCTGCTCAACATCGCACTCGACGACGCCGCGCAACCACGCTAGGAGACGTTATGCCGGACGATCAGCCGCACACCGAGACATTTGCCGGGATGCCCCGGCCCCGTGGCATGCACAAGGTCTTCCTCGGCTACGCGCCGGGGGTGGGCAAGACCTACACGATGCTTGCCGAGGCGGGCAGACGCGCTTCCCGCGGTGAAGACATCGTTGTCGGCTTCGTGGAACCGCACGACCGTGCGGAGACCCTGGCACTCCTTGAGGGACTGGAGAAGGTTCCTACGAAGTCCTTCGAGTACCGCGGCAAGACGCTCCACGAGATGGACACCGACGCCGTCCTCGCTCGCCGGCCCGAGTGGGCTCTTGTCGACGAGCTCGCGCACACGAACGCGCCGGGCGCGCGACACGAGAAGCGCTGGCAGTCGGTCGATGAACTGCTCGACGCCGGCATCAACGTCATCTCGACTGTGAACGTGCAGCACCTGGAGAGCCTGAACGACACGGTGTTCGATATCACCGGAGTCCGGGTGCGGGAGACGTTGCCGGACAGCGTTCTGGACGCCGCCGACGAGGTCGTCCTCGTGGACCTGACCCCGCAGGCGCTCGTCAACCGCCTGCGACGCGGAGTCGTCTACAGCTCCGAGATGGTGCCTCGCGCACTCGAGCACTTCTTCAGGCCGGGGAACCTCGGCGCGCTCCGCGAACTCGCCTTGCGCAAGACCGCCCAGGAAGTGGACGACGAACTGCTCGAGTACATCGAGGACAAGCGCATCGAGGGCGTCTGGCCGACATCCGATCGCATACTCGTCTGCGTCACGCCCCGGCAGCTGTCTACGACGCTCGTCCGGCGCGGGTACCGCCTCGCCCAGCGGCTCAAGGGCGAGTTCGAATGCCTGAGCGTCCGCGTCCCCGGGATCGCGCTCTCGGCGGCCGACAAGGCGAGCCTCCAGGAGACCCGCGGGCTCGCGGAGCGACTCGGGGCCATATGGGTCGAGGCCGAGAGCGAGAACCCGGCCCAGGAGATCGTCCGGTACGCCAAGGAGCACCACGTGTCGTTCATCGTACTCGGTCAGTCCGGCCGAAGCCGAGTGGCCGAGATCCTCGGCGGCTCTGTGGTGAATCACATCATGCGTGAGACCGTCGGTGTCGACGTGCTGGTCGTGGCAGACGCGGAGCGCAGGTAGAGTCCCAGCCGAATTGCTGCGCCGGTTCCGCACATGTTGCCGCGCCTCACGTCTTGCCCTCCCCCGCGCACGCGCCTACAATCGCATACGCACCGTGCTTCGGTGCATTGACAGCGACAGAGAAGCTCCATCCGTTATGGTGCGGCTCCTGTTCGAACACAGGCCACTGCCCGGAAATGTCGAGAGACGCCAATGGGTAGAACAGCCCTCCCCGGCTTAAGGGGAAGGCTAATGTGGCTGGGACTGCAAAGGCGAGCGTCTTCGCCGTACGGCTCTTCGGAGCCGTGTGCCCTACGTCGGACAGTGCCAAATCCACAAGACGAGGGACGGAGCAACGGTACGGCATCTCATGCCGTCCCGGTCGCGGCGCGTGCCGCAGCGAAGTCCCCCGTCCGATCATGCGACGTGGGACTTCTTTCGCTGTCGGGCCTACAGCCTAGAGAAACGGACCATTGGTGACTCCATCAAGTCCCTAGGTCCCGGCTCCTGCCGATCGTGAGGGCGGGGTCCGGGACCCCGCCGCGATCGACCTGCGGGCTCAAGCCGCAGGGAAGGAGCCATATGTTCTACCTCACCCAGATGCTGGGCAAGCCGGTGGTGGACGCCGCCGGCGAGGTCATCGGCGAGATCAGCGACATCGCGATCGCTACCGGCGAGGTGTTCCCGCGCGTCACCTCTCTCGCGTTCCTCGGCCCGACGAAGACGCCCTTCATGCTGTCGTGGCGCAAGTACGTCGCTGCGCTCTCCGAGGAGCGGATCGAGCTCAGCGCCGAGCGCCCGGCGCTGCGCTTCAGCTACCTGCAGCCGGACGAGGTCCTGCTCGCCCGCGACCTGCTGAACAAGCAGATCGTCGACACGCAGGGCATGAAGGTCGTGCGCGTGAACGACCTCAAGCTCTCCGAAAGCAAGAATCAGCTCCGTCTGCTCGGCGCAGAGGTCGGCATCCGCGGCATCCTTCGCGGTCTGCACCCCGCGGCCGAGCGCACTGCGGCCGCGATCACACGCGTATTCGGCCGAGAACTGTCGGAGAGCCTGATCGCGTGGAATTACATGGACCTGCTCGACCGTGACCTCTCGCACGTGCGCCTGTCGGTCACGCACAAGCGCCTGCACGAGCTGCACCCGGCCGACGTGGCCGACGTCCTCGAGCAGCTCGGGCCCACACAGCGCGCGCGCGTGTTCGAGCACCTCGACAACGCCCAGGCCGCCGAGACCATCTCCGAGCTCGAGGACGAGCTGCAGGCGGACCTCATCGACGACCTCGGCGACCAGCGAGCGTCGGACATCCTCGAGGAGATGGACCCGGACGATGCGGCGGACATCATCGGCGACTTGCCGTACGACAAGGCGGAAGCCCTCCTGCGCCTCATGGGCGTGAAGGAGGAGCGCGCCATCCGTTCGCTCCTCGGCTACCGCGAGAAGACCGCCGGCGGCATCATGACGCCCGAGGTCACCACCGTCACCGAGACGATGACGGTGCAGGAGGTCATCGACTACCTGCGTACGGGCGCCGCCGAGCACGAGAGCATCTACTACATCTACGTGGTCGAATCCGGCCGACGGCTCGAAGGCGTGATCTCACTGCGTGACCTTGTCATGTCCGACCCGTCCACGCCTGTCGCGGCGCTGGTGGAGCACGAGGTCATCACCGTCGGCCCCGACGACGACCAGGAGCTCGTAGCGGAGACCATGAGCAAGTACGACCTGCTCGCGCTGCCGGTGGTGGATGAGACCGGCAAGCTCCTGGGCATAGTGACCGTCGACGATGCTCTCGACGTCCTGGAGGAGGAGTCCGCCGAGGACCTCGCTATCGCGACCGGCTCTGCACATGAAGCCGGGCGGCTGGCGAGTGCGAGCTGGCTGCTGCTGCGGCGGAGCTGGTGGGCCGTCATCTGGGCGGTCGTGCTACTCGGGGCGATCGGCGGAACTGCACGATATGAGGAATGGCTCCGGAAGGGCCTTGAGGCTGGCCAGTCCTCTGACCTCAAGATCGCATCGGGTCTGGGACTGCTCGTCTGGGCTGCGATGCTGTTGCCGATCGTGCTGCGGGTGGCCGAGGACGTGTCCTCGCGAGCCATGGCCGAGCTCATCAGCGGCTCGGACACCGACGAGCGGCTCAGCCTGCCCCGGAGACTCGCGCGGGAGTCCGTGCTCGGACTTGCGATCGGCGCAGGCGCGGCGGTGCTCGCCTTCGCGTTCGTCTACGTCCTCCAGTTGGGCAACATCTTCGGTGCATGGCCCTTCGCAGCCGCAACGGGCACGGCCGTGCTGCTCACCGTGCTCGTGGGCAGCTCAATCGCCGAGGTCGCGCTGCGCCGAAGCGCGGCCGGCAAGCGTGTGTCGGGCACCGGACTCGCCGTCGCGTCCATGCTCATCGGCACGGTGGCGTACCTCGGACTCACGTTCTGGCTCGGAACGCTCCTGATCCCGGGAAGCTGACGCGTGACCACTGCGACCGACACGAAGCGGCGGTTGCCGTTCTTCGCGTTCCTGGCCGCGCTCGGCCCGGGCATCATCGCCGCTTCAGCGGGCAACGACGCGGGCGGGATCTCGACCTACTCCGTGGCGGGGGCCGAGTTCGGCTACCGCATGCTTTGGCTGCTGCCCGTGATGACGCTGTCGCTGATCGTGGTACAGGAGATGGCGGTGCGGATGGGCGCCGTCACCGGCAAGGGCTTCGCGGCACTGATCCGCGAGCGCTACGGCCTCCGGCCCTCGCTGTTCGCAATGACCGCTCTGCTCGTTTCGAACGCCGCGACCTCCGTCTCGGAGTTCGCAGGTATCGCGTCGGCGATGGGGCTGCTCGGGGTGAGCCGGTACGTCGCGGTGCCGCTGGCCGCCGCGCTCGTCTGGCTGCTGGTCGTTCGTGGGTCGTACAAGCGGGTGGAGAAGATCATGCTCGCCGTCTCGTCGGTGTTCGTCGCGTACGTCGCGGCAGCGTTCCTCGCCGGACCGGACTGGAGCCAAGTGGCGCGAGGCACCCTCGTGCCGTCGATGGCGATGCAGCCCGAGTTCGTCTTGATCGCCATCGCCATGGTGGGTACGACGATTGCGCCGTGGATGCAGTTCTTCATCCAGGCCAACGTCGTCGACAAGGGCGTCACGACCGCCGACCTCCCCGTGCGGCGTATCGACGTGATCTCGGGCACGGTGGCCGCCGGCGTCATAGCCTGGTGCATAGTGCTCACGACCGGCACCGTGCTGGCGCCCGCCGGCGTGAAGATCTCGTCCGCGACCGACGCGGCCGCTGCCCTCGCGCCCGTCGGGGGGGCGCACGCGGCGTGGCTGTTCGCCGCAGGACTGCTGGGCGCGTCGCTTCTCGCGGCTTGCGTCCTTCCGCTCACCGCCGCATACGCGTTCTGCGAGGCGTTCGGGTTCGAGCGCGGTATCGACCGTTCGTGGGCCGAGGCCCCGGTCTTCAACGGCATCTACACCTTCGTGATTCTGTTCGGCGCGGCGTTCGTCCTTCTGCCCGGCCTCGACCTCATCTCGATCATGGTCATGTCGCAGGTGGTGGGAGGCGTGCTTCTGCCGTTCCTGCTCATCTTCATGATGGGCATCATCAACGACCGCCGGATCATGGGCCGGTACGTCAACGGCCGCACATTCAACATGATCGCGTGGACGACGATCGTAGTCGTCATATCCCTCACCGTCGTACTGCTCGGCATGACGGTGCTCGGCATCGGATAGCCTTCCGCCCGGTCACTCGGCAATGTCATGGCGCAGGCGTACTCTGGTCCTATGAGTGACAACGGCCCCGCATCGGCACAGACGGACGTGAACCGCGCGAAGTCAGCGCTTCGTTTGGAGGCACGCGCGGCGCGGCGCGCGGTGCTGCCTGAGATGCGAAGGGCCGCTGCGTACGCCATCGCCAAGCGCGTACAAGCGCTGCCCGTGATCCAAACAGCGTCCGCGGTGCTCCTCTACGGCGCCTCGCCCGAGGAGGTCGACCCGAGCGTGCTCGAGGACGCCCTGCGGGACCTCGGCTTGCGAATCGCCTATCCTCGCATCGAGGGCTCCGCGAGTCTGACGTTGCACTGGGTGCCGAATCGCGCAGACCTCGTGAGCGGAGCATTCGGCCTGCTGCAGCCCGCCCCCTACGCCCCACCGGCACCGATGGCGGAGATCTCGGCACTGATCGTCCCTGGAGTCGCGTTCGACGCCGAGGGAAACCGTCTCGGATATGGCGGTGGCTACTTCGACACGCTGCTCGCGGACTGGCCCGAACTCCCGCCCACGATCGGTATCGCATACGATGAGCAGGTATTCGAGCACGTGCCGCACAGTGACCGGGATCGGCCGGTCGACTACGTGATCACGCCTACGCGCGCGTTCGCGTGCGCTACCAGCCGGCCCTGACGTCCGGCAGCTCGTCTAGCGTCACGAACTCATAGCCGTACGCACGAAGACCGTCGATGATGTACGGCAGCGCTGCGATGGTCGCCGACTGGTCGCCTCCGCCGTCGTGCAGCACGATGACGGCATTCGGCTGTGCGACCGAAATCACGCTCCACGCCATGTCCTGGGGCATCATGCCCTCGCGCCAATCCTGTGGATCGACGTTCCAGAGTGCCGATCGCATTCCCCACTGCGTGATGTAGGAGTGTGCCGGTCCACCCAGACTCCCGCCCGGTGCGCGGAACCAGGCCGGCCGCACTCCCGTGGCTTGCAGTATCGCAGCGTTGGTCGCTTCGATCTCCCACGCTGCGACGTCCGGCCCGACCCGCGCCAGGTTCACGTGCCAGTACGTATGATTGCCGACGAGGTGTCCGGCCGCCGCTACTGCACGCGCCAGATCGGGTGCACGCTCCACGCACATGCCGAGCATGAAGAACGTCGCGGGCACATTGCGCTGCTCGAGGATCGAAAGGACGGCCTCCGTCTGCCCCGGCCACGGCCCGTCGTCGAAGGTCAGCGCGACGAGCGGGACTCCGGGCGCGGGTACCATCCGCACTACCGCCGGCACGCCTACCGAGACCGTCTCGGTTGCGGCGACCTCTCCGGACACCGCGCCGACGCGCAGCACGTAGACGCTCGGCGTGCCTGCTGAGACCACTTTCGGAACCGTGCCTGCCCCGATCGTCCTCGGCACCGGATCGACCGTACGGGTCTCGTCGACAAGCGGTTCGACCGTATCTACTCCTGAAGCAGCTGTGATCCGATCCCCCACATGCACGACCGTCGTCAGCGTGGCCTCGCGGCCGTTGACCGCCAGCCGTGGAGCGTGGCCGATCGCACCGTGCATCACATGACGTGTCACGGCTGAAAGCACATGCCCGCTCTCGACATCCGGCAGACCGTCCAGAGCGTCCCGGACAACGGCACCGCGGGCCACGGTGACCGAATCGCCGTTCACGGTCACCGGCATCCCCATGAACGCCTGGTGAGCGACGGGAACGACAGTCATGGCGACAAGCGCGAGGGCCGTGTTGCGGGCGATCCGCAGTATGCGTCGGCTGAGGGTCATGGGCTCCACTAGCGGCTGATTCTCGCCACCCGTCCGCCCGTGATCTCCACGAGTCTGTCCAGTGGGATTCTCACGACGGACGCCGCGGTCCCCGCGGCCGGGAGCACCGTATCGTACCGCGAGAGCGACTCGTCGACCAGCACCGCGAGCCCCTCCGGCAGATCGAAAGGCGAGACCGAGCCCACCTCGTAGCCCGTCGCGGCACGTACCGTTCCCGCATCAGCAAGCCTCACCTCGATGGCACCCGTGAGCATGCCTATGGCGTCTGCATCGCCCATCCTGTCGCCGGCCAACACCGCGAGCACGGGCTCCCCGTCGGCCACGAACAGTACCGACTTGGCGATCCGCCCCAGCTCGCACCCGACCGCCTCCGCAGCCGACTGTGCGGTGCCCGTAGCGCGGCCGAGATGCCGTATGCCGTCCGCCAAAGACCGCGCTTCGAGATAGCGGCGCACCCGCTCGGCCGAGTCGCCCGATGCCACGTGCGGGCTCATTCGCCGCCCCTACGTGCAGCGAGTGTCGCCGGCGCGCGTGTCGGCACCCGCATTGGGATCCGCAGCGATTCCAGGACCGACTCGAGGTTCTCCGACCACATCGCAAGCGACTTCAAATCGAGGCTAAGCAGCGGCACCTCGGGATGAGGCCGCACGACCGTGAAGCCGTGCCGCAGGAGGAACTCGACACCCACCATGGGCGCGGTCTCGTAGTCGGTGCGGCCGGCGATCGCGTAGGCCTGCACGGTGCGCTCGCCTCGCCCGGCGAGGTCTCGCAGTGCGGCACGCAGCAGCACGCCACCGAGCCCGTGCCGCCGCGCCTCCGACGCGAGGTGCATGCAGGTGATCACGGGCACATCGGCGATCGGCGGACCGGAGGGCATTCTGCCCGACTGGGGCACGTATCCCGGCGGGGCGTACTTGATGAAGCCGAGGAACTCCCCGTCTTCGACCGCGACGCGCCCGCACTCGCCCCAGTCGGCCGCTACGTCACGCGCCCACCTAGCGGCAAGTGAGTCATCGCAGGCAGCGCCGCACTCCCGCGGGAGACCCGCAGCGCTCTCCCAGTAGACGCAGCCGACGCACCGCGTCGGCAGGTGCCGGCGGTCCGCGACGCTCAATCCGATAAGCTTCCTCGACATCTCGCTACTCGTCTTCGTCCCCGAGCGCCTTGACCTTGTCGATGGCCTTGCGGGCCACGCCGCTCCTCAGCGACCTGCCAAGCGCACGGGACGCTGCCACACCCACCTGCAGAGCGCCTTCTCCCACCTGTCCGGCCCGCACCTTCACGGCCGCCGCGCCGGTCGCCAGCGCCTTGGCGGCTCCGCCGTCCGAGCGGATCTCGCCGTAGCCGGGCTTCACGACTACCGCATCCCCGAGGAATCCGACGATGAGCTCGCCCGGGACCTCCAGTTTGCCGACCGCGGCGTCGCCGATCGCGCCGGTTGTGATCCGCACCTTGGACACATCACCGGTCACTGCGTCGAAGAACACATCCTGAACGTGACCCACTTCCTCGCATGACTCCGAGCGGACCGGCATCCTCTGCCAGATGACGGTCTCGTGCCAGCTGACGCCGAGCACTCGCTCTCCGGCCGAGTCCTTCGGCAGATCGGCCAGAGGAATCGTGAAAGACATGCCGCCCTCGGCGGCCGAGAGGAGTCCGAGAAGGACGAACCTCGGCGGGCGATCGATCACGCCAAGCACCGCGCCCGGATCCACCTGCACGCCCGCGACCCTCGCGCCCTCGGGGTGGAAGAGCACCGCGCTCACGCACCCGAGGCTGCGCCCGTCCGACCCGCGCACCTCGCGACCGACGAACGCAGTCACTCGCGGCACCCGCTACACCTCCCGTAGAATCCGCGGTAGCGAAAGGGCCGGCCGCCTTCGCGACCGGCCCCAACATGATACCGCGAGCGTATGCCTACTCGGCAGAGGCCTACTCGGCAGAGGCCTCCTCAGCCAGTGCCTCCACCGGAACGACGGCTGGAGCTGTCTTCTCGGCGAGCTTGTCGAGGACCTGTGCAGCCTTGGCCTCGGCGGTGTCCACACCGCTCTTCACCGACGACCCGGCCTTCGACACCGCGTCTTTGGCCTGCGGTGCCATCTCGTGCACCTTGTCCCTGGCCTGCTGTGAGACGGAGTCGACCTGTTCCTTCAGGCGCCCTCGCGCGGAGTCGATCTTCGCGCGTATCTCTTCAGTCTCGTCGACCACCTTCGCGCGGGAGGTCTCGTAGAACTCCTTGCCCTCTCCCCAGTACTCCTGCGCCTTGGCAGCCACGTACTCGCGGTTCTCTCTGCCGGAGCGTGGCGAGAAGAGCAGACCTAGAGCGGCACCTACGAGTCCGCCGAGGATGAACGCGCCAAGGATGCTCTCACCCCTGCGATAGTCATACATGGTTCCAGCCACCTCCGGGATCGTGCGGACACTTCTGATCGTGCCTTGCGGCAATGGTGTATGTACCCATTCACCCGCCGACGTGCAGTACGGAGCGTACCAGAAGTGCTACCAGCTCCTGGAAATCGATTCCCACAGCGGCTGCGGCCATCGGCAAGAGCGACGTCTCCGTCATTCCCGGAGAGGTGTTCACCTCCAGCACGTACGGCACGCCGTCGGTTCCGAAGACCATGTCGACACGGCTGACCCGCTCGCAGCCGATCAGCATGTGGACCTGCGCTGCCAGGTCAGTGACCTGCTCCATTTCCGCATCACCGAGGCGCGCAGGCACGTAGTACTCGGTCTCACCGGGGGTGTACATGGCAGAGAAGTCGAACAGGCCGGAGACCGGCACCATCTCCACAGGCGGAAGAACGCGCGGCCCGTCGGCATCGCCCAGCACCGAGACGGCGAGCTCGCGGCCGTCAATCCACTCTTCCACGATCGCCGTGTCGCCGAACGACAGCGCGGTAAGCAGCGCTTCGGCAAGACCCTCGGCGTCCTCGACCTTCGTCAGACCGAGCGCCGAGCCCTGCTCCGACGGCTTCACGACCACCGGGAAGCCGCCGACGGCAGCGGGCACCAGGTCGAGCGCGGTCGCAGCGCCGGCCTTCTTGAAGGCGTCCGCGGTGAAGGTCACCCACCTCGGCGTGGGAATCCCCGCCTCGAGAAACAGCCGCTTGGACAGCGACTTGTCCCAGGCGAGTGCCGAAGCCACCACGCCGGGGCCGGTATAGGGTATGCCGAGGAACTCCAGCAGTTCCTGGATCGTGCCGTCCTCCCCGTACTTGCCGTGGAGCGCTATGTACACGGCATCCGGCTTCTCGGCGCGCAGCGTGGAGACGAGCTCCGCCGTCACGTCGAGGGGCAGGACCTTGTAGCCATCGGCCGCCAGTGCGTCGCACACGCGTTGCCCGCTCATCAGCGATACCTCGCGCTCGAGCGACTGGCCGCCCATGAGCACCGCGATCTTCTCGGCCATCCCTATCAGCCCCTTCCTTCGGTGACGGATGCGGCGGGCAACGCGCCAGCCGCGGCGAATGCGCGGTAGAGCTCGAGCCGGTCCTCGAGGACCTCGGCCAGACGCTGGATGCCCTCGCGGATCTTCTCGGGCTCGGCGTAACAGAACCCGAGACGCATACAGTTGCGCCCCCGGCCGTCGGGGAAGAACGCGTCGCCGGGAACGTAGGTGACTCCGCGTTCGACGGCCTCGGCGAGTACCGACTTCAGGTCCAGGAAGGACGGCATCTCCACCCACACGAAGAACCCGCCAGCGGGCATCGTCCACCGCGCCTCGCTCGGGAAGTACTCCTCCAGTGAGGCGATCATCGTGTCGCGGCGCTCGGCGTAGGCCCTGGTGAGGTCCTGGAGCACTTTGCGCCACGGAGTGTCGGCGAAATACCGTTCGGCGGTGGTCTGCGCGTACGCGCTGCCGCACAGATCGGCCGCCTGCTTCGCGAGGATGAACTTCGCGAGGATCGGCTTGGGTGCGGTGATCCAGCCGAGCCGCAGGCCGGGCGCGAAGATCTTCGAGAACGTACCGAGGTAGATCACGTCGTCGTCGAGTGCTCGCAGGGGCAGTGCGTGACCGCCCTCGAAGCGTAGCCGGCCGTACGGATCGTCCTCGATGACCGGGATGTCGTACTCGCGGGCAAGGTCGAGCAAGTGGCGGCGGCGCGCAGGGGATAGCGTCACTCCGGCCGGGTTCTGGAAGTTCGGGATCGTGTAGATGAACTTCGCCCCTCGCGGACCGAGCCTTTCAAGCTCCTCGGCCAGAAGATCGGTCTTCATCCCCTCGTCGTCCATTGGGATGCAGATGATCCTCGGCTGATACGCCGAGAACGCCTGCAGGGCGCCGAGGTACGTGGGGCCCTCGGTGATGATCACGTCGCCAGGATCGATGAAGATCTTGGCGAGCAAGTCGAGCGCTTGCTGCGCACCCGCGGTGATCACGAGATCATCGGCCTTCACGCGCACGCCGATCTCCGCCATGAGACCCACTACGACCTGGCGGATCTCCGCGCGGCCCTCGGACGAGCCGTACTGGAGCGCTACCGGGCCGGACTCACGCAGAGCCGAGGTGACAGCGGCTACCACGTTCTCGATCGGCACGCGGCGGATCTCGGGCATGCCGCCTGCGAACGAGATCATATCGGGGCGGGTAGCGGCGGCAAAGAGGTCGCGTACCGCGCTCGAGCGCACGTTCGCCATGCGCTGCGCATAGCGTCCGCTCCACCTGTCGAACACCACTCGTGCAGTGCCCATCGCTGCTCCTCAAACGTGCCGGTGTGTCCCCGGACAACACAAGACGACCCTCCCGACAGGGCGAGGGTCGTCGCGGTACCACCTGTCTTCGTCCGGCGTTCGGCATCGCTCGCCGGACCTCGTGTCCGGGGTAACGGCCCGGAGCCGCCCGCTTCTTTCCGCTCACCGGAGCGGCGCTGGCGGGGGACCTGCGGAGGGGTGGCCGGGCACATGATGCCCTCTTCCCTCACGTCCACATGCGTGCTCTTCGCCCGGACGAGCCGGGTTGCAGGCAACCTTAGCACCGCCCTGAGGAGCCGGTCAACGCAACCGCCGCAGCGGGTGGCCTACGTCGGCCGCCCGGACGGCCGCGCGCGAAGCGCCGTGAGCGCCTCGATCTCGGCGCGGACATCGGGCACATCGCCCCCGGAGAGCATGTACTCCACAAACCGTGCGGCAGCCTTGACGGCGCCGAGGCACACGAGGTCGTTGTCGTACGCGAGGGAGACGTGGAAGACGCCGGGGCCGTCACGCCTGAAATCCCAGGTCGTCTCGCCCTTGAGGGTCCGCGGCGAGCCCGAGCGAGCCATGAGCTCGAGCACCACGTGCTCGAAGAGGTGCGGCACCTCTGTGTCGGCGATCTCCTCGGAAAACGGCCGGCCGTCGTCGTTCGCACACCGATGATCGGCGAGCCCGGGAAGCAGGTCGAAGGCACGCGCGACGATCGAGCCGTCGTGCGACGTCCGCATCGCCGCGGCACTCTCGACGTTCAGTACGACGTCTACCCGGTCCGCACCGACCGTGACGCTTCGAACGTGCATCGGTCCGTCAGGCGCTTCGGGTCAGAACTCGTCCGGGAACGATCGCCGCGTACCCAGGTAGTAGGCGACCGACACGACCGCGATCAGCGCTACGGCGCCCACGAGCAGGAGCTTCGCCGCCCGTTCCTCGGCTACCACGCGCACCTCGGCCTCGGCCATGTCCTTGATCTGGATAGCCTTGCGCTTGAGATCGTCCACCGTGATACCGGGCAAAGGAGTCTCGTTCACTTCTGTATCGACCTCACCTTGATGACGAGGAACACGAGAGAGGCGAGCACGTAGACGCCGCCGATGATGGCCAGCGCTCCCGGGTAGCCCACGAAGTCGGCCAGCACGAGGAATGCCGCCACCGCGATGAAGGTCAGGCCGACAGCCAGGAGCATCGCCGCCGCCAGCGCGGAGCTCAGCGTCAGTCCGAGCCTCTGGATCGGAAGCACGACCTTCTCGCGGACAAGCGCGCCGGCCTCCTGGCGCAGCCAGTCGACCACGGTCTGCAGAAGATCCGCGGCAGCGTCGATGATCGCGTCGACGCCGGTCTTGGGCTTGTCCGAAGTGGCAGCCGATTTCGCCTTCCCCGGCTCAGCGCCGGGCGGCATTGAATCGGATGCGGGAGCGGAGGTCGGCTCCTCGGACACCTTGCCGGGCTCCTCCATGGCTTCCTCCTCGGTCGCGGGTGCGCCACTGTCGAAGATACCCCAAAGGGGGTGCACGCGAAGCGGCGCCGCCGCCTTCAAGGCAACGGCGCCGCCGTTGTGACGTCCTGGGCGCCGCTAGAGGATTCGGTACTGCACCGTACCGACGCCAGAGAATCCGAGCGCCGAAGCGGTTCCGGGGCCGAGGTCGAAGACCCTGCCGCCGGCGTAGGGCCCTCTATCGGCCACCACCGCAATACACGTGCGCCCGTTGTAGGCGAACTCGATCATCGTCCCGAACGGGAGGCTCTTGTGCGCAACCACCATGCTGTCCGGCTGCAGCGTTCCGCCGCCGGCCATCGTGTTCCCGTAGAAGCCGGGGCCGTACCACGAGACCTTGGCGCTCTTCCATCCGTCACCAGCGGGTGCGGCCGCTGCGGTCTGCTCCGGCTGAGGAGCCGGCGGCTTGGACGACGCGACGCGTATGCGGGTCGGCGTGCGAGTGCCGGACGACTGAGCGTCGGTGTCGCCGAGGCCTGAGGGCTGCCGGACGCTGTCCGCGTTCTTGAGCCCGTCAGCGGGAGCCAGCGACGGGGCTTCCGGAGCCTGCTCGCCCACACCGGGCCCGGCCACCTGGGCCGACGCGGAGCGGGACGGGACGAAGCCGGTTCCGGCCAGCATCGCGACGATGACAACGATGCCTGCGACGGCGGTCGCGACCGCCGGGAAACCGGAACCACGAGTACTGTGTACCTTCACACTCGACCTCCATGTACGGCTACATGACAGGCGGCAGCCCAGGCATACGACGACTAGGGAATCGAGTGGGGGAAAGCATAGTCGCCGCGCTCCTGGCCTCGCAGATCGGACGAGGTCCGCCGCCTTGGCCACTCAAGCACGCGTTCTGCTATTGGTGGTGTGGACCGTGATCCTCGCGAGCGTCGCGCACCCTAAGCGCTTCCGCCGCTTCGTCTTCGCCGGAGAGCCTCACGCCGCCGGTCCCGCGCAGCGGCCTCTCGGTCCGCTAGCGCACGTCGCAAGACTCCTCTTTCCAGCCAACGAGGGGGTACCTTAGCACAAATGGGGCCGTTTGGAAACGTCACGGCAACGTCTTGCGGCTACGGAGCCGCCGTTTCGGTGTCCGACGGAACCCCGCCGGCAAGCTCCTCGAGCACGGCTCCAAGCTCGGAGATGTATCGCCCGTAAGCCTCCCAGTCGCCCGAACGCTGCGCTTCGATCGCCTTGTCGTAGAGGTCCTTGGCCACGCCGGCGTCTGCGCCGGCGCCGCCCTCAGCCGGCGTCTCGGCGACCGCACCGAACACGGCGGCCAGCGCCTGCGGCAAGTCGGGCTCCATGGCCACCGAGTCGCCGTACGCCACGATCACACGCGTGAGCTGCGGCATCGCCGTCTGTTCGGCCTGCAGGTACAACGGCTGGATGTAGACGATCGAGTCGTTCACCGGGATCACGAGCAGGTTGCCGAAGAGCACCCCGCTGCCACGCTGGTTCCATAGCGACAGCTGCTGCGAGATGACGGGGTCCTGGTTCACCCGCGCGTGCACCTGCTCCGGCCCGAGCACCAGTCGCTGCTTGGGGAACGTGTACACGACGCGCTCGCCGTAGGACCCGGGGTCGGACTTCGCGGCCATCCAGCCGATCATGTTCGCCTTCGTGCGCGGCGTGAACGGAAGCATCAGCATGAAGTCCTCTTCGGACTCCTGCGGCAGCTTCATCAGCACGTAGAACGGGTCCATGGCGGTGCCGGTCCCATCGGCGCCCTCCCCGGGAAGCGCCCACTGATCCTCCTTGTTGTAGAAGACCTTCGGGTCGAGCATGTGGTAGGTCTTGTAGACCTCGGCCTGGAACATGAAGAGGTCGGACGGGTATCGCAGGTGCTCTGAGATCTCAGCCGGCATCTCATCGGCATCCGCCAACAGCCCGGGGAACACCTCGCTCCACGCTGCAAGCAGCGGGTCGTCCGGATCGAACGCGTACAGCATAGTGGTGCCGTCGTACGCGTCGATCGTCACCTTCACCGAGTTGCGGATGTAGTTGATGCCGCTGTAGTACTCCGAGTACGGGTACCGGTCGGAGACCGTGTAGCAGTCGGCGACCCACACCACGCGGCCGTCGGCAATCACGGGGTACGGATCGTGGTCCATGTACAGCCACGGCGCCAGCGCATCGACGCGCTCTTCGATAGTGCGCTTGAACAACACCTGGCTGTCCGCGCGGATGTAGCGGCTGAACAGGATCTGCGGCGCCGAGAAGCGCAACGCAAACGCGGCCCGCCTCAAAGGGCCGCCGATCTCGATGCCGCCCGAACCGGAGTAGCTCGTCTCAGCATTCGCGTCGCCCACCGGGTAGTCGAACTCCGCGAGGTCGGTGTCTGCGATCACGTAGTTGGTCGTGTCTTCGCCGAAGTAGATCGCTGGCTGCTCTACCTGCAGGTCGGTGTCCGAGACCGGCGGGATGTCCTTCACTATGAACCGCGGGTATCCCTGCCCGCTCGCCTCGTTCACAGGACTCACGACCAGCCCATACCCGTGCGTGTACACGAGGTGCTCGTTGACCCAGGTCTGCGCCTGATCGGCGAGCTTGCTGACGTCGAGTTCGCGCACCGAGATCAGCACCTCGCGCCGCTCGCCATCGATGACGTAGCGGTCGATGTCGACGTCGAGGAAGTCATAGTACGGCCTGATGCCCTGAAGCTGCCGGTACGTCTGCGCGACGACCGACGGGTCCCACAGGCGCACGTTGGCGAGCGTCTGCTGGTTGCCGGCGAGATCCGATGCCACGAGACTCTCTTCCGCCGCGAACGCCCGGACGTCGATCTCGTCCAGGCTGAAGGCGGCCCGTGTCGCAGCGATGTTCCGCTCGATGTACGGCGACTCCGCTTCGACTTCGTTCGGCGCGACCCGGAACTGCTGCACGAGTGCGGGGTAGATCCCGCCGACGAGGATCGACGCTATGACCCACGTGCTCAGGCCGATGACGGGCAACCGCCAGCCACGCACCCGGATGTTCACGATGAGCGCCACTCCGCACAAGACGGCGATTCCGATCAGGATCGTGTAGGCAGGAATCTGCGCGTTCACGTCCGTGAACGACGCGCCCACGACCTGGCCCCGCGGCGAGTAGTTGAGTTCGAAGATGTCGAGCCAGTAGCTGAACGCCTGGGTCAGGATGATCAGCCCGCCGATGACCGACAGGTGCGCTTTCGCGTGGGGATCAAACCCCCGCCACCGATCCCACGGGCGAATGGAGCCATTGAGCACGTGTACGACCGCGCTCGCGAACAGGGTGAATATGAGGGCCCCGAACAGCCACGACTCGGCCAGACGCAACGCCGGCAGCGTGAAGAAGAAGAACCCCAGGTCACGACCGAAGTGCGCGTCGGTCACGCCGAATGCGCCTCCGTTCAGCGCGAGTGCAACCGTCTGCCACGACTCGGCCACAGCCGTTCCCGCGATCACGGCTGCGATCCCCGCGACGATCGTGACGACGGTGCCTCCCACCCTGCCCGCACGCTGACGGAGCTGCTGCAGCGTCTCCTCGAACTTCGCGGCGGGGGTGTCGTCGGCCCGGAGCACCGCGGAGGGGGTCAGGCTCCGGGCAACGCGCAGGTTCGCGTAGAGCAGCGCGAAGAACAGCGCCGCCGAGATCGCGCCGCATGCCCATCGCCATCCGAGCGTACGCCAGAACACGCTGGCCTGGCCGAGATCGTCGAACCACAGCGCCTCTGTGTAGAACTCGGCGAGCATGCCGGAAGCGAGCATGAGCGCGACGATGGCCAGTGCGGCGACGGTCGTCGGCCGAACGCGGGATCGACGGGCGTTCACGTGTACCTCCCAAAGAAGCGGTCTGCTCTGGAGTATCGTACCCCGCGCGGGCGTGCCGGCCGCTACAGGAAGTCTGCTATGTCTACGTTCATGCCGGTCGGGTCAAGACAGCGCACCACCGACCGGCCTCCGGCATCGTCGGCCCTGCTGAGATCCAGGTCGAACGCGGCGGTGAGCGTGCCGTCAGGATCGGCGATGATGCGCACGACTGGTCGCATGGGATCCGACGGGCTCGGGCTCACCACGATCGCGGTTTCTCCGGTGCTCAGCAGGACCATGGACCGCGGCGGGAAGTAGCCCAGCGTGTCCACGAACAGGCGCACGAGCGTGGGATCGAGCGCGGTCCCTGCGTTCTTGACGATGATGCCCATGGCCTCGTCCTGCATCCTGGGTGCGCTGTACGGCCGCTGGGAGGTCATCGCATCATACGCGTCGGCTACCGCCACTATGCGGCTCGTGACGTGCTGGGGTCTCGGGAGTGCGCGGATGGGGTAGCCGGTGAGGTCGTAGCGCATGTGGTGCTCCAGCACGCAGACCATCGACGCCCGATCCAACCCGCTGGTGAGCGTCGTGATCTCGGCGCCGCGAACCGGGTGCTCTCTGATCTCCGCCCATTCCTCGCTCGTGAGCGGCGTCGTCTTGTTCAGCGTGGCGAGCTCGACGGACATCTTCCCGATGTCGTGCAGCAGCGCGCCGACTCCGAGCGAGGAGAGGAACCGGTAGTCGCGGGTGACCGTGGACCCGAGCGCGAGGGAGAGGATGGCGACGTTGACCGAGTGGTAGAACGTGTACTCGTCGAAGCTCTTCAGTCCCGACAGTTCGAGCATCGCGTAGCGGTTCCGCAGGATGTTGTCGACGAGGCTGCGTACGGTGCCCTTGATGTGCCCGACTGCGAGTGTCTGGTTCTGTCTGATGAGCCGCTCGAGTTCCCGCAGCAGGTCCACCGTGTTGGCGTACGTCAGCCTCGCCGCCTCATCGTCGCCGGTCTCCGAGACGGCGACGTCATCCCGCACCACGTTGACCGAGGTTACGGTGATGTTGGGGATCGAGGCGCGCTGGACCAGTGTTGCGATCCCGCCATCGATGCCCGCAACCTCGTCGTATCGGGCGCCTATCACGTTGGCGAACCGGGTCATCTCGTCTGCCGAGACACCGCGCTTGAAGGTGACGCTTCCGGCGCCTATCGCCGTCATGTCGCGGATCAGCTGGTCGAACAGCACGCTGTCCTCCGTGAGCACCTGCTCTCCCAGCAGCACTTCGTCCTCGAAGAACGTGAGCGGTACGTCCGTGCCCTCGCCGTGGAATTCGCCGACAACCTGGAGCAGCTCGCGCGCGGCCTCGCCCACGGCGGGGTGTTCGGGCGGGTACAGCCTGCGGGCACGCCGGAGACCGTACAGGCGTGCGAGCAGGTCCCGCGCCCGCTGCGTCTGCTTCGTCGAGAAGGTACGAACGCCTGACGACATGTCCTTGACCTCGGCGTGTATCCTGTCGATCTCCCGCCGCCCGCCGCGTTCGGCGTCGATGTCGGCCTGGGAGGCGTGCACGTCGCGCTCGGACGGCTCCGGCACTATCAGCTTGCCGTCGTCGGACATCACGCACCCCCGTTCTTCCGCGAGCGTGTGATGGCGGCAAGCGCTGCCTCTGCGGCCGTCTGCAGCTCCCTGCTCCTGCCACCGCGGAGGATGCCGCGCGAGCGTGCGACGTCGAGAATGGCGGACTCGGCTTCCGGCGTTGCGATCCTCCCGAGCGCCTCAAGCGCTTCGATCCGGGGAGCGAGATCGCGACTGCCACGACCCTCTCCCCTCGCCACCTGCGCCAACGCCGCCACGCCCAGCTTGGACCCGAGGTTGCCGAGGTAGCGAGCCGCCAGTCCGACGTTCTGCGAGTCATCGTCGGTGAGCGCCGCAGCAAGCATCTGCTCCGCAAGCCGGTCACGGATCGAGGCCACAGCACGAATGGTCTCCCGGCGCACTCGGGCGTCGCTGTGCCGAAGTGTGCGGTTGAGGTGCTGCAGCGCCTTCGGACTGCGCGTGGACCCGAGGATTCCGATGACATTGCGCACGAAGTACCAGCGGGGGTCGCCTGTGCGCTCGCCGAGCTCTGCGATGTGCTGCGGGGCCATCGCGCTGATCATGTCGACAAGTGCCTTGCGGGCCGACATGTCCGGCTCGTCCGCGAGCACCTCCAGCAGTGGCGAGATCGTGTGCCCGCCGAGCGTCGCGATGAGCGCGCGGCAGTCCTCGTGCTCGGGCGTCCCAGCTGCGTGCACACGGATAGCGGCAGCAACGTCGCGCATGTTGCGCGGAGACGCTAGGTCCACGAGCGCCGTCCGGATCCGGTCACGCTGCATGACGTCGAGCATCTCGTCGTCCTCGAGCGCCTTGAGCGCACCGGCCGCATACGACGCCGCGGCGTATTCCCGCCACTCGAGGAGCAAGCCGAGGCCGTCCTCGACGAGTCCCATCAGCGAGGCGAACATGTCAGGTCTGCGCTCGAGCGTCACGAGCGTCACGATCGCCATCAGGACGTCGCCGTCGGATATCCCGAGTTCCACCTCGTCACGCAGCCCGCTCACCTCGGCGTCGACGGCTTCGGCTGCGACCGGCGCCAGGTCGACAAGGCGCAGTACGTCCTCCATTCCGTCCTTCTGCGCCTCCGAGCGCCCGCGGCCCTTGAGCTGCGACGGTGCCGCGCCGTCCAGAACGGAGGCGATCGCGCCCTGATCCATGCCGGCCTCCGCCATAGCGGTGGCCGCAGCGTCTAGGACCTCCTCCTTCGGATGCAGGCTGATCACCGCAAGGTTGCGGATCGCCCGGGACAAGCCGTCGCACGACACCGGATCGGGACCCAGTCCCTCCACAAGCGCCTTGCAGAGCTCGCCCAGCTCGAACTGACGAATGACCGCCGCTACGCCCTCGTCCAGACGCGACTCGGGGAGGAGCCGCTCGACGAGAACGTCGCGGCGGACGTCCGGCTCGAGCGAGAGCAGCCCCTCGGCGATCGAGCGGAAGAGCGCCGGCTGGTCCCCGGCGAACTCCGCCGTCGCCGCGTGCGCGAGAGACACCACCTTGCCGGCGATCAGGTTCGTGAGCGGCCTGCCGCCTCGGCCCTCGGAGGCCAGCTCATTGAGGTAGCGTGACACGAGCCGCGGATTCTGTGCGAACCGGACCAGCATGCGCTGGTCGCGCGGTCGGGCCCCGTACGCGGCGTCGACGAGCTGGTCGATCCGCTCGCGTGACGGTGGCCACTCCTCACCGACCACCGGCGTCTCGGTCCCGTCACCGAGTTCGGCATCGACGATCTTCGTGGAGACCATGCGCACCGTCACACCGTCGACCTGCATGTCCCACAGTCGCTGCTCGAAGCCGCCGGATGCAGCGATGTCGTCGGGGGGCTCGAGAAGCACGCGAAGGAAGTCCACGATCTCTCTGGGCGCCACGCCAGAGTGGAAGCGAACCTCGGCCAGGGAGCGGTGGTAGAACTCACGAGCGAACGACTCGAACGGGCGGAGTCCTGGCAGCACGGGAAGCGCGTTGTAGATCAGCGCCTCCTTTGCCACCTGGAACCGCAAGTCCGACTGTTCGCGCAGGACCTCCCGAAGCATCGCGAGGAGATCCGCCGCGCTTTCCTGCGGGATGTCGCTCGACGCGGGGTATAGGCGGGCGGCACGGTACGCGACCAGCAGCTGCCTCACGAAGCGCTCGACTGCTTCGGGAGCGTGTTCGGGTTCCCGTCGTGGGTTCGGCATGCTGGTCTCTTCCTGCGGATCGAGCGTCGCATCAGATTATGCCGCCTCGACCGGCCCGATGCTATCATCGCGCGCATGGACGCACCCACGTTCGTTCTCGCCTCGGCCTCCCCGCGCAGACGTCGGCTGATCGGATGGCTGGGCCTGCCGGTGCGGATCGCTGCCGCAGACACCGCCGAAGACCTGGCGTCCGCGCTTTCGCCCGCCGACATCGCGGTGTCGATCGCCGCCGAGAAGGCGCTGGCGGTGGCCGCGGACCGGCGTACCGAGACCGTGCTGGCATTCGACACGATAGTGGTCGACAGCGGTCGCGTGCTCGGGAAGCCGGCCGACCGCGACGATGCGCGCCGGATGCTCGCCAGCCTCTTCGGCGGCGTGCACGACGTCGTCACCGGTGTGGCGATACTTCCGCCGGGAGCAGTCGGGCCGGACACCTTCCCGGTGACCACTCACGTCTCGATGCGGGACGTTTCCGGTGACGCGGTAGAGGCATGGCTTGCAGGCGATGACGTGCTCGGCTGCGCCGGTGCCTACAACATCGAACACCATCTCGCGAGCGTGGCCGACGACGAGTGCTACCAGAACGTGGCCGGAATCCCGCTCTGCCACTTGTACCGCGAACTCGCCTTGGGGCGCGCCGGGGCGGTGCCGGATGGGCTCAACCCGCCGGTCGCTGCTTGCGACGCCGCACTCGGCCGCACGTGCCTCCTCGGTCCGCAGCTCTGCGCCACGGACCGCTAGCCCGCCAGCCGCTCCGCCACTACGATCACGCTCTCGTCGGCGGCCGGATCGAGAGCCCGACCCTCGTGATCGCCGTACGCCCGCACCTCGCCGAAGCCGGCGCGCTCGAGCTCGGCGGTGATGAGCGTAACCGGCATCGCGAAGTGGAGCGACCGGCGGCAGCGCAAGCTCCAGCCGCCCTGCGGCTCGGCGTCAAGTGACTTCGGCCAGCTCTCGATTGTGTGCTCGGCCTCACGCACGCCTGCGTCCCGAACCAGCGTCACGAAGTCGAAGAGGATGCCGTCGCCGGAAGGTGTGTAGTCCAGCACCCGGAGGAAGAACTTGTCGCCGCCGGCCGTCTCGCGGAATACCGGCGTCATCGTGCGGATGCGCTGGGCGATCAGGCGGTCGTGGTTGAGGTAGTGGAGCACCAGCACCCCGCCCGGCCGAAGCGCCGAGGCGAAGTCGGCGAGCGCCAGGCGCAAGCTCTCGAGCGAGCGCACGTGCGGGAGCGCATTGCCAGTGCACGTAACGGCGTCCATCGGACCCCGGACGATCCTGGCCACGTCACCGAACCCGCCTGCGGCGATCCGCACGTCGCTACCCAGCCGGGCGGCGTTCTCGCGTGCGAGCTCGAGCATGTCCTTACCGGGATCGATGGCCCAGACGTCCAGACCCCACGAGCGGTAGAGGATCGCGTGACGGGCGCTGCCGGCGCCCACGTCGGCCACGGTCCGCACGCCGTGCTCCTCGAACAGCCGTCGGAAGAAGGGGCTCTCACGCGCCAGGCGCGCGTCCCAGTTCACCAGCTCGTCGTACTCGCGCTCCTCGTTGTGCTTGCCGAAGCTCACCTAGACCTCCCCGTCGAGCCGGAAGATGCGCCCAGCGTTGGCCCTGAGCACGAGGTCCCGCTCCCGCTCGCCCAGCCCGATCTCCTCGAGCGCGCGCCGCTGCTGGTAGGCGATCCACTTCCGGTAGGGTGCGGTCGTACCCGAGTCCGTGCCGAACAGCACGCGTTCCGGGCCGAAGGCCGTGAGCGCGCGGTCGAACACCTGCGCTAGGGTGTACCCGTGCGGATCGTAGTCCATCCAGTTGTTCGTCCCCGAGGAATCCAGGCACACGTTCTTGCACTGGTAGCCGAGCCGGAGTGCCTCGTGCAGATACCCCGCGCCGAAGTGTGCGATCACGAACGGCATCTCCGGGTAGTCCCGCGCCACCGGCGATAGGTCGGTCGGGTCCGCGTACCGCAGATCGCCCGTCGGGTCTACCGTGACGCCGTAGTGGATCGTGATCGCCGCGCCGAGTTCGGCGGCCCGATCGAAGAACGGGCGGCACACCGGATCCGAGAGGTGGTAGCAGCGGTTGACCGGGAGGAGCTTCACGCCCTTGAACCCGGCCGCCATCTCGCGCTCCAACAAGGCGACGGCGTCCGGCGTCCTGGGATCGATGTTGCACAGCGCTGCGACCCGCCCGGCCGAGGCGGCGACGAACTCCCGCATGTACTGCGAGTTCGGCAGCACGGAGACGACGACCGCCTTCGCGATGCCCGCGTCGTCGAGCCGCGCGGCGTACCATTCGGCCATCCCCGCGGCGTCAAGGTCGGGCAGCGTCTCCTGACGCCGCCCCCACTTGCCTTCCTCGAGCGCCTTCTTCCAGCGCGGGCTGGCGCTTGGATCGGCTTCGACGAACTCACGCAAGAGCGGGAGCGAGAACAGATGCACGTGCGCGTCGACGATGTCTCCGGGAACCGTAGGCCCGTTCAGAGCCTCCGGAGCCGAGTCAGCCATGCTCACGCGTTGCCGGTCGCATCGCCGTCGGGCGGCGGTGCAGGCGCGGTCGTCACCGCGACTGCCTGGGGCTCGAGCGGCACGAGTATCGCCATGATGATGTACGCCACCACCAGCCCGCCCACGTCGAAGACCAGGACCAGCGCGAGGAACGCAAGCCGTAGTAGCGTCGCATCGACCCCTAGGTACTCGGCGAGCCCGCCGAGTACTCCCGCAATCCACTTCTCCTCGCGCTTCCGGTACAACTTCGTCCCCTTTCGCGGAACCGTGAGCGTCCGCCCCGACTGCGCCCAGACTATCAGCACGACGCCGAGGACGACGATCCCGATTCCGAACCGCGCCTTGACCGCCACGTTCCAGGCCGACTGGAGCGGCCACGGCACTATGCCGAGGTTCCGCGCGCCGAAGAACACCCCGGCCGCGATCAGCGCGATGCCGAGTATCACCCACAGTCTCGAGTCGTGGTCTCCAGACCCGGGGCTGCCAGTGCTTCCTTGATCGCTCACGTCTGTGCCCTCCTAGTAGTACTCGATGGTCACGCTGCCGACCCCGGCCTCGACACGGACGTCCCAGTACTCGCCCGAGTCGTCGAACTCCTCACTTTCATAGACGCGCTCGTCTCCGTCCCGCGAACCTCGCCAATCGCCGCGCACGTCGACGCTGCCAAGACCAGCCCGCACGCTCACCCGGACGTCGTCGCCTTCGGGCACCCGGATGCGCAGAGAGGAAACGCCAGCCTTCACGTCGGCTTCGACCGGCCCATCACCGCCGGCGGCATCCGACGGGCCGAGTACGAGTGTTCCGTCGGACACCCCTGCGTCGAAGTCCAGGTGGCCTAGTGGGACTTCGCTCAGATCGACCTCGTAGTCGGTCACGCCGGCGTGGATCTCCAGATCCCATGTCACGTCGCGCGACAGCGTGACGTCAAGCGCCGCGTCGGTGGTCATCGGACCCCATGTCCCATCTCCGAGCCCGATTCGGACATCCGCGGATCGCGAGCCTTGCTCCACCTCGAAGACCGGCTCGAACGGCGAGCGGCCCTCGGAGGTAGCCAGCTCGTCGCCCGCCTCGACCGTGAGCGATCCAACCCCGCCGTCGATCCGCGCGACGCCTTCGTCCACCGACCTGTCGCGCGCCTCCGAGAACTCGAACTGCTTGCTCTCCACCGCCGGAACGAACGTGAGCGGCCAGCCGCCGGTGTCGGTCATGACGAGGGAACCGTAGGCTAGGCCGGCGATGATCACGATGCTGCCGATCGCACGCACCCATTCGCTCTTCACGCCCTTGCCGATGATCTCCAGTCCTACGGACACGAGAAGCAGCGGCCAGAGCTTCAGGATGTTGAGCCACACCTTCCAGTCGAGATACCCGGTCATCTGCCCGAGGAATACCAGTCCGAACGCAACGACCGTAAGCCCTTCGGCGAGGCTCTTGATCGTCCACGGCCCGCCCGAAGGCCCGAACATGCCCCGGATGCCGAACGCGACGATGATGACAGGCCAGTAGCGCCAGAGCTGAACCTGGGGCATGAACTGGCTAACCATGAGCACGATCCCGCCGAGGATCAGGATCGTTCCCCACCAAATCGCGCCCGCCCGCCGCCGGCGTCTAGGCCCTGCAGAGCTCGCAGCAGGTGCGGGCGGAGACACGGAAGCGGCCGGCTCGGCAGGCGCAGATTCCGGGACGACTTGCCCCGATGCGCCGTCGACACCGGGCTGGGACTCGTCTGACATCATCACCACTCGCCTTCGGACATGGTGCGCCACGGACGTGACCCGGGTCGGGCCGCTACTCTGCGGCCGGGCCCGACGTCCTTGATACCCGGATTCGGGCTATTCGTCTCCGCCTGACAGCATCCACGCGAACGGTCAGGTCGTGGTGGCGGATGACCTCGCCACCCGTGGGGATGTCGCCGAGGGCCACGAGGACCCAACCGGCGACCGTCTCGTATTCCTCGGAAGCGGGCAGGTCCCAGCCGAGGGTCTCGTTGGCCTCGTGAACCGACAGCAGCCCGTCGACCACCCACTCGTCAGGACCAAGCGTCGTGATGTACCGCCGCTCCCGATCGAACTCGTCGGCTATCTCGCCGATGATCTCCTCCACGATGTCCTCGATGGTCACGAGGCCGGCGGTGCCGCCGTACTCGTCCACGACGACCGCCAGGTGGTTTCGCGCGGTCTGCATGTCCTTGAGCATAACGAGGATGGGCTTGGACTCGGGCACGAACACGGCCGGGCGGACGAAGCCGCCCACCGCCTCGCGCATCCTGCCCTGAGACGCGGGCCCGACGAGGTCCTTGAGCATCGCTATGCCTGTGATCGTGTCGGCATCCCCGCTGAAGACGGGCAGACGGGAGAACCCGGATGTCCGGAAGACCTCGATGGCGTCGCCGACCGAAGTAGCGTCCTCGAGCATCAGCATGTCGACACGCGGCACCATGATCTCCTTGGCCACCATATCGCCGAGCTCAAAGATCTCGTGGATCATCCGCTTCTCGTCATCCAGAAGCGTGCCCTGCTCGGTGACTAGCAGCTTGATCTCCTCCTCGGTGACGCCCGGACGCACCGACCCCGGCTTGACGCCGAGCAGGCGCGCCGCAGCATCGGTGGAGTGCGAGAGGACCCAGATCAACGGTGCGGTCAGCTTCTGCAACAGCAACACCGGACCCGAGACAGCCTTCGCCACCGTTTCAGCACGCTGAAGGCCGAGTCGCTTCGGCGCGAGTTCTCCGAACACGAGCGTGACGTATGAGATCACCAGCGTCACGAGGAAGACGGCAAGGCCGGATGCCACCTTGCTTACCCACGACACCCCGAGCGAAGCGAACCACGACGCAACGGGCTCGGCGAGCGTGACGGCAGCGGTCGCCGAAGCGCCGAATCCGACGAGGGTGATCCCCACCTGAATGGCCGCGAGGAGCCGTGAGGGGTCCTCGGTGAGCCGGAGCGCGGCGCGGGCCCGTTGCGATCCCTCGTCCGCCTCCATCTTCAGTGCCGCGCGACGAGCACTCACGAGCGCGATCTCCGCCGCGGCGAAATAGCCGTTGATCGCGATAAGAGTGACCACGAGAAGAATCTCACCGAGCATCCCAGTCATACCGATAAGGGTAGCAGGAAACGCGGGGCCTGAACCGCGCTGCGCATTGCGTTGCCCGCGTACCCGGTTACGATTGCAGCGGTACCGGACGGATGAGAGGTTCGAGCGCGTGCCCATCCCGAACGAAGAGATGCGTGCAGTGGAGGCCGTCGTCCGATCGCTCACGACCGCGGCCAAGACGCTCCGCCTTTACCCGCCATCGAGCCCGATCCCGATGCAGGCGATGCAATCCGCCGGCGAGGCCATCGCGACTCTGCTCGGAAGCCAGCCGACACTCGCATTCGTGGTCGCCCGCAACGGGTTCACCTACCACGGCACCGATGTGACTGCAGCCGGGGCCGGCGAGCTGGCGAACATGCTCACATCACACGGCGTCGCCGAACTCGTGTTCCTGCCCGGGTGCACGAACTCCGAGCTTGTCGCCTTCCTCGGCGCGATCATGCAGGACCCGGCGCAACTGCATGCCGACGGCCGCGTGGCGGGAGCGCTCTCGCTTGCCGGCGTCAGCAACATCATCGTGTCCGAGGTCGTGCTGACCACCGCCGCGGCAGTCGTAGCCGAGGGAGACGACGTCGATCTCTTCTTGCGCGAGCTGGCGGCGGACGAGAGCAAGCTCGCGGCATGGATAGCCGCGACGGCATCGGGTGATCCCGCCGCCCTCTCGGACGGCCTTGCGGAGCTGGCAAGAGCTGTCGGTCCTGGTGGCGTACCGGCCCTCGAGGCGGCACTCGGCAAGGCGTACCTCTCCCAGGACGTCGTGGCGCGCGACGCGCTCGTCGGCCTGGCGATCGGGAACGGCGACTCGTCTGACGTGCTCAAGGGGATGATGACGTCGCTCCGGCCGAACGAGGTCGCCGGCTCTCTCGCGGACGGCCTGTACGCCAAGAACATGCTGTCCATGTCCAACGTCCTGTCCGCGATTCCGTTCGCATCGCTCGACGCGATCATCGACGAGATCCGGCCCATGCTCGCCGACGAAGGGCATAGCGGCCGCGAGCTGGAGTTCTTGAACCACATGCTCGACGCCCGCAAGAACGCCGGTCGCGAAGTGCCTCTCGCCAGTCGTCAGCCGGACTACCAGAGGGTGGCCGAGCTGGCTTCGATCGACGCTACGACCCTTGAGAGTGCGCGAACGGAGATTGGTTCGTCCAAGAGCACGCTCAACACGCGCACGGTGAATACGATGCTGTCGCTTCTGGACCAGCACCAGGACTTCGGCCTGTGGTCGAAGACTCTGCAGAATCTGGCATCGATCGTGCCACGGCTCATCGAACAGCGAGAGCTGGCGTTGGCCGATCGTGTCTTCGCCGACCTCGCCGGACGCGAATCCCGCACTACACAGCCCTGGCCCGGCCTCGCCGAGCAGATGCTGGCCGCGCAAGAGCGCGCAACCTCACCGGCGGCCATGACTGCACTGCTGACCGGCGTGCTCGACGACCCGGGCCAGTTCCAGGCGGCGGAGTCCATCCTGCGCCGCGTCGGCATTGCCGCCCAACAGCGGTTCGTCATCGCCGCCATCGACCAGCGCCAGCGCAACGGGCTCGACACGGCAGAGCACCTGTTGGGGCGGCGACTCGTGGGGCTGCTTGGCGCACTGGCACCTGACGTTCAGTGGTTCCAGGCGGGCGAGGTCGCAGCCCGCCTCGCCAACGAGCCCGACCCGGGCTCGCAGAAGGCGCTCATGGCGCTCATCAGACGCCCGGACGAACGATCCCGGCACGAGGTCGCCAAGTCGCTCGGTTCCTCCAGTGCGACCGCTGCAGTGAGCCTCCTCGCCGAGCTCATGAAGGATCCCGCGCTTGAGGTAGCGGTCTCTGCGGCCCGCTCGCTCGGCCACACACCCGCTCCCGGCGCAGCGACTGCTCTGGAGCAGGCATTCGTCGCACTCGACTCCTTTGGAAAGGACTTTCCCCTCGCACGCGAGATTCTCGGAGCGCTGGCCCGAACGCCTGACCAGGACGCGACGCGCGTGCTCGAGCGCATAGCCGCACAGCGGACACTCATCAAGCGCGGGCACTTCGCCGAGATCCAGGACCTCGCCCGACAGGCGCTCGCCTCCCGTTCGAAGGGAGGTGCGCCGCGGTGAGTGAGCTTGTCGCGATCGCGGTGGTGACATCGCTCTCGAGCGCGCGAAAGGCGTTCAGCCTCTACCCGGCCGTGCATCCGGAACACAGCGGGGCTCTCGACTCACTCGTGGCAGCCGTGGCAACGGCGACCGGTGCTGGGCCCTGCACGCTCAATCTCCATCTCGGCCGTCTGTACCACGAGAGCCAGGTTCTTGCCAACGACGCACCCGGCATGCGGTCGATGGCCGATGCGTTCGAGTCGCATCGCATCGAGAGCATGACGTTCAACCCGGGCTTCACGAGAACGGATGCCACGACCCTCCTCGAAGTCCTTGCGCTCAAGCCGTCGGCGGATCTCGACGTGGGCCTGGCGCTCGAAGACCGAGGGGTCTTCGGTGTGGTCGTCCAGCGCCTCGTTGAGCCGGACGCCGCCGAAGCCGAAGAGCGGGAGGAGCAGCGCGGCCGCGATCGTGCCATGTACCTGCGGTTGGTCACCGCGCTAAGGCGCATCAACACGCAACTCGGCCCCGCCGGCTCGCCGAGTCTAGGCGATACTGCCGTAGTCGTTGAGAACCTTATGGCTCGCTTCATGGAGGACAGTGCTGCCGTGCTCGGTCTGGCGACCATGCGAGACGCGAGTGAGGCGGATCTCTTCCACTGCGTGAACACACTCATCTACGCGCTGACCATCGGCGTCGGCCTTGAGATTCCAGAGGAGGGACTCACAGCACTCGGCGTGTGCGCGCTGCTGCACGACATCGGCAAGGTCGCTTTCAACCGGGACGACCCCGGCCAGGAGGAGCGTGTCCGCCTGCAGCACCCGCGAGTGGGCGCCGAGATCCTGGCGCGCATGCCCGAGGTGGACCAGGCCGCGATGCTCGTCGCGTTCGAGCACCATTTCAGGCCCGACGGCACCGGCTGGCCGGAGATGGAGCCGAACTACATCGCCCATCCGTACAGCCGGATCGTCAGCATCGCGGACCGCTACGACCGCCTCACCACCTCGGCCCCCGAAGCGGGCGGCCTCACGCCTGACCGCGCAATCGTGCAGCTTCTTCGCGAGGCCACCGCCGACCTCGATCGAACCTTCGCACGGGTGTTCGTGCGCGAGATGGGCGCTTTCCCGGTCGGCTGCATGGTCCGACTCTCCGACCAGTCTGTCGGCGTGGTGAGCGCACCGGGCGAGGACCCGCTCCAGCCTCACGTACGTCTGGTCTACGGACCTGACGGCCTCACGCTGGCAACCAAGACTGGGACCGATCTCGCGGGTTCCGAGCTTTCGATCATCGAGGTCGTCCACCCGGACGATCTGCGGGAGACGGTGTCGGACCATCTCTGATCGCCGAGAGGCTCCGCGGCGAGTGCGCAGTCGCGAAGTGGTGGCTACTCGGCCACACCCGGGTTGATCTTGTGGAGCACCAGAGCGATGAGGGCGAGCCTGCGTCCGCGGTCCTGACAGCTCTCTACGAACCTGCCCACAACGCTGCGCATGTCGGCAGTCGGCTTGTACCGGATCAGTCCTCCGGCGCGCACCAGCACCTTGCCGTCGCACAGGGAATCTATCTCCGGCTCGAGTTCGTCGCTGCGACGGCCGAGTCTCGAAGCCAGGCCCTCGACATCCAGGACCGCGTCGGGGTTGCGGTGGAAGAAGACCAGGATGTCCCATGTGAGAAGCGAGCGGACATGCTGATCCACGAACTCGATCACCGCAGTACCCAGGACGCCTTCCAGGTCGTACACGTCGACCCTTCCTCGCACTGCCGATGTCCGTGGCGGCACTCACATGCCCGTGCAACCCGGACGTCTCCAGGCACACTCACATAATCAATCGGCCCAACTGCGAGTGGAAATTGTGACTTCTGTCACTTTACCAGTGACCAATGACGAAAGGCGACTACGTCTGTCGAACGGCGGGTATCCCGCGACGACCGACCTGGGGTTTCGTGCCGCGCTACGATGATATTGGTTTCAGGGTACAACTCACTATGTGCGGCAGCGCTTTCCCGACGGGTGATGGAAGAGGAACCATGTTCTCAAGAGCGGTCGTGGCGACCGATCTGGGCCCGTCTTCGGAGGGCATCGTCGCCTGCGCGGGAACACTGCGAGCACTCGGGGTGAAGGATGCGATACTCGTCTATGCGATGGACCTGGAGCACGGCCCCTCGGCGGAGCAGGATGCCGCTTTCGCAAGACAGGTCGAATCGCTCGAGGCAGCCGGCGTTCGGGTGCATCCCGAGACCCCGCTGGGTTACGCCCCCCATGCGATCGCGGCCCTTGCCCACGAGCGCGAGGCCGGACTCATCGTCATGGGCACGCGCGGTCAGGGGCTCTTCCACACCGGCTTCTCGGGAAGCGTGAGCTCTGACGTCGTGCGCATGAGCCCGGTTCCGGTCCTGCTCGCTCCGGCTCCGGCCGTGCCGACAGCAGAGGCCGGCGGCATCGTGTGCGGGCGGCTTCTCGCATCAGTGCTCGTACCCGTCGACCTCACCTCGGCGGCCGAGCGGGTGTGCGACCTCGCATGCGGGCTCGTCCGGATAGGCGTCGGGCGCCTGGAGATCCTCAACGTCGTAGAGATGTCCTTCGAGGCGACCCGCGAGGGAAAGGAGGCCCGCGCGCACGCGATGCTCGAAACCTACGCGGCGCAGGCGCGCGCTGCCGGCGCAACGGACGTGCATGCGACGGTCGTACGCGGCAGACCCGACGAAGAGGTGGCGAGGATCGTCGCTTCAGGAGGCTACAGTCTCGTGATCCTCGCTCCGGGATGCCAAGAGACCGTCGACCAGGCATTCGGGTCGGTCACAAGCTCCGTCATCCGCGCATCGTCAACGCCGGTGCTCCTGGCACCACCGCACTGCGACACCGTTCTCTATGCGCGAGGGAAGACGTAGAACATCACAGACAGGAAGTGGAGCGCGCTTCCCGCCAGCACCCAGAGATGCCACACGGCGTGCATGAACTTCACGCGCTTGAGCACGTAGAACACGGTCCCGACCGTGTACGCCAGCCCTCCGCCGATGAGCAGCCACACACCCGTCGGCTCGAGATTGGCCATCAGCGGCTTGACCACGAAGATCGCAAGCCATCCCATCGACAGGTACACGACTGCCGAGACCCACTTCGGCCGGTTGACCCAAAACGCCTCGAGCGAGATGCCCGCCGCCGCCAGAATCCAGACGACCGCGAACAGCCACCAGCCGCCGTCCTCGCGTATGGTGACCAGGGTGAACGGGGTGTAGGTGCCCGCGATGAGCAGGTAGATGCCCGCATGATCGATGACCTTGAACACACGGCGGGCGCCCTTGTGAGTGATGGCGTGATACAGGGTCGACGCCATGTAGAGCAGAAACATCGTGACGCCGTACACGATGGCGCTGGCCAGATGCCAACCGTTCCCCCAGACCGCGGCGACGATGATGAGCAGCACCAGCGCAACGATGCTCAGCAGCGCGCCGATCCCGTGCGTGATGGCGTTCGCTATCTCCTCACCGAGTGAGTAGGCATGTCCGTGACTCTCCTGACGCTTGCGTTCGGATGCCGCAGCCAGTTCCAGCGAGGCTTCAGTCTCTTCGCTTGCGATCGGCTCGCTCGGCGCTATCGGATTCGGCACGTGACCTCCCTGTCGACTCGCAGTGCGACAACTATACCGCTCGGCACAGAAGGCGCATGCTACCCTCTTCACGTCGACGAGATGAGGCGTCCATGTGTGAGTTCTGCCATCAGCACGGAGACGGCCGGAAGTGGTACCTGCAGGCGGAGAACTACGCCGCCGACCTGTCGCGTGATCTCGAGCGCCGCGAGTACATGATCGACTTCGTGACCGGCTTCGACAGCCGCATGAAGCGTGACATCCCGCTGCTGGAGACGATCGCTGCCGCTCCTGTGCCATTGCGCGCGGCGTTTCATGAGCGCGCCACGGTCCGCCAGATGCGCGACCACTGGGGCCAGCCCGTGCCGATCGAGGAGTGCGAACGGATCTTCGGCTTCGCGACCTCGATCGTGCAGGTGCCCTGCGTGTGCCGCCACTTCGCCGGGGCGCCGGAACGAGGCTACTGTCTGGGGGTCACGGTTCTCCCGATGGACGACGTGCTCGAGGAGGCGTTCCGCGACTACGCCAACGGTCCGGACACCTCGCCTTTGCAGCGCCTCACAAAGGATCAGGCGATGACCCTGCTCCGCCGCGCGGAGTCGGAGGGACTCATGCACTCGGTCTGGACGTTCAGGACGCCCTTCATCGCCGGAATCTGCAACTGCAACCTCGCCTCGGGCTGCATGGCGATGAAGACGACACTCACGTACGACTACAAGACAATGTGGAAGGGTGAGTACGTGGCTCGTGTCGACGAGAGCGCCTGTGTCGGATGCGGAGCGTGCGTCGACCACTGTCCGTTCAGCGCGATGCATCTGACCGACCACGGCCCGGCGGGCGCCGACCGGGAAACCTGCTACGGATGCGGAGTCTGCCGCTCGGTGTGCTCCTCTGACGCCATCGCACTCGAGGACCGCGCCGACACTGAATCCGCGGCCGTCTGGTAGCGGCTCAGCGGCTCCGGACCAGACCTCGAACGAGCAGCCAGAGGCCGGTGGCTACGGCCCCAGCGGGCAGTACCATCCCGAAACCTCGACCTAGACCAGCCCCGCCCACTCCGAAGACGCGCACGAGAAGCCACTCCGCGATCACGAAGAACGCCACGCCTCCGGCCGTCAGCACCGCCCCCACGATGCGCACTCCCCGGTTCTTCTCGCGAATCCCGGCAGCCAAGAGACCCAGGCCGACCGCTCCGGGCGCGACCAGGGCCCATGCGTACGACCAGCTCTGCCAGTCACCCGTGATCGCCTGCACCTGAAGCACCGCACCGGCAACGAGTACGACCATCCCGGGAACGGCCAGATACGACATGCCCCTTCCCGGCGGGACCGAGTACGCCGATGCGAGGATGAGCAGCCCAGGGGCAATCACCAGGACCGGCCAGCCAACTGCGACCACGCGCAAGCCAAGGGTCTGAGTGAGCAAGAACACGAGGCCGACGATCAGGACGGTGGTCCCGACCAACACCGCGAAGTGGTCCGTTGCACGACCGGAGGGCACGGGGAGCGCCTAGGCACTCGAGTCGGCCGTGCGGGGCTGCGACGGGATGCGTACGGTGAAGGCCGACCCGCGGCCGGGTGTGCTCTCGACGTCGATCGTTCCGCCCAGGGCCTCCACTATGCGACGGCTCGTCGGCAGGCCTATGCCTGCGGACATGTCGTGGACTTCCGGCCCGTCGAAGACCGTCTGCGCCTCCTCCTGTGTGAGGCCTGGTCCGGTGTCGGACACCGTTACCACGCTGACGTCGGGCTCCCTCGCGACGGTGACCGTCACGCCGCCCTTTTCCGTGTACCGGATGGCGTTCGAGAGCAGGTTGAGCAGTATCTGCTGCAGCTTGTACCGGTCGGTCTTGACGTGGATGGGGCGATCGTGGGCAGCGATGTTGAGTGACAGCCCCTTGTCCTCCGCGAAGGCTGCCAGACCGAAGACGACAGATTCGACGAGGCTCACGAGGTCGAACTCGTCACTGCTGATCGAGGCCTCATCCGCGCGATGCGTCTCGGCGAGAGTCGCGGCGAAGACCGCCAGCGTCTTCCCTGCCCCTTGTATCATCTCGACTTGCTTGCGCTGCTCTTCGTCGAGTGCCCCCGTCCTGCCGCTCAGCAGCAGGTCAGAGAAGCCGGTGATCGTCTGCAGCGATGTGCGCAACTCCTGCGCGAGGCTCGCGAACACCATGTCTTGTGCTGTCGAAGCCTGCTGGAGTTCCGCGTTCGCGCGCAGGAGGTCCTGCGTCCGCTGCGCGACTATCGCCTCGAGATTGCGCTTGCTCCTCTCTAGCTCCGCCTCCATTCGCACCCGCAGGGTGATGTCGTTGATCATCGCGTACAGCAGCTGGCGACCGCCGACGGTTATCGGGCCGATGTTCACCTCGACGTCACGAACCGCTCCTCCGGCCATCATGTGCTTGCCGATGAAGTTGCTGCGGCTGCCCTCAAGCGCGCGCTGGAGCTCACCTTGGACTGTGTCGGGGGGGAGTGCGTCGATCTGGAGGATGCTCATCGACGTAAGGTCTTCCCGCGCGTACCCGTACATGGCGCACGCTGCCGGGTTCGCGTCGACGATCTGGGTCGTGCTCGGCTCTATCAGCATGATCGGCACGGCGCTTCCCTCGAACACGGAGCTGTAGCGCTGCTCGCTCTCTCGCAGGTTCCTCCCTGCAAGCAAGTCGAGCAGCGAATGAGCGGCCATCGGCGCAGCCATGGTGAAACAGGCACACATGCCGGCCACATCCTCCAACGGTTCGCGCCACAGCCCTGCAAGAACGCCTATTTGCGCGCCGTGCGCATCGGTCAGCGCAGAACCGACGTATGCCGAGTACCCGCCGGCGGCTAGTGTCGTGTCCTCCGGATACGCCTCGGCAAGGCCGTCAGGCACGCACAAGAGCTGCCGCCCGGCGAACGACTCCGACGGCGTTCCCCGAAGGCTGAACGGGGCGGTCGGCAGAACCGCGCCGTCCGGACTCCAGGAGTACAGGACCCGTCCTTCGGACCTGACGTCGGTGTCCACCTCTAGCACGTACGCGCAGTCTGTCCCGAGAACTCTCCCGACACCCTCGATGAAGGCAGGGAGATCGTCTGCCGTCATCACCGGCATCTCGCTCGAACCCGAGCGCAGCCGCTCGGTCGGGAGAGACAGGAAGAACACGATCGCGCCCCCGAGCGACCCTTCCGAACCGCGGATGGGCACTATCGAGGTCGAGGAATCCACCGCCTGTCCTTCCCGGACCCGCACGCGCAGTCGAACATCGAAGAACGGGTTCGCCTCGTCCCTGCGCGCCTCGACGATCGTCCACAGGTCGGTCCCGTCTTGGGCGAGTACTCGTTCCGCCCCTCCTGGAGCGACAGTGAGCAGGCGCTGCGCAGCCTCGTTGCAGTAGATCTCCGCGCCGTCCGAGCCGTAGATCACGGTCGGTAGGGGCTGAAGTTCGAGCAGCGCGTACAAGTCCGGTCGCCCGAAGACCCGCGTCCGTTCTGCCGCCAGGCGGTTCTGGAAGTCCTGTTCGCTACCGACAGACGCCACAACGGTCCCTTCGCGCTCGTGTCAGGGCGGTCACTGCGACGATAGCACGCGTGCCGTGGGCCTCACCACACGCCGAACGTCAGCAGCTCGCCCGCTATTCGAATCTGAGGAAACGCACGCCTATGCCGATCGTCACGGCCGCTATGCCCGCGAGCACCGCGGCGGGCAACACCGCCGAGCCGAGGCCCTGGTTCCGGGCGACCACGTCGGTGAGGCCCGCAACCGCCCAGCCCGTGGGCGTCAGCTTCGCGACGAACTGCATCGCAGGCCCGACTATCTCGATCGGCCAGAGGCAACCGCCGAGCATCGCCAGACCGGTCCCGATCAGCGGGCTCGAACCGGACATCTGGTCCCTCGTGCGCACGAGCGCTGACACCATCACGGCAAGCCCGGTCCCCGCAAGGACGTACGTGCCTAGTACAAGCGCCACGGCGAGCGGGTCTCGACCCCACGGCACGCCGAAGAACAGCGCGCCGACGAGGACGAGGATCAGCGCCTGGGCGGTCGCAGCGAGCACCGTGCCCAGGATCTTCCCGGCCAGGATCGTCGCCCGCGACACCGGGGCGACGAGCAGGCGCCGGAGCGTTCCCTGCTCCCGCTCCTCCAGGATGCCGCCGGCACTCCCGAAGGTCATGAACAGGATGAACCACACGGTGAACCCTATGGAGCTGTGCGTGTTGCCCTCGGCGATCACGCTGTCGCCCCTCACGTCGGAAGCCACGACCGTCTGGCCCTCGGCGTAGATCGGCGGCTTCGGCTCCCAGCGCGAGTCCGTCTGCACGTACGCGCGGTCGAAGTCGCCAGCGCCTGGCAGGCCCGCGGCGACGACGATCCCGGCGGTCTCGGCATCCCCGGACATCCGCATCGCGATCCCCTGGACCACCGCCATCACCGCGAACGAGTTCTCGGACGTCGGGTCTCGCAGCAGCTCGATCTCGGCACCTGCTGCCTTGATCCCGGCAGCGAATCCCTCTGGTACGATGACCGCCGCCGCGGCATCGCCGGCCGAGACCTCACTCTCGGCCTCGGCACGCGTCATGGCGTCAATCTCGAACGACTCCTCGGCATCGAGCAGATTCCCGACCTGCGCCGAGTAGCTACTTCCGTCCTCGTCCACGAACGGGATGCGCATCGGCTTGGCGGAACTACCGGCGAAGACGGACCCGAAGAGCATCGTGAGTGCGATGGGCAGCCCGATGACGCCGACGATCTCGGCCGGGTTCCGAAGCAGCTGGATGGCGTTCAGCCATGCGAGCGCGAGTATCTTGCGCATCATTCGTACCTCAGCCGCCATGTGCCGAACGCGAAGAGCACCGCGCCGATCGCGAGAAGCGCTCCGACGTTGGGAAGGACATCGCCGAGAGTGGCGCCCCGCATGAGGTCCAGAAGTCCGTTGATCGTCCAGTAGACGGGCGAGATGACCTGCGCGGGCAGCAGGAACTCCGGCAGCTGCTCGGTGGGGATCATCGAACCCCCGGTCGCGGCGAAGAGCATGATGAACGCCGGTGCGATGCCGCCGATCGCCCGCTCCGACCGGCCGAGCGCGGAGAAGGTCATGGCCAGCCCGGCCGCCGCCACAGTTTCGGCCAACCCCACGAGCACCGTCCCGACGACGTTCTGGCCCCAGTCCACCCGGAACAGCAGGCGCGTGCCCACGAGCAGCACGAGGAACTGCCCCGCGCCAACCAGCAGGACGCCGAGTGCCTTCCCTCCCGCGATGACGACCTTGCTCGCAGGAGTTGCGAGCATCCGTGCGAGCGTCTGCTCACGACGCTCGCGCACGAACGAGAAGGCGCCGAACATGCTGCCGAACAGGAGGAACATGCCGGTCATCCCGGCCGCGTAGTACGAGAGCATCGACACCCGCTTCTGAACCTCGACCTCGATCTCCCGCACGGCCACGGCGTCGAACGAGAGCCGGGGCGTCTGCGAGGCTTGGCCCGGTGGCGGCGCGGATCCGCCCTGCATTGAAGCTCCCGTGAACAGGTCCTCGAGCGTCTGGGCGGCGATGATCTGCGCCGAGGCGTTTGCCACGCCCGCGCGCACGACTCCCGCCCATATCCCCGCCGCGATCTTCGAACCCGGATCCTGCAGGACCTCGAGGCCGACCGGCTTGCCCGCGACGATCTTCTCCGAGAGGTCCTCTGGGATGATCAGCGCCGCGGTGAGGTCGCCCTTCTCGACATCGGCGCGAACCTCACCGGCATCGTCCCGCACCTCGATGTTGAAGATCGCGGCGATGTCTTGAGACTCCGTGAGGCCGTCGACGAACCGCTCGCCCGTGTCGCCCTCGTCCTGGTTGACGATCGCGACCTGGATGTCCAGTGAACCGCCCTGCCCGATGCTGCCGAGCGCCGAGCCGAGGATGAAGATGAGCGCAAGGGGCATTCCCAGCATGACCAGCAGCGCAGCGCGGTCCCGGGTGAGGATCCTCGCGTCCTTTGCGGCAATCGAAAGCAGGCGCCGCACGTCAGTCTCTCAGACTCTTGCCGGTGAGGTGCAGGAAGACGCTCTCGAGATTCGGCTCGGTCACTGTGATCGAGGTGACGTGCGCCCCGGCGGATTCCAGCGTCGCGACCAGGCGACCCATGATGGACCCGCTACTCCTGGTCAGCACCTGCAAGGAAGCTTCTGTGCGGTCGACCTGCTCCACTCCGGGAATCGCCTCCACCTGCGCGACTGCCTCGTCGCTGAGGCCGTCGACCTTCACGTCGACGATGTCCATTCCGCCCACGACGTCGCGCAACTCGCCGAGCGTCCCCATCGCGATGATCCTGCCGTGGTCCATGATCGCGATGCGGTCGCAGAGGTACTCGACCTCCTCCATGTAGTGGCTGGTGTATAGCACCGTCATGCCGGCCGTGTTGAGGTTCTTCACGGTCTCAAGGATGTGGTTGCGGCTCTGCGGATCGATACCGACGGTAGGCTCGTCCATCAGCAGCACTCTCGGCTTGTGCAGGATCCCCGCCGCGATGTTGACCCGCCGCTTCATGCCTCCCGAGTACTTCTCTATGCGCTCCTTCGCGCGATCGGCGAGACCGGCAAGTTCGAGCGCATCGGCGATGGCCTGCTTCAGCTCGGCTCCGTGTAGGCCGTACATCTTCCCCCAGAACGCCAGGTTCTCAGCCGCGGTGAGCGCGGGGTAGAGTGCGATCTCCTGCGGTACCACGCCCAGTGCGGCCTTGACCGCACCCGGGGCCGTGTCCACCTTGCTGCCGTCGACGGTCACACTCCCCGACGTCGCCTCGATCAAACACGAGATCATGGAGATGGTGGTCGTCTTGCCCGCACCGTTGGGGCCTAGCAGGCCGAACACCTCGCCCTGCTCGATCGCGAACGAGACGCCGTCCACGGCCGCGAGGTCGCCGAAGCGTTTGACCAGGTCGACGACTTCCACGATGGCGCCCATTGACCCCTCCGAAGCAGACGTTCGATTCCAGCCACCCCTACGGTGGCGCACTGCACTGCGGGTAGTGTTACCCGTAAACCGGCCGTTGTACCCTGGAACCCGAAGAGCCTCGACTTGCGTCGTCGTGGACGGAGTGGCCGGCGATGAATCCGAATCCAGGCGGTTCCATGAAGACGTGGACCCTGATCGCATTGGCGGTCCTCGCATGCTGCGCGGTGACAGCAGCCGTTGTCGCGCTGCTCTTCCTTCCCGTACGACAGGAGATCACGGAGGTCTCAACGCCGGAGCAGCCGGTCACCGAGGAGCAGCCCGTTCCGGATGAGGCCGCGGGCACCGGCATCGAATGGGAGAGCGACACGGTCGCCAACCTGCTCATGACCTCGAGTGCGGGCTGGGCGGCACACATGACGGGCGTAGAGGTGGTGACGGTCCTCCGTCGGCCGGTTGTCCGGGTCTCCACCGACATCGGCCCCGAGCAGGCCGATCTAGCCGACGAGTTCGCCTCCGGCATAGCCGGCTTCGCTAGCGGTCTCGCCGACGACGAGGGCGATCCGTATACCTACTGCATCCAGATACTCTCATCCGAGGGCGATGCGATCGGGATGACCAAGGTCACAGACGAGCGCTGGGCGCTCGATGCGCCGCCCGTGCCGACTGGCGCGAAGGACCTGGCGGCATGGCTCGAGACGGTGTACGGAAGCGGGTCTGCCGCGCCCGAGTCCTGGATGACACGGATCGCGGGCGTGCACGAGGCCGCGGGCAACAAGGACGCGTTCGTTGTGATCCGCACGGACCTCGACCCGAGCTCGAGTGAGGATCAACTCGCTGCACAGACGATAATCGACGCGGTCAACTCCTCCGGCGCGGCATTTGCACCCGGCATCCGCGTAGTCTTCGGCGACGGCGAGTCCGCGTGGGAGAGCCTGCTAGACGGCATCGACCCGTACGGCCCGTAGGCGCCTCGGCGAATTGCGGCGGCCGGCCATCCGCTTGGAGGCCGGCCGCGTCTGTGTGCTGGTGGACGAGATCGGATTCGAACCGACAACCCCCTGCGTGCAAAGCAGGTGCGCTCCCGTTGCGCCACTCGCCCATGAGCACGCCGGAGGGCGTGCAAACGGAGAGTATAGCACCCGCGAAGCCAACCGTTGGCGCGGCACCGAACACGCCACGGTCACTTGGACGCCGCGCGCATTTATCGCAGGTGCCGCCGGCACGTAACGCCGACGAAACCCCGCATCCGTAGCGTGAGTGCACGTAATGACCCGCAAGGCGGGACACCGCTCACGACCAACGGAAGGAGGCGGCATCGTGGGGACACTACTCTCCGCACTGCCCCGCGGGCGCTCGGAATGGACGCGCTTCCTGGCGCGCGCGGCCGCGCGAACGGCGCTATTCGCGGTCATCGCTCTCGCGCTCACCACAGGAGCTGCATGGGCGTCGGGCGACCCCACCGGCGGCGACACCGGCACCATCGCAGACGTGACCGCGGCAGCGCCCGGTCAGCCCACCCTCGAGGAGGTGGCAGGCGATGTCGGCCATCTCGAGATATCGATGAACGTGTTCTTCGTGATAGTCGGGGTCGCGCTCATCTTCTTCATGCAGGCGGGCTTCATGCTCGTCGAGACCGGCTTCTGCAGGGGCAAGAACGCCGCACACGTTGCGATGACGAACTTCGTGATCTTCGCCGTGGGCACGCTCGCCTACTGGGCGGTCGGCTTCGCGCTGCAGTTCGGGTCGTTCGGGCCGATAGGTCTGCTCGGAGGGGCGCAGGGTGTGCTCGACGGAGATGCTTTCACGATCGCCGGACAGGCATTCGCAGGCACCAAGGGCTTCTTCCTCGGCTCGCTCGGCGACGGCACGATGGACGTGGGCGCGTTCGCCTTCTTCCTCTTCCAGCTCGTCTTCATGGACACCGCCGCCACGATCGTCACCGGTGGCATGGCCGAGCGCTGGAAGTTCTCCGCATTCGTCCCGTTCGGCGTGTACATGGCGGTGATCACCTATCCGCTATATGGCATGTGGGTGTGGGGCGGGGGCTGGCTTGCGCAGCTCGGAGTCAACGCCGGCCTGGGCCACGGCGTGGTCGACTTCGCGGGATCGAGCGTTGTGCACGCGGTCGGCGGGTTCTCGGCGTTGGCCGGCGCGCTCGTGCTCGGACCGCGCATCGGCAAGTTCAAGTCCGATGGGACCCCGGTCGCCATCCCGGGCCACCACATCCCCATGGCCATTCTCGGCACGATCATCCTCGTGTTCGGATGGATGGGCTTCAACGGCATGAGCACGCTGTCCGCCAGCGACCTTCGCTTCCCGATCATCATCGCCAACACGATGCTCGCAGGTGGAGCCGGCTGCCTTGCGGCGATGTTCCTCGTGTGGAAGCTCTGGGGCCACCCCGATCCCTCGATGACCGCCAACGGTATGCTTGCCGGTCTCGTGGCGATCACCGCACCGTGCGCGTTTGTCACCCCGTGGGCAGCCGTGATCATCGGCCTCGTCGCCGGCCTGCTCGTCGTGGGCTCGGTCCTCTTCTGGGAGCGCGTGGTCAAGGTCGACGACCCGGTCGGCGCGATCTCCGTTCACGGCGTGAACGGTCTCTGGGGCATGCTCGCGCTCGGCCTGTTCGCCGACGGCACCTACGGCGCGGGCTGGAACCTGGTGGACGGCGGCGTCACCGGTCTGTTCTACGGTGACGGCGGTCAGTTCGTAGCGCAGCTCATCGCATGCGTAGTCGTGGCAGCGTGGGCGTTCGGCACGATGTTCGTATTCTTCAAGGTACAGTCCAAGATCCAGGGCATCCGCTCGAGCGAGACCGACGAGCTTGCCGGCCTGGACGTCACCGAGATGGGAGTACTCGCCTACCCCGACTTTGCGGGCAGCGGACCGATGGGCGGCGGCATACTAACGGAGGTATCTGCGGGAGGTGAGGCGTGATGAAGAAGATCGAAGCGATCATCAGGCCCGAGCAGCTCGAGGACGTGAAGCATGCGCTCTCACTCACCGGACATGCGGGACTCAGCGTGATCGAGGTGAAGGGGCACGGCATCCAGAAGGGCGTCACCCAGCAGTGGCGTGGCCAGGAGTACACGATCGACCTGCTGCCGAAGGTCATGATCTGGCTGGTTGTGCACGACCATGAGGTCCGCGACGTAGTGGACACGATCATCAAGACGGCGCAGACCGGCCGGATCGGCGACGGCAAGATCTTCGTCTCGCCTGTGGACGAGGTGTACCGGGTGCGTACGGGAGAACAGGGTGCCGACGCGATCTAGCCCTCGGCCGGCGACAGCAAGCGGCGGGTGCGCATGTGCGCGCCCGCCGCTGTCATCTCCGGTCACCGGGGCGGCCTTCGCACCGCCCGAGTCGCCCCTCCAAAGGGCCATCCTGAGGAGCTCTTGGCCCGACGCACGTTCGTTGTGAGTGGGCCGCACTCCAGCAGCTTCCAGGGGCTTATGCCCGGCATCCCGCGTTCCACGTGATCGCACACGTACGTAGTGGACTGTACGAACACCTGTGTCGAATCGGACCGTACACGAACGAACACTCACCTACGCACGTGTCCTGCGGGACCCTTCATCGACCACCCCGGTGACAAAGGGAAGGAACCGATCGCCGATACGGTCACCTCGCTTCGCACGCTGGTAGGGACTCCACCAGTCCCTGCAGGGTACGTACCCTTCGCCCGCCGAAAGGTATCCCGGAAGGCCCCCGACTACTCGAGCGCGTCGAGCGCTTCCACCAGCGCGTTCTCAGAGACTTCACCGACGAGGGTGTTCGCCGTGGCACCGTCGGAGTCCACGAAGACGAAGGTCGGAACGTACTGCACCCTGAATCCAGATGCCAGCGAGGCCGCCCCGGCGTCGGACTCGACGTCCATGCGGCGGATCTCGACGATACCTTCGTACTCACTGGTGAGCCTGTCGACCACAGGCGCCATCTTCTGGCAGCTGGGTCACCATTCGGTGTAGAACTCGTACATCACCGGCAGACCACCCGCAGAGGGCTCAGCGGCAACCGCCGCAGACGTGCCGCCTTCAACCTCGCCCGTCCACCCAGCGATTCCTGCGCCGAGATCATAGACGATCGCAAAGCCCATCGAGCGGAGAGTCCCCGCCCCTTCGGCGCTGCGGCTGCCGGTCGCACAGTAGAGCGCGACCGGCTCGGCGGGGTCCCACGCGACGGCAGCGCCGGCTAGCTCGTTCACGGGCACGTTCTCGGCACCGGGTATGTGGCCGCTGTCGAACTCCCCCACCGTGCGCACGTCGACGACCCGTACGCCATCGGCGATCAGGCTTTGCAGGTCGGCGCTGTCGACGACTCCGCCGCGCGAACCGCTGGGACCAAGCACGACCGCGCCGACGACAAGGGCTGCTGCAACGGCCACCACGAGCCACTTCGTGCGGATCATGGAACCTCCGGAGCGGATACGAACGGTGCACGCAAGCGCGGGTCAAGCAACCGCCGTGCCGTGACACGGCAGGTTCTCGTACGTGCAAACGTGGCACAATGTGCGATGAGTCATCACCACACCAGGATTCGCACGCATCGTGCGAGGAAGACTGGCGAATGGATCAGAACGCAGGGCCGAACGGCACTCTCGTTCCGCAGGGTGACAGGCCGTTTCGCGGGGAGCTTCTGGGCATCGATCGACTGGCCGCCGCAGCGCGCGGCCTGGCCCAGGACCAGTCGTGGACCGTGCGCAAGCCGCGTGGGAAGACCCCGCTTCTCGGCATGGTCGATGTCGCCGAACGCGAGTTGGCGGCGATATACGGAGCGCTCGCCACAGACGTGCGCAACGACATCCCCGTGTCTCCTGCCGCCGAATGGCTGCTCGATAACTACTACCTCATCGAAGAGCAGATCCGCTTCGTGCGTGACGACCTGCCGGCGAATTACGGCGCAGAGCTTCCCAGGCTGGAGGCCGGGTCATTCGCCGGATTCCCGAGGACGTTCGAAGCCGCAGTCACACTCATTGCGCACACCGACGCGCGAGTAGAGCAGGAAGTCCTCGAGCTCTTCGCCATGGCCTATCAGGACGTCTCGCCGCTCTTGATCGGCGAGGTATGGGCCGTTCCGATCATGCTGCGGATGACGCTGGTCGAGAACCTGCGACGCCTGGGCCGACGGGTGCTGGATGCACACCAGGCGGTCGTGAAGGGCGACCGCTTCGCCGACGATCTCGTCGTGGCCACCGATGCCGGCCCTGAGGCTGTCGCCGCCCGCATGGCCGAACTCGATCGCATCGGGGCCGACGCTCCGGACCCGTTCCTCGTACGTCTGTCGCAGCGCCTGACAGGGCAGGATGCTGCGCTCGCACCATTGGCCGATTGGCTCCAGAACACGCTGACAACGCGCGGTCAGGAGCTTGAGCGCGTCACGATGGCGACGCACCAGGACCAGGCGGCTGACCAGGTCTCCGTCGCCAATGCGATCACAAGCATCCGGTTCCTCGATGGTTTCGAGTGGCACGAGTTCTTCGAGACCGTGAGCTTCGTGGAGCACATCTTGCGCGAGGACCCGGCCGGCGTGTACTCGCGCATGGACTTCCCGAGCCGCGACCGGTACCGGCACGCAGTGGAGGGTATCGCGCGCCGCTGCGATCACAGTGAGATCGAGGCAGCCGAAGCGGTGATCAGCCACTGCCTCGAAGCGCTCCGAGCCGACGCCGCCGACGGACTGCGCAGCCACGTGGGCTACCACCTCGTCAGCGCGGGCCGTTACGCCTTCGAGGAGAGCATCGGGTACAGGCCACGCGCGCGCGAGCGCCTCTACCGCGGCCCGCTCGCGGCGCGCGGCGTCATCTTCTGGGGCATGCTGGCAGCCCTCACTGCGCTCCTGGCGGGCGGCACAGCCGCGCTCACACTCGGCTTGACGGGGAACGGTTGGGCTGCACTCGCGATGGGACTTCTGGGCATCGTCCCCGTTTCGGACGCCTCGCTCGCGGTCGTCAACCGGCTTGCCGCGTGGCTCTGGCCTGCGCGAACGCTGCCGAAGATCGACCACAGACAGCCGGTCTCGGGCGCGCACCGCACGCTCGTCGTGTACGCGGCGCTGCTGACCTCCCCGCAGTCGGCACAGCACGTCATCGACAACATGGAGATCGGCTACCTCGCGAACACCGACCACAACGTACAGTTCGCGATCCTCGCCGACCTCAAGGGCGCCGCCGAACAGCACACCGGCTCGGACGCATCCGTGATCGAGGCCGCCCGGAGCGGCATCGCTGCCCTGAACGAGCGATACGGCCTGCCCGGCGAGCATCCCTTCGGCCTGTTCGTGCGCGGGCGTACTTGGAGCAAGCACGACGAGACGTGGATGGGCTGGGAGCGGAAACGAGGCGCGCTCACGGAGTTCTGCAGCCTGCTGCGAGGCGCGACCGACACGTCGTTCGAGGTCGTGGACGCCGACGCAGCCACGTTTGCCGGTGTCACGTTCGTCATCACTCTGGACACCGACACCGTCCTGCCACGCGACGGCGCACGCAAGCTCGTCTCCACGATCGCGCACCCGCTCAACCGTGCGCGGCTCGACCCGGTGACCCGCACCGTACGCCGAGGGTACGGCCTCGTGCAGCCGCGCGTGGCGATGTCGCTGGAGGGCGCCGAGGACAGCCTCTTCGCATGGCTGTATTCTGGCGTCACCGGGGTCGACCCTTATGGGGGGGCGGTCTCAGACACCTACCAGGATGTCTTCGGAGAGGGCTCGTTCACCGGCAAGGGCATCTTCGAGGTCGACATCTTCAACGCGGCGCTCGGAGAGAGATTCTGCGAGAACACGCTGCTCTCGCACGACCTCCTTGAGGGCTCCTACCTGCGCACGGCTCTGGCTTCGGACGTGGAGGTCCTCGACGACCAGCCGGCCAGCTACGTCTCGCATTGCGCCCGATTGCACCGCTGGGTGCGTGGTGACTGGCAGACACTGCCGTGGCTCGGCGTGCGGGTGCCGACGCCCGCGGGCAGGGAGAAGAACCCGCTCACGACCCTGCACCGCTGGAAGATCATCGACAACCTGAGGCGCAGCCTCTATCCCGCCGCGATGATGCTGTTCTCGATCGCCGGATTCCTGCTGCTCGCCGGCGCGCAATGGCTCTGGTTGGCGGTAGTGCTCGCTCTGCTGTTCTTCCCGCTGTACTTCGGGCTGGCCGATTCCCTCATCTTCCGGCGTCCGCCGGCCGATACGCGAAGCGATCACACGACGTTTATCTCGGATCTCAAGCGTGACGTGCTCCGCAATGCGCTCAATGCTGCGGTCCTGCCGCACCAGGCGTACCTTCTGACCGACGCGATCGCGCGCGCGCTCTGGCGCATGGGCGTGTCGCACCGCAACTTGCTCGAGTGGGAGACGGCAGCGGAAAGCGAGCGCCGGCTCGGCACATCCACGCCGAAGGCGTTCGTCCGCCGGATGTGGCCGGCAAGCGCGATAACGCTCGGGCTTGTGCTGCCCGTCGCCCTCGGACCCGGAGGCCCGCTCGCACTCCTCGCCGCAACGCCCCTCCTCGCGTTGTGGCTGTCGGCACCTCTGGCCGCATGGCAGGCCAGCCGCCCGGCCGCACCGCCGGAGTCGGGAGTCTCGGCCGATGACAGGGCGGCCATGCGCCGCCTGGCGCGAAAGACGTGGCGCTTCTTCCAGGTCTTCGTCACCCCGGAGGACCACTACCTCGCTCCTGACAACTACCAGGAAGACCCAAAGGACGAGGTCGCACACCGCACCTCACCGACGAACATGGGGCTGCAGCTGCTCTCGTACGTGACCGCGTACGACCTCGGCTACCTCACGGTCGCCGACCTCGTCGACCGCGTGTCACGGACGCTTACCACCCTGACTGGGATGGAGCGCTTCCGCGGGCACTTCTACAACTGGTACGACACCCTCACACTGCAGCCGCTGCGTCCGACGTACGTCTCGACGGTCGACTCGGGCAATCTCGCCGGGCATCTCGTTGCCCTGCGGGTGGCGATGACGGAGATATCAGAGCGCCCGCTCCTCGGTGAGACCACGCTCGACGGGATTGCGGACGCCGCCCGCCTCGCCCTGGAAGACCTGCAGTCGGTCCGTTCGGCAGCAGGCGACGCGGCGCCTACCGAGATCCGGACTGCGCTCGAGGAGGTCATACGACGCATAGATCTCGACACTCCACCGGAGAACCTCGGCGAGTGGCTCGCCGCGCTCGAGGGGCTCGGCGCACTCACCGCGGACATCGAGTCCGGGATGGAGTCTCTCGCACGCAGTACGACTGAGCCCGACGAGCTTGCTGGGGCGGCCGCCTCTGTCTCTGACGCAATCGCCTCTGTCGGCGCTCCACTCGATCTCATCGCGAGGTACGCGCCCTGGGCCCGCGAGGTGCTTGCAGGCGTCGGCTCGCATGGCGGTGTCCCCGACCCCGCACTCGCACCGTTGCTCGCTCACGTGCCGAGCCTCGTCGGGTTGGCCGAGGGCCTGGCCGACGCGCTCGATGCGCTCGACGCCATGACGGAGAGCGGTGGCGCGGACTCGGCGTGGGCGGCAGGGGTGGCCGCCGGGATTCGCGCGGGCCGTGCGCCCTCTGTCGCGCTGCTCGCGGAGCTTCGGCTCGGCGCCGACATCGCGCGCGAGATGTGGGCCCACACCGACTTCGCGATGCTCTTCGACACCACGCGGATGCTGTTCTCCATCGGCTTCAATGCGGCCGAGGGCCGCCTCGACGATTCGTACTACGACATGCTCGCGAGTGAGTGCCGCCTGGCGAGCTTCCTCGCCGTCGCCAAGGGCGATACACCGCAGGAGCACTGGTTCCGCCTGGGCCGGGCGATCACGCGGACCGAAGGTGGAGCGGCGCTCGTGAGCTGGAGTGCGAGCATGTTCGAGTACCTCATGCCGCTGCTCGTGATGAAGTCGTGGCCGTCGACTCTGCTGTCGCGCACGTACGAGAGCGTCGTGCGCCGCCAGATCCAGTACGGCCGCCAGCGCGACGTGCCGTGGGGCGTATCGGAGTCGGCCTTCAATGCGAAAGACGTCGAACTTACGTACCAGTACCAGGCCTTCGGTGTGCCCGGGCTCGGCCTGAAGCGGGGCCTTTCGGCGGACGTCGTCATCGCGCCGTACGCGACGGTGCTCGCGCTCATGGTGTCGCCGAGGGCGGCGCTCGACAACATGGCGGCCCTGACGAATCAGGGCGCCGAGGGCCGGTATGGATTCTACGAGGCCCTGGACTACACGCCCGGCCGAGTACCCGCCGGCAAGGAGCGCGCGATCGTGTGCGCGTACATGGCGCACCACCAGGGCATGAGCTTCGTCTCGCTCGGGAACATGCTCACCGGCTTCAGGATGCAGAAGCGCTTCCATGCGGACCCCCTCGTGAGCTCGGCCGAACTGTTGCTGCAGGAGCGCGTGCCGCGGCGCATCCAGCTCGCACAGCCACGCGTCGAGGAGGTCGAGTTCGTGCGTTCGGTGCGCGAGACGCCTCCGCCCGTGACCCGCGCCTACCCGCTCGCGGACACGCGCGTACCCGCCACGCACTTCCTCTCCAACGGCAACTACTCCGTCATGGTCACCAACGGCGGAGGCGGATACAGCCGCTGGATGGACCGGACCGTCACCCGATACCGCGAGGACATCACGCGCGACTGCTGGGGCTCGTTCGTCTACCTCAAGAACCTGGAGAACGGCAAGATCTGGTCGGCGACGTACCAGCCTTCGCTCGCAGAACCGGATGACTACCACGTGACCTTCTCGGCAGACAAGGCCGACTTCCGCCGGATCGACGGCGACGTGGACACGCACACCGAGATCATCGTCTCCCCCGAAGATGACGTCGAAGTCCGCCGCGTGGCTATCACCAACCACGGACGCGAGCCCCTCTCGCTCGAAGCGACGTCGTACATGGAGGTCACGCTGGCACCCCGCGGAGCGGATCACGCGCACAAGGCGTACAGCAATCTCTTCGTGGAGACCGAAGCCGTGGACGACTTGCGCACGCTGCTGTTCACGCGGCGCCCGCGCTCTGCGGAGGAGCCGCGGTACTGGGGCTTCCACATGCTGGCCTGCGAGCACCGCGGCATGTGTACGTGGTCGTACGAGACCGACCGTGCCACGTTCCTCGGCAGACTCCGCACACCTGCCAACGCCCGCTCCATTTGGGGAGACGTACAGCTCTCCGGCACGACAGGTGCCGTCCTCGACCCAGTCTGCGCCATCCGGCAGCCTGTCGTGATCCTGCCGGGTGAGACCGCGCGCCTAGCGTACGTCACCGGAGCCACGGACTCGCGCGAACACGCGATCGCGCTCGCCGAGAAGTACCAGGACATCACCACCGCACAGCGGGCAGCGGATCTCGCGTGGTCCACGAGCCAGATCGAACTCCGGGATCTCGGCATCACGCCCGAAGAGTCGGTGACGTTCCTGAGACTCGCGTCGCGAATGCTACTGACCGACCCGTACTCGCGCCTCAAGTGCATGACCGAAACCGAGAACCGGCTGCCGATGTCGGGCCTGTGGCAGATCGGCATCTCCGGCGATGACCCGATCCTGCTCGTGACCATCGAGCGCCTCGAGGAGGCGCCCCTCGTGCGTCAGGCGTTGCTCGCGCACCAGTACTGGCGCAGCAAGGGGTTCGTGTCCGACCTCGTGATCCTCAACACCAAGCCGAGTGCGTACGCATCCGAGCTCGACGGCCGGCTTCGTATGCTCATGCGCACCGCCCACGCACTCCAACTCGCCGACAAGCCCGGCGGCGTCCACCTCCGCAACGCCGATCATATGGCGCCAGAGGTGAAGAACCTTCTTGAGAGCGTCGCCCGGGTGCTCATCACAGGCGACGGCGGACCCATCGCACTCCAGCTGAACCAGCGCGCACGCTACCCGGAAGACCCGGACCCCTTCGTGCCCTCGCGCGAGCCGCGGGAGTATCCGCAGCCGTCGTTCGTCCGGCCGGAGTTGTCGTTCGACAACGGATTCGGCGGGTACGACGCGCAGGCTGACGAGTACGTGATCGTCATGCAGGACCACCTTGCCACTCCTGCGCCGTGGGTGAACGTCATCGCCACCCCACGTTTCGGCGCACTCGTCTCCGAGGCGGGAATCGGCTGCACCTGGGCCGAGAACAGCCACGAGAACCGCATCACTACTTGGAACAACGACCCCGTCTCGGACGGCAGCGGCGAGTGCATCTACATCCGCGATGAGGAGACCGGCGAGTTCTGGAGCCCCACTCCGCTGCCCGTCTGGGAAGACGGCGTGTACGTGATTCGCCACGGCAGGGGCTATACGACCTTCGAGCACGATGCCCACGGCATCTCCCATGCGCTCGACTGGTTCGTCGGCGCCGAGGACCCGGTGCGTGTCGCGCGGCTCCGGCTCAGGAACCTCGGCGAGCAGGTCCGGACTCTCTCGGTCACGCACTTCGTGGAGTGGAGCCTCGGTGACTCGAGGAGCAAGGCCCAGCAGCGGGTCGTGACGTGGTGGGACGGAGGCGCCGAGGTCCTGATGGCGCACAGCTGGTTCAACCCCGACTTCCCCGGACGGCCGGCGTTTCTCGCGACCGACGGCCCGGTGAGCTCGTACACCGCGAGCCGCACGGAGTTCATCGGGCGGAACGGCATCCCGGAATCCCCGGCCGCGATGCGCAGGCGTCGGCTCGGCGGGCTCACGGGCAGATTCCACGACAACTGCGGCGCCGTGACGCGCGGGATCGAGCTTCAGCCGGGATCCGAGGTCGAAGTCGTGTTCCTGCTCGGCCAGACGGAGACCGTGGAGGCGGCCCACGCGCTCGTCTCGAGGCTGCGCCAGCCCGGGGCGGTGGATGCCGAGTTCCAGGCGGCGCGCCAGTCGTGGCGGGAGTTGCTGGACACGGTGAGGGTCTCGACCCCGGACCAGACGCTCGATGCGATGGTGAACGGCGCCACGTTGTATCAGTCCCTATCGTGTCGCGTGTGGGGCCGGACCGCCACGTACCAGTCATCGGGCGCCTACGGCTTCCGCGACCAGCTGCAGGACAGCCTCGCGCTACTCGACGTCCGCCCCGATCTCGTGCGCGAGCAGATCGTCGAGGCCTCGAGGCGGCAGTTCCCCGAGGGCGACGTGCTTCACTGGTGGCAGCCGGTCTCCGGGAGAGGTGTGCGCACGCGGTTCGCCGATGATCGGCACTGGCTGCCGTACGTCACCGCCGAGTACATCCGCGCGACGGGCGACCTCGGCGTACTCGAGGTCGAGACTCCGTACGTGGAGGGTCCCCCGGTCCCGGACGACCGGGAAGACCTGTACCTGCAGCCGAACCCGTCGCTCGCGGTCGCGTGCGTCTACGACCATTGCCTCGCCGCACTGAACCTCGCGCCTCTCGGCGTCCACGGCCTCCCGCTCATGGGCGGCGGCGACTGGAATGACGGCATGAACCGCGTCGGCATCGGCGGCCGAGGCGAGAGTGTGTGGATGGCGTGGTTCCTAGATGTCACCATGCGTTCGTTCGCAAGCGTGTGCGACCTCAAAGGCGACGTTGCCGAGGCCTCGGCGCTGCGCGAGCGCGCGGACGCGCTGGTGGCCGCGGTCGAGCGTAGCGCATGGGACGGTTCGTGGTACCGGCGCGCCTACTTCGACGACGGGACGCCTCTCGGCAGTGCGTCTTCCGCTGAATGCCGGATCGACGCCATAGTGCAGGCATGGTCGGTACTCTCCGGACGGGGCGATCGCGAGCGAGCGCGCCGGGCGATGGAGTCGGTCGAGGAGCAGCTGATCCGCTGGGACGAGGGCCTCGTCAAGCTCCTCACGCCGCCGTTCGACCACATGCCCCAAGATCCGGGTTACATCAAGGGCTACGTACCGGGCGTCCGTGAGAACGGCGGTCAGTATACGCACGCGGCGCTATGGGTCGCGCTCGCGTTCGCCCGCCTGGGTGACGGCGACGAGGCCGTCTCGCTCCTGGATCTGATCAACCCGCTGTCGCATTCGCTCGATACGGAGGCGGCGCTCCGGTACAAGGTCGAGCCCTACGTGGTGGCGGCCGACGTCTACGCCGTCGACCCTCACACCGGACGCGGCGGGTGGACCTGGTACACCGGCTCCGCGGCGTGGTTCTACCAGATCGCCGTGCGCGAGGTGCTGGGCCTCCGGACCGTTGCCGAGGGCGACACGCGATACCTGGTGATCGACCCGTGCATCCCGAAGGACTGGTCCCACTACACGATCGAGTATCGCTTCGGGTCCACAACGTACTCGGTCGCCGTCGAGAACCCCCGCGGCGTGAATCGAGGTGTGGCGCGCGTGACTCTCGACGGCATCGCTCTTGAGGAGCTCCGGGTGCCGCTTGCCGACGATGGCGCGCACCACGAGCTCGTCGTGTCGATGCTGGGCGCCTAGCCGCACTTTGACGCACGCGGGGTATCGCGGCACAATCGGGGCATCATGTGCCGCCGTCCGCGCAGGAGGAGACGCTATGGACGACTACTCAGGCCAGACCCCCACGCCACCGCCCCCCG
>SBEH01000001.1:0-243765 GCA_009668945.1 Actinomycetota bacterium
CCAGATAGATGGTCGTCCTCGACAGAATCCGGCTTACAGGCCCACTCCCGCTATGCCGACAGCCGCTGCCGCACCGCCCCCGCGAGCGCGCCTCCGCCGACGTCCCCGAGCCGCACGTACTCCCCGCCCGCAGCCCGTGCCAGATCGCGTGCGGCAATTCCAGCGCCCGGTCCGGATGTGTCGACCACGAGCGTGTTGATCGCTGCATCACGCAGCCGCATCGCGGCCACTCGCGCGTCATCGCTGCCCAGCCCGGTGCCGATGCCAACGTTCGCACGGCCGTCCGTGAGCAGCACGAGCCATGGGACGATACCGTCCTCGCGGCGGGTCTCGGCGGCGAGCACTTCGAGCGACGTGAGGATGCCGTGCGCGATGGGCGTGGCTCCGCCTGTCGGAAGCGACTTGAGCTTCAGCTGCGCCAGTTCCACGCTCGCGGTCGGCTGCAAGACGACTTGCGCTGACTCACCGCGGAACGCGACGAGACCCACCCTGTCCCGGCGCTGGTACGCATCGACAAGCAACTCCAGGACAGCCGCCTTGGCGGCCTCCATGCGGTTCGACGCCCCCATGGACCCGCTCGCATCGACGCAGAACACGATCGAGGCGCCCACCCTGCGCTTGCGCACCTTGGTGCGGATGTCATCTGGCTCGATCACGATCGCGAGTTCGCCGGTCCGAGCTGCTTGATGCGGGGCGGCCGCACGGATGGTCGCATCGAGTGCAAGGTCGACTGGTTGACCGGCCCGTGCCGGCTCCGCCCGTACGTACTTGCCCGTACGGTCGTCTGACGTCGTTTCCTGGCGCCGTCCCCCCTGAGCACGCCTCATCCGGTCCATCCCGGCCACCAGTTCGGCGGTTATCGCGTCAGGAGTCGCCGCGGCGTCTGCCGTGCTGACGTCCCGTAGGACCGCAACAGGCGGCGCCTGTCCGTCCGATGGCTCCCCTCCTGCGTCACCGTGCGAATCGCCGGTTGCAGGGGAGCCAGCGCCGATGAGCTGCTCGAGGCGTTCCTCGTCGAACCTGCGCTCCTCGAATGGCGTCTTGCGCATGCGGTGGGCCAGAACCATCGGTGCAACCGCGCGCACGTCGGCGGCGGTGACCTCACGGCGAGAATGAAGCACGGCGTACGCGACAGCCGCTCGCCCCATCACGAGATCGGCTCGGTGCCCGTCCACACCCATCGACACGCACACCGACGCGATGAGGAACAGCAGGTCGTCGTCCAACTCGACATCAGGCAGGCTGCGGATAGCGGCCCGCACACATTCGATGAGCTCACCTTGCTCTCCGGCCCATTCCCGAGAGAAGGCCGCAGCATCATCCTCGAACGCGCGCCGGCGCTTGAGGATCTCGACACGCTCGCTCGGATCCTCTATGCCCTCAACATCCACGCACAGTCCGAAGCGGTCGAGAAGCTGCGGCCTCAGCTCGCCCTCCTCGGGGTTCATGGTCCCGACGAGCGAGAAGCGCGCCGGGTGCTCGTACCGGACGCCTTCGCGCTCCACGACGTTCACGCCGCTTGCGGCCGAGTCGAGCAGCGTATCGACCAGGTGATCGTCGAGGAGGTTGACCTCATCCACGTACAGCAGCCCGCGGTTGGCTTCGGCGAGCAGGCCGGCCTCGAACTTCCGCTCGCCGTGCTTGAGCGCTTGCTCGAGGTCGATGGTGCCGACGACACGGTCTTCGGTTGCTGAAACCGGAAGGTCGACGAGTCGCGGCCGACGACGCTCCTTCGGCAACTGTCCTTCGGCCTTCCGCTCTCGGCATTCGGGACAGAGTTCGGACGCAAGCCCCGGATGACATCCGAAGCGGCAGCCCTCGACCACCTCGATCTCCGGAAGTATCCACTGGAGCGCACGGACGGCGGTGGACTTCGCCGTGCCCTTCTGGCCCCGGATGAGAACGCCGCCGACGCGCGGATCGACAGCGTTGATGAGAAGCGCTGTCTTCAGGGCCTCCTGTCCGACGATCGCCGAAAACGGATACGTCGAACGGTCCTCCCGCGCCATGCAACCTCCTGACACACTGCGGCTCGCCTACAATATAGTGTAGACGAGCCGCATCTGTCACCAAGAAGTTGTGGTTTCAGTCAGATTTCCATTGAAACGAACCGCAGTCTGCGGGCGTGGCCTGACCTACCTTTGGGCAAGTGTTCGAGTACACGCAGTCATTGCAGGTGTACTCCGTCAGATCGAGCTCACCCGTGGCCTCGTAACCTGGCTCTTCGCTGGCCTCTTCCGCAGCCTCGACAGCCAGGTCAGCCTCGGAGGGTTCCTCCTCGCCTTCCGAAGAACCGCCCTCCGTCGGCGCCGCCTCGATCTCTGCGAGCGAACTCTCCAGCTCCTCGTCGATCTCAGTCTCCTCGGCTGGCACGGCTGCCTCGACCTCTCCGCGGGCCGGCTGGTCGCCGTAGTCGCCGAGGATGACCGGGTGAGGCACGTACGCATCCTCGCCCTCAGGGGGTGCGCTCGTGATCAAGCTCCCGCCTTCCGCCCCTTCTTCGGCGTCCTCCGACTCGAACTCCATCGACGCGACAGCGGCCGCGAGTTCGGCCATCTCGTCCGATCCCGACTCATCGGCCTCGGGTTCTGCGGACTCCTCCGCGACCGCCGACTCCTCGCCCTCATACGCGTCGACGTTCGCCCACGGCCACGCCTTGTCGGCGGGCGGCTCGTCCACGACCGCGGCCAGACTCGCGGGCTCTGCGATCTCGGTAGCCGCCTCGGTCAGGCCCTGCGTCTCGTCGAGTGGCTCTACTTCTGCTGCCTCGGCCTCCTCGGCAAACGCCGAGACGCCCTCCCCCTCCGCTTCTTCGGGCTCGGGCTCCGCCTCGACGGATTCCGGGGCGACGATACCCTCGTCTTCGAGCGACGTTGCAGCTCGCTTCAGCGCCTCGGCAAGGACCGAGCCCTCGGGAGCCTCTGCCTGCACTGTTTCGGCGATTGCCGCCGGCGCGGCCTGCATCACGAGTACGGGCACCGCTGCGCCGAGGTCCGCGATGAAGACCTCCCCCTCCAGCACGACCTCACCGGAGGATGTCGCCTCGGACAGCGCTGCGATCGCCGCTTCACGGGTCGGATACTCCTCCTTGAGCGGGATTCGGAGCGAGCCGTCCGCTCCGCTGCGTTCCACCACGAAGTAAGCCATCAGAGCACCTCTCAGATGAATGGATGACGGCAATATACGTCCGCTACATCATAGGCGATGTGCGCCCGTGCTGACGAGTGACGCACGTGGGTCGACATCGGACGCATGGTAGGATGGAACGAGCCGCAGGATGACGGAAGACAGTATGCTCGGACCCACATTGCTTGACAGAGGGCCTTTCGTCTCGGTCGATATCGAGACGACCGGATGCAGGCCCGGTACTTCATCGGTCATCGAGATCGGCGCTGCCCGCATCGAGGATGGCGTTGTCACGGCGCACTTCACGTCCCTGGTTCGCCCCAACGATTCGATTCCCCCTGCGGTCGTCCATCTCACAGGCATCACCGAGGAAATGGCGGCCGCAGCCCCGTCGATTGACGACGTGATGCTCGCGTTCCGCGACTTTGCCTCGGGTGCGGTGCTCATCGCCCACAATCACCGCTTCGACATGAGCTTCCTCGACTACGAGGCCGAGCGTGGTTGGGGTGCCCCCTTCGCACGGCCGGTGCTCGACACTCTCTCGCTCGCTCGCAGACTGCATCCCGAACTCGATCGGCACAACCTCCGCGATCTCGCCGCGCATTACTCGATCACAACAGTCCCGAATCACCGGGCCCTTCCCGACGCACTCGCCACCGCCGAGGTCTTCTTGAGCATGCTACCGAAGCTCGATTCGAGCGAGCTCCGCACGGCAGCGGACCTCGCGAGGCTCTGCGGAGTCGCACAGCAAAGCCGCCTTGCAGGCAAACTCGCGCTTGCGACGCATCTCCCGGACAGCGCCGGTGTCTACGTGTTCCGGGACGAGACAGGTGCGGTCATCTACGTGGGTCGCGCCAGAAGCCTTCGTACTCGAGTTCGCAACCACTTCTACGCAGCAGATGACCTCGACTGCCCGAGTCCCGCCTCCGAGGTCGCCGCGATCACCTGCTACCCGATCGCCTCCACGCTCGACGCGATACTGCTCGAGCTTCATCTGCACGACCGTTACTCGCCTCCATTCAACCGAAACAAGCATGCGCGCAAACGGCCCCTGTACTTGCACATGGACGTCGACTCGGCGTTCCCGTCGCTTCGGCCGACGCACCGGCGCCTGCGCTCGGGAGAACTCATCGGTCCGCTCGCCAACGAGTGGGCCGCGGCGACGATCGCCGACGCCGTCTCAGAGCACTTCGGTCTGCGCATGTGCCGCCGGAACCTGGACGACTGCGCCAGTGCGAACTGCCGTGCGCGCGATCGTCATCTCTGTCACGCACCGGAAGCGTACACCGCCGGCGAGCAGGCCTATGCCTCCGGAGTACGCGCAGCAATCGCCGTCTTCGGCGGGAACGGCTCCGCATTCCGCCAGGTCCTCCAGACCATGCAGGAGCAGTCCGCAAGTGCCGAACGGTTCGAGGATGCCGCGAAGTACCGGGACGCGGCCCGCGCTCTTGACAGGACGCTCGCCGCGCTCGCGATGGCTCAGCGTGCGACAGCGGAGCCCGTCACGGTCATTCTCGAGGGAGACGAGTCGTTCGCCACCGTGATCGTTCTCGTCCGCGGCTGGCGCTTCACGACTCTGCGCCTCACTCGATCGGACGTACAGAGCGGCGAGATCCGACAGCGCCTCGCGCGCGCCGTTCAGCATGCGCGAAAGACCGCGACCCGCGGCACCCCGCTCACGTCTGGCCGCCTGCGCGACATGGGAGTCATCGACTCGTACCGCCAGCAGCACGCCCCGATCGCGTTTCCGGTCGGCGCCAACACCGACGACGCCGTCGCCCAGCTTGCAGCCGCGATCAGGAAGCTGATGCGCGTTCCGAGGAAGCGGCACGCAGTCGCTTCAGGCGCCTGACGTTCTCCTCGTCCTTGAAGGGCACCTCTCCGGGCATCTCTGTGATGACCGGGATGCCCTGCAAAGCCGTCTGCTCGAACAGACGGCGGAACCCGTCGTACCCGATCGTCCCATCGCCGATCCACGCATGCCGGTCCCGGCGTAATCCTGCGCCGGACGCGCAGTCGTTCGCATGGACCGCCTCCGCCGGTGTGCCGCAACACGCGGAGATCGCGTCGAGCAGCCTCGGCCATCCGTCCTGCTCCGCGAGATCCCAACCGGCGGCGTGAGCGTGACAGCTGTCGATGCATATTCCGACGCATCCGGCGGCTGCTCTGAGATTCCGTAGGATATCGCCCAGCTCCTTCGGTCCGTCGCCGTAGGTCGTTCCCGCGCCGGCTGTGTTCTCCAACAGCAGGCGCACGCCGACGGGACGGGCCATCTCCCATGCCCGATCCACCGCCGACGCGATCCGCTCGGGCGTGCGCTCGGGCGCACCACGGTACTCGGTCCCGGTATGGGTGACCACGTGTGTCGCTCCCAGCATCTCGGCCCGCGACAACTCCTCTGCCAGGGCGACGTACGATTTGACCCACAGCACATCGTCGGCGCTACCGAGGTTGATGAGGTACGCCGTGTGCACTAGCACCGGCCCCGCGAGCCGCCGCGCCACCGCGTCTCTGAACTCCGCCGCCACTCCGGCGTCCAGCGGCTTCGAGCCCCACTGGCGCGGGTTCTTCGCGAAGACCTGCATCGTCTCGCAGCCCACAGACACCGCGTACTCCACGGCCTTCGCATAGCCCGCCGCGACTCCAACGTGTGCACCTACCAGCATTCCCGCACCTCCGCCCTCAGTCTATCGTTGCGCCTCGAACGCTCCTACACTCACTGCATGACGCACTCCCCAAACAGCTGGCGCGGACGCGCGATCCTCCATGTTGACATGGACGCGTTCTTTGCCGCAGTCGAGCAGCTCGATCATCCCGAATGGCGCGGCAAGCCGGTGATCGTCGGCTCACCTGACGGACGGGGCGTGGTCTCCACCGCCTCCTACGAGGCCCGGGCCTTCGGCATTCACTCGGCAATGCCGTCAGCGCAAGCGACGCGCCGCTGCCCCGACGCAGTCTGGGCGCGTCCTCGGTTCGCCAGATACGCCGAGATCTCCCAGGCCGTTTGCGAGATGCTCGAGACGTTCACGCCTTTCGTTCAACGCGTGTCGATCGACGAGGCGTACCTCGATGTGACCCCGACGCACACCGATCCCACCGATCCGGTGGCGATCGCACATGGGATACGCGCCGCCGTCGACGACCTCGGCATCACCTGTTCGATCGGCGTCGCCACTTCCAAGACCGTCGCGAAGATCGCATCGGACCACGACAAGCCGCACGGGATCACAGTCGTCAGGCCCGGTGACGAGTCGGCCTTCCTTGCTCCGCTTCCGGCGATCGCGATCCCCGGCGTGGGCGGTGCGACAGCCGAACGGCTCCGCGACGTCGGGATCCGCACGATCGGCGACCTCGCAGCCCTCGACGAGGCGAGCGCGCTGCAGCTTCTGGGATCGCACGGTCCGGAGCTCGTGATGCGGGCATCGGGCATCGATCCGCGACCGGCGTTAGAGGAGCACGGCGTGAAGTCGGTCTCCGCGGAACACACATTCGCGCGGGACGTCCGTGAGCGGACGGAGGTTGCCGGGGAGTTGAAGCTCCTTGTGGAGCGTGTGGCGAGGCGCCTCAGGAGCAAGGGCCTGAAGGGGCGCACCGTGAGCCTGAAACTCCGTTACGCGGACTTCACAACCAAGACGCCCAGCCGAACCATGGCGGTAGCCTCCGATATCGACGCCTCTCTGCTCCCTGTGGCCCTCGAACTCCTCTCGGAGGCATGGACCCCCGGCGCCGGACTCCGCCTGCTGGGCTTCGGCGTTTCCGGCTTTGCCGAGCGCGCGGAGCAACTCGACCTTCTCTCCGGCTCGCAGCCCGACGCCGATGATAGAGTCCGCTCACTTGCCCGCAGCATCGATGCTGTGAAGGCCCGCTTCGGCGACTCCGCGATCGGCTACGGACACGCTGTGTCCGACGAACCGGACGAGTGAGCGCCGCCCGCGAACTACGCGGAGGAGGCCGCGCCCACCTCGTCGCACTCCTCTGCTCCCGCGCCTCCGAGCGTCGGCCCTAGCGGCCCGGCGCCGACACCGCGACGCAGGCGAACCAGCTGTCGGCCTTTGTCCCGCACGACGTAGGGCTCGATCCTGTCGGCGATGAGCGCGATCCCGCGCTGGCAGTTGTTCTGCAGTACGCCCTCCACGAGGTATGCGCGGTTCTTCACGATCACGTCGCCGAAGCGGTTCAGTGCATCTTCGAAGACGACGACGTCTATGAGCCCGGTGGGGTCCTCCAGCGTGAGGAAGCACGTGCGCTTTCCCGAGCGTGTCCGTGGCGTCTGCGCGCGCTCGCGCACCCCGCACACCCGGATGCGCGCGCGGTCCTCACATGCGGGCAGGTCGCGCGCCCACGTGACGCCGCGCCGCTCGAGGTCGGCACGAGCGAGTGCCAGGGGGTGCGCGGTGATCGCGAGCCCCAGGCACTCGAGCTCCGCGGAGACTCGCATCGCGGGCGTCCAGCCAGAGACGTGACCGGCGTCGACAGGCCCCCGCGCACGCGCAGGTGCGATCAGCAGCGTGTCGTCACCGGCCACGCCCTGCCTGGCGATGACCGCCTTGAGCTCCGGTAGGAGCGCGAGCATCTCATCGCGCGTGGGAGGCCTGCCGGCATCGGTCACCCCCAGGCCGTCGAGAGCCCCGATGCGTATGAGGCTCCGTGCGGCTGGCTCCTCGGCGCGCGTCCTCTTGAGGAAGTCAGCGAGATCGGCGAACGGACGCACCGCCCTCTCGGCTTCCAGGACCCGAAGCAGACGCGAGGTCATCTCGAGCAGGCCCCCGAGGCCGACGCGCACTGCGCCCCCGTCCCGCTCGACGGTGAACTCCGCCGAGGATGCGTTCACGTGCGGCGGCAGCACGTCGATATCGTGGCGCCGCACGTCGTCGAGCACGAGACGCGGGCTGTAGAAGCCCATCGGCTCGTTGTTCAAGATCGCCGAGGCGAACTCGGCCGGAAAGTACGTCTTGAGCCACGCGGTGGCGTACGAGACGACCGCGAAGCACGCCGCATGCGCCTTGCAGAAGCCGTAGGCCGCAAAGCCCTCGAGCTGCCGGAAGACCTCCTCGGCCACCTCCTCCGAGGAGCCAAGCCCGCACGCCCGCTCCACGAAGTGCTTGCGGATCGCCTCCATCGCCTCGCGGCTGCGGCCCTTGGTCATCGCGCGGCGCAAGCTATCGGCCTCGGCGAGCGAGAACCCAGCTACCGCCTGGGCCACTTGCAGCACCTGCTCCTGGTAGACGATGACGCCATAGCTTGTGCGCAGCACCTCGCCCATGCCCGGATGCGGCACGGTGACCGGCTCAAGCCCGTGGCGGCGTCGTATGAAGGGCACGATCATCTCGGCCTCGAGCGGACCGGGGCGGAAGAGCGAGATTGCAGCGATGATGTCCTCGAAGTCGCGCTCCTGTAAGCGCATCGCGAGATTGCGCTGGCCGCTGCTCTCGAGCTGGAACATCCCGACGGTGTCGGCAGATGCGATCTGTGCGTAGACACGCGGATCGTCGTGCGGCAACTCGAACGGTTCGGGAACGGCATCTTCGCCCACACGTTCGCGCGCCATGCGCACTGCATCCGTGATGGCCGAGTGCGTGCGCAAGCCTAGGATGTCCATCTTCACCAGCCCGAGCGCCTCGATGTCGTCCTTGTCGTACTGCGAGACCACCACGCCCTTGGCCGCCCACTGAAGCGGCATCCACGTCTCGATGGGCTCGCGCGTGATGATGAACCCGCCGAGGTGCGTGCCCAGGTGCATCGGCGTGTGGTTGAGCTCACTCGCAAGTTCAACGAGAAGGCGGTGCTCGGGCTGAAGCAGCGGATGGTCGCGGCACTCGGGATAGGTCGCGAGAACCTCAGGCAGATGGTGAGAGCTCACCCACGGGAGGTATCGCGAAAGCGCATTCACCTCCTCGGGCGCGTGTCCGAGCGCTTTAGCCGCCGTCCGCACCGCACTGCGCGCGGTCATCGTATTGACGGTGGCCACCATCGCTACATGCTCGTGCCCGAAACGCTCGTAGATGTATGCGATCACCTCGTCGCGGCGTCGCGAGTCGAAGTCCACATCGATATCCGGCATCTGCCGCCGCTCGGGGTTCAAGAAGCGCTCGAAGAGCAACTCGTGCGCAATCGGATCTGCGTCCGTGATGCCGAGGACGTAGGTGACGATCGAGTCTCCAGCGCTCCCCCGCCCGCTGCAGCGGATATCGCGCGACTTCGCGAAGTCCACGATGTCCTTCACGGTGAGGAAGTACTCCGGAAAGCCCAGGTCCTGGATCACCGAGAGCTCGTACTGCAGGCGCCGGACCGCTTCGGGCGTGACCGGACGGTACCGCTGCTCAAGCCCATGCCAGGCGGCCTTCGAGAGCACCGAGTACGCGGTCTCTCCGGGCGGCACATAGGCTGCCGGGAAGTGGAACTCGCCCAGACCGAGATCGAGGTTGCAGCGCTCGGCTATCTCGAGCGTGGCGTCGCAGGCCTGCGGCACATCGGCGAACAGGTGCCGCATCTCTCCGGCGGGCTTGAGCCACAGCTCCGCGTTCTGGCGCTCGTACGGTCCCGGGAGCCCCGTGCGCGCGCCCGCCGAAGCGAGCACGTCATGGAGGCGGAACTGCGCCCGTTCGGCGTAGTGGACGTTGTTGGTGGCGACCACCGGCAGACCGCACCGCGCGGCCAGCGCGGTGAGCACCGAGACGTAGCGTGGACTGTCAGGCGTCATGAGATGCATGATCTCGACGTAGAAGTCGCCGGGCGCAAAGCAGCGTGAAAGCCGCCTGAGTACACGCTCCGCACGGCCGCCAAGACCGGCGAGTACCGCGGCGCCGGCCTCACCGCACGGGCAGCCCGACAAGCCGATCAGACCCTCGGAGCACTGCTCGAGATCGGCGATCGCGACCAACGAGGGATCATCTCCCGTACGCACGTGTGTGCGCGAAAGCAGCCGGCAGAGGTTGCGGTAACCGGTGATGTCCTTCGCAAGCAGCGTGAGGTGGAACCCGGCGCCCGCAGCACGGCCGAAGCCCACTGGAGCCGAGAGTGGAAGGCGCGCATCCGGCGGCAGATCGCCCTCGATGGCGTCCCCGCCCTCCAAACCTGCGGCCTCAAGCACGATTTCCGCACCGACGATCGGTTTGATGCCCGCAGCCTGCGCTGCGCGGTAAAAGCGGATAGCGCCGTACAAGCCCTGGTGATCGGTGAGCGCAAGCGCGCTCATGCCATATGCGCCGGCGCGTTCGAGCAGCGCAGCGGGCGATGCCGCGCCATCCATTAAGCTGAAATGCGAATGCGTGTGAAGGTGCACGAAGCCCGCCATGGCCGCTCTAATCGACCACGCCGACGAGGAGCCAACGGTCCTCGAGACGATCGTATGCGAGGTCGTAGAGCCCGCCGCGCGTAAGCACGCGGTAGCAGCGACGGCTCAACCGGCGCCTCGGGTCCCACCATGAACGCTCGACCGCCCACGCCTGGACGATCGCGTCCACCACGTAGCGCCGGCGGTCGAAGACAAACGAGCGAGGTGCTCCACGTCCGGCATCCCAGACGACCTCGATCTCACGCTCGTGACGCTTCCCGGCAAACCCGGATGTCGGAAACGTGAGATCGGAGGCCCGGGCTACCCACGGGCTCTTCAGGAGCTCCAGGATGACCGGCGCGCGCGTATCGGTCGCTGTGAGCAGGTCGAGGGAGTCCCCGGTTCTTCGGGGGTCGAAAGCCTTGATCGCACGGTTGCGGCCCATGGGAGACGTCCTTCGAGTGTGAGGCCGGGTGCGGAAGGAGCTTCAGGGGTCCACACCCGGCAAGTCGAGTATATCGAACGTATGTTCGATATACAAGACGTCTCTGACACCTCGCCGACGCGCCTCCTGCGCATCCCAGACCCTGAGAGCGAACGGCTCTTATGCGCCGAATCCAACGAACGCAAGGACGCGCGCCACGAGTCCCGCGACGACGACCGAAACCACGACGCTTCCGACGATCACGGCGATCGCAGCGCGCAAGCCCTCGCGCCGCCAGTAGACCGCAACCGATGAGATGCATGGCAGAGCAATGGTGTTCACCAGCGCGAAGACCACCAGCGCGATCGGGCTCATGATCTCGCTGATGCCGGTGGCATGACCGGTGGTGGCCGCCGCGAGTGCGATCAGCAGCTGGAGCGACAACTCCGCGCGCAGGAAGCCCACGATCAGCGTGATGCCCGCAACAGTCGGGAGCCCCAGCCACCCGCCGATGAGCGGCTCGAGTGGTTCGCTCAGCTTGAACAGCCACCCGGTCTCGTACAGCCCGCCGAGGATGATGCTCCCGGCCACGACGATCGGAGTGGCCACGAACAGGAACTCCCTGAACTGCACCCACGACTTCTCGACGATGCGTCTGAGCGATGGGCGCCGGAACCCGAACATCTCCATCACGAGGCCCTGGGAGTCGCCCGGAAGGATGCGCTCCAGCGCGAGCGCGATACCGACCCACAGTGCGAGCACTATCCCGAGAACCATCAGCGCTGCCTGCCAGCCGATGAACGCGCCCACCGAGCCCAGTATCACGGCCGTGCGCGCGCTGCACGGGATGAACAGTACCATCGTCGAAGCGATCTGCCGCTCTCGCTTGGTACCGAGCTGACCGGCGGCCATCAATGCCGGCACGTTGCACCCTGCAGCTGCGATCAGTGGCACGATCGCGCGGCCGTGCATACCCAGACGATGCATCACGCGGTCGGTCAGGAACGCAAGCGAGTTCAGATACCCGCTGTCTTCCATCAGTCCAAGGATGATGTAGAACGTGAGGATGTACGGGATTCCCACGCCCAGCGCGGCTCCCACACCGGAGTCCAGCCCCCAGAGCAGCACCTTCGCGGTCATGCCCTGCCCGACCACCGCGTGCACCGCAGCCTGGATAGTAGGCGATGCAAACGTACCCCACAGCGAGGCGAGGCCTGTCGCCAGCAGATTGCCCACGAAGAACAGGAAGCCGAATACCGACGCCGCGACGACTAGAACGAGCGGGATCCCCGTAAGCGGCGAAGTCGTGAGCGCCCATAAGTCACGGGTGATGACATGCCTCGGCGCACTGGAGTGGGTCACGAAGTCCCGCGCGAGTCTGACAGCCAGCTCGTGGCGCTCACGCGCGAGATGCACCCCGGCGTCCTCGCCGAACCGGCTGCGCACTGCCGAGCGGACCGACAGCGCTGCCTCCAGCGCCTCGGCGTCCATCTTCTTCTCGCACGCGTTGGCGTTCTCCAGCGCCTCCAGCCCCTCGATACCGCACGCACACGTGTCGCGGTCGCGTACCGGGCACGCCTCCGCCAGCGGTGCCACAAGCGCCTCGAAGTCGGCACTGTACGATGCATGCGTCTGAGGACCGGTGCCGGCCACTGCGAAGGCCTGCGAGACCACCTCGCCGATTCCGAGACCCCGGCTCGCGGTGGTTGAGACGACCGGGCAGCCCATCGCCTCGGCCAACCCGGCGTGGTCGACGGTCAGCCCGGCGCGTGCGGCCTCGTCGGCAAGGTTCACTGCAAGCACGACGCCGAACCCAAGGTCCTGGACCGCGAGGGCCAGTGGCAGGTTGCGCGCAAGGGTGGATGCATCCACGACCACGACGACTACATCCGGATGCAGCTCCTGAAGCGCGCGCCGTACGACCTGCTCGTCTTCCCCGGTGCCGGACAAGCCGTAGGTCCCGGGCAGGTCGATCAAGCCGATGGCATGCTCCCCGGCCTGCGCTGTTGCGCTGTGGACCTCCCGGGTCGTGCCCGGATAGTGCGCCGTGGAGACCCCTAGCCCCGTCATCGCATTGAAGAGTGTGGACTTCCCGACGTTCGGATTGCCGGCGAGTGCGATGACGATCCTGCCCTCCGGACGCGTGACGTTCTCGTTGCAGCTGGCGTCGTGACAGGACTTCACCTGAGGATGCCCTTCCTGACCCGACGCTTCTCAGTCACCGGTTCGCTGACGACGATCTTCTCGGCGACGTCGCGGCCCAGCGCATACCGCGCCTCGCCCACTTCCACCAGCAGCGGGCCCTTGAACGGAGCCACATCGCAGACCCGGACATTCGTGCCCGGGAACATTCCGAGCGACGAGAGGTACGAGAGCATCTCGCCCTGTTCGTCCTCGATGCGTACGATCTCCACTACGTCGCCCGGGCCGTTCTCGCATAGCGGAACCCCCTGGGCCTCCGCTATGGAACCGTCCGCCCCGGGGATCGGGTGACCGTGGGGACACACCGAGGGATTCTCAAGGAACTCCTGAAGTGCGCGCTGTACCCTCGGAGAGAGCGCGTGCTCGAGCTGGCACGCTTCCTCATGGACCTCGTCCCAGCGCAGTCCCAGCACATCGACGAGGAATCGCTCCGCCAGGCGATGACGCCTGACGATGTCAAGCGCGGCCTGTCGACCCGTCAGCGTGAGTTCGATCGACCCATCCGCCCGCTCGACCAGCCCGCTCGCCTGGAGCCTGCCCAGGGTAGCGGTGACCGTCGGTGGCGAGACATCCATCGCCTCCGCCAGTTGACTAGGCCGTACCTGGCCCTTCTCACTCAGTTTGTAGATCGACTCGAGGTACTCTTCCATGGTCGCACTAGGCATGCCTGATACCTCACTCCCATACGCACGTGTCTGATACAAAGACGCTGCATGAGTGTATGGTACAGTATCCGCTTAGTGTACACAAACTCGATGTGCAGAGCGGGTAGCCGTTCGTCGTTGGCCATCGTCGCCGTGATGCCGTCCGTCCGACTCCTGCGACCGCTGACGCTCGCTTCCGTGCCGTTCAGCAACTACCTGATGATTCTTCAGATTCCCTGTTGACGGCTCACGGAGAGTCTCGTAGAGTGTGGTTGTCCCGAGAAGTCGGGCCGAGCGGAACCTGAAAGCCAGCGTACCAGTAGCTGCTCGAAGGGGTCCTCGCGGGAAGGGTTTGCGCAAGCTGACCGGTACCGTAGGGGTTCTCGAGAGTAAGAAATGGGAAGCTTGGGGACTAGGGATCACGCAGGCTGGGTTTCTCGGGACACCTGCATTCTAAGGGGGGCCGCCAGCGCGGCCCCCCTTCACGAATCCCTGCTCATTCAACTTGGCTTCTCGACCGCGCCTGCTAGTCCCCCGGCCGGAACGTGAGCCTGGCGATCGGCGACTCCCAGACCGATACCTCGACGACTGCCACGCGGATTCCGACGCGCGCTGACAAACCCTCGAAGACGTGGCGCGCCAGATTCTCGGCTGTGGGATTGATGCCGTCGAACGGCGACACGTCGTTGAGCAGGCAGTGATCCAACGGAGCAAGCACCGCGGCGAGGTCCTCCTTGAGCGTCTTGAAATCGTAGAGAATGCCGACCTCATCGAGGCTCGAACCGCGCACCACGACCTCCACGTCCCAGGTGTGTCCGTGAAGCCCACTGCACTCGCCCGGATACCCGTGCAGTTGGTGAGCAGCGTCGAAATGCCCGCGGATCATCAGGTCGTACATCGCGGCTCTCCCTCTCTAGAACAGGCGGCTTGACTCACCATGCGGGGGCTGAGGTGCATCGCCGACCATGCACCGGCCATCCATCGCGGCGTTCGCAAGCGCGTCCGCCTCGGCGTTCTCCTCTCTCGGGACGTGAACAAACGCCACCTCGTCGAAACCTCTGCGAAGCCCCTGCGCGGCGGTGAACAGGGGTTTCAGCCCCTCGTTCTTCACGCGGTACTCGCCGCGAAGCTGCTTTACCACAAGCTCGCTGTCCGCCTTCACCACCAGACGCTTCGCGCCTGCGTCCAGCGCCGCCCGGAGGCCCCACAGGAGCGCCTCATACTCCGCCACGTTGTTCGTCACCGAACCCAGGAACGCGCCCCCACGCGCCACGATCGAGCCGCTGGGTCCCCGCAGGACCATCCCCGCTCCTCCCGGCCCCGGGTTTCCGCGCGCGCCGCCGTCGGTGTGGACGATCCAGACGTCACTCATCGGGAATCGCGCCCCGCCACAAGAAGCCGTCTGCAGTTCGGGCACTCGGCGATCGGCGGACCTGCCTGGATCGCCTGCGCTTCGTGGGCGGGGATCGCCGTGCGGCACGCACTGCACAAATCACCGACAAGCTCGCCCACGGCGATTCCGTGCTTCGTCTCGCGCAGAGACTCGTACCTGGCGAGCAGCAAGGGTGTCAGGTCCCCCGCAACCCGCGCACGCGTCTCTTTCAGCCGCACGATCTCGGTCTGGAGCTCGCCTCCTTTGGCCTTGAACTCCTCGATGAGCACCCGCTCCTTCTCGTAGCCCTCGGCGAGTGCGGCTTCCACCTTCGCGAGCTGGGCGAGCCCCTCCTCTGCCTTCTCCATCAGCCCGATCTCGGCATGCTCGACCGCGTCCTTCTTCCGCCTCAGCGCATCGATCTCGCGGGTCAGGTTCTGAAGCTCCTTCGGGTTGGTGACCTCGCCCGACATCACCTTCGCCTGCTCGGCGTCGATCTTGAGCTGAATCGACTCCGCTTCGTCGTTGGACCGGTTGACCAGCGCATCGCTCTTGCGGCAGTAGGCCTCAGCCCTGTCCTTGACCGCCTCGATCTCGCGCAAGCGTTTCCGAAGCTGGAGCACTGCGCGCTTCTCAGGCACTTCGTCCAGCTGCTTCTCCGCCCGTGCGATCGCTAGGTCCTGTTCAGCAAGCGCTAGCAGGGCTTCACCCTCGGACATCCGATCCCTCCACTGTCCACCAGCCGGTCTTGGGGGACTCCACGGTGACCTCGACGTGTTCGCGCACGCTTGACCGCACCGCCTCCGAAAGCACCGCGACCAGCGGCCACTCGGTGGCATCATGGCCGGCCTCTATCACCGCCAATCCCGCTGCAGCTGCAGCCAGGGCGTCATGATACCGCACCTCCCCGGCAACCAGCGTGTCCGCCTTGGCGACCGCGTCCCCGATCAATGACGACGCGGATCCGTTCGCCACGGCCACCCTGCCGGCAAGCTTCGAACCGTCACCCCAGACCCTGCAGCGGACACCGAGGGAATCCGAGACATGGGCGGCGAGCTCTGAGACGGTCGCTGACTCTCTCCACGTGCAGATCCGTCCCAGACGCGCCGCCCCGCGCGGACGCACGCCAGGCACGGCCACGATCACCGGCTCCTCGTACGGGTGCGCGTCTCTGGCCGAGTCAAGGACGGCCTCCGCGCAAGCGGAAGGCGCAACCATCTCGATCCGCGACTCCGGCGCACCTTCTCGTCCGGCCGACGTCACGGGGCGTGCGCCAGCAAGCGGCGTGAACCGGCCGGAACCGTCCGAGATGAACGCGCAGTCCGTGTAGTCGCCAAGTCTCCCCGCACCGGTGGCAGCCATGGCCGCCACCACGCGGTCAACAGCATCCTTCGGCACGTAGGTCACAACGAGTACGACATCTTCGGTACCGCACTCGAGCGGCTCCAGGATCGAAAGGCCAAGAGCCTTCGGGAGTGCGTCGCCTCCGGATGGTGCGCGGTCGAGGTTGGTGTGGGCCGAGATCACAGCGATTCCCAGCCGCAGCGCGGCCTCCGGGGTACCGGCCGGCCCCCCAACGCGCTCAGCATGCTCCGGACACTCCAGGAACGGCGGGTGGTGCGTGACGAGCACGTTCGCCCCCATCTCCGCCGCCCGTTCCACCGACTCTGCAGTCGCGTCCAGCGTCACGAGGACGCCGGTCACCGCGGCACCGGCCCCTCCCACTACCAGACCTACGCGGTCCCAGTCCTCGGCCCACTGTGCGGGGAACGCGCGATCGAGTGCTGACACCAGCCCGCCTACGGTCGGAGCAGCATCAGATGTCACTCAGAGCAACCTCCTCGGCGACTCGCTTGCGGTAGATGACAACCGATTGGTATCCCGCGTCCTCCAGCGCCTGCACCGCTTGTCGTCCTGCGGCGCCTACGTCCCCGGGCGCGTGCGCATCGGAGCCTACTGTGGCAGGAACGCCGGCGCGGTTTAGTTCCCGCAGGAACGCGGGTGCAGGGTAGATTTCGCCGCACGGCTTCCGCAGCCCCGCGGTGTTCACCTCCACCGCAACGCCGGCTTCGGCCAGAGAGTCGGCTGCGAACGCGTAGAGATGGCCTACCGCGCCCGTCGGATGGCTGTGGAACTTCTTCACGAGGTCCGCGTGCGCTACCACGTCTGCAAGCCCCGAGCGTGCCGCATCGATCATCTCGCCGAAGTAGCGCTCCCAGAGATCCTCGAGGTTCCAATCCTCATACCGGCCGATCAGCTCGGGATCGTCGAACGCCCAATCGTCGATGAAGTGGACCGAGCCCAGGACAACATCGAACGGATGCCGCGAGAGCAGCTCCGACGCGTGCGCATACAACTCCGGCACGGCGTCGATCTCGATTCCGAGGAGGACCTCCACGCCGATCTGGTTGCCGAGGTCTCCAGCCCGGCCCACCTCCTCCACGTACTCGCCTAGCTCTCCGAGCGGCATAGCGTACTCCCGCGCCGAGGGTATCCGGTCGAGCAAGGTCGGTGGCAGCGGCAGATGGTCCGTGATGCCAAGAGTGCGCACGCCGCAGGACGCGGCCGCCCGGACGTACTGGTCGGCGGTCCCCTCCGCGTGCCGACATCGCCACGTGTGCACGTGGAGGTCGATCATGTATCAGACCTCGCCGGAGGTTTCAGGGCCGCCCCTGGTCAGCACCGACAGCATCTCACCCACGTTGATGTCCGCTATGGGCGCCAGCAGAACGAGCACGCGCCTGTGATCAAGCCGTCCTTCGCTCTGGAGTGCGGCCATCTGCTCGAGAGTGTCGATTGCAACCGTCCGCATGAGGTGATGCAGCTTGCGCTGCCTGATCGCGAGCTTGAATGCTTCAGCGGTGACCTCGTCTACGACCACGAACAGCACCGCACTCGACTCCGGAAGACGGTCGGTGACCGCCGCCACCTCGGTCACATAGTGTGCCGCCGCCGCCGCGGTCAGGGGACGTTCGATCGTGCGCATGACGATATCGATACCCCTCGGGGACTCCCACGTTCCGTCCGAGTCGACATCGAACCCCAACTGCCCGGCGAGTTCGTTAGCGCGGCTGCGGAACTCGCGTCTGGCGCGGTCTGCCTGCTCCGAGTGCGGCGTCGGCATCGAGATCACTACGTCCGGCAGGGCCTCTTCTATCGCGCGCCTGTCCGAACTCACAAGATCCCGGACGTCGGTCGCGAGCGCGTCCGTCGCGTCCATCGTCAGCAGCTCCGCGAGGCGCGGGTTCGTCACCTCGAGGGTGATGCCGAACACGTCGAGAACCGCGAACTTACCGTCACGCGGCTCGCTTGGGCCGTCGGACACCGCCGCTCCTCTCCTACGTGCGTCGCGTCCACATTACCCGACCGCGCCCGCTTTGGTGAAGCGGGCTATGGCGCACGTCTGTCGTTCAGTTCTTGCCGCCGCCTCCCTCTTGTCCTCCGACCAACGCCGAATGTCTACCGTTCGTCGAAACGAACAAAGGGTCGCTTGTGGGCGGTATGCCGGTCTGCTATTGTGACCTTCCCCGCAGAGGCCGACAGGCCTCGGGTGCGTGAGGACAGGACGTCCACGGTTGATAGCCACAGGGTGGCGAGAACCCTCTGGATTGCCCAGCGGAACGCCCGGCGGCCGGAAACGGCCCACCGGGCGTTCTCTTGCGTTCACGGCCCGTGCGGCTTGCGCCGGGCTTCCTCTTCCCAGGCCTAGGCCTGCTTGAGCACCTGCATCACCTTGGCGGTCTCGATGCCCGCAAGGGCCGCGTCCCAGCCCTTGTTCCCGTGCTTGGTACCTGCCCGCTCCACAGCCTGCTCGATCGTGTCGGCGGTGATCACGCCGAACATGACCGGAACGCCCGTGTCGAGCGAGATCTTCGCAATCCCCTTGGACACCTCGGCGGCGACATAGTCGAAGTGCGGCGTGCCGCCCCGGATGACGACGCCCAGCGCGAGAACGGTGTCGTACTTGCCCGATGACGCCATCTTGCCTGCAACCAGCGGAATCTCGAACGCGCCCGGAACCCAGGCGACGTCCACGTCGGCCTCATCGACCCCGTGGCGCGTCAGGGCGTCCATGGCTCCGCCGAGCAGCCTTGACGACAGCAGCTCGTTGAACCTGCTCACGCAGATGCCGATCTTGAGCCCGCTCCCCACTAGATCTCCTTGGAACTGTGCCATGCCGATCCCCCCTACTCCTCGCCCGGCAACTCAAGCCGGTGTGCAAGCTTGTCCTTCTTCGTCCTCAGGTAACGCAGGTTCTCCGGCTTGCAGCCCACCTGAAGCGGTACCTGTTCGGTCACGTGCAGGCCGTAGCCTTCTAGTCCCACTAGCTTCTTGGGGTTGTTCGTCAGCAGGCGCACCGAACTCAGACCGAGGTCCGCCAGGATCTGCGCCCCGATTCCGTAGTCCCGCAGATCCGCGGGGAAGCCGAGTGCCTCATTCGCCTCGACGGTATCAGCGCCGTCCTCTTGAAGACGGTACGCCATCAGCTTGTTCGCGAGCCCGATACCGCGCCCCTCATGGCCGACGAGGTACAGCACTACCCCTCGGCCTTCCTCCTGCACGCGACGCATGGCCTCAGCGAGCTGCTCGCCACAGTCGCAGCGCAGCGAGTGGAAGACGTCGCCGGTAAGGCACTCGGAATGCACGCGGACAAGCACGTCGCTCGCGCCGGCGACCTCGCCCGCGACCAGCGCGACGTGCGTCGAGTCGTCGAGCACCGAGCGGTACCCGTACGCGGTGAACTCGCCGAACTCGGTCGGAAGCGAAACGCTCGTGATCCGCTCGACGAGCCGTTCGGTACGACGGCGGTACCGGATGAGGTCCTCGACGGTGATCATCTTCAGTCCGTGTTCGCGTGCAACGTCCTCGAGCTGCGCGCGCCTCGCCATCGTCCCGTCGGCGTTCATAATCTCGCAGATGACCCCGGCGGGGTACAGCCCCGCCAGGCGCGCGAGATCGACCGCTGCCTCGGTGTGACCCGCACGCTCCAGCACGCCTCCGGGACGGGCCCTCAGCGGGAAGACGTGGCCAGGCCTCGAGATGTCCTCGGGCACGCTTGAAGGATCGATGGCCGCCTGGATGGTCGCCGACCTGTCCGCAGCGCTGATACCGGTCGAGATCCTCCCCTTCGCGCCGATCGAGACATGGAAGGCGGTACCTTGCTCAGACGTGTTCCGCTCGGTCATCGGAGGGATCGCCAGCTCGTCCAGACGCTCGGCGGTCATCGGGAGACAGATGAGCCCACGGCCGTGCGTGGCCATGAAGTTCACGGTCTCGGGGGTGGCCGCCGAGGCCGCCATGACGAAGTCGCCCTCGTTCTCGCGACCCTCGTCGTCGACCACGATGAGCATCCGCCCGGCAGCAATCTCCGCTACCCCTTCTTCGATTGTCGCGAACGGGCCGCTCATGTTGCTCACCTGCTGCCGTCGGCGAAGTCGCGGATCATCTCGCCGAGACCCTTCCGCTCCCGCGGGGCATCCTCTGCACCGGTGTAGCCGGCCACGAACCGTTCGACGTACTTCGCGAGCATGTCGGCCTCAAGGTTCACGGGCGCGCCCACCGGCTTGTCCTTGAGCGTCGTGACTTCCTCGGTCTGCGGGATGATGGCGACCGTGAAGCCCTGCGGCCCCATCTTCGCCACGGTGAGCGAGATGCCGTCCACGGCTATCGAACCCTTCTCCACCACGTAGCGCATCACGTTCGGAGGAGCCTGGAACTGGTAGACAGTGAACTTGCCGGCCGGCTGCCGCAACTCGAGCTTGCCCACGCCGTCCACGTGCCCGGACACGAGATGGCCGCCGAGGCGGTCCGAAAGCCTGAGCGCGCGCTCGAGGTTGACCTTCCCGCCCTGCTGCAGCCCGCCGAGGGTGGTGCGCTCCATCGTCTCCCCGCTCACGTCGGTCAGGAATGCCCCCCGGATGAACTTCACTACCGTCAGGCACACGCCGTCGACCGCGATGGAGTCGCCTATCGCCATGTCCCTGCCGAATTCCGGCGAGTACACCTCAAGGCGCATACCTCCGCCGCCCACCCGTTCAGCGCGAGTGATGATGCCCTCGCACTCGATCAACCCTGTGAACATCTCGAGACACTCCCCTTTCCGGGTATTCCACTCGGCCGCTCAGACTCTCGGCCGCCAAACCGTCACTGCATCGCCGTCCGCCAGCCCCGTCTCGACCGCGTAGAACACGGGCGCAAGATCGGCTCCTTCGGCATCCGCTTGTCCGAGGAAGAGCGGTGGCGCTGCATTGCCGCTCATGCCACCCGCCGTCACTAGCACGAGTTCGTCGATCAGTCTGCCGCGCCAGAGTGCCGAGAACAGCGAGGGACCGGACTCCACGAGGACGTCATTGACGCCGTCGGTCGCCACCGCCCTGAGAGCGCCTGCCAGTCCTTCGGCATACGCGTACCGCAGGACGCGCACGCCTGCCCTCTCGACGTCCGCCAGCGCCGATTCCGGCACCGCGTCCGATATCACGAGTGTGGATCCGCCGCTGTCGCAGACCACTTTCATGCGCGTGTCGGGGACGCAGGTCCGCGCGAGGACGATCCTTTGGGGCGAGCGGCCCTGAGGCTGCTCGTCGGCGTCACGCACCGTCAGCTCCGGGTCGTCGATCTGGACGGTCGACACACCCACGCACACGGCCGTCGTGCGCGAGCGTAGCAGCATGGTGATCCGTCGGCCTCCCGCTCCCGTGATCCTCGAACGGCGCCGCGCCGCAAGCGCCGGACGCCCGTCGAGTGTCAGTGCGACCTTCACACGAACGAACGGACGGCCCAGTCGTATGCGGGTGAGCCATCCCTCGTTCTGCACCTCGAAGGGCCGGGGGTCCTCGGCGAAACGCACCTGGACGCCAGCTGCCTCGAGCGCCTCCGCACCGCCTCCGGAGACGTTCGTGTCCGGGTCGCGCATGCCGATCGTCACCGATGAGACGCCGTCGGCCAGGAGCCTGTCGACGCAGGGCGGAGTTCGCCCGAAGTGGTTGCACGGCTCGAGTGTCACGTACAGGTCGCCGCCCCTGGCGCGTTCGCCCGCCTCGTCGAGTGCGACGACTTCCGCGTGCGGGCCCCCTGCGCGTTCGTGGAAGCCCTCACCTACGATCTCGCCGTCGCGCACGACCACGCATCCGACAAGCGGATTCGGTGATGTCGTGCCGCGCCCGCGTTCAGCGAGCGCGAACGCCCGGCGCAGGTACGGGTCAGCGATTCCGACCGCGGGGTCGGAGAACAGCGTCATGCGAAGAACCTTCCTCTTCCATCCAGACTGTGACTGTCGGCTCCGGAATCTCACCGGATCGGCCCCTTATCGGGGTTCGCGGGCTGTCTACCGCCGGTGGGGACTTGCACCCCGCCCTGAAGAAAGTCGCAAGCGTAAGTCTACACCAAGTGCGCCTCGGCGCGAGCGCGGATCTCCCTGAGCGCGGCCGCAGGATCCGCCGCGCCGAAAATCGCATTGCCGGCGACGAGCGTGTCCGCCCCGGCTGATACGACCCGGGGCGCGGTGAGCGCATCGATCCCCCCGTCGACCTCGATTCTCGGCGAGGCTCCCGCCTCTTCGCACATCGAAGCGATCTCGGCGACTTTGGCCACCGAGGACTCGATGAAGGACTGCCCCCCGAAGCCCGGGTTCACGCTCATGACCAGCACGAGTCCCACGATGGGCAGGACCTCGCGGATCGTCGAGACCGGCGTGTCAGGGTTGAGCGTCACACCGGGAGTGACGCCGGCGGCTCCGATGGCTTGAAGCGTATGGCGAAGGTCGGCGGACGCCTCGACGTGCACGGTCACGATGTCCGCGCCTGCGTCGACGTACCACTGCGCGGTGCTGTCCGGGTCGGAGACCATCAGGTGCACGTCCAGCGGTCGGCGGGCGACCCGCTTGAGCGCGCGCACCACCGGAGGGCCGATCGTAAGGTTCGGCACGAAGTGGCCGTCCATGACGTCCACGTGGATTAGATCGGCTCCCGCGTCCTCGACAAGCGCCACCGCTTCCGCGAGCCGGGTGAAGTCCGCCGAGAGTATCGACGGGGCTATGAAGAGCTCGTGTCCCATGCCGGCTACTCCTCGTCGTCCACAAGCCCCATGCCGTGCAGCTCATCTGCGGCGGAACGCCCCATCAGCACGGCACCCGCTTCGGATGGACTGTGTCCCTCGAAGAGTATCGAGCGCACCTGATGCGTGATGGGTATCTCCATCCCGATGCTGTGGGCGAGGTCGTCGAGCGAAACGGCGCTCTTGGCGCCCTCAGCGACCATGTGGGTCTCGGCAGAGTAGCTCTCAACCGTGCCGCCCTTCGCCACCCACTCGCCGAGCGCACGGTTGCGGCTGTGCCTGGACGTGCAGGTGACGATGAGGTCGCCCATGCCCGCGAGACCCATGTACGTGAACGGGTTCGCTCCGAGGTGTGCCCCAAGCCGGCTCATCTCAGCAAGCCCACGGGTCATCAACGTCGCCTTCGTATTGTCTCCGTACCCGAGACCGTCGCTCATCCCGGCGGCGACGGCGATCACGTTCTTCGATGCCCCTCCGAGTTCAACGCCTACGACGTCCTGGTTCGTGTACACGCGGAAGAACGGCGTCATGAACAAGTCCTGCAGGAGTCGCCCGACGTCCTCGCGATATGCGGCAACGCATGTCGCAGAAGGAACGCCTTTCGAGACCTCCTCCGCGTGGTTGGGACCGGAGAGCGCGGCAAGACGGTCGCGGTTGCCGATGACCTCTTCGAGCACCTGAGTCATCCGCATGAGACTGCCCTGCTCGACACCTTTGGCGAGGTTGACCACCGGAACATCCGACGGCAGTGACGTGCTCATGCCCTCGCCAACGCCACGCACACCGTGGCTTGGCGTCACGACGACGACCGCCTCCGCTCCGTAGACCGCCCGGTCTATCTCGTGGGTGGCCTGGACACGGGCATCGAGAATGACGTCCTTGAGGAACATGGGGTTGCGGTGCTCGGCGTTGATGCCTTCGGCGATCTCGGGCTCGCGCGCCCAAAGCGTCACGTCGTAACCCTTGCCGCCAAGCAGCCAGGCGACAGCCGTGCCCCAGGAACCCGCGCCAACGACCGCGACTCTCATGAGCTACGCGCTCCCCTCGTCCCGGCGCTTCTTCAGCTCGTCCCACGTGCGTCGCCGGAAGGTGATCCTCGACTCTTCACCGCGACGGATGCGCCGGATGTTGGCGCGATGCCTCCAGATGACCATTCCGGAGGCGAGCAGTGCGAACAGCAGAAGGGCGTGCCGGTCTGGATACAGCAACCAGCATATACCCGGGAACAGAGCCGCGATGACCACAGAACCGAGCGATACGTACTTCCATATCGCCACCACTACAACGAAGACGATCGCGAGTGGAATGATCGCAAGCGGCGCCAGTGTGACTATCGCGCCCGCAGCGGTCGCCACGCCCTTTCCGCCCTTGAATCCGATGAACGGCGAGAACGAATGCCCCAGGATCGCCGACAGCGCACCCAGAACCATGAACCAGTCCTTGCCGTCGGCAGCCCACGCAGGGGGGACGAACAGCGTGGCAAGCCAAACGCCGACGGCGCCCTTGACGACGTCTAGGGCCAGCACGGCCAGTCCGGGCGCAGTGCCGAACACGCGCAACACATTGGTCGCTCCGGTGTTGCCACTGCCGAGGGTACGGATGTCCTGTCGCCAGAAGACCCGCACCACGATGACGGCCCACGGGACCGACCCGACCGCGTACGCGCTGACTGCGGCCGCCACTATCCGAAGTGCTGACTCCATCTCAGCCCTTCTGACGGAACTTGAGACGGATGGGGGTGCCGACCAGGTCGAACGACTCCCGCAGACGGTTCTCCAGGTAGCGCTGGTAGTTGGCGTCGACCAGTCTGGGGTGGTTCGCGAAGAACGTGAACACCGGAGGCCTCGAACCGGTCTGCGTCACATACTGCAGCCGCAGCATCTTGCCGCCCTTCGAGACGCTGTGACCGCTCGCTCGAAGCTCGGTGAGCAATGCGTTGAGCTTGCTGGTCGGCACGGAACGTGAGTAGGCCTCGTAGACGCTCTTCACCATCGGCAGGACCTTGTGCACGCCAGTCCCGGTCAGCGCGCTCACCCGGACAACAGGCGCGTAGCCGACGAACCCTAGCTTCTCCGGCAGGCGCGCGACAAGCTCGATCTTCTCCTCCGGTGCCCCGATGAGGTCCCACTTGTTGAGCGCGATGACGATGCCGCAGCCGCGCTCCTCGGCGAACCGGGCCACACGCTGGTCCTGATCGGTCACGCCCGTCGACGCGTCTATCACCAGCACGGCCACGTCCGCGCGATCGATTGCGCGCATGGCCCGGACGAAGCCGTAGTACTCGACCGACTCGTCGATCTGCGACTTGCGGCGCAGCCCTGCAGTGTCTACAAGCCGGAAGGCCGTTTCTCCGTCTGCAAGAACCGTGTCGATGGCATCGCGAGTCGTCCCCGCCACTTCCGAGACGATAGCGCGCTCTCGCCCCAGAAGCTTGTTGTACAGCGATGACTTGCCGGCGTTAGGCTTCCCGATGATCGCCACACCGATAGCCTCATCTTCGCCGCGCTCGTCATCGACGTCGGGCAGTGCCTCCACTATCGCGTCGAGCAGATCGCCCGATCCGTGGCCGTGCAACGCGGAAACCGGCCACGGCTGGTCGAGCCCGAGGCTCCAGAACTCGTGGATGGCCTCCTCGCGACCCGGAGTGTCGAGCTTGTTGACCGCCAGGAACACCGGCGTCTTCTGGCGCCTGAGCAGACCTGCGACTTCCTTATCACCCGGAGCCACTCCGACGGTGCCGTCTACCAGAAACACCACCACGTCTGCTTCGTTTGCAGCCACGACAGCCTGCTCGCGGATCGAATCACCGAACGCATCGTCGGTCGTGAACTCGATCCCGCCGGTATCGACAAGCATGAACTCGCGGCCGTTCCAGTCGGCACGGTGATAGCTGCGGTCGCGCGTCACGCCGCTCTGGGCGTGCACGATGGCGTCTTGCGTCTGGATCATTCGATTCACGAACGTCGACTTCCCCACATTGGGCCTGCCGACCACCGCGACGATGGGAAGCGTCATCTGCCGGAATCCGTTCCTACCGAACGGCAAGCGCGGCCGTCAGACTCGCCGCATCGCTGCCGATGAACCGCACTTGGACACCTGCGCTTTGTGCCAGCTCCTCGGCACGCATGTCATCGAGTAGCAGCCCGTCGGAGTTTACTACAACGTCCGGCACGAGGTAGACACCCGAACCCCCGTCGGCAGTGATCGCCGCTACTATGTCCGCGCCGCAGAGGAGCCCGGTGACACACACGTTGCCCCCGAAGAGCCGGTTCGCAACCGGCAACACCCCGACATCCGACCAGCCCGCGTGTGCCATCGCGTCGACAAGCACAGGCGCGAAGAGCTCGCCGGTCACCAGTGTCGCAGAGCGGTGGGGCCCGGCCGGGGCGAACTCGTCCAAGAAAGCCGCGGTCATTCCGATCCCGTTCTCGTACTGCGGGAATCCATCGTATTCCCCAGCTGAGGGCAGCTCGCGAGCAGCGGCAAGGTACAGTTCATCGGCGGCGTAGACCCATCCGACACCTCGCCCGGCGCGAGCACGCTCCTGCCAGGCCGCGATCTGCGCCAGCGTCCCTTCGGCAGTCTCGGGACCGAACGAGGCCGTGAAGCGGCTCTGGTGGGCTGTGAAGCCCATCGGCACCGTTCCAACCGACAGCACGCCCTCGCGGGCGTACAGATACTCGAGGGTCTCCTCCAGTACCGCCGCGTCATTCACGCCTGGTACGAGCACGATCTGCACGTGCGCCTCTATACCGCGCGCCAAGAGGGTATCGAGGATCTCAAGTGCGCGGTCCTCCACGGTGGGACACATGAGGTGTGACCGTACCGCCGGATCAACGGAGTGAACGGAGACGTGCAGCGGTGACAGCCGCTGTGCGACAATCCGCTCGACATCTTCTTCGGTCGTGTTCGTCAGTGTGATGAAGTTGCCCGAAAGAAACGACAGTCGAAAGTCGTCGTCACGGACGTACAACGACGGACGCAGGCCTGCCGGGACGCCCGAGACGAAGCAGAACGCACAGGCGTTCTCGCACTGCCGAACCGGCGTGAAGAGCGGGCTTACGAACGTGACTCCGAGGGGCTCGCCAGAGCGCCTGCGGACCGTCAGGTCATGACGATCGGCGCCCCGCAAGACACCCACCGTGAATGTCGGATCGTCCGTCAGCCACATCCAGTCGATGACGTCTTCCGGGGCCTGGCCGTCCACGGTGAGGACGACATCGCCCGGCCTGATGCCCGCCGTGCGCGCCGCGCCGTCATCCACCGAGGCTACAACGGCCCCCGGATCCGCCGGGTCACTCATCGCCGGCAAGCGCCTCGATCGCGGAGATCACGCCACGGATCTGCTCGTCCGGGGTCGACGCGCCGGCGGTCACGCCCACGACCTCCGCACCACGGAACCACGCCTCGTCCAACTCATCGGCCGTCTCGACGTGGTGCGTACGCTCGTTGCGGACCAGGCATATCTCGGCAAGCCGCGTCGTGTTCCCGGAGTTGTGACCGCCTACCACGACGATGACGTCCACCTCGTCTGCAAGCCTTGCCGCGGACTCTTGTCGCTTCGCCGTGGCGCTGCAGATGGTGTTGCAGACGCGCAGTTCCGACACTCTCGGCAGCAGTGCGTCCACGACCTCGGCCAGCACCGCGGGAGGCTGCGTCGTCTGTACCACCACGCCGATGCGGCGCGCGGGCAGACGGGAGGGCAGGTCCGACGCACGCTGAACGATGATCGCCTCGCCCCCGGCGTGCGCGAGAATGCCCTCAACTTCAGGATGATCGGACTCGCCCACGATGACCACCGCATACCCCCCCGCCGCCAGGTCCGCTGCGCACGCGTGCGCAGCTCCCACGAAGGGGCACGTTGCGTCGATCACGTTGAGTCCGCGGCGCTCCGCTGAGCGGATGACTGCGGGGTCGACCCCATGCGTGCGTATCACCAGCGTGCCCGAAGACACTTCGTCGAGAGACTTCGCGACGCCCACGCCGCTACGCTCGAGAGCGGCCACGGCCTGGGGATTGTGGATCAGAGGCCCGAGCGTCGTGACTTCGCCGCCAGCAGCCGCCGCCTCACCCACGAGCTTCAGCGCGCGCTCCACGCCGTAGCACACTCCCGCGTGCTTGGCGACGACCACCCTCACGTAGCGGCCTCCTTGGACCGGTCGAGGACCTCACCGATCCGTTCCATCATAACCGTCGTCACCGCGGCAACGCGCTCCTTCCTGCCACCTTCCGGGAGCACGTGCTCCGGTACGATCGGCTCGCCCACGGCGATCCACGTTCGGACCAGCCTGGGCGCCTTCGCCCCCTTCGGCCACGCGCGCTCGGTGCCGACGAATGCGACGGGAACAATCGGGACGCCGGCGCGCAGCGCGAGGAACGCCGCCCCTCCGTGGGCCTCACGAAGCTCCGTTCGTCCCTCCCTCGAGCGTCCGCCCTCAGGAAACACGCCGACCAGCTCGCCTGTGTTCAGGAGGTCGGTCGCCGTGGTTATCGCGGCGCGATCGGGCTCGCCGCGGTTCACTGGAAAGCCCCACAGCCTTGGAAGGGCCCAGGCGATGATCGGTGTGTCCCAGAGTTCGCGCTTGGCCATGAAGTGCACCGGTCTAGGGCAGGCACACCACATCAGCATGGGATCGAGGTACGACACGTGGTTGCCGGCGAGAATCGCTCCGCCGCAGGGGATGTTCTCAGCGCCCGTCAGCCTCGTGCGGAACGCCAACCGCAGTAGACGTCCGGCTGTAGCCTTCACGAAGCGCGCGAGCAAGAACCGCTTCACCGCGCTGCCTCGGCACGACGCACGATCTCGTCGACGACCTGTTCCACCGACAGCCCGGTGGTGTCCAGTATCTCCGCATCAGCGGCGGCCTCAAGCGGGCTCGCTTCCCGCGTCGAGTCATGAGTGTCGCGCTTCTCGAGGCGCTGCTGGACCTCGTCTTGCCCTACCTCGTGACCCTGGTTGGCCAGGTCGATCCGCCGGCGCCTCGCACGCTCCTCGGGAGAGGCGGTGAGGAAGACCTTCACCTCCGCCGACGGGAACACGACGGTGCCGATATCCCTGCCTTCGGCGACCATGTCCCGCGCCTCGGCGAGTATCCGCTGCTGGCAGACGAGTGCGGCGCGCACCCCGGGCACGGCGGCGACCGCGCTCACGTTGGCATCCACTACCGGGTACCGGATCTCGGCGGTGACATCCCTTCCCGCGATCCGGACAGACGTGGCGATGGCCTCGCCTTCTTCGTACTCGAACGTCACAGGGTTCGCTTCAGCGAGTGCCGTGAGCACGACCGCATCCCCAAGCGGCACCTCCCCCTCGAGCGCGAGCCACGCGACGGCACGGTACATCGCACCCGTGTCGAGATGCCGCACGCCAAGACGGCGGGCGACGGCCTTGGCAACCGTGGACTTCCCGCTTGCGGCGGGGCCGTCGATGGCGATGATCACGTGAAGTGTCTCCGGCGTCGCGGTGGGCAGCAAGGGGATTCTAGCACGCGCTAGAGCGCTTCGACGCCAGCGCCAAGCTCTCGCAACCGATCGGTGAACGACGGGAATGAAACGCTCACCGCTTCGGCATCCCGGACGATCGTCTCCCCTTCTGCGACAAGCCCCGCGATCATCCAGGTCATCGCCATCCGGTGGTCTCCGAGTGAGGACACGCGGCATCCCTGAAGCGACGCGGGTCCGTCGACTTCGAGCCAGTCGTCGCCGGCCCGGACGGCCGCGCCGAATTCGGCGAGTCCGGCGCGGATGGCCTCCAGGCGGTCGCTCTCTTTCACGCGAAGCTCCCCGATGCCCTCGAAGCGAGTCGTGCCCGCTGCCTGAGTAGCCGCGAGCGCGAGGACCGGCAACTCGTCGATGAGTCCGGGCACCTCGTCGGCGCCTACGACGGTCGCCCTCAGTGCTCCGGCGTGCTCGGCGTGAAGCGTCGCGACATCCTCCGTGCCCAGTGACTCGAACCCTTCTTCCAGCACTCGCGCGCCCATGCGCCGCAAGACGCGGACGAAGCCCGCGCGCGTCGGGTTCAACGACACCCGCGCGGCATGGATGCGACTGCCCGCAACGATGGCCGCCGCGACCACGAAGAACGCCGCTGACGAGGGATCCGACGGTATGCACAACTCGCAGCTGGACGGTACCGACGGGCCGGCAACGGAGACCCGGAGCGACTCCGGCTCCGTTTCGACAGGAACGCCGAATGCGGGAAGCATCCGCTCGGTGTGGTCGCGACTCCGCGCGGGCTCGGTCACGGACGTGCGCCCGCGCGCCCGGAGGCCGGCGAGCAGCACCGCTGACTTCACCTGTGCACTCGCCACCGGCGACAGGTACTCGATGCCGGCAAGCCCTCCACCCTTCACCCGCGCTGGCAGAGTGCCCCCTTCGGCGGTCTCGATACGGGCGCCCATCGCCCGAAGAGGCTCCGCGATCCGCAACATCGGACGCGTCGACAGGGACGCGTCGCCAGTGAAGGCCACCTCCACGGGCCACCCGGCGACAAGCCCCATGAGCAGCCGCGCCGTCGTGCCCGAGTTGCCGCAGCCGATCGGCGCCTTGGGCTCCAGCGGTCCACGGGCGCCCCAACCGGCGACTTCCAGCGTCAGCCCGTCGGCCGTGACGTCCAAGATGCTCACGGCCGCGCCAAGTGCACTGACGGCATCGAGGGTGGACCTGACATCGGCGCTATCGAGTACGCATCGCAGATGCGAGACGCCGTCGGCGGCGGCCGCGAATATCACCGCGCGGTGCGACATCGACTTGTCCGACGGAATGCGCACTCTGCCTGAGAGCGGCGATGCTGCTGTCCACACCCGAACGTCCACTATGCCTCGTCCTCTTCTAGCGCGCGCAGCTGGGGCGCGAACCCGCGTGCCTCAAGATCGGCTACGAGCACTGCCGAATCGCCCTCGTCCGTGAGCACCAGTCTCAGCACGGCGCTGTCTTCGGACTGGTGATCGATCTCGATGTCCTCGATGTTACATCCCGCCCGGCTCACCGCCGTCGCAACTACTCCGACCACACCCGGCCGATCGATCACCGGTACCGTCAGCTCGCGCAGTCGCGTCGTAGCGGGCACCCACTGCGCCGGAAGTGAGCGCCGTACCTCGGCCGCTCCCGCCAGCCACCCGCGGACGGCGTCCGCGTCGCCAGACGCCACAAGGTGCCGGAACTCCGCGAGCACGCCTTCCAGCCCGCCGATGCCCGCGACGATCGCTTCGGCATTGTCCAGGCAGATCCCCGTCCACAGGTCCGCTGAACCCGCTGCAATCCGCGTCATGTCCTTGAACCCGCCCGCGGCCAGCCTCAGAAGATCGGCGCCGGCGCCTTCCGCGCGACCGCTGGCGAGCTCGACGAGTGCCGCTGCGGCCACGTGCGGGACGTGACTCACGATGGCCACGGCTTCGTCGTGCGCCGCTGCGTCGACCGAGACCACCCTTGCCCCCAGCGACGTCACGAACGCGTGCACGCGCCGGTATGCGTCCATGTCGGTGCTCGCAGTCGGGGTGAGGATGTAGTACGCGCCGTCGAAGAGAGTCGGTGTGGCAGCCACAACGCCGCTCCGTTCGGATCCCGCCATAGGGTGCCCGCCCACGAACCGGTACCCACCGCCGGCCGATTCGGCCGCGGCAACCACAGCACGCTTCGTGGAGGCGACATCGCTCACGATCCCGGTGAAGCCGAGTTCGGCGAGCCACTTGAGCCACTCAACCGTCGCGGCCACCGGCGTACCGAGCAGCACGAGGTCCGACGCGTCACCGGCGAACCAGCCGGTCTCGGCGGCCTGCTCCGGCGAGAGCGCCTCATCCACGATATGCTCGGCGACCGCGAAGCCGAGGGTCTCGGCGTCGGGGTCGACCGCGCGCACGCGCTTCACGCCCGCGCGACGCGCTGCCGCGGCGACCGATCCGCCGATGAGCCCGAGCCCGACCACCGTCAGGCGCTGTACCGTCACGATGCCGCTCCCATCGTCTTCTCCTCGAGGGCGATCCGCGGGCCCAGGTCGCTCATCAGCGCGGCGAAGTCCGCCGGGGTGAGCGACTGCGGACCGTCGCACCGGGCATGCTCAGGGTCAGGATGCACCTCGATCATAAGGCCGTCGGCGCCGGCGGCGATACCGGCTTTGCACATCGGGCCTATCAGGTCTCGCCGTCCGGTCGCGTGCGAAGGATCCACCATCACCGGCAGATGCGTCAGTGACTTGAGCGCCGCAACCGCCGAAAGGTCGAGCGTGTTGCGCGTGTACGTCTCGAACGTGCGGATTCCGCGCTCGCACAAGATGACGTCGCGGTTCCCGCCCTTGAGGATGTACTCGGCCGCCGAAAGCAGCTCCTCGATGGTGGCCGAGAGCCCGCGCTTGAGCAGGACCGGCTTCGCCATGGTGCCGAGCTCGTCGAGCATCATGAAGTTCTGCATGTTGCGCGCGCCGACTTGCATGACGTCCGCGTATTCGGCCACGACTTCGGCATCGCGAACGTCGAGCACCTCGGTGACTACCGGCAGACCGACCTCGTCTCCGGCGGCGCGGAGCAGCTTGAGCCCTTCCACCCCCATGCCCTGGAACGCGTACGGGCTCGACCTCGGCTTGAATGCACCGCCGCGCAACATGTTCGCTCCGGCGTCTGCGGCCGCACGAGCGGTCGAGAACATCTGCTCCTCGGACTCGATCGAGCACGGACCTGCAACGACGGCGAACGCACCGCCGCCGATCGCCGTTCCTCTCGCGCGCACAACGGTGTCTTCGGGCTGGAAGTCGCGGCTTACCAGCTTGAACGGCTTGAGCACGCGTACGACCTGCTCGACGCCGGGCAGTCCCTCGAACTCGAGCGAGTAGATGACCTCGCGGTCGCCGATCACGCCGATGATCGTCTTGACCTCGCCCCGTGAGAGATGCGCTTCAGCGCCCGCCTCAGTCAGGAGGTCGACGACGTGCTGTACGTCGGCAGCTGACGCATGGTCGCGCATGATGACCAGCATGGCTCCATCACCCCTTCAGCACGCCCGCGGCGTGCATGCTCGACGGTACCGGCGAGGTGACCGTCAGGATCCTGCAGCCTCTAGATGCTGCCGAACCGGGCGACGGCCGCCTCGAACGCCTCGATCGTCCTCTTCGAGTCCTCGGCGGTCCCGATGCCGACCCTGAGAGCCGGCACGTTGCCGAACCCGCGGACGATCACGCCCTGCCCGAGCAGGGCCTCGAACACTTCGACCGGCTTCTCCGTCTTGACCCAGACGAAGTTCGTCTCCGACGGCACCCACGAGATGCCGAGCCGGTCGAAGCCCGAATAGAGGTACGTCTTCTGTTCTTGGTTCTCGGCGCGGCGGCGGGAGACTTCGGCATCATCATCGAGCGAAGCAGCCGCTGCGGCCTGGGCAACCGAGTTCACGTTGAACGGCTCGCGGATGCAGTCCACCGCGTGCACGAGCGGAGCAGGCGCGAAGCCGTAGCCCACGCGAAGACCCGCGAGGGAGTAGATCTTCGAGAACGTCCGGAGCACGACAACGCGGCCCCCGGCCTCGTAGTACGTAAGCCCGTCCGGGTACTCCGGTGCTGTGACGAACTCGAAGTACGCCTCATCGAGCACGAGCAAGACGTGCTCCGGCAGCCGCGTGAAGAAGCGGTCGAACGCCTCACGCGTGTAGTACGTGCCGGTGGGGTTGTTGGGATTGCACAGGAAGACGAGGCGCGTCTTGTCGGTCACGGCCGCGAGCATCGCATCGAGATCGTGCGTCGCCGACGCGTCCAGCGGGACCTTCACGTGCACCGCGCCGAACATCGTCGTCACCATCGGGTAGACGATGAACGAGGGCCACGCGTAGACGACCTCGTCGCCCGGCCGAAGGACGGCCTGGGCGATCAGGCGCAGAAGCTCGTTGCTGCCGCTACCAACCAGGATCTGCTCGACGGGCACGTCGTGGCGCGCCGACAGCTTCTCTTTGAGCGCGAGCGATGCGCCCTCGGGATAGCGGTTCAACTCGGCCAACTCGCGCTCCATCGCCGCGATCGCCGCGGGAAACGGGCCGAACGGGCTTTCGTTGCTGGAGAGCTTGCAGATGTCGTCACGGCCTGACCGCTCGCGCACCTGCTCTTCGCGCAGGCCGGGGGCGTAGGGCACGAGCGTCCCGAGCTCCTCGCGTATCATGCGGTCCCAGTCCACGGTGCGCCTCCCGGCCCGAAAGGTTGCCGAGGATTCTCCCGCACGCGGGCCGTGCGCGCAAGCGCATGGGCACGGGTGGCTATGCGCGGTCGTCGCTCAAGTCGGGTGGCGGAGTGAGGCTCTCGAGCACCGCCCCGCCGTCGTGGAGCCGCAGGACGGCCACCGCAGCGTTCGGCATCCCAAACCGCCACGATGTCTCCACCGGCAGTTCGAGGAAGTGGACCAGCAGCCTGCGGACGACCCCTCCGTGCGTGACGACCACGGAACGCTCGGGACCGGCTGCGATCGAAGCCGCGGCGCGGCCTACGCGCATGTCGAACTCCTTGCCGCTCTCGCCGTCCGGTGCGATCGGCCCGCCGCCCGTGTAGTCGATCTCGATCCCCGCCGCAATGATCTCGTCGAAGGTGAGGCCCTCCGCCATGCCGAAATCGATCTCGGCGAGATCATCGAGTACCGTCACATCGACGCCTTGCGGTGCGATTCCCCGTGCAGGCTCCAGCGCCCTGCCGAGAGGTGACGCATACACCGCATCGGCTCCCCACACACGAACGATCTTCTCGAGCCACGCTGTCTGGCGCTTTCCTCTGGCCGACAGTGGTGAATCGATGCGACCGATGTAGCGGCCCTCGATGTTGGCCTCCGTCTCGGGGTGACGGACGAACATGATGTTGCGCGCTGCGCTCACAGTCCACCTCCCACAAGCGCTCCCACGACCAGCACGAAAGTCTCGGTTAGCAGGATCGATGCGCCCAGGACGTCACCCGTGATCCCGCCGAAACGGCGCGCGAAGAAGCCCGGTATCGCCAGTGCCGCCAGCACGAAGAGCGCAAAGGTGAGGACGCGTGCGCCGATTGCGGCAGCCGGCGCCACGAGCAGCGGCACCAGCGGGGCGGCGCCGAGCATCAGACCTTGAGCCCCCTCACGCGAGGAGAAGCGTGCCGCTAGTCCGTCACGGCGCGCGGGTTCCCACAGAGACATCGCAGCTCCCGCACTCCATCGGCCCACGATTGGCGCCACGCCCAGCGCCCACCACGAGCGGCTCTCTACGATCGCCGCCGCGCAGACGACCTGAGCGATCGCGACCAACACCACTCCTACGACGCCGAACGCGCCCGTCGAGCTGTCGCGCATCACGTCGAGTCGCCGGTCGGCTCCCCCTCGGGCGCCCAGCCCGTCAGCGCAGTCGGCAAGACCGTCCCAGTGCAGGAATCCGGACAGCAGCCCCCACGCGCCGACGATCAGCACCGCAACTACCGTAGCGAAGGGCTCGTCCGCGCGTCCCAGCGCAACGGCGGCCGAGGCGATGCCGACAGCGGCCCCGGCGAACACCCACCCCACGAGGGCGAAATACCGCGACGGATGCGCGCCGTCGTGCTTCCCGAGCGGAACGATCGTCAGCAGCCGGACGGCCGTGCTCAGATCACCCATCACGTGACCGGGTTCTCGCCTTCGCTCACGCCCGCCTGCTCGAAGGTGGCCATGCCGCTCATCACGGCACATGCCGCTCCCATGGCGCCGATTCCCAGCGCGGCCCCGGTGCCCTCGCCAAGCCGCATGTTCAGCTCCATGTACGGCTCGAGACCGAGCGCCACCATGGCCACGTGATGGCCGGGTTCCGCAGACAGGTGCGACGGGAACATGAAGTGCCTGCACGGCGGGCATAGAGCCGCGGCTGCAAGCGCCGCTGCCGAGGAGATGAACCCGTCTGCGACCGCACACACACCCGCAGCCGCCGCGCCGACGAATATGCCGGCCATCGCCGCGATCTCCAGACCGCCGAGCGCCGCCAGTGTGGCCAGAAGGTCGCCACGCTCGGCCAGGTGGAACTGCAGCGCGTTCTCTACTACCTTGGTCTTTCGGGCCAGCGCCGCATCGTCGATCCCGGTCCCCCGTCCGACCACCCGGTTCACCGGGACGTTCGTGTACGCGGCGACCAGAGCCGACGCGGAGGTGGTGTTCCCGATACCCATCTCGCCGGTCCCCACCACCTTCACACCCTCGTTCGCGAGCATCCGCACCATCCGTGCGCCCACCAGGAACGCCTCTGCCGCTTCTTCGCGCGTCATCGCGGCTTCTTCGGCGAAGTTCCTGGTCCCCGCTCGCACTTTCGCCTGCACGACGCCACCGAGAGCGCTGGTATCTGACACCACGCCGACGTCCACGAGCACCAGCCTGACTCCGGTGTAGCGGGCGATCTGGTTGATTGCCGCGCCGCCGGACACGAAGTTCGCGACCATCTGCCCGGTGACTTCTTGCGGCCAGGCGGACACGCCCTCGGCGACGATGCCGTGATCACCCGCGCAGAGTACTATCGCGGCGGGCGTTGCCACAGGACGGTCGGTCTGTTGCGCCAGCGCCATCTTCGCCGCCATCTCCTCGAGCCTGCCGAGGCTTTTCGGCGGCTTCGTGAGCGAGTCAAGCCGGCGCCACGCACGTTCCAGCCACACCTGATCCGGCTCACGTATGGAAGATATGAGCGCCCGCAACTCCGTCTCGAATCGGCCTGGCGCTACTCCGTTGTCGGCCACGATACCTCCTGTATCCGGGTGTGAAGCGGCATTGCCCGCCCAGCAACCACGAGCCACGCCGCATCTGCTGCATCCACAAGGGCGCGGTTCGCCCTCCCCATCACGTCACGGAACAGTCTCCCGAGTGCCGAAGCTGGAACGACTCCCCAGCCTACTTCGTTCGTCACCACAACGGTAGGCGCCTTGCGAGCCGTGATCCACTCGACGAGTGATGCCGCGATCGCATCCGCGCGTTCCTCGGCCGTGGCATCTGCGAGTGAGGCGTCACCTTCCGCGAGACCCACAAGCTCGGCTCCCAGCACGCTCCCGAGGCAGTCGATCAGCAAGCACGCCTCCGGGGCCACGTGTTCCTTCCACCCGGGGTCGCGAGCCGTCTCGATGACGGTCATCTCCTCGGGCCGCTCCGCCTGGTGCTTCGCGATCCTGCGCGCCATCTCCGCGTCGTCCGCCGAACCGCCCACGGCTACAACGACCGGGCGGCCCGAGCCGAGGGCCAGCGTCACCGCGCGCTGCGACTTGCCGCTGCGTACCGGTCCGGTAAGCACCGCGAGCATCATCGGCCGCCTGTCGCAGACGCCCGGAGTGCCGCGACCTCGGCGTCGCTGAGCGCGCGGACGGACCCCTCGGCCAGCCGGCCCAGAGCGATCGGGCCGTACCCCACGCGCGTGAGCAGGCGGACGGGGTGACCGACGGCGGATAGCATGCGCCGGACCTGCCGCTTCCGTCCTTCGCGTAGCGTGATCTCGACAACGGACGAGTCCGAAAGCGCGCGCACCACGCGCGCCTCGGCGGGCGCCGTCTTGCCGTCGTCCAGATCGACCCCCTCTCGCAGCATCCGCAGGTCCTCCGCATCGGGAACGCCGTCCGCTTCGGCGCGGTACACCTTCGGCACGTGGTGGCGTGGATGCATCAGAAGGTGCGCGAACTCACCGTCATTGGTGAGCAGCAGCAGGCCTGTCGTGGCGTAGTCAAGGCGCCCCACCGGGAACAGCCGCGGAGCGCCGTCAGGTATGAAGCGCGCGACGGTCGTACGGCCCTGCGGGTCGTCGAGGGTGGTCACGACTCCCGGGGGCTTGTTGAGTGCGAGGTACCACAGAGCGGTCGGGGGATCGACACGCGCACCGTCCACACGGACCTCATCGGTGCCTGGGCAGACCTTGTCACCGAGCGTGCAGACGACCTGTCCGTTCACCGTCACCCGCCCCGCCCGGATCATCTCCTCGGCACCGCGGCGAGAAGCCACGCCGGCGCGCGATAGGTACTTCTGCACGCGCTCGGCCGTCGCGGCGGACGCGCTAGCGCCAGCACCCGCGGACTCTGCCGGCAGGGGCGATGCGGCCTCAGTCGACTTCGTCGGCTTCGTCACTCTCGTCCTCGTCCGCCACCCCGTCATCGTCGCCGATGTCGAGCATGCTGCCGTCCAGGGCGTTCAAGCGCTCTCGTATCGCACGTTCGGTCTCCGGGTCCGGTGCGAACTCCTCGAGCGGCGGCAACTCGGAGAGGTCCTTCAGGCCGAAGCGCTCCAGGAACGTCCTAGTCGTGCCGTAGAGGATGGCGTTGCCGGCGTTCTTGTCGCGGCCCGCCTCGCGCACGAGGCCCTTCTCGATCAGCGACGAGATGACCGCCTCACTGTTGACGCCGCGAATAGCGTTCACGCCCTGACGTGCGACCGGCTGGTGGTAGGCGATGACTGCGAGCGCCTCGAGGGCGGCCTGCGACAAGCGTCTCGTATCCCATGAGAGTACGTACTCCTCGACGAAGTCGTGAAACCCGGGGTGGGTGTACAGACGCCACCCGCCAGCGACTTCGCGCAGCTGAAAGCCGCGGTTCTCATCGGCGTATTCTGCGGCGAGCGCCTTGAGCGCGGACTCGACCTCGTTCTGTCCCGCTTCCAGGACCTTCGCCAGACGGCTTGCCGGCACCGGCTCGTCGGAGACGAACAACAGGGCCTCGATCGCGCCTCGCACGTCATCGTTCTTCCGGCTCACGTGCTTCCTCTCCCGTACCGACGATCTCGATGTCTCCGAACTCCTCACGCTGCTCCAGCCGAACCAGCCCTCGCTTGTAGAGCTCGAGGATCGCGAGGAACGTCACGACGAGCTCCTCTATCGGTGCGCCCGCGGCGACCAGCTCGTGAAAGGTCGTGCGCGTAGCGCCGCGCATGATCCGCGCGACGCCCTCCATGTGCAGTTCGAGAGAGATCGGCGCGGACGCGACGTGGTCCGCCTCCAGCAAGAACACCTCGCGCCGATGCACGAGGTCGGCACAGATCACCGCGAGGCCGTGCAGCGTGATCCCCTCGAGATAGTCCGGCATCAGCTTGAGGAACGGCTCCTCCAGCCCCGCCGCACGCGAGTGCATGAGCGCTTCTGACTCGTAGCGCGCCGAAAGCTCGGCCGCTGCGTTCTTGATCTGCTTGTACGCGAGCAGCCGCGCTACGAGGAGCTCGCGTGCCTCCTCGGGCGACATGTCCTCGAACTCGACCATCTCGATCGGTTCGTCACGCGGCAGAAGCGCTGCCGCCTTGATCTCGAGAAGCGTCGCAGCGACCAGCAGGAAGTCGCTCGCGACGTCCAGGTCCAGGTCCTGCATCCCCTCCACGTACTCAAGGTACTGGTCGGCGATGTCCGCGATCGACAGGCCGGCGATGTCCACCTTCTGCTTTGCGACGAGCTGCAGGAGCAGGTCGAAGGGACCCTCGAACGCCTCTGTCCGGACGCGGTAGGACATGCGCTACCCCTCGGCGTCGACGTGCATCGCGCGCCGCACGTCGGCCATGAGCTCCTCGACGGCCGGTCGCACCTTCGCCGCACCGTCCGCCAGAACCTCCCACGCGTACCCCGGCTCACCGGCGAGCTCCGCCCTTCGGGCGCGGAAGTCGCGCAGGTAGGCGTTCAGGTCCTCCACGAGCTTGCGCTTGTGGGCCACGCACCCGCACTCGGCCACCCGGCAGCAGCGATCCCACTCGGCGGTCTCGGAACCGTCGCCGATCAGCTTGTGGATCTGCTGCAGCGGGCAGATGTCCGGGTTGCCCGGGTCGGTCTTGAGCTTCCGCGCCGGGTCGGTGACCATGCCCATCACCTTCGCCGCAGTCTCGTCTTCGCTCTCCGAGAGGTAGATCGCGTTTCCATAGCTCTTCGACATCTTGCGGCCGTCGGTCCCCGGAACGCGTGCCCCCTCTCTGGCAATGAGGGATGCCGGCTCGGGCAACAGCTCGCCGTACTGGTTGTTGAACCGGCGGACGATCTCTCGAGTGAGCTCCAGGTGGGGCAGCTGGTCCTCGCCCACCGGCACCACGTCGCCGCGCACGATGGTGATGTCAGCCGCCTGGAGCAGCGGGTACAGGAAGAAGCCGACGTTACCGAGGTCCTTCTCCGAGATCTGCTCGCGCTGCTCCTTGTAGCTCGGCACCCGCTCGAGCCACGGCATCGGCGTGACCATCGACAGATACATCGTGAGTTCGGCGACCTCCGGGACGTCGCTCTGTCGGTAGATCGTCGACTTCGCCGGGTCGATGCCTGCGGCGACCCAGTCGAGCACCATCTCCTCGGTGTACTGCCGGATCGCATGCGTGTCCTGCCAGTCGCTGGTGAGCGCGTGCCAATCGGCCACGAAGTAGTACGCCTCGAACTGCTCCTGCAGTTCGCGCATGTTCATGAGGTTCCCGAACCAGTGTCCGAGGGTCAGACGACCTGTGGGGCGGTACCCGGTGAGCACGCGCTTCTTCGTCATGCGAGGCCTCTCGGACAGCAGTGGCGGAACTCGAACATGATAGCGCACACGGGTCTCAGGACACGCCGGTCATGAGCCTCAAGAGCGGGTAGACCGTCGCGTTGAAGTAGGCCCCCACAGGATCGACGTGGAAGATGTCGGGGACTAGCCACAGCACGCCGAAGAGGATCACGAAGCCGTACCGCTCCCACTTGTGGTACGCGACCATCGCCCTGTCCGACAGGAACAGCGGCAGGACGCGTGAGCCGTCGAGCGGCGGTATCGGGATCAGGTTGAAGAACATCAGCACGAGGTTCACGAGTGCGAACAGATACGCGCCGGCCGCGATCCACTTCGCGATCGCAGCACCGGGCAGCAGCGCGACGCGCACGACCATGGACGCGAGGAGCGCCATCAGCAGGTTCGACGCCGGCCCGGCAATGCCCGTGAGGAACATGCCCTTCCTGCGGTCACGGAATCGCCGAGGGTCGATCGGTACCGGCTTGGCGTAGCCGAAGCCCGCGCCGAACATCCATGTCAGCAGCAGCGGGAGCAGTATCGTGCCCCAGGGGTCGACGTGCTTCAGCGGATTGAGCGATAGCCGACCGGCGTCCCTGGCAGTGGTGTCGCCAAGCCAGAGCGCGGCGTACCCGTGAGCCACCTCGTGGAACACGATCGCGGGTATCAGGAGCGCGAAGCGCAGGATCACGCCGAGTACGTCAACACTGCCCATGGGGCGCATTCACCCTTCGTTCTGAGTACCTTTGCGCGCGAGGCGCTTGATGTTCGCCAACTCGGCCTCGCGTCCGACGGCTTTTCCGTCCAGGCGGTCGGCGCGAGCCTGAGCAAGGATAGCAGCAAACGCCGGACCCGGCGTGAGGCCGAGCTCGATCAGATCTGCGCCCGTGACACCCGGTCTCGTGGCAGACAAGACGGCCACGTACTCTTGTACGCGCTCGCCCACTTCGGCGCTCCCGACCGCCCATAGGTACAGCAGGGTCTCCGGCGGGAGCGCTTCGAGCAGGGCGAATAGCCTGCTGGCGCGCATCTTGCGACGGTCCTGCAGTCGCGCCAGCACAGCCCGCCGACGCTCCGCGGTCACGACCGCGGGCTCCGCGTACTCGCGCCCGAAGCGAAGCCACCGGCACCAGTGTTCGGCCTCCGCACGCGTCGCGCTTGCTGTCAGAGCGGTCACCAGCGACGTCCGGCGCCGCGGAGGCCTCGTGAACGCCGGGGCGTGGGTGTCGAAGGCGGTAGCGCTGGCGCGCAGGTCACCGATCGCATCCGCACTCCGCACCCCGTCCGGCAGGAGGCCGGCCAGCGCTCCGAGTTCCTCGAGACGCTCGAGGATGTCCGCCGGCGCCTCCTCGTCGATGATGTCGAGCAGCTCCTCGCGTATGCGCGCCCCGCTGACCTCGTCGAGCATGCCCATGTCGACCGCTTGCCGCAGCAGCGCCTCGGTCGACGGGTCGAGCGCAAACCCGAAGCGCCGCTCGAAGCGCGCTGCACGCAGGATGCGGGTGGGGTCCTCGACGAACGAGAGCGAGTGGAGCGCGCGCACCGCCCCGCGTTCGAGGTCGAAGAGGCCCCCGAACGGGTCTGCGATCTGCCCGAAACACTCGGGATTGACGCACACGGCCATGGCATTGACGGAGAAGTCCCGCCGAAAGAGGTCCTGCCGGAGCGACGATCGCTCGACCGTCGGCAGGGCACCCGGACGCTGGTAGTACTCGGTCCTGGCGCTCGTGATGTCTACGTGGAGCGTGCGGGACCAGACCAGCACCGCCGTGCCGAACCGCCGATGCACCTTGACGCGCTTCCCGAGCCTTTCCGCTGTCTCAAGGGCAAACGTGAGGCCGTCGCCCTCGATCACGATGTCGAGGTCCAGATTCTCGCGCCCGAGCAGCATGTCGCGAACGAATCCCCCTACGGCGTGCGCGCGCAGCCCTGCCTCATCGGCCATGCGACCGATGGTCCGCACCGCGTCCCGTGCGTCCTGGGGCAGCAGCTCGAGTGAGTCCGTGAACCGCCGGGAAGCCTCCTGGTGCTGCCGAGTGAGCTTGCGGTCCAGGTACGACTCGCCGTGCTCGGCGCGGAGCAGGTCCTTGCGGGTGACGATGCCGACGAGCTCGCCGTCGGCGACTACAGGGACGCGCCCGATGCCGGTGCGCACGAGCAAGCGCTCCAGCTCGGAGAGGTCCGTGTCCGGCGACACTGTGATTGGGTCGCGCGCCATGAATCCCGTGGCCGGCGCGTGGCCGAGTCCGTGCCGTGCCGCCTTGTCGACGTCCTTGCGCGTCACGAGTCCGACCAGGCGCCCGTTCTCGATCACCGGCAAACCGCCGTGCCCCCAGGTCGCCATGATCCGGCCGGCTTCGGCCATCGGAGTCTCCGGCGCGATGAAGCGCACCGGTGTAGAGGCGATATCACCTGCCGTGACCGGCGGCGACACCTCCGCGAGCAGCGCATCCCGCAGCCGCGGCAGCAGCTGGCCGATCGAGCCCTCCCTTAGCGCCGCGGCAGCCGCCTGTGGATGCCCTCCGCCGCCGATGCGCTTGAGGACGGCGCCGATGTCCACGTCGGCGAGCCGGCTCCGACCTACCACCTGCAGCCGCTCGGGCATCGCCACAATGGCGACCGCTACACGGTAGCCGAGGTCCTCGCAGATGTGGTGAGTAAGAACGGACGCCGAGTCGATGTACTCCTCGGCAGAAGCGGTCCCGACCGCCACCTCCTGGCCGTGTATGTCCCATATCTCCAGCGTGTCGAGCAGCATGTCGAGCACGTGTCGCTGTGCCGGCGACAGCGTTCGTGAGAGGAACTGGTTCAGGACCTCCATCTCCGCGCCGGACGCCATGAGGAACGCCGCCGCTTCCGCATCGTATGCGGTGGTGCCCGGATACGTCAGTGACCCGGTGTCCTCGTGTATGCCGAGCAGCATGACCGTCGCCTCGAGCGGGGTGATCGGAATGCCGCGGTCTTGGATCTCGTGGACGAGGATCGAGGTCGTGGCGCCGACGCTCATCGACCGGTCCTCGTTTGGGACGATGTCTCCCGGTTGCCGCGGATGGTGGTCGTAGACGATCACCTCGACGCCCTCTCGCTTCACCACGGCGCCGAGTTCCCCGACCCGGCCCGGCTCCCGGGTGTCGACCATGATGACGCGCTTCACAGAACTCAGGTCGAGCGTCTTCAGGTCGGTGAATCGGACGAAGTCTTCGTGCAGGTTGTGGAACTCACGCACGTTCGCATTCTGGGAGCCGAGATACACCGCACAGGACTCGTCGAAGAGCTTGGTAGCCGCGACCATCGCCGCATAGGCGTCGAAGTCCGGATTCGCGTGACCGACGACGATCTCGGTTAGATGCGTGCTCCGTCGCGGAGAACGGCGCGTCATCGCTCAGGCCTCGAGGAACAGCGGCGGGGGCTCGATCTCCTCGTCACCGACATGGATGGCATCTAGCAGCCGCCGCTCGGCCTCGTCGAGGCGGGACGGGTCGTTGGTGAAGAGCGTAGCGAGCGGCGACCCCTCGTCGACCCGATCGCCCGTCTTCACCCCGAGTTCGAGGCCCGCGCCCGGATCGATGGGGTCCTCCTTGCGCGCGCGGCCGGCGCCGAGTTCCATCGCCGCACGTCCGACGCCTTCTGCGTCGAATCCGCTCACCCATCCGGTCCGCGGCGCACGCACCACCCGCGTGTGCGCGGCTGCGGGCAGAAGCGACACGTCGTCCGCCACCGCCGGATCGCCACCCTGCGATGCCACCCACGCCCGGAACGTGTCGAGCGCTCGTCCGGAAGCGATCGCGCTCATCAGCAGGTCGCGCGCCTCGCGCTCGTCCCCGGCGACCCGCCCGAGCACCAGCATCTTCGCGCCGAGAACGAGGCACAGTTCGGTGAGGTCGGCGGGTCCTTCGCCCTTTAGCGTGGCGATCGCCTCGCGCACCTCGAGTGCGTTTCCGACGGCACGTCCGAGCGGCTGGTCCATGTCGGTCAGGATGCAGACCACGCGGCGGCCGAGCAGCTGCCCGACTCGCGCAAGCTCGGCGGCAAGCGCACGGGCATCGGCTTCGGTCTTCATGAACGCTCCGGAGCCGACCTTCACGTCGAGCACGATCGCGTCGGCACCGCCCGCCACCTTCTTCGAGATGATCGAGCCCACGATGAGCGGTACCGACGGCACGGTGGCCGTCACATCCCGGAGCGCGTACATCTTCTTGTCCGCCGGGTCGATGTCGGGAGACTGGGCGATGACCGCAAGCCCCGTCACCTGCACCATCTTCACGAACGCGTCGACGTCCCACTCGACCCGGAAGCCCGGGATCGACTCGAGCTTGTCGAGCGTGCCACCGGTGAACCCAAGACCGCGTCCGCTCATCTTGGCCACCGGCACGCCGCAACTTGCCACCAGCGGCGCCAGCACAAGAGTGGTCGTGTCGCCCACGCCGCCCGTCGAGTGCTTGTCGACCTTCACTCCCGGCACGCCCGAGAGGTCGATCACGCGCCCCGAGTGCGCCATCGCCTCGGTGAGCCATGCTGTCTCGTCGCTGCTCATGCCCCGAATGAAGGCAGCCATCAGCCACGCCGCCATCTGGTAGTCGGGCATCTCCCCGGACACAAACGCATCTACCAGGCGCCTCAGTTCGTCGGCCGAGTGCGATCCCCCATCGCGCTTGACCTCGATGAGCTCCTCGATGGACTTCATCTCGTTGGCCACTCTCCCGTCATGACGCGGTCACGCCGCGTGCCGGCAACGCTCAAGCGGTTCAACCTGCGTGCATCGCTTCCGGCAGAAATGACTGTCCCCGCCCGCAGCGGTCGCGCAAACCGTAGAAGTCGAGCACGGTCTCTCCGATATCGCCGAAGGTCGCCCGCGTGCCGAGGTCGACGCCGGCGTCCACGCCCTTGACCTTCACGATCAGCGGCGTGTACTCGCGGCTGTGGTCAGTCGACTCGGTGGTCGGATCGCATCCGTGGTCCGCCGTGACGATCAGCAAGTCACCGTCGACCATCGCGTCGAGCAGCTCGGGCATCCGCCGGTCCACCGCCTCGAGCCCGTCAGCGTATGCCCGCGCATCGTTGCGGTGCCCCCAGAGCATGTCGAAGTCCACGAGATTGCAGAACACGAAGCCCTGTTCCGGGCGGCATACTTCGCGAAGAAGGTGGTCGAAGCCGTCCATGTTGTCCGTGACGTGCGGCGAGGACGTGACGCCCTGCCACGCGAAGATGTCACCGATCTTCCCAACACCGAATACCGGTATTCTGGCGTCCTGCAGCATGTCGAGCACGGTCGGCTCGAACGGCTTCACGGCGTAGTCGCGCCGGCGGTGGGTGCGGGTGTACATCCCGTCTTCGTCCGGTCCCACGAAGGGCCGCGCGATGACTCGCCCCACGCAGTGCTCGCCGGTGAGCATCCCGCGTGCGATCTCGCAGGCATCGTAGAGTCTATCGAGTCCGAAGCGCTCCTCGTGAGCGGCGATCTGGAACACCGAGTCCGCCGAGGTGTACACAATGGGCAGTCCGGTCGCCATGTGCTCGTCGCCCAGCTCGTTGATGATGACGGTTCCGCTGGCCACCGTGTTTCCGAGCACGCCTGCATACCCGGTCCGGCGATGGAACTCGTCTATCACCTCTGGCGGAAAGCCATGCGGGTACGTCGGGAACGGGCGTTCCAGCACAAGGCCCATCATCTCCCAATGCCCGGTGGTGGTGTCCTTGCCCGCGGAACGCTCGGCGCTGCGACCCCACGAGGCGGTCGGACGCGCCACGGGCGGCACACCTTCGATGGCCGTGACGTTGCCGAGCCCCGCCGCGCCGAGCACGGGCATCTCAAGACCGCCGACGGCCCGCGAGGTGTTGCTGAGCGTGTTTGACCCCTCGTCGCCGTAGTCCGCAGCGTCCGGAAGAGCACCCGCGCCGACGCTGTCCAGCACGAGCACGATCGCGCGCGGAGTTCGGACCCTGTCGGCCACGGTTCCTCCTGACGCAGCGGGCTCTACAGCACTACCCGGGCGACTTCGTCGAGACTCGTGACCCCTGCGGCCACCTTGTCGAGCCCGTCGGCGCGCAGTGTCTTCATCCCTGCCGCGAGCGCGGCGGACCGAATGGCCTCCGATGGCGCTGACGCAAGGAAGAGCCTCTCAAGCTCGCTGTCCATCGGCATGATCTCGAACACCCCAGTACGGCCGCGGAATCCCGTGCCGTGGCATTTGTCACAACCGCCGTCGCGCTTCTCGTACACGCTCTTGACCCGCAGCTCGTCGAACGCGAATCCACGATCGGTGAGCATCACGCGATTGAGACGCTTGAGTTCCTTGCACGAGGAGCACAGCTTGCGCACCAGCCGCTGCGCGACTACGCCGATAAGCGCGCTCGAGGCCACGAACGGAGCGACCTCCATGTCGGTGAGTCTGGTAAGCGCGGAGGGAGCGTCGTTGGTGTGGATCGAGGAGAGCACCAGGTGCCCCGTGAGCGCGGCGCGCGTGGCGATCTGCGCCGTTTCCACGTCCCGGATCTCCCCCACCATCACCACGTCAGGGTCCGACCGGAGCACCGTGCGAAGCAGGCTTGCGAACGTCAGACCGATGCTGGCGTGCACTGCCATCTGCGTGATGCCGGCGATCTGGTACTCGATCGGGTCCTCGATGGTGATGATCTTGCGGGTCGGCGAGTTCAGATGCATCAGAGCCGCGTACAGGGACGTCGACTTCCCCGAGCCAGTGGGCCCGGAGATCAGGATCTCGCCATACGAACGAGAGAGGAACTTCTCGACCATCTCCAGGTGCTCGGCGGACATCCCGAGGTCTCCGAGCGTTTGCTGCGATGCCTCGTGGTTGAGCAGCCGGATCACGATGTTCTCGCCGAATGGAGTGGGCAGCGCCGCCACCCGCATGTCCACGGGACGCTCGTTCACCACCAGCCCGATGCGGCCGTCCTGCGGACGGCGCCGCTCGGCGATGTCCATCTCAGCCATGACCTTCACGCGGCTGATCAGCCCAGCACGCGCCGAGCTCGGGGCCGTCATGACCTCGTGGAGCACGCCGTCGACGCGGAATCTCACCCGGACGCCGTGCGCTCCGGGCTCGATGTGTATGTCGCTCGCCTGGTCGAGCACCGCTTCGCGGATCAGCTGGTTCACGAGCCTGACGATCGGGACATCTTCGTCCCCGACCGCGACGGCCGGCGCCTCGGCCTCGTCGGCCTCGTCGGCCGGTACGATTCCTTCGAACGCATCCGCGGAAGTGATGAACTTCTCAATCGCGTATTGTATCTGGGTCGCCGTCGCGACCACAGGAACGACTGTCTTGTTCGTCCGCAGGTGAACGTCGTCGATCGCCTCGACGTCGAGCGGATCGGCCATCGCCAGGACGAGCGACCCATCCCGGAAGCCGACGGGGATTACCAGCGAGCGCTCGGCCACCCGTGCGGGGATCATAGATGCCGCCTCACGGTCGATCGGGAACATGGCCAGGCTGATGAACTCCAGCCCCTTCTGCTCGGCGAGCGTCCGCGCGATGACATCTTCGTCCACAGCGAGGTTCTGTACCAGGATCTGCCCGAGCTTCCCGCCCGATATCTGCTGTTGAGCCAGAGCGTCCAACAGCTGGTCTTCGGTGATGACACCGGCGCGGAGCAGCAATTCCCCGAGCCGGTCTCTCGTGTACTGCATCAGACCCCTCCTGCGCGTGGCGTCCCGGCAGCCGCAGACGGACGCGTCCCCGTCCACCGGTCTCCATGCTAACAGAAGCGCGGGCCTCCCCTTGAGGGGGACCCGCGCGAAACCGGTGCAACTCGCACTAGCGGATGGAGTCCGACACGACCCTTCCGATGAGCTTCGTCGCCAGCTCACCCGACGACGGAAGCGCCTCGTCCATGAGAACGCGTGCGTGCTCGACACGATCTTCCCGGATGTCCGGAAGCTCCCTCAGCGCTTCGACCACGCGGTCGACAAGCTCGGCGCGCCCGGGCTCGCTTCCCTCCGGGAGAGGCTCCGTATGTTCATCTGATGTCCGCAGGTATTCGACAGCTCGCCGTACCTGCTCTTCTGAAATCATCATCTCGGGTGCATGTATCGGCACCGGAGCGCGTGTCTTTAACGTTCCGTGCCAGACACCTGACCAACGGCATCATCGTGATTCCTGATACAAAAGGGAGAGCCCCAAGGCCGGCACCTTGAGGCTCAGGGGTAAGGGGTTGCCGAAGCAACTCTCTGCGGGAATCATACGGCAGAAGATTCGTTCATGCAAGAGTGAATTCGTTCACAATCGGCGGTCCTATATGCAGTCCCCTGCCCGCCCGTACCGCAGTGTATGCGATTCGCGGGTTCACTCGTGCGATTCTCCGCGCTCGACCTCCTCGATCCGCTCGGAGATCTCGAGCCATTCTGCCTCGAGCGCCCCTATCCGCTCTTTCAGCGCCGAGTACTCCTCCATGGTGGCGCCGAAGTTGTCCTTGTCCGCATAGAGACCCGTGTCGCCGAGTGCATCCAGAAGCTCTGCGTAGCGGGCATTCGCGCCCTCCAGCTCCCGCTCGATCGAGGCAAGCCGGCGCTTGGCGTCACGCGTTCCACGGTACAACCGGTTGCGGGATTCCGCCTCTTCGCGCTTCGCCTCTTTCCCCTTGCGCGCGGCGGGCTCTCTTGGCGTGACTTCGGCCCTGCTGGCGGTCGCCGATGTGGCCCTGGCCATGCTTCCGCGCCCGCCGGCCTGCCCCGCTGCTGCCGGGCCGCTCTCGATCTCGGTCCGCTTGTATGCGTAGTACTCGTAGTCGCCCTCGTAGATCCGTACCTGGCCGTCGCGCACGTCGGCAATCCTATTGCAGACGCCCCGGATCAGGTGCCGGTCGTGCGTGATAAGCGCGAGCGTGCCGCTGTACTGACGGAGCGCCGCCTCGAGCACGTCTCGGCCCTGGATATCCAGGTGGTTCGTCGGCTCGTCCAGGCACAGGAACGAAGCCGGACGCACCAGCATCTTCGCCAGCGCGAGCCGGGCGCGCTCGCCTCCGGAGAGCACCTTGACGAGCTTCCGTACGTCGTCGCCGTGGAACAGGAACGTGCCGAGAAGCGTCCGCGCCTGCTCTTGTGTCCAATCCGGCGCTGCCGTCAGCAGCTCGTTGAGCACCGTGTTCCCGAGGCCCAGGGCTTCGAGCTGGTGCTGGGCGAAGTACGCCACAGTTGCCTTGTGGCCGAGGATGCGATCACCTGAGTCTGCCGCCAGTTCCCCCGCAAGAATCCGCAGGAGAGTGGACTTCCCCGCCCCGTTCGGACCGACGAGCGCCACCTTGTCTCCGCGATAGAGCGCGACCGAGAGGTCCTCGTATACGACGTTGTCACCGTAGGCCTTCGCGACGTGCTCGAGACGAATGACCTCGTTTCCCGTGCGCTCCGGTTGAGGGAATGCGAATCGGACGGCCTTGCGGGCCTCCGGAAGCTCGATCCGCTTCACCCGCTCGAGCGCCTTGATCCGGCTCTGGACGGCCTTCGCCTTCGTGTTCTTGTACCGAAAGCGCTCGATGAAGCGCTCCTGCTGAGCGACGTACAGGTCCTGCTGCTTCTTCGCGGCCTCGAGACGCTCGACGTCACCCGACTTCTGCGCCTCGTATTCGCTGTAGGTGCCGTGGAAGACGGTGAGCGACTTGCGCTCGAGCTCGGCCACCCGGCTCACAAGCGAATCCATGAAGGACCGGTCGTGGCTCACGAGCAGCACCGCACCCTCGTAGGCCTTCAGGAAGCCTTCCAGCCAGGTCACGCTTTCCAGGTCCAGGTGGTTGGTCGGTTCGTCGAGAAGCAGCACATCAGGTTCGGCCAGAAGCAGCTTCGCGAGCGCCACCCTCATGAGCCACCCGCCCGAAAGCTCGCCGACGTCGCGAGCCAGATCTCGCTCTTTGAACCCCAGGCCGGTGAGGACAGCGCGCGCTTCGGACTCCACCGCATATCCGCCGAGGTGCTCGAAGCGCTCCTGCAGCCGTCCGTACTCGGCGAGCAGCACCTCGGTCTCTTCAGGAGATGCCGACGCGAGTTCGTCCCCCAGCATTCGGATCCGGTGCTCCAGACCCCGAATCCCCGACGCCTCCGAGAGAACCTCCTCGAGGACCGCGCGTCCGCGCATCTCGATCGCCTCCTGGCGCAGGTACCCCACAGTGGCGCCCTTGGCGCGCGACACGCTCCCGCTGTCTGGCTCCTGGTTGCCGGCCAACACCTCTAGCAGCGTCGTCTTGCCGGTACCGTTGGCGCCCACGAGCGCTACGCGGTCGCGTGCGCCCACGCGGAGGAACGCGTCTGCGAACAGGACGCGCTCACCGATGGTCTTGGTCACGTGGTCGGCGGTGATGATCACGCCGAACAGGATAGCAGTGGCGACGCGCCGGGTGGCATCCGGCGGGAGGCGCTGCGTCCGCCGCGCCTAGTTCGGGCTATGCGGAATCTGCCCCGGGGATTGCATCAGCTCGAATCGACCGATGTGTCGGGTCATCGCGCAGTGCTGCTCGAAGACTTCGTCGGCACTCGCGCCCCACGACAAGGCGCGCTCGGCCATCACGTTCACAACCTTCATGAGCGTCTCGCTCGTGGGCGCGTCGTACGAACCGCCCGACGTGTGGAACGCCAGGCGCACGATGCCCTCGACGCTCGCGCGAACCGCCTTCTCGTCGTGCTCGAGTCCGAGATCCATCCGCGACCTGCCGAAGCGCTCTCCCTGCGTGGCGTACAGACAGTCGACCACGCGATTGCGCAAGTCGAACAGAGTGAGCGATTCGCCCAGCACCGCTTCGCCTTCTCTCGCTCGGTCGGCACAGTCGTCCATGTCTTCCTCCGGGGTCCAGGGGCCCCTTCTTGCGCCTGTTATCGGCAGTTGCGTTGCACGGTCTTGGTGACGAATCGCACATAACATGCGAATTCTCGCATCATGTAGTCACTGCCTGACGAACGGACAAACGCGTCCACACCTGCCCCATCCAGCGCGAATGCCGCTCCGTTCGTCGCCGGAAACGCGCGCTCAGGCGATGCGTCCTACCGTTCGTCGGCGGCGCAGGGCGTAGAAATCCGAGGCGCCGTCCGCAAGCGTGCCAATCACTAGGCCTCTGAACGTATGCCCCGCCATCTCGATCCGTGCGCCGTCAGCGTTTCCGAGGAAACCGGCCGGAATGCGGGTACGTTCTTCGTACGAGAATGGGCAAGACCCGGCATCAGGGAGGTACGTGATGCAACCCGAGCCCAAGAAGAGCGAGCACTGGCCGTTCACCGAGGGCGCATCCGAGACCGATGCGGCCGCAGGATTCCGCGAAGCGCTCGAGCGCAAGCACGCGAGAGAGAGCGTGCGCGCAGCCGGGCGCGAACACATGCGTCACGACCGGCTCATCGTCGGCGGACGCGCTCACGCGAAGAAGCGGGGTTTGAGCTAGTGCAACGTGAAAGGCCCCGGCGGTTCACCGAGGCCTTCGGAGTGTGTGGTGGGCGATTCTTGAGGAGCTTCGAACGGCCTGAGTGCGGTAAGTCCTCAGGCCTCTGCGCGTGCCGCTCCAGGCGAGCACGGATTCGGGCCATAGGACCCGGGGTCGAGGGTGGCAGTCGTGGACTCGTAGTGCGTGAGGCCGCCCCACTGAATTCATTACCGCAGAAGACACGCCGGAGGTCGCCTGGCGTATGCTGAGAGCAGATGGCAGGGTGACCGGCTCGACCTTGGGGGGGTCAACATGGATGACACTGGGACGCCAACTCAACCGGTTAGCGGCGACACCGGGACGCCGATTCAGCCCGTAGGTCCTTACCCCGGGACGCCGCCCGAGTCCAAGAGCAGCATGGCGGTGGCTGGGTGGGTCTGTTTCGGCATCGGTCTGGGACTCATGTTCGCGTCGCTAGCCACGTTCTTCCTGTATGGACCTCTATTCCTCGTCGCGTTCGTGCTGAGCATCGTAGCAATGACCAAGGGCAAGGTGGGCGCGGGAATCGCATTGATGCTCTGCACCCTGATCATCCCTGGAGTGATGTGGTTCAGCCTCGTTGCGGTCAACATCGCTGAGGCAAATGAGGAGGAGCAGGCTGCTCTCGCCGCGCTAGAGTTTGAGGACCTCACCGGTGGACTCGACGGCAACTACATGACGTGCGAGGGCAAGGTTCGCAACCACGGCTCGACGACGGTGGAGTTCGTGAAGGTGGGCGTGGATTGGATAGGCGCTGGCGACATCGTCCTCGACACTGACTGGACCTACGTTGTGGGCGGTGAGGGCCTCGCTCCTGGGGCCGCCAAGTCCTTCAGTATCATGTCGCCCGCCGACAAGAAGATGCGGAAGTACCGCGCCTACATCATGGAGGACTGAGCTTGCGGAAGCGGCGGACGTCGGTGCTCAGTTCCAAGCAGTCAGTAGTGACGACGATACCTGGACCCTATCTGTACTTCACAACTCCCGGCCAAAGGTTAGGGGTCGGTCGCGGTTGCCCGAACACAGCCCCTCACCTGCGGTTCTGATGGTAGGCCATTCTCTAGGGGCCTCGAACGACCTGACTGTTTGGCGCTTCGGCTGACGTGACCCGTCAGAAGCAGCGAGATCAAGCGTCGTAGCCTTGCGCCTGAGCGGCCGAGAGGCTGATTGGAATCTTGCTCTGTGACAGGTAGCTGCAGCTTCCTCGGTGGTACTTGGCGCCGGTGTTCGTGATGTACACCGTCGTGCCGCTCGATGATGCAGAAGCCTTCGCCGCTGCTGCTGCCGCCTGAGCTGCCGCCTGAGCTGCCGCCTGTTCTGCGGCTGCCTTAGCAGCGGCCTCAGCGGCTGCTTGCTCTGCGGCTGCCTTAGCAGCGGCCTCGGCGGCTGCTTGCTCTGCGGCTGCCTGCTCCGCTGCGGCCTTGAGAGCACTGACAGCGGCGTCGGCGTCTGCAGCTGAGTCCTCAGGAATCGAAACGCCTCCTGGAATCTCCTGGGTGTCGCTCGTCGCGCTAGCGGTGCACGCCGACAGCAGGGCGGCCGCCAGCAGCAGGACAATCAACAGACACGGCAGGAGGCACCCGCCGCCAGTGACCATCCGACCGACTTTTCGTTGCCGACCCGACTTCGTGAGCGGAACGCCGATCGCGCGCGAGACCCGCGACTTAGCCGCACTCACTCCCAGGGCACGCTTCCACGAGAACCCGCCTCTGTTCATCCGTTCCCCCAGACCTTCAGTACGGCGGCAGGAGGTTGCTTCCACATTGGGGTCTTGACCTTGCGGCAGGTCCGACACGGTCGTGGGCGCCCTCTTGGAATCGGATCGCCTGGCCTGCGATTTTCCCCCAGCGTGTGAGCTTCCGTTGACAGCTTACCAGACCGACGATTCTGTGCTTCTCATACGAACAGGCGTTTGCTAGTATCGAAGAAGGCCCGGGTGCTGAAGCCGTCCTTGCAGCCCGGGGATGGATTAGTAAGGCCGCCGTGGTGATGATGGCCCGCTAGACGAGGGGGCCCGGTAGAGAAAAGGCCAGTGTAGAGATGAGGACAGGACGGCGAAGGTGCCGTCCTTTTCATTTCTGCGAGGCCTCAGGTGTCAGGCTCTACTCATGATTCGCAACAGGCGGTAGCGGGCGCAGCGCTTCGGGCAGCCCTCGAGGAGCGCGGATGCGCCCTCGAGGCGCACGAGGCGCGCGCACTGGCCGATGCGCTCATCGATCTCATCTGCTCAGGCGTGATCGTTGCCGACACCCCGCAGACTGCCCCCGCCTATAACATGGGCAGTCTGTTTGCATTTGAGGGGTCAGAGCATGACTCCTAGCGTCATTCGTTCGGCCTTCGATTGGTTCCAGGCCTCCTTCGTGGGGGACCTCAAGGCAGAGGCCGAGGCGCGGCTTTCTAAGCTCAAGGCACGCGCCCAGGAACGCAACACCCCTGAGCCCTTCGAGGTGGGGCTTATAGAGATGTTCGTTCAGCCCAAGGCGCACGGCTTCTGGACGTATGGGCTCACGCATCCGGAGTTCGACATTCTGCTGGCCCCCAAGGCTCCTCCGGGCGCACCTAAGGCGAGCGTGAGGCTATCCGCGTTCGGATGCTCTCACAACAACGTTGCGGTCCTGTGGGAGGTCGCGCAGTGCTGCCTCGACGACCTCGGGGACTTCCTTCCGCAGTGTGTCAGCCGGGCTGACGTCGCTGTCGACTTTCAGGGATGGGAGCCGACACCGGAGGATATGGCACAGGTCGTCTGTCCTGCGTCCTACCGCGCTACGCATGGCAGCGAAGCGGCTGTAGGGAGCTTCTACTTCGGCAAGGGGCAGATCGTCCTTCGCCTCTATGACAAGAGCACCGAGATCGTCTTGAAGAAGAAGGTCTGGGTTCCCGACGTGTGGAGGGCTACCGGGCGCTACGATGCCAGGCTCCCAGTGTGGCGCGCGGAAGTCCAGTTCCGTACGCAAGTCCTCCAGGAGCTTGGTCTTACACACCTGCGGCCGTGCTCGCGAACCCCGGTGAGCTGCTCTCATACGGTCTTACGTGGGCGCAGATGCGGGTGCCGACAAATGACAAGACCAAGACTCGCTGGCCTGAGGACCCGCGCTGGACTCCCCTTCGCACCGCTGCCTTCGATGGGATCGCTCTCGAGCGTACCGCGAGGGTCTCCGAGCTCATGAGACTCGACGATGCGGTCTCGCGCATGATCGGGCTCGTGGCGACCGCTGCTGCTTATTACGAAACAAGCGACTTCATCCTCACTCTCGAACGCCTTCTTTGGGCAGCCGAGTTGCGTATGATTGAGAACAAGACCGACTTCGCTGCTCTCGCGGAGACCAAGCGCCGTCGCATCATGGGGAGGCTCTAGACATGGCCCAGTGCGTGATCTACGCCCGTGTGAGCACCAAAGAGCAGCAATCCGAGGGCTACTCCATCCCGGCGCAACTGAAGGCTATGCGCGAGTTCTGCGCGCGTGAGAGCCTCTCCCCTGTCGCTGAGTTCGTGGAGGCCGAGTCCGCTGGCAAAGCGGGGCGCACACAGTTCGGGGCGATGGTCGCCTACCTCTCCGAGCATCCCGAGGTCGGCATCGTCGTGGCGCACAAGCTCGATCGCCTCTACCGCAACTTCCGCGACCAGATCACGCTTGAGGACCTGGGCATCCGCGCGCGCTATGTCGTCGGGGATATCCCCGACACTCCGCAGGGCGAGCTCCTGCGTGACGTGAACCTATCGGTCGCCAAGTTCTACCTCGGGAATCTGCGCGAAGAGGTCAAGAAGGGCATGGATGAGAAAGTCGCTCAGGGCGGCTGGCCTCACATGGCGCCGAGCGGTTATCTCAACGATCGGGCAACCCGCTCTTTGGTTGCCGATCCGGTGAGATCCCCGCTCGTGCGCTACGCCTTCGAGCGGTACGCGACAGGTGCGGTCTCGCTCTCGATGCTCGCAGGCGAGCTCAAGAGTCGCGGCTTCACCTCGCGTTCGGGTGCAGACGTCGGCCCTTCGGCGCTTCACCTGATGCTCAAGAATCCGATCTACTGCGGTCTTATCCGCTACAAGGGGAAGACCTATCCCGGCACGCATGAGCCGATCATCACGCCCGAGCTCTTCGCCGCAGTCCAGCGGGTCTTCGAGCCCAACCGAAACGGCGTGAAGGAGACCAAACACGTCTTCGCGCTTCGGGACTTCCTGACCTGCGGCGAGTGCGGCTGTAAGATCACCGCAGAACGCCAGCGCGGCCACGCCTACTACCGCTGTACGCACGGCAAGGGCAAAGGCACGTGTACGCAGGCGACCTACGCACGCGAAGAGAAGCTCTCCGGTGAGCTCGCGGCGATTCTTGCCGAGGTCGAGATCACGCCCGACATCATCGAAGCACTCGTGCGGGATTCGGATGCCTTCGACGCCCAAGCGACCACGAACAACACGCAGGAGGCAGGACGTCTCAAGCGCGAGGTCGCTGCAGCCGACCAGCGGGCCTCACGCCTCCTTGAGGGGTTTCTCGACGGCGTGGTTACAGCTGAGGTCTACCACGCGAAAGCCGAAGAGCTCGCAGCCGCCAAGCGCACTCTCGAACGTTCGCTGCGCGAGCTCTCAACAGCTCAAGCGCAGCGAACTTCGCAGGTCAGGGCCCTCGCCGAGACCGCAGCAACCGCGCGCATCGCGTTTGAGGCCGCTGACACCGAGGGCAGGCGTCAGGTGCTCGCAACGGTGCTCTCGAACGCTACCGTCGAAGGGGGCTCCATAGCCTCCTACCAGCTAAAACGCCCCTTCGAGTATCTCCGGAGAGACCCCAAAGGGGCGTTCTATCATTCATGGTGGGCGATACAAGATTTGAACTTGTGACTTCTTCCGTGTGAAGGAAGCGCTCTCCCACTGAGCTAATCGCCCGAATGCCGCCTGAAGCGACGCCGACCATTGTAGCAGTCCGCGTCCGGGGCGCTACCCCTGTGCCGTGGACGCATCCCCGTAGCCGTCGGGGTGTCCGGAGTGCCAGCGCCAGGCGTCCTCGACCATCGTGCGCAGGTCGCGCGCGGGATGCCAGCCGAGCGTGTCCTTCGCCCTGGCGTTCGACGCGATGAGGGTCGCGGGATCACCGACACGCCGCGGGCCCACGCGCACGTCCACTGCGGCCCCGGTCACCTCCTCGCACATGCGGACGACCTCGCGGTTGGAGTAGCCGCACCCACTGCCGAGGTTGCATGCGAGGCTCTCCCCGCCCTCATGCAGGCGCTCGAGCGCACGAAGGTGCGCGTCGGCAAGGTCCATGACGTGAAGGTAGTCGCGCACGCACGTGCCGTCGGGCGTCGGATAGTCATCGCCATGCAGTGTGAAGGGCGTGCCGGCCGATGCGGCGCGCAGAACGAGCGGGATGATGTGCGACTCGTTCGGGTGATCTTCACCGAGCGCACCGTCGGGGGACGCACCGGCTGCGTTGAAGTAGCGCAGGACGATAGCGTTCATCAGGCCCGACGACCGGGTGATGTCGATCATGCGCTCGAAGGAGAGCTTGGAGGCGCCGTACACGTTCAGGGGCGCCAATGGCGCGTCTTCGGTGATGGGCATCTGTTCCGGCTGTCCGTATACGGCGGCGGTGGAGGAGAACACCAGGTTGCGGATTCCGTGAGTCGTCATCCGGTCGAGCATCATCGAGGGCTCGGCCAGGTTCTTGCGGTAGTAGAGGTCGGGGTCGCGGCGCGACTCGGCGACCTCGATGTATCCCGCGCAGTGCAGGACGGCGTCGATTCCGGGGAGGATGGAGTCCAGCACCTCACGGTCGCCGACGCTCGCCACGATCAGCGTCGCGCGCGGATCGACGGCCTGCCGGTGGCCGCGCTCGAGCGAGTCGAGCACGAGGACCTCGTGGCCCGAGTCGAGCAGCACGCAGGTGGTGATGCTGCCGATGTACCCGGCGCCGCCGGTCACAAGGATGCGCATCGGGCGTCCATCCTAGTACGCTCCCCTTGCGAAGAGCGCGGCCGGCACGGTCCGCAGAAGCAGCGCGATGTCGAAGCCGACGCTCCAGTTCTCGATGTAGTAGAGATCCAGGCGGATCATCTCGTCGAACGTGAGCGCCGAGCGGCCGGAGACCTGCCAGAGCCCTGTGATCCCCGGCGGGACCTCCATACGGCGCCAGTGGTGTTCCGTGTACTGCACCGTCTCGCGCGGAAGCGGCGGGCGCGGGCCCACGAGCGACATCTCGCCGCGAAGCACGTTCAGGAGCTGCGGGAACTCGTCGAGCGAGAACTTGCGCATCCACTTCCCCACACGCGTGACGCGCGGGTCGTCCTTCATCTTGAAGAGCGGCCCTGTGGCCTCGTTCTGCTTCTCGAGTTCCTTGAGGCGTTCGTCGGCATCCGGGTACATCGAGCGGAACTTGAACATGCCGAACTCGGTGCCGTCCTGACCGATGCGCCTCTGGCGGTATAGGATCGGCCCGCGCGAGTCGAGCTTGATCGCGAGAATCAGGACAAGCCACAGAGGGATGCCGACGAACAGCACGAACGCCGAGACCGCGATGTCGAAGACGCGCTTGGTGCGCAGGTTCGCCGGTGAGAGCGACACGCCCTTCACGGTCATCAGTGGGATGCCGGCGATGTCGCGCACGAGCACGCGCGATGTGAGCACGTCGAAGAGGCCCGATGAAACGTGGATTGAGACGTCGATGCCGCGCAGCTCGTTGATGATGCGCGAGATCACTTCGTGATCGAACGCCGATCCCGCGATGATGACGGTGTCGATCTCGTTGTCTAGCACGATCTCGGCCACATCGCGCGCCACACCCAGGTGCGGCACGATGTCCGAGCAGTAGTCGAGACCGAGCTCGTCCGCCTTGGAGGATGCGAGGCAGCCGACCGGCGTGAGTCCCTGCTCGGGGGCGTCCAGGAGGCGGCGGATGATGCGCTCCCCCTCGTCGTTGCTGCCGACGATGAGGGTCCGGCGATGCATGCGGCCCTTCGCGCGGGCACGCTGGAGCCAGGTGCGGACGAGCAGGCGGCCGAGGGTCACGAACACGGTGGCGAACGCGAAAGCGAGGAGTGTCCAGGCGCGAGAGAGGCCGGGGGTCTTCAGGGCGTACGTGATGAGGATGAACACCACCACGCCCAGACCCAGTGCGCGCACGACGCGCGAGAACTCGCCCGCGCCCCAGGTGAGCCGTTCGAGGTCGTATAGGCGCTCGTTGGCGAGCATGAGAAGCCAGAGCGCCGAGACCAGGAGCGAGATCTCCCAGTACGTAACGTTCGCGGAGATGTTCTCGATGCTGGCGCCAGCCTCAAGCTCGCCGAAACGAAGCCAGGTAGCGAGGAAGGTAGAGGCGAGGAGGGCTACGACATCCGCCGCAAGGAGCACGCCGAGCACCCGGCGCTTGCGGCCGGCGCGGGTCAGGAACTGCGGGGCTACCGTTGGCGTCACGGGCGGTCTCCGGGTTGAGATGCGCTGCCAAGCGCGACCCAGACCATGGTACGCACCGCACACGGACCTAACAATGCACAGCCGTTCACGTCCCGCGACCCGCCGCGCGCTTTCGATACCGCAGCACTGCACAGACGAAGAGGGTGTTGCCCACCAAGTAGCGCTTCCACAGACGGCGCGGCTCGCTGGCGAGCCGGAACAACCATTCAAGGCCGACGGTGCGCACGAAGTGTGGCGCCCGCTGCTTCAGGCCGGAGTTGAAGTCGAAAGCTGCCCCAACACATCCGATTGGCAGGTTCAGCTCCTCAGCGTGCTCGTATGCCCAGACCTCCTGCTTGGGCGCCGACACTCCCAGCCACAGTAGACGTGCACCGGAATCCTTGACCGTCTGGATAAGACTCCGATTCGCCGTCTCGGCCCACTCGCCGAACGGCGGAGTCGCAACTCCTGCAACCCTCAACCCGGGATATCGAACCGTCAGATTGGCGGCAAGTCTCTCAGCAACACCCGCATGTCCACCGAGCAGGAACACCGGGATGTCCTCGCGCATGCATGATTCACAGCACACCTCAAGCAAATCCGGACCCGGACACCGCCCGATGTCCCCGTATCCCAGTAGAGCAGCCGCCCGGGTGACCGAGGCACCATCGGGAAGGGCAACGCACAGGTCGGTATCGTTGAGGAGATCCGCGTACCGTCGATCGTCCCGCACGAGTTTCGACGAGTGCGCGTTGACTAGTACGTACACACGCGGGGTGTCACTCGCGGCATCTTCACACATCCACTCTGCAGCACGATTGAGGTCTGCACGAGCGATTGGCATGCCCGCGACATAGACGAGGCCTCGCTTCACTCGCCTTCGGACTCCCCGACAGTAGTCTGCCACCACTCGACCGTTCTCCGAAGGCCTTCATCGAAGCCTGTTGTCGCCTCGAATCCGAAGTACTCCTTCGCACGGCTGACATCGAGCATCCTGCGCGGCTGACCGTTCGGCTTCTGCGTGTCCCACTCAATCCTGCCCTTGAAGCCAGTGTGCTTCGCAATGGTCATCGCCAGGTCCCGAATGGAGATCTCCATACCGGAGCCGAGGTTCACCGGCTCCGGACCGTCGTACCTCTCGGTGGCATCTGCAATCGCTCGCGCGCAGTCCTCAACGTACAGAAACTCCCGTGTCGCAGAACCGTCTCCCCAGAGAGTGACGTCGACGCCGGCATCTCTTGCAGCAATCATCTTGCGGATCATCGCCGGTATGACGTGACTGCTCTCAAGGTCGAAATTGTCCCGCGGTCCGTAGAGATTCACCGGAAGCAGGTAGATGCCATTGAAGCCGTATTGCTGGCGGTAGGCCTGCAGCTGCACCAGCATCATCTTCTTCGCGAGACCGTACGGTGCGTTCGTCTCCTCGGGATAGCCGCTCCAGAGATCGTCTTCTCGAAACGGTACCGGTGCGAACTTCGGATACGCACAGATGGTTCCGATTGCCACGAACTTCGAGACAGCTATGTGACGAGACTGCTCTATCAGCTCAGTTCCCATCATCATGTTGTCGTAGAAGAAGCGCCCAGGATTGGCCATGTTGGCGCCGATGCCGCCGACTACGGCGGCAAGGTGAATGACCACGTCCGGCTGTGCGTCCATCAGCATACGGCTGACGCCGATTGAGTGCCGGAGATCGTACTCCCGGGAGCGAGGTACGAAGATGTCGAGAGCGCCGCGACGCTCAAGCTCCTCTACCAGGAAGCTGCCCAAGAAGCCCGCTCCGCCAGTGACGCAGACGCGTTTGCCGGGCCACCATCCGCTCGTCTTCTCGGCCATTGCGCCTCCCCAGTCGCTTCTTCACGGGTGATCGTTCATTGACCGACAGGCGGTCACATGCAAGAGCGTCGGCCCGCCTAGGCAGCCTCGGTCACAGAGAACCCTCACTTGCATGGTAGCAGGAGAGAGTTCGTGCAGGCGACCAGAAGAGCAGGCACTCCTGCGTCTCTCAGACGACACGCGCACGCTGCTGATATGATGGGCGGTGCCATGAGGCAAGCCGAGTTCGCATAGAATCCTAGGAGCTGTGGCCGTTGAGCAAGACCGTGCTAGTGACCGGAGGCGCCGGGTTCATCGGATCGCACACCGTCGAGGGACTGATTGCAGAGGGACTGTACGACGTTCGGGTGTTGGACAACTTCGCAACAGGTCACAGGCACAATATCGCTCCCTTGGCCGGCTCGATAGAGCTATTCGAGGGCGACATCCGGGACATGGAAACGGTGGAGGAGGCGGTCAAGGGCGTAGACGCCGTGATACACCTCGCGGCGTTGCCGTCCGTGCCGAGGTCGGTCAAGGCCCCCGTCACCTCCAATGACGTGAACGCCGGCGGCACACTGAAGCTGCTCAGCGCTGCGCATCGTGCAGGGGTCAGCCGTGTCATCCTCGCGTCTTCCTCATCCGTGTACGGGGCCAATCCCGTCCTACCGAAGAGCGAGGACATGCTTCCAGCGCCTGTCTCACCGTATGCCGCATCCAAGCTCGCGGCGGAACACTACATCGGAGTGTTCGCGCGAACCTACGGGATGGACACACTCTCGATTCGGTACTTCAACGTCTTCGGACCGCGACAGGATCCTCACTCGCAGTACTCAGGAGTGGTGGCCAAGTTCATGCTTGACGCACTTCATGGTGACACCTGCACGGTGTACGGTGACGGCACGCAATCTCGTGACTTCACGTACGTCGACAACGTCGTGGCCGCAAATCTCTCCGCACTTGTTGCCAACGGACTACACGGACAGGCAGTCAACGTGGCCTGCGGAGCGGCGTCGACGGTGAACGACCTCGTGGAGGCAATTTCCACAGCACTTGGGTCCGTGGTCAAGACACAGTACGTCGAGTCTCGCTCCGCAGATGTTCCCCATTCCCAGGCGGACATCGAACGCGCTGCTCGCTTGCTCGACTACAGCCCGCGAATCGCCTTTCAGGAGGGTATCCGCCGGACACTCGCGTGGTACCGGGACCCTGCCAACACACGGTAATCCTTGCTCGGTTCGACCAACACACCCCGCGAAGCCGCCAGCGTCATCCAGTCCATGCGTGAACGTCGTACCAACCGCTGAGTCTCCCACGCCTCCTCTCAGTGGAGAGCGCGGATAGCACCTCCTCGGCCGATGACCACTTTCCTTCGCCAAGCCAGGGCAGTGGTCCGGATGAATGCCCGGACGCGAAGAAGCGGCCTCCTCGCCTGACTTGCGTCGGATTCCGATACCCGATTGCACCCATTAGTCGCAACGCCAATCGGTCGCGGAGGCAACGCTGTCTGGAAAGCTCGCGGAAGGACACTTGGTTGACGACTTTGAAATGCCGATACCCTACGCTCGCGGCATGATCAAGCAGCTCTTCAACGTCCTCACCAATCTCGAATGACAGGTAGTCGGGGTGCTGTGTTGGCGTCAACGCAAGAACGCACAACCGGTCTGCGCCTTCGATATCCACCTTCAAGTAGTCCGGCACCCCGTACGTCTCGAAGAGCCCTGCAAGCGTCACGCCCGGCACGGTCAACGAGCCAACCGGGGACTGATCCACCACCCGCTCAGCGAACACCGAGCTCGAACCAAGATCCTTCCCTGACAGCGTGAGTTCGACTTCGCCGCCGTCGGACGTGACTGCCGCGTTGACGCATACGAACTGCCCTGATTGGAGCTCCTGTGCAAAGCGCTTGCATGCGCTTGCCGCAAGGTATTGGTTCGCCTCAACTGCGACTACTCGGAGACCGCACTGGAGGTAGTACTCAGAGTCCGCACCGTCGTACATGCCCACATCGAAGACCAGGTTCATATGCACCTCACTCGCCGTTGCCGACAGGCGCACCTAGAGCAGTGCCGCGCTTCTCACCAGAAGCGTACAGTCCATGGTGTTCCACTGATGCGGTCAGGATCGTTGACAGACGCCTCGAAACCTCCGAGAGCTCGAACTGACCGAGGACCCCACCTTCGCGCTGGCGCGTGTCATGAACGTGACCAGCAAGCTCAGCCACAATCATCGCTGTCTCCGTGGCAGTCCCTTCCCCCACAACGATTCCGTCGGCAGCACGGACCACCTCTGCAGTCAGTCCAGACGAGTCAGTGAATGCGAGGATTGGGCGCCGAGTAGGTAGATAGTCGACGACCTTTGACGGGAGGAAGAGCGCCCTCCCGTCGACCAGCGCATCGAACAGAACGAGCACATCGGCTGAGCACGCCAACTCCAGCGACTCTAGGTATGTAACAGGAGGACGAATCACCGCCACGCCCAACTCGACATATGGTCGAAGTGCCGCGCTAGCCTCCGGTCCTGTATGCCCGATGAACTCGAACCGCACGCTCTCAAGCAGCTCGGGTGTCCGTGATGCCAAATCGTCGAGCCCAGCGACGAGCTGGCCTACACCTCTCAGACCGTACAGGCTGCCGATGTGTCTGAAGCACAGGCGGCTGTCCGCAGCGCGCTCCTGCGGTTTCGGATACCACTCGGGCACGTACGCGTGCGGAATGACCACACCCTTACTGGAGATCTCCGGACGGTACTTCCCCATCACCAGGTCACGAGTGCGCTCGCTCACGAACACGACGGAGCAGGCGGACTCCAAGACCTTACGCTCGAGTCGCCCGTTTCTCGCACGGCTTGCTGATGTCCACGACCTGAACGGATTGTCTACCCAAGGGTCGCTGAAGTGGGCAACTAGCGGCAGGTCCGCCGCAGACGCGACCTTCGCGGATACGACGTGACTGATGAAGCTCTGGGCACGCGAGTACACGACGTCCGGCTTGAACTCGAAGCACATCTCCCGACCGCGTCGAACCGCGCCCTCAACCCAGAAGGCGTGCTCGTCCGGAGCGTCCACCGCGGCTGGAGCGATGCGGCGTAACACTCCCCTTGCTAGGCGACCAGGAACGTAGCTCCGGGTCTCGGTCACGTCGAGACCGGACTCCCGCCTTAGAAGCTCCAAGTCCGAGTCCAACGGTGATCTCGAATCGCCGGGGCGTACTGTCAGCACCTTGATCTCGTGCCCCAGTTCGGACAGCCCGATGGCAAACTTGAAGGACTGAATCGACTCGGCGGTTGCCTGGGGCGGGAACCGGTATGAAACGTACAGGATGCGTAGATGGCCGGGGGCGTCCGTGTCCCTCTTGTTCGCGATGTTCACGCGGTGCTCACGAGTCCGCTTGATTCGATGACATCGAGAATGCGGGCCGCAGCGTGTCCGTCGCCGAACGCAGTGACCGGAACCGGGCGCGTCCCGTACAGGCCGTGGCAGGCGGTGACGATCCGGTCTGCGTCCGCCCCAACGCAGACGCCACCCGCCTCGGGGCGTTCCGATTCATCCCGAAGCACCACAATAGGAATCCCAAGCGCCGAAGCCTCTTCCTGAATCCCACCTGAGTCGGTCACGACGAGAGCGGCGGAGGCTAGCAGGCGTACAAACGCCCGGTAGTCGGGCGGCTCGACGACGGCATCGCCCAGGGCGCTGCGGGCGACATCGCGGACTGCGGGATTGGGGTGGGCCGGGAACACGACGGGCCAAGGCAATCGCTTCAGTGCATCACAGATCGTCGCCATGAACGGCCAGTTCTCTCGGCGATGCACTGTGACCAGCACATGCTCCGCCCGCGGGACGCCGCCTGCTACCTCCGTCAACGCGTCAATCACCGTGTTGCCCGTCAGGAAGCCCTTCAGCCCTTCTCTTCGCAGGTTCTCCAGGGCCCCTGCCGTCGGTGCGAAGGACAGGTCCGCAATCTGCCCGATCAGCCTCCGATTCATCTCCTCTGGAAACGGCACGCCCTTCGTGGAGGTCCGGAGCCCAGCCTCGACATGAGCGACCGCCCGACCAGTGTAGAAACCCGCCAGCGCCCCGGCGAGCGCACTGGAAGTGTCGCCTTGCACAACCACGATTCCCCGCACGCGCTCCGCGATCCACGGTAGCGACAGAGTCAGTGTGTCCCATATGTGTTGGCTGGACTCCATGACGCCAAGATGATCATCTGACTCGATTCCGAACACGCCGAGCATCTGCTCGCACATCTCGATGTGTTGTCCGGTGTTGAGCACAGACACGCACTCGCCTCGGCGCCTTGCCTCCAGTATCACAGGCGCCAGCTTGATCGCCTCGGGCCGCGTGCCACACACACATGTTAGTCGCACTGATCCTCACCGCCCTCGCAGGCCACTCGAATCGCCTCTTCGGACGCGAATCTCAGTAGCTCAGTACCGTGTCGCTCAACTTGCCGGCGCACGTAGTCCTTCGTCGAACACACACGCGACGCTGGATTGCCAGCCACGACTGTCATCGCTGGCACATCCTTCGTGACTACGCTTCCTGCGCCAACAATCGCGCCCTCACCAACCGAGACGCCAGGTAGCAGCACTGACCTTGCCCCCACGAAGGCGTTGCTGTGGATCTCCACGCTTCCCTCGATTGCAGCATCCCATTCCTGAGCTACACCCCGTGCCGCCAGCGCTCGCGACACCGCATGGTCATGGGTCAGTATCATCACCTCAGCACTGATTACACATCCGGATCGGAGGCTGATCCGCGATGGGCCCCGGTCGTCGAACCATGCAGTCGGGTGCACATAACGCGGGCGCCCCTCGATGCGGACGCCGGCGACACGCAATGCCCTCAAGAGAAGCTTCTGCGACGTCTCGGCGCTGACGGAGGACATCCCCCGCGACGCGAGGCGCAGCACCCCCTGCGCGACTCTATTGGATGTCCTGACCAGCCTCACATGCCTCACCCGTATTCGTCGCCGAACCCGAATGCGCCCGTCGCGCCTCTGCGTACACACCCAGAAGCCGTTCGACGTTGACCGCATCGGAGTAGACCCTTTCGTACAGCGTCTTCGCGCTGTCCGAGAGCCTCTCCCACTGTCGGCGGTCGAGTCCGGCGACCCAACAGGCAGCGCCTGCAAGGCCGTCGAAGTCGCCGACCGGTAGAACCAGACGGGAGTCAACTCGCCGTACAACCTCACCCAGCTCCCCAACATCGAAGCAGACAACGGGCGTTCCTGCAGCCAGCGCCTCCAGAAGTGCCAGGGGCAGAACCTCGAACCATACCGAGCTGACAACCGCAACTCTCGACGAGGCCATGACCCGACGCGCAGCGAGGTTCTCAACGGGACCCACGACCTTGACGGCGCGTCCGGCCAGGCGGGTGGCCTCGGCGAGCTGCGGACCGTCACCGCACACGGTAATCGGACAAGCGGAGTCTGACCAGGCGTGCACCAGGCCTACTATCCCCTTCTCGCTGGACACGCGCGCCACACAACAGGCGCCCTCGCGATCCCCGTAGTCATCTCCTTGATAACCCGCCACACTGTTCGGCTTCACCAGTAGACGCGAACCGTCAGCTCCAGACGCGATCAGGCGCCGTGCCTGAAACTCCGTCAAGCACAAGACCCTGTGAGGCACGGATCCCGCAGCTAGCATGTTCCAGTGGCCGGACATCGCGCGCGCCATGGCAAGGCTCTGTCCGAAGGATCCGCGATAGCACCTACGGAGGACTCCGGGGCCGCGACGACGCACGGTGCAGTCCTCACATATCGCACCGCGCCGTTCGTGAGTCCCCGCTACGCAGCTGGTCCGGTAATTGTGCAGGGTCTCGACCACGGCGCATCCCGCCGCCGCCGCCTCGGCCATCGCTCCGTGACCTATGAGAGGGTACAGGTTATGGAAGTGCACTACATCGGCATCGAATCGCTTGAGCGCCCGGCTCATCAGACTCCGCCCGAACTCATGATCACCGTTCGACGCCGCTATTGTCGCCCGTGTACGCATGGACAGACTGTCGAACTCCTTGCTCTGGAGTTCGAGCATCTCTACCTCAAGGCCCGCACTACGCATGAGTTCGGCCTCATGCATGACCACGGCGTCCTCGCCACCTGGCCTGCGGTAGAACACATGCGCGAGCAGTACCTTAGCCATGCCTTGGCTATCGACCTCCGCCCAGACCGCCTAGGAACTCATCTCGGAGTCGCAGAAACTGGCTCTCAGCCGCTTCCTTGAGGTACTCGTCGGCGAAACGCCCACCCGCAGTGATCAGCGCGTCGCGCAGACCGCCGTCATCCAGAATCCTAGCTACCATCACGGACATCGCGTCAGGGTCATGCATTCCGCACATGAGGCATTCCTGGCCACTCTGCAGCATCTCAGGAATGGCGCCGACCGCAGTCGTGACCACCGGCACCCCCAGTGCCATAGCCTCGGCGACGACTCTGGGAAAACCCTCGCGCACAGACGCAAACACGAAAACGGTCGCCTGTTGAAAGAGGCTTGTCAGCACCGGTCCTTGGGGAACGTAGCCGTGAAGGTGAACGCGCGCCAGCACGCCCAAGTCCTCAGCAACTCTCACAACCGACGAACTCGAGCCCTCGCCGACGACATCCAGGCAGACGTCTCGCCCAGCGGACGCCAGTCTCGCAGTCGTCCGCACCAAATCCTCGACTGCCTTGTCCGGGTGAAGCGAACCGACATACAGCAACCTATACGGGGCCGACGGCGGCCCGCCAATCCTGTGCTGCCACTCACCAGAGCGAACCGTCGTGACTGGAGCCGCAAGATACGCGTTGCCGCCGGCGCACTTGACTTCCTCGGTCAATGGCGTGCCAGCTACGACCGAGAATGCCGCGTGCCTGCATGCCCGCAGAACGCAGTTCCACTTCAGTGCCCTTATCGCTCGCTCGCCGCGAGTGTTCAACCCGAGCGGCCCCGCAAGGTGAACCCAGTACGGGACGCCCCGGACGCGCGCGAACTGAGCAGCGGCTATGCCCTTCCAGCCGGGCATCACAATCCCGCACTCGTCTATTCTGCCTGTGAGTCGCCATAGGCTGACGATCTTGAGCAGCGCCCGTCCCAGCTTGCAGCACGACAGACACCGCGGGCCGGCGTGTATGTCTTGAACGGATGCCTGCGCAGGGAGCGGCCAGACCTGCCTGCGAGATTCCAGCACCGATGTTGAGTCATCAACAGCCGCGCAGACCACAAGCGAATCGGCGTACGTGAGTGCCCTGTCGAAGAACGAGCCCCAACTCGCGCTTGTCAGTCCCACGCCCTCATCGACTACGATCGGCTGCTCCAGAACCATGCCCACGCGCCATCCGCCCGGCGTCATCGTCGACTCAGCTCCCCGAAGAGCTCGTCGTATCCCTGCGCCATTGCGCCGATGGAATGCTCGCGCGAGACCACCACTCTGCCCGCAGCGCCCAGCTCGGTCCTCTCGTCCACGCTGCGGATGAGACGACCCATGGCACGCGCAAGTTCCACTACGTCGCTCGGGGGCACAAGCTCCAGACAGCGCTCCCGACAAGCCAAGTCGACCGCCCCTCCGACGGCGGTGGCTATGCAAGGAACACCTAGTGCCATCGCCTCTAGAAGCGCATTCGGCATCCCCTCAGACAGCGACGGCAGCACGAAGATGTCCGAACCGACGACCAGCGACCGCGTGTCCGGACAATCCTCCAACAACTCGCAGCAGCCGCTGAGACCAAGACGCTGGACATCTTGCTCCAGTATCGGCACGCCGCGACCCACCAGAGTAAGTCGGTCCGCAGTTCCTCCGGTCCTGCGATGCAGCGCGAACGCCTCCAGTAGCTGGCGATGCCCCTTCACCGGGTCCTCTCGCCCCACGCACAACACGCGCAAACCGTCGGGCGGGCTTGGAGCCTGCTTTCTTGCCTGCGCACGCAAGAAAGCCATCTCTGCCTCGGAATACAGACGGACGCCGTTCGGCAGTACGTGGAGCTTCGGACGAAGCACTCGAGCACGCCCTATGCGGTCGGCACTCTCGCGTGTGTTCGCAACGATGGCGTTCGCTCGAAGGAACGCGACGTGTTCGGCCACGCGGTGATGTGTCCGATAGAAGTAGTCCATGCTCCGGACGTTGGCAACTAGGGCCGGGGGTCTTCTCGGGCGGACCGCACCTGCTGACAGAACGTAGGCTCTGAATGCCCATGCGCAGACTACATCAAAGCCCTTCGTCTGCGCCGACAGTCTCAGGGAGGTCCTGATATCGCTCGCCTGTTTCTCGAAGAGCATGCGAACCTCAGTATCCTCCGGGAGCTTCACGGAATCGCTCGACTCCCCGGACAACGTCATCACGCACTGATTCCTGATGGAGCTCGCGGCAAGATACGTCGCCAGCTGAGTCTCGGCGCCGCCGGTTGCTAGGTTGCCGATGACGTGCGCCACTCTCATCTCGTGAGGATTCCCGCAGCACTCGATGCCGATAGCCCCACAGCGAACCACAGGATCGCCATCTGCGAACTGCCAACGCCGAAGTCGCCGGTTAGACCAACGGCTCCCGCAGCGATGAGCGCGAGCAGAACACCTCTCGGCAGAGCGGTGTCTCTAGGATCCTCACGCATGCGGCGCAACACGAGTCGGACCGCCGATACTGCCAGCCACCCAACGACGACAAGCCCCACCAGGCCTGATTCCACGAGGACGCGAAGATACGTGTTGTGCACAGCGAACAGCCGGTCGACCTGCACGTACTCTCGGATGTGGTAGGTGTAGTCGGACATCCCACCGCCGAACCACAGGTGTACCGGATCGCGCACGTAGCGCCAGACTCCCAGCCAGATGGCATCCCGGCCCTGTGTCACGAGCCCCCAGTCACCCGAGCGAACGCCCTCAGCGTATACCGAGTAGTACTCAGCTACTTGCGGCAGCACGGTCACGGAAACGGCGAGCACCGCCACCGCAGTCAGCAGCAATGCGCGTCTTCCCTGTGAGTGCGCGCCGCTCCATAGTACCCACACTCCGAGCGCCACCGCGTAAGCGACGATCCCGCCGCGATTCAGCGTCAGCACCAGGGTGGGCACTCCAACCACCTGAGCGCTGGCGACAAGAACCCTCTCCCAGCGTCTCAGAGAGCCGGACAGTCCTGGAAGCAGCAGCGCCAGGTAGACGGACAGGAATCGTCCCATCTCGTTGGCGCTTGCCAGGAAGCCCCCGATTCGCTTCTCGGGGATGCTACTCGTGTACGGCGAGAATGGGTGTTCGTAGAGTCCTAGGCGCTGCATGTAGACCGAGACCGCCATCAGCAGCACGATGCCTGCGACGACCCCGAAGAAGGGAAACGCCCTCTTGCCTTTCCACGCCGACGCGCCCAGCCAGACCATGCTCATGTACATCGCTGGCTTGACGAACCCGAACGTCCAGCGCTCCGAGGCCTCAACAATAAGGGGGGCTGCACGTACGACCGCGAGAGCTGACAGCAACAGAAGTGCGGCAATCGGAGCGGCCAGAGGGAACCTGAGCCTCCAATCCTGTGTTGCCCCCGCCGCGACCACACCCAGAGTCGCCACCCACGTCAGGGCGAACAGCCCCATGCCAAGAACTGGGCCGGACTCACCAAACGCCTTGTTCATCGGTGCCACAGCAAGCAGGAGTGATACCCAAACCCCAGGCACAGCTGCGCCTACTCCGAGCAGGACCGCTCCCAACGCGGCTGCGACCACGATCCACCGTTTTGTTGCCACTCCCCAGCCAACAAGCCCGGACACAAACGCACTCGTGCCTACAAGGCCACGGGGCACTGCCACCCGTACTCCAGGCAACGCGGTGCGACTGCCGATTCTAGACACGCGACGACGTCCGTTCCTGCGCGACAAGACGGGCGCCCGCGGCTAGCACGCTCCGGAAGTCCCCGCCCTGTGGCAGCAGATCTCGCAAGTCTACTTCTGTTATGCGACGCCAGGTGGCTACACACACTAGCGCGTAACACAGGTACGAGACCGACGAAACGATTGCCGCGCCCGTGATACCCAGCGAAGGTACCAGGACCAAGTCCAGCACAATCGTGACCAGAGCTGCTACCGCGGCTGCAGCGCTGACCGCACCGGGCCGACTGGATCCGGACAGCGACGCCTCGATGGAAGAGACCGAGGACAGCACTATCACGCCGGGCAACAGCAACATGAACGGGACGCGTGCAGGCGCGAACTCCGGACCGAAGACCAGGGGAACCAGCACCCATACTGCAGTCATCGCCAACGGCGCCGCAAGCAGCGCCGACACCAGAATCCCCCTGAACATCGCCGTAGTTCGACTGCGCCCACCTCGGACACCCTCGCCTCCCGATTGGGCGACGCGCACGAACCAGACCTTCGCGAGAGACCTCGGCACGATGAGCATGACCTCCGCTAGGCGGGTTGCGACAGAGTACACTCCGACTGCTCCGGTACCCGCGAAGTAGTTCACCAGGAAGTAGTCCAGCCGGAAGTTCAACTGCTGCGCGAGGCTGCCCACCCAAACCCTGCGGCCATACGCGACCAGTCCGCGCAAGGTCATGCGAGTCGGACGAGCCGTCGAGTCATGACCGACCGAGATCATGCCCGCGACTGCAATCGTAGCTCCGACGAATGAAGCCACGACCCCTGCACCAACGGCACCCCCAACTCCCTGTCCAAGGATGTTCAGGGCTACTACAAGAGCCGCCAGGCGGGACACGATGGTGACGAGATCCACGCGGTTGTACACTCGCACCGCTCCCTTGCCGAGTGAGTACGATGCGGCCAATCTGGCCGCGATATCGGCCGGAATACAGAGGGCGGCAATCCTCAGCAATGTGGCATTCACGCCTTGCAGTATGGTGCGTGATGCGATTGGGGCGAGGACCAACCACAGCGCCAGCCATCCCGCCCCTAGGACGGCAGCACTGATCCATGTCCACGCGTAGACGTCTCCGTCGTCGGTGCTGGGAGAGGCGGCGTAGAATGCGATCGACTGGGCCATCCCCAGAACGCCCAGACTGCTGGTCAGCGCCGGACCAAGGGTGGCCATCGTGAGGACTCCACGACCGGACGCGCCAAGCGCCCAGGCGGTCACCAAGGTGATCACGAAGTTGACGGCGAGCACCGCGGACTGCGTGAACGACATCCCTGCTACGGCGCGCCCGACACCCAAGGCGCTCGCCTCTCGAACCGCACTCCGGTCGTCCGCGATGCGGGGTTCGACGCCGGAGACAGGGACCTCGTTCGGACCGACCGTCGATTCACTCTCCTGCGCGACCCCGTCCGGAGTGCCTGGGTCTGTACCGACTGCCATCAAGTGGAAGACCCTCCGCTGCCTAGAACGGGCTCAGTAGCTGGTCGATCAGACCCCACCCCATCGCCTGGTCGAGGAAGTACACCACCAGCGCGGCGATTGCAGCCACCGCGAGTACCGCGAGCACGATGCTCATCACCCGACCCAGACTCTCGGCGAACCTCCGCCCTGGACTCTTCGGCGGGATGTACACCTGCCCGGCAGCCTCAGCGGCCCGCTGCGCCGATCCCTTCCTCGTTCGCTCGTCTTCCGGCGCGTTGTAGTAGTCGGCGTACGAGTAGTAGCCACCGTACGAACCGCGACCGTACCCGTACGCGTAGCTGGCGCGCACGCCGGTCGCGTCCAGGCCCCACACGACCGAGCCGATCATGCGTCCGCCGGCACTCTCCAACATCTCGCCAGCCTTCTTCACGGCCTCACGTGTGGACGACGCAGCCTGGGTCACGAGCAGCACGCCGTCGGCATACCGGGCGACAGCCGCGCCGTCGGCAACCGCGAGCAGCGGAGGCGTGTCGATCACGATCCAGTCCGCCCACTCCTCGATCTCCTCGAACAGTTCCTTCATTCTCGTGGACCCGAGCAACTCGCTCGGGTTGGGAGGCATCTTGCCGCTGGTCAGCACCAGTAGATCGAGGCTCTCCACGGGCTTCTGCAGCGCGCTCTTCAGCGTGTGCGAGCCAGTGAGGACGTCGGCAAGCCCGATTATGTTCTTCACGCCGAAGAACTGCTGCGTGGTGGGCTTGCGGAAGTCGCACGCTACCAGCACGACCTTCTTGCCGGCCTGCGCCATACCTGCGGCAAGGTTCGCCGCCACGGTGCTCTTGCCCTCTGCCGGAGCGGCACTGGTGACGAGCAGTGTCTTGATGTCGTGCTGGAAGTTGATGAAGTCCAGGTTGTTCCGCAGTACGCGGTACGCCTCGGCCGCTGCGCTGCTCGGGTTGGTGAGAATGCTCGCGCGCCTGCGCTCGTCCTTCTCGTACTTCTCGGCAGGGATGATTCCGAGCACCGGCACACCGAGAAGCTTCTCCGCCTCATCCGAGTTCTTTATCGTGTTGTCGAGGTACTCGTAGAGGAAGGCCATCCCAAGACCGAACACGAGGCCCACCGCGAGTCCCAGCACCGTGTTGCGCATCGGGCTCGGCTCCACGGGCTGGGCGGCCACCACTGCCGGACTCACGATCCTCCCCGACCCTACCTCCAGCTGCGACTGGATTCGAAGCTCCTCGAGCTTGGTAGCGAGTGTGGTGTAGTTCCCGGTGGCGATCGCAAGTTCCGCCGAAAGCTCGTCGCTCTTGCCCCGTGCCTGGATTTCGCGCCCGAGATCGAGAATCTCGGACTTCGCGGCCTCAAGCCGTGTCTCAACCTCGTCGGCTGCGGCATTGATGGCTTCGCGCTTGTAGTCGCGGCTCCATACCACGAACTCCTCGCCAAGGGTGTTCGCGATGTCGGCAGCAACCTGCGAGTCGCCATCCTTCGCGACGATCTTCACGATGTTCGTCTGGCCGACAGCGGAGAACTCCACGCGAGCCGCAAGCTTCTCCGGCGTGGTTCCGAGATCAAGCTTCCGGATCGTGTTCTCGAGCAGCGGACGCACCTGCATCAGTTGCACCTGCGTCTGCATCGCACGCTCGGGCTGGCTTGAGATGTCGAGTCCGAGACTGCCGAAGATATCGGCCGCGGAACCCTTCTCGGAGATGAGGACCTTCGTCTCGCCCTCGTACACGGGCGATTGAAGAAGGCTTGCGATCATGGCCGTGAGCGTCACGATCACGACGGCCTGGATGATGACCCACTTGCGCGCTCGGATGACGTTCAGGTAATCGCGGAGTTCCACGCCGGGCGCCTATGTCTTCGAGAAGCCGGTGATGAACCAGTGTGTCACGCCGCCGATCTCCTTGCTGATGCAGGTGATCTTGCCCTTGGCCTCGCCGTCGCTGCCGCCCGCAAGCGTTACCTCGACCGTGGCAGTACCGGCGCCGGTGGTGACATCATCGATGGCGATGACCTTGTAGCCGCCGTCGAGTATGGCCTTGAGGACCTCCTGGTTGGCGGCCTGCCGCTCGACGATCGCCTTCGTGACGGCCGCATCGGGCGTACCCGAAACCGGTGTCGTGGTCGGATTGCCGTCTCGGGTGATCATCGTGAAGTACCACGCCTCGTCGTACTGACGCAGCAGCATCCATCCGCTCAGCGTCGTGCCATCGCGGTAGGTGCCCTTCACTCGGATGTCGGCCTTGTCGCCGGTCGTGGCAATCTGGTTCAGTTCGAAAGAGCCGAACTTGTTCTCTACGAGCTCGGTGATCGTCCCGTTGCTGGCGAACTGCTCCCAGTACATGACCTCCTGAGCGTCAGCCGGCGGAAGGGTCACAGTCGACGTGCTCGCGGCTTGCGTCGCCTCGGTAGTCTCGGTGGAGGCTGCGGGAGTCTCGGTCTGGGCCGCCGGCTCGGCTTCAGGCTTCGCGAACGGCCCGCTGCCCGTCAGGTACAGGACTCCGACGATCGCACCGATGACGACGACGATTCCAAGCAGAGCGAACAGCAACCCACTGCGGCTCTTGGCCACATCGCGGCCCGGATCCGGCGCCGGCACCTGCTGCTGCGGATACTGCTGCATCCCGTCTGACATCTCTACTGCTCCCCATCTGGTCGTGTACGTGCGTCAATAGCCCTCGGAACGTTGTGGAACGGGACAATAATACCACTATCGGCCGTTCGGCGGCCGGACTTGACCGCCTGGCGCCCCTGCGCCTACTGCACGATGCGCTCCATCGCGGCCTGCAGCGCGCCAAGCGCCTCCGCCGACAGGTCGGTATCCTGCACGGCCTCGAGCGTCTCCGGCGACGCGGCGAGGGTTTCCACCAGCGCCTGACCCAGTTCCGCGTCGAGCTTATCGCGCAGGTCCTGGGTCCTGTACGGCGCGCCTTTCAGCACGGCACCCAGCTCCTCGGCATCAAGCGTCTGCTCGCCCGCCTCGAACGTGTACAAATCCTCGCCGTCGAACACGCTCATTGGTGCACGGAGGGTGACTTGTGCGCCGCCAGCCGCCTGCACGGCATCCATGAGCGCGCCGGCTCCGATCGCCACGTACGGCAGCGGTTCCCCGCCCTCGGCCCGCGCCAGCGCCTCGGCGGTACCCGCGCCGCCGCCGAACGGATACGCATCCCCGAGCGTCGAGTACGTCGTCCCGGGAATCGTCACCTCGAGCGCGGGGCTCACGGGTTCGAGCGTGCCCGTGGCGACGTCCACAACGACGATGATCTGCCCCACGACGTCGCCGTTCTCGTCCGGCGCTGCGGCCACGATGAGCACGCGCTCCAGGTTTTCGGCGGAAACGCCTGCACGGCCGCTCCACGACCGGTAGAGCAGCGCGCCGCCAACCGCAACCGCGACGATGAGCACTCCCGCCACCACGAGACCCCGCGGCCTCCTGACAGGCTCTGCCACTACTCGCTCACCCCCAGATACTGAAGCACCCCTCGTGCGATGCCGTCGGCCAGGTTGTCTTGATACTCCGGGTTGGCGAGCTGCTTGTCATCCACCGGGTTCGACAGGAAGCCGGTCTCCACGAGCACAGCCGGCACCGTGCACCAGTTGAAACCGGCGAGGTCCGCTCTCGGCACCACACCGCGGTCATTGGCCCCGGTCGACGCCACCATCGCGTCCTGCACGAGCTTGGCCGCCTTGAGGCTCTCGGCCTCGATCGGCACCACCCAGTCGTTGCCCGACGGATAGAGCGTGGACACGCCGGTGATGTCAGCGTTGGTGTTCGCGTCGGCATGCACGCGCAGGAACACGTCGGCGCCGGCCTCGTTCGCCACCTGCGCCCGCTGCGCGTTGGAGATATCCACCGCGCCCGTCGTGCGCGTCATGACGACAGTCACGCCGTAGCGCTCCAGCCGCTCCTTGACCTTCATCGAGAGCGTGAGCGCCAGGGCGTTCTCAGCCTGCCCGGTCACGACGCCGCTCGCTCCGCCCGTGACCTTCGCCTTCGTCTCGCTCGCCCCCGGCCCGACAGGTTCTGTTCCGGTGTTCGCGATGGCCTGGTGTCCCGGGTCGATGCACACCACAAGGCCGCTCGCCGGTGCATCTGAACTCAGAGCGCCGCTCGTGGCGGCCGCAACCGCCGCCGGATCCGCGTAGATGAGCTCGATCGGGGTGCCGACGGTGATACGCACTCCCGCAACCGGCGTCTGCTCCAACACGATGCCCGCCACCGCCTCCCCTGGAGGCGTCGGCACCTTGATGAGCGTGAGTCCCGCCGCCTTCACGAGCAGCTCGGCTTCGGAGATCTGCATCCCGACGAGCAGCGGCACCTCGACCGGCACGGTGGACGTCGGCACGTCCGACGCGTCGATGGTCGCCGACGCCTCCCGGAGCTCCGCGAGCTCCTTCCGCCTCCGATCCTCCAGAGCCGCTCGGACCGCGAAGAACGCGATTCCGGCAACAACGAGCACCAGTAGCGCTGCAACGACCCCGATAACGGTGCTGTTGCGCCTGCGCTTGCTGCGCACGCGCCCCATCCGCTCGGTTCTGCTGCTTTGCGCCATCTGTGTCCTTGTGGTGGGCCCGGCAGGATTCGAACCTGCAACCAAGGGATTATGAGTCCCCTGCTCCACCATTGAGCTACGGGCCCGAGGGGTCATGCTCACGCAAGCGATTATGATACCGCAAGGCCCGCGGCCGACCACCGTCGGATGCCCCACACACGCGCCCCGGACGGCGCTTCTCCTCGGTTGCGGAGGCTAGGGGCTATCCGTATAATCGGCAATCGCGCTCCGGCGCGTACCGGCATTCCTCGGTAGCTCAATTGGCAGAGCATCCGGCTGTTAACCGGAGGGTTGTAGGTTCGAGTCCTACCCGAGGAGCCACACACACCGAAGGCCCCGCGTGCGGGGCCTTCGTCATTCGCAGGTGCGCTGCTGGCTACTCCAGGTAGTCCTTGAGCCTGCTCGAGCGCGAGGGATGGCGGAGCTTGCACAGCGTCTTGCTCTCGATCTGCCGGATGCGCTCGCGCGTCACGCCGAACTCACGTCCCACTTCCTCGAGCGTGCGCGGATGTCCGTCCTCGAGCCCGAAACGCAGCTCGATGACCTTGCGCTCGCGCTCGGACAGCGAGTCGAGCACCTTCGCAAGCTGCTCCTGCAGCATGCTGAAGCTCGCGGCGTCGGGCGGCACAACCGCCTCGCCGTCCTCGATGAAGTCGCCGAGCTGGGAGTCTTCCTCCTCGCCTATCGGCGTCTCAAGCGAGACCGGCTCCTGGCTGATCTTGAGGATCTCGCGCACGCGCTCGGCGGTCATCTCCATCTTCTCGCCGATCTCCTCGGGCGAAGGCTCCCGCCCGAGTTCCTGGAGCAGCTGGCGCTGGATGCGGATGAGCTTGTTGATCGTCTCGACCATGTGCACCGGAATGCGGATCGTGCGCGCCTGGTCGGCGATCGCGCGCGTGATGGCCTGACGGATCCACCACGTCGCGTACGTGGAGAACTTGAAGCCCTTGCCGTAGTCGAACTTCTCCACGGCGCGGATCAGGCCGAGGTTCCCCTCCTGGATGAGATCGAGGAAGAGCATCCCACGCCCGACGTAGCGCTTGGCGATGGACACGACCAACCGCAGGTTCGCCTCAACGAGCTGTTTCTTCGCCTCGATACCGATGCGCTCGATGCGCTCCAACCTGCGGACTTCGGTGCGATCGAGCTTCACGCCCTTCTCGGCCGCCGCCTCTAGCTCGTCGATGGCGAGCAGCCCGGCCTCGATCTTCATCGCGAGGTCGACTTCCTGCCTCGCGGTCAGCAGCGGGACCTTGCCGATCTCCTTCAGGTACATCCGCACCGGGTCGCTCGTGAGCGGTGCCGAGGTCACGGTGTCGTTCTTGCGTCGCGGCTTGCGCTTGGCAGCGCCCTTCGCGGCGGGCTTGGCGGTCGCTTCGGCGACCTCGTCCTCGGGAACCTCCTCGACAGCCGATTCCGAGTCGCCCGTCTCCTCATGCGGTACGTCATCCAGATCGACGTCCGCGACGTGCTCCTCGGCGATCTCTATCCCGCTCTTCTGGAAGAACGAGTAGATGTTCTCGAACTGCTCCTCGTTGAGGTCGATGTCCGAGAGCGCGCCCTGGATCTCCTCGTCGGTGAGGTTGCCCTTGGCCTTGCCCATTTTGACGAGCGTCTTCACTGCCGAAAGCTCGAGTTCGGGCGCGGTCTTCTCGGGCTTGGGCGCGGGCGTTTCGGGCTTCGGCTTCGCAGCGGGCTTGGGCTCTGCTTTCGGCTTCGCGGCCGCCTTCGGCGCGGGCTTCGCGGCGGGCTTGGGCTCGGCCTTCGCCTTCGCGGCGGGCTTCGGCGCGGGCTTCGTGGGCTTGTCCTCTGCGGGCTTCTTGGGTGCAGGCGTCACTTAGGTCTGCTCCGTCTCAACATCCATGTGGTCGGTCTGTCGTGCCTTGAAGGTCTCGCGCTCGCGCTGCAATTCGGCGATCTCGCCGAACAGTCGGTCGTACGACTCCGGGTCCTGCTTCGGGTCCAACGCGCGCAGCTCCGCATTCTTGGTGAAGATTAGACGTCCGAGTGCGAACTCCTTGACCCGGGAGGCAACTTCACGAAACGCGTATTCTACTTGTTCCACTTCCCGGGCGTCCACCAACCACCCCGATAGGCGGTCCGCGGCTTCTCTATCGGCACGCGCCACCGCCGAGTACAGCCCCTCGTTCACGGCGCCGCCCGATTCCGCTATGAGCTCTATCAGACGCGCCGCGCCCACGTCGGCGACAGCCCCTTCGCGAAGCAACTCCCGTGCCCTTTCCCGCACGGAAGGGGCGATCGCCGCAAGTCGTACCAGTTCCATCTCGGCCTTCTGCTCCACGGACGACGGCTTCACCGGCGCTTCCGTCTTCGCAGCTACCGAAGTGCTTGCGCCGGGCTGCCTACGGGCCGTCGGCACCGCCCGCTGGACCGTCGAGAAGTCCGTCTGCAGCCGGCCTGCGATGTACCCCATGTAGTCCTTCCCGAGCAGCGACTCACGCACCGGCGTCAGCAACGCCGCCGCGTCCGCCAGCGCGGCGCTCCTGCCCTCGGGGCGACTAAGATCGTGCGCCTCCAGCCTGCTGTCGATGGCGAACCGCAGCAGCGGTTGCGCGCCGTCGATCAAGGCGAGCGTCTTCTCGGCGCCTTCGGCAGCCACGTAGTCTGCCGGATCCATCTCGCCGGGGATGAGGGCGACATCGAGCGCCACCTGGCCGCTTCCGGCCTCCGGTGTGATGCTCCAGTCGAGGAACTCAACGGCTCTTAGCGCCGCGCGACGGCCGGCTTCATCCCCGTCGAACAGGTACACCACGCGCTTGCCGAACCGCCCGAGCAGCTTCACGTGGCGTTCGGTGAGCGCGGTGCCGAGGGTCGCCACCGCATTCGTGATGCCCCCCTCCTGGAGCGCGATCACGTCGGTGTACCCCTCCACGACCACTGCGGTGCCGCTCGCCACGATTTCGTTGCGCGAGCGGTCGAGCGCATACAGGTTGGCCGACTTGTGGAAGACAGGCGTTTCCTGCGAGTTCAGGTACTTCGGCTCGCCCTTGCCCACCACACGGCCTCCGAACGCGATCGTCCGCCCGTGAAGGTCGGCTATTGGGAACATGATCCGCCCGAAGAAGCGGTCCTTGAGCCCCGGTCCGTCCGGAAGCGCGAGGTTAGCGTCGACGATCTCATCGCGCGTGAACCCGGCTTCGGCCAGACGCCTCGCCAGCGCGTCGCGCGCGGACGGCGCGAACCCGAGCCGCCAGCGCTTGGCCACATCCGAGCCGAATCCTCGTCTCGCGAGGTACTCGCGCGCCTCGTTCGCAGCCTGCGTGCGCGATGACGTCAGCTGCTGGTGGAAGAACTCGGCGGCGGTCTCGGAGGCGGCAATGAGACGCTCCTTGCGGCCCGCCGGCAGACCCGCGCCACCCTCCTCCACGATGTCGATCCTCGCGCGCTCGGCGAGGCGCCTGATGGCATCGGGGAAGTCCAGGTTCTCCGCCTGCATCACGAAGCCGAATGCATCTCCGCCCCGGTTGCAGCCGAAGCAGTGCCAGAGCTGGGTGGCGGGGTCGATCTTGAAACTCGGTGTCTTCTCGCCGTGGAACGGGCAGTTGCCCCAGTACAAGCGCCCCTTCTTCTTGAGGACCACGGTCTCGGAAACCAGCGACACGAGGTCGGTGGCGTCGCGGACGCGCGCGACGTCCTCGTCGGATATGCGGCCCACGACACCTCCTCTTTCTGAGCGCCTGCCGCGGGCCGTCGGCGCCCTCGGGAGACTGACTGTTCTTATCACGCCGAACCCGTGCGGCGGAAGAGGCTAGAGGTCCCTGCCGTACCCGCCGATCCCCGCGTGCGGCGTGTCGAATGCCGCCGGGATCCCGATGAGCGCGAATAGCGCGAGCGGCATCGCGACGATCGCGAACCACGCAAGCTTCTCCCCGCTCCACCTCAGCGCGAAGCGCGCGTGCAGGTACACGGCGTAGATGATCCAGACGATGAGACTCCACGTCTCGATTGGATCCCAGCCCCAGTACCTGCCCCAGGCCTCGTTGGCCCAGATGGCGCCCGTCACGATCATGATCCCCCAGAAGAAGAAGCCGACCAGCACGTAGCGCACGGTGAGGTTCTCGAGCGCCTCTTGCGCCGGAAGCTTCTCCAGGCGCTTCGCCCACGCGCCCGTGCGCGAGCGAGCACGCGCCACGAATGCGATGGCGCAGCCGAAGGAAAGGGCGAACGCACCGAAGGCCATGTTCGCGAAGGCCACGTGCACGAACAGCCAGAAGCTCGTCAGCTTCGCCGTCATCGCAACCTCGGAGCTCTGCGCGAGCATCGAGCCGCCGAGCAGTAAGAGCGCGACCGGCATGATGCCGATACCCGCGCTCGCGAGGCGGGGTCTGCGGAATGCCACAAGCACGAACGCAGCCACGGTGCAGAAGACGAGTGCGCCCGCGACCTCGTAAAAGCCCAGGTAGGGACCATGCCCCACCCGAACCCACCGAAGACCTAGCGAGAGCGTCTGGCATGCCAGCCCGGCGCCCGCAACGGCAACCGCCCGCGCGGCGAGCTTATCCCTGGCGAAGACCACACCGATCACCGACATCGCCGTGGACGCCGCGTACAGGAGCAGAGCCATCCAGATCGCGATGACTTCGAGTGTCATCATGCCTCCTCGGCGCTTGGAGCCTGCAAACCCGCGCGCAGCTCGGCCTCGATCTCGGCCCGGCTCACAGACAGCGTGCGCCAAAGCCTCAGCCGAGCCAACAGCCGGATCCGCTCCGCCGTTTCGACCGGACTCGCCACCAGCAGCATCTGCTCGGCAAGCGTGGTCACGCCCAGACCCACGACGGCAAGCGCGAGAACCAGGTAGAGCACGGGAATCGAGGGGTCATCGACCAGCTGCAGCCGCGCGTAGTACCCGACATCGAGGAGACGCAGAGTGCCGCCCACGGGAAGAGCGACGGTCTCGCCAGGGCGCACCTCCTCATCGAAGGCCGTGCCACCGGACGCGTTCTCGACCTTGATGCGCGCGCGAGGCGCCTCCGGCAGGCGCGCGAGGTAGCCGCCGCCTTCGGCGGGATCGAGCGGCACCGAGACGAGCATGCGGTACTCGGTCTCGCCGTTCGCGTCCTCGAGCACGAGAGCCGACATCGGAGCCGTGCCGCCCTCGGCGCTGCCCGAGAAATCGACCAGCTGGCGGACGCGCTTGGTCTCCGTACCCGATGCATCGGTCAGCTCGACCGTCGTCGCAAGCCCGTAGTCGGCTGGATAGACCGCTAGCGAGCCGGTCTTGAGCGTCTTGTTGGGATACACGAGTTGCGACGCGATGACTTCGCCGTCGGCGTCCAGTACGCTCACTGTCGGCGTCGGACCGCGGTCCACGCCTCCGGCGGAGCAGTTCACGTCGAACTCGTCGACGCGTATCTGGCGCGTGACATCCCCCCAGTCCCGCAAAGGGCCCTGGTCCAGGACGCCGTACGATGACGGCTGGTCCGGGGCGGTCTGCCCCACCGCAAGACCCATCTGCCCTGAGGAGCGGACAAGTCCGCCAAGCGGGATGACGACTATCGCCGCCACGAGCGCCCAGTGGAAGACCGGACTCCCCCATACCGACCAGGCAGGCGATGCGGCGCACACGCACGTGCCGTCACGGCGTGCTGCCAGACCCGCTCGCGCCAGAGCAGCCTCAGCGATATCCAGGACGGCGGCTGTATCCAGGGAGGGATCGCACTCGATCGCGAAGTCCCACTGCGCCTCGCCTGCGTCGGGCAGGAGCTCGCGGACTCGCTTCAGCATCCCAGCGCGTCTGACGGCCACCCGCGTACGCTGCCACGCGCAAACGCCGGTGCTGACCGCGAGCATTGAGACCAGCACGAGGAAGGGCGGCGATGTGAAGGCGTGTTGCGCTCCCACGATGCTTGCCAGCGCCGCCCAGGCTCCGAACGCCGCGAGCAGCAGCGTCGCCAACCTCGGCGACGCCAGTAGGCCCGTGCACCTCTTGAGGAATCCGGCGGTCACTTGACCTCGCCGAGCGCCCTGGCTTGGATGTCGTCGACCACCCAGGTGTTGTCGCCGGTCCTCACGACCGTGTAGGTCGTCTCGTAGCTCGCCTCGTACGGCCCGCCGAGCACCTCGCCTGCCTCGGTGATGGAGATATAGCGATACGTCCACTTCTCGGTTGCCGGCAGGTACACCATCTCGCCCTCGGCGATAGATTCCCCGAAGCCGATCGACTGAAGACGCTGATCGAGCAGACGCCCCTGCTGGATGTTGTACTGCACGTACGAGTCGACGTGCACTTCCTGGTTCGGGCCCATGGTGTCCCGTGCGACCTGCGACTGGCCGATCCGGTAGGCGAACGACGACCAGTCGAGGTACGACATCACCGCCGACTCCGGACTGGAGAGGTCGGGTGCGGCCGGCTCGCTTGCGAGGGCCTCATCCGTCACGTTGACGTCGACCGCAAGGCCCGCCATCCGAGTGCCGGTGGGACCAGTAGTCTCACCGGCCGAACTGTCGTCGCCTGCGTCTTGACGATTCGCTATCGCGATTCCAGCCAATGCGACGGCCATTGCCAGGACGGCGTACAGGGCGATCCGGGCCGCTCTCGACCGGCCGGGCCCCTTCTCGGTGAGGTCCTCAGAGGCGTCCGTCATGCCAACCCTTCTCCGGGCACGCGGTGCCAGCTCGACACCCCATGCATGGCCGTCCTAGTACACCACGGGCACAGAACCCCCGCAATCTGGACAGCCGCTCCGCGGGGGCGGGCACGGACGGTTCCTGCCCGCATGGTCGCGGACAAAACGAAAGCTCCCGGGCACCATCTCCGGTGCCCGGGAGCATCGTGGAACACGTGCGACTCCGCTACCTGGTGAACAGCGGAGCGAAGACCACTGCGATGACCGACATGACCTTGATCAGGATGTTCATCGAAGGACCGGCTGTGTCCTTGAACGGATCGCCCACCGTATCGCCCACAACGGCCGCCTTGTGCGCGTCGGAGCCCTTGCCGCCGAACACGCCACCCTCGACGTACTTCTTGGCGTTGTCCCACGCACCACCGGCATTCGCCATGAAGATGGCCATCAGGAAGCCTACGACCAGCACGCCGGCGAGGAAACCTCCAAGTGCTGCCTTGCTCCATAGGCCGACGAGGATCGGAAGTGCGCTTGCCAGCGACGCCGGCAGGACCATCTCCTTGAGTGCCGCACTCGTAGCGATATCGACGCACTTGCCGTACTCACCTTCGACGCCTTCGACGCCTTCACGCAACCCCGTGATCTCACGGAACTGACGGCGGACTTCCTCGATCATGGCCTGGGCAGCGCGGCCGACGGCGTTGATGGCCATCGACGAGAACAGGAACGGGAACATCCCGCCCAGGAACAGGCCGATGATGACCTTGTTGTCGAGGATGTCGATCTTGGTAAGGCCCACCTTCTCGGCGTAGAGAGCGAAGTACGCGAGTGCGGTCACGGCGGCCGAAGCGATGGCGAAGCCCTTCGCGATGGCGGCGGTGGTGTTGCCGACTGAGTCCAGCGAGTCGGTGATCTCACGGACCTCGGGTCCCTGATGGCTCATCTCGGAGATGCCGCCGGCGTTGTCGGCGATGGGACCGTAGGCGTCAACGGCCACAACGACACCGGTGGTGGCTAGCATGCCGATCGCAGATAGGCCGACAGCGAAGATGCCGCCGCCGTTGGCCATCGCCCAGTCACCCGCAACGAAGCTGACACCCATGGCCACCACGAGAAACACGATCGACGCGGCCGTGGACTGCATGCCGGTCGCAAGACCCGACAGGATGACGGTAGCCGGACCGGTGGTGCCGGACTCGGCGATCTTCTTGACGGCCTTGTACGCATCGGAAGTGTAGATCTCCGAGGCCTGGCCGATGGCCATACCCGCGGCGAGGCCGATGAAGATGGCGATGAAGAAACCAAGCGGGTTGCTGACGGTCATCTCACCGAAGACCGTGCCCTTGGGCACGAGCCACATGACGAGCGGGTAGCACGCAGCAAGCGTCAGGATGGCTGCGCCGTAGGTGCCGAAGTTCAGCGCGCGACCGGCGTTGCCACCCTCCTTGCCACGCACGAACGTGGTGGCGATGGCCGAGCAGATCATCCCTACGGCAGCGATGAGCACGGGCAGCAGCGCACCGCGGAAGCCGAGGTACAGCGCACCGAGAGCGAGCGGGGCCACGATGGCACCGACGTAGCTCTCGTAGAGGTCAGCGCCCATGCCGGCCACGTCGCCGACGTTGTCGCCGACGTTGTCAGCGATGACGGCAGGGTTGCGGGGGTCGTCCTCGGGTATCCCAGCCTCGACCTTGCCGACGAGGTCGGCGCCCACGTCTGCGGCCTTCGTGTAGATGCCGCCGCCGACGCGCGCGAACAACGCGATCGTCGATGCGCCGAGCCCGAAGCCGGGGATGACGTCCGAGAAGACCGTCATGGCCGGGATGGACAGGCCGAAGATGCTCCAGGTAGCGCCGTCGACGATGTCCAGACCGGAGACCAAACCCGTCGCGAACAGGAAGATGAGGAAGCACAGCGACACGCCGAGCAGACCGAGACCTGCCACGGTCAGGCCCATGACCGCGCCACCGCGGAACGCGACCTCAAGAGCCTTGGGGAGACTCCTCGTAGCGGCCTGCGTTGTGCGAGCGTTCGCGCGCGTCGCGATGGTCATGCCGATGAAGCCGGCCGAAGCCGAGAAAACGGCACCCACCAGGTACGCGATGCCCATCACGATGCCACCGCTCGCCTGCAGGAATACCGCCATCGCGATGGCGATCACGACCAGAACGACCGCAACGGTCCGGTATTCACGGGTGAGGAACGCGAGGGCGCCCTGCTGGATGTGCTTGGAGATCTTCTGCATGAGCTCCGAACCAGGATCTTGCTTCAAGACCCAGAACGCGTAGTAGGCGGCGGTGCCCAGTCCGATCAGTGCCGCCGCAATCGCAAGAAGTACGTAGAGCATGCACCCTCTCCTCTCTTGCGCCCCCCCTGTGCGGGCAACCGGAGCCACCCGGGGCGAAACGTGGGTCCGACCGACCACGAGACCGGCCGAACAATGCGCCAATGGTAGCCGACATGAGTTTGGGCGGCAACAAGCCCGAAATGAGCACGAATCAGACGACGAATCGTCCCAATCGGAGCTTGCGAAGACGCTCGACGAGCGGCACACCGACCGCGGCTGTGAGCACGGTGGCGAGGAGGGCGGCCCACATCCCGCCTGTCCCGTGGGCAACCAGGACGACCGGGCCGACCAGGAGCGGGTGAAGTATGTAGATGCCGAGCGATGCCTGCCCGATGCGGGCACCGGTGCGTGCGAGCGGGATCTCGCTTCCCTTCGAGTCCCCCGTGGCGAGCAGAAGCGCTGCGCATCCGCCGAACAGTCCGATGCCGTATGGCAGCCACATGAGCCAACGCAACTCGGGGTTGACCGCGCGATCCAGCGTGACGACGCCACCTGCGATCATCGTCACCGCGACCGTTGCGATGAGCGACGATCTCGTCACCCTGGGGCGGCCATCGCGCGAGACCCTGAGTCCGAACCACAACGCGCTCACGTACAGCGGCGCCACCGCCCAGAAGGTGCCGTTACCCAGGTCGAGTGGCGAGGTGTTCGATCCGAAGGATGCGGCGGCGAGCGCGGCGTAGGCCATCAGGCCGACGATACCGGGCCACCAGGAAGTGGTCCGTGTATCCAGCACGGCACAGATCGCGGTAGCGGCGAAGAGAACCGGCAGGAACCACAGGGGGCCGCCGCCGAGCATGATTTCCGTCGCCCACGGCCCCGGCCGGAACTCCATCGGCAGAGGGCCTCCACCGACAAGGCCCCAGAGCAGGGGTGCTACCGCGTAGACAGGCGCCCATATCGCCCAGGGGACGAGCAGCTGACCCGCGCGCTTTCGAATGAGCGCTTGCTCATCACTCGGCGGGTGCAAGCCCTGCACATAACCGGCAACTGCCGAGAACGCCGCTACCGAGCCGAACGCGATGCCGTAGGCGAATGCGCTCAGGCGATCGCCGGCACGCATGGGCCAGAGCAGCGCGTGGTTGAAAACCACGAGCAGGATGCAGGCGCCCTTGAGGACGTCGAGCCCCATTCGGCGGGCCACTGCGTTCACTCCCGCCAGGTACCGGACTGCGTGAGGCTCTCGTACGTGCGGATCGCAAACCGATCGGTCATGCCGGAGACGTAGTCGGCCACGGCCTGGGCCGGGTGGACGCCGGATTTCGGACGCTCGTCCGGCGGCAGGTCCTCCGGGTGAGCCATGTAGTGCTCGAAGAGCTTCGTCACCACGGCCCTCGCCTCGGGCTCGTCGGACTTCGCGTGAGGCGACAGATAGACGTTGTCGAAGAGGAACGAGCGCAGATCCATCATCGCCTTGTGGATGTGCTTGTCCATCGTGACCTCGGGAGAGACGGCCGTGGTCTCGATAAGGCTGGTGACCATCGTAGTGATCCGCTCGTTGGCGGTGTGGCCGAGTATCCGAATCGGCGGACCAGGAAGGTCGTCTTCGGTGAGCACGCCGGCGCGCAGCGCATCGTCGATGTCGTGGTTGACGTATGCGACACGATCGCACACGGCGACTATCTGGCCTTCGAGTGTCTCGGCGCGCGTCCTGCCCGTGTGATGTAGGATGCCGTCCCGCACCTCCCAGGTGAGGTTGAGCCCCTTACCCTCGTACTCCAGTGACTCCACGATCCGTAGGCTCTGCACGTTGTGCTTGTAGCCGGCCGGAGCGTTCGGGTCTGTCTCGTGCAGGCGCTTCAGCGCCTCATGGAGCGCATCCTCGCCTGTGTGCCCGAACGGCGTGTGCCCGAGATCGTGCCCGAGGGCGATCGCCTCCGTGAGGTCCTCGTTCAGCCGTAGCGCGCGGGCGACGCTCCGCGCGATCTGGGAGACCTCGAGCGTGTGCGTGAGGCGGGTGCGGTAGTGATCGCCCTCCGGCGCCAGGAACACCTGCGTCTTGTGGGAGAGCCGCCGGAACGCCTTGGAGTGCAGAATCCGGTCCCGGTCGCGCTGGAAGTCGGTGCGGAAGCGATCGGGGATTCCTGGTCGCTCTCGGCCCTTCGTCCTCGAAGAGAGCGCCGCGCGCGGCGACAGCCGCTCGGCCTCGGCGGCCTCGTACTCCTCCCGCGTGCAGATCTCCCCGGCCACTGAAGGCGCGCCTCCCGAGTCGAGAACCGGCGAGGGTGCCGGGTCGTACCAGTGCCCTCGCGCAGTGTCTAGCGGTTGTCGGAGGCCTTGGTCTTCGCGGCCAGAGACGCCTGCGCCGCGGCGAGCCGGGCCAACGGGACCCGGTACGGCGAGCAGCTCACGTAGTCCAGCCCGATGGCGAAGAACGTCTTCACGCTCTCGGGGTCGCCGCCGTGCTCACCGCAGACGCCCAGCTTGAGCTTCGGATTGGTGGCCCGGCCCCGCTGGCACCCCATCTCGACGAGCTTCGCCACTCCGGCATCGATCGTCTCGAAGGGGTTGCGGGTGAGCACCTTGCGCTCCAGGTACCTCGGCAGGAACTTGCTCTCGATATCATCTCGCGAGAAGCCGAATGTCGTCTGCGTGAGGTCGTTCGTGCCGAAGCTGAAGAAATCGGCCACCTCGGCGATCTCGTCGGCGCAGACAGCTGCGCGTGGCAGTTCGATCATGGTGCCGATCGTGATCGCGATGTCCACGCCGCAGTCGGCCTTGACCTGCTCGATCACTTTCGCGGTCTCGTCGCGCAGGGTCGAAAGCTCCGGCTTGACGCTCACCAGCGGGATCATGATCTCCGGCCGCGGGTCCTTGCCCTGCTTCTTGAGCTCGCACGCGGCTTTCGTGATGGCCTCGACCTGCAGCCCGTAAAGCTCGGGATACATGATGCCTAGGCGGCAGCCGCGCAGCCCGAGCATCGGGTTCATCTCGGCCATCGCGTCGATCTGTGCTAGCAGCCGGCGCTTCGCGGCAAGCTTCTCGGCGGGAACCCCGGCGCACTCGTCGCGGACGATCTCGACCTCGAGCTCGCGCGGCGAGTCGAGGAACTCGTGCAGTGGCGGGTCGAGCAGGCGCACCGTCACCGGCAGGCCGTCCATGGCGGAGAATATGCCGAGGTAGTCTTCGGTCTGCACCTTCAGCAGCTTCGCCAGCGCTTCGGCCTTCACGCTCTCGTTGTCGCCGGCGAGGATGAAGTCCTGGATGATGTCCTTCCGCTCGCCGAGGAACATGTGCTCGGTGCGGCACAGGCCGATACCCGCCGCGCCGAACCTCCGGCCGAGGGCCGCATCGTCTGGCGTGTCGGCGTTCGCGCGCACGCCCATCGTGCGGAACTCGTCGGCCCAGGCGAGGATCGTGTCGAAGTCGCCGGATACCTCGGGCTGCACGAGGTCGACCGGACCGAGCACGACGATGCCGGTCGTGCCGTCGATCGAGAGGACGTCGCCCTCGCGGATCACGACGTCGGTGCCGCTCACGGCCGCTTGCTTGGCTTTCGCGTCGATCTTGAGCGCCTCGGCGCCGCAGACGGCCGGCTTGCCCATGCCTCGCGCGACGACCGCGGCGTGCGAGGTCTTGCCACCGTGGCTCGTGAGGATGCCCTGTGCGGCATCCATGCCGTGCAGGTCGTCCGGCGTGGTCTCCCACCGTACCAGGATGACTTTGCGGCCTTCGGCGACCGCCGCGACCGCGTCATCCGCCGAGAAGACGGCCTCCCCGACAGCGGCGCCGGGGCTGGCGTTGAGACCCTTCGCGAGCACGTCGTACGTGGCGGTCTTGTCGAACTGCGGGTGCAGCAGCTGGTCCAGCTGAGCCGGATCCACGCGCAGCACCGCCTCCTTGCGGTCGATCATGCCCTCGGCCACCATGTCCACGGCGATCTTGAGCGCCGCGCGCGCGGTGCGCTTGCCGATGCGCGTCTGGAGCATCCAGAGCTTGCCTTCCTGGATGGTGAACTCGATGTCGCACATGTCCCGGTACGCGTTCTCGAGGATCTCGAAGACCTTGTAGAGCTCCTCGCCTGCCTCTGGCAGGACGCTCGACAGTTCCGAGATCGGGCGCGTCTTGCGGATTCCGGCCACGACGTCCTCGCCCTGCGCGTTGGTGAGGAAGTCGCCGTAGAACTCCTTCGTGCCGTCAGCCGCGTTGCGCGTGAAGCCGACGCCGGTGCCCGAGGTGTCGCCCATGTTGCCGAAGACCATCGCTTGCACGTTCACGGCGGTGCCGAGATCATCGGCGATCTTCTCCATCTTGCGGTAGTAGACCGCGCGATCGTTCATCCAGCTCTTGAAGACCGCCTCGATCGCCAGGTCGAGCTGTGTGTCGACGTCTTGCGGGAACACGACCTTCCCGTCGGCCGCAAGCTGCGGATAGTCGGCAGCCGGTACGTGCTCGGCCACGATGCCCTTGAATGCGTCCACGAGGCCGCGGAGGTCATCGGCACTGAGGTCGGTGTCCTCGGCAACACCGCGGTCGAGCTTGATCGAGGTGATCGCGTTCTCGAACAGGTCGCCCTCGACGTCCAAGACGACCTTGCTGAACATCTGGATGAAACGACGGTAGCTGTCCCACGCAAAGCGCTCGTTTCCGCTCTTCGCGATGAGTCCCTGGACTGAGCGGTCGTTGAGGCCGAGGTTCAGGACCGTGTCCATCATGCCCGGCATGGAGAACGGTGACCCCGAGCGCACCGATACGAGCAGCGGATCCGCCTCGTCACCAAGCGTCTTGTTCATCTTGGCCTCGAGCGCGGCCTTGTGCTGTGCGATCTCGGCGGACAGCCCAGCCGGGAACGCGGGCGGTGTAGCGTTGTAGTACTCCATGCACGCCTGGCAGGTGATCGTGAAGCCCGGGGGGACCGGAAGTCCCATATTCGCCATCTCGGCGAGGTTGGCGCCCTTGCCGCCGAGGATGAACTTCATGTCCTTGTTGCCCTCGGTCTGACCGCCGCCGAAAGCGTACACGCGCTTGGAGTCCGACAACTGAATCCCTCCCTCGAACCTGCTGACCGACAAGCCAGAAGAGCCTAATGATAGCGCACGTACCCGGGTAGCAGGCACGGCTACGGGCGGCGCACTGCCGCTCTCGTCGCCTCCCTAGTCCTGCGTCTCATATGTCACACCGATGTGCCGCAGGATCTCCTGCGCCGATTCCTCCACTGCCCTGTTGTCCGTATGAACCACCAGGCAGCCGATCCTCCGCATGACGGTCCGCGCCTCGGCAAGCTCGATTTCAACGGCCCGGCGCTCGGCATACCCCGGCACCCAGCCTCCGAGCTCCTTCATCCGCTCCCGCCGGATCTGCAGCAAGACATCGACGCTGGTTACCAGGCCGAACACCTTGCGCGGCTCGAGTGTGAAGATCTCGTCCGGAGGCTGCACACCCGGGGCAAGCGGGACGTTCGCCACGCGCCACCCCTTGAACGCCAGGTACATCGAGATCGGCGTCTTCGAGGAGCGCGACACGCCTATGAGTACGATGTCGGCCCCGAGAAGCCCCTCGATGTTGCGCCCGTCGTCGTGCTTGACCGCGTACTCCATAGCCTCGATGCGGTCGAAGTAGCCCTCGTCGGTCCGGCGCAGCCTGCCGACTTCGCCCGTCGGCTGAAGGCCCGTCACTCCCGAAAGCCGCTCGACGGCGGGCCCGAGCAGATCCACGCCTATCACGCCGCCCTCGACGAGACGCTGCATCTCCTCGCGCAGACCTTTGTCGACGAGCGTGTAGAAGAAGATGCAGTCGTGTCCGCAGTGCTTGGTCACGTACGACCGGAGCTCCGCGGGCGAGCCTACCTTGGGCAGCCGCTCGATCCTGAAAGTGTTCGGCTTGAACTGCGAGACCGCCGCGAGCGCGACCGTTTCCCCCGTCTCGCCAAGCGAGTCCGAGACGACGTGTATCGAGATCGGGTCGCCGCGCACGGCACTACCCCGCGAGCTTGCCGAAGTCGGCGAAGTCGGCGAACAGCCCCTGCAGGCGGTTCAAGAGCGCCAGACGGTTCGTCCTTAGCGTCTCATCCGGGTCCATGACCAGCACGCGCTCGAAGAAGGAATCGACCGGACCGCGCAGGTCGGCAAGTGCGGCGAGCGCTCCCTCGTAGTCCCGGTCGACGGCCATGAGGGCGCCCACGCGCTCGTAGGTGATCTCGACCGCGTCGGCGAGCGCCGCCTCCTCCTCGCCCATGATGGTGTGATCGGGAGACTCACCTGCAGCCGGATCGGCAAGGTTCGCGACGCGCTTGAACGCGACCGACAGATCCGCACCGGCATCGCTCCGGCGGAAGCCCGCGAAGGCGCTCACCCGGTGCACGGTGTCGGCCGGGTCGGCGGACGCGACTTGCATGACCGCCTCGATCTCGTCGTACTCGAAGCCGCGGTCGCGGAGCATCACCGCAAGGCGGCCGTCGAAGAACGTCTTCGCTGCAGCGCCGGTCGCGTTCGCGTCAAGATCTGGCACTGCGCCTGCGTAGCCGGCGAGCGCAGCGGAGATCGACTCGTCGAGCTGCAGCCTCACGTCACCGTCGATGATCATCGTGAGGATGCCGATCGCCGAGCGCCGCAGCGCGTACGGATCTGCCGAGCCCGTCGGCCCCTGCCCGATCGCGAAGATGCCGACGATCGTGTCGAGCTTGTCGGCGATCGACACGAGCTTGCCGGCCAGCGAGTGCGGCAGCGCGTCACCTGCGAAACGCGGCCGGTAGTGGTCGACGATCGCCTCGGCGACGACAGGCGACTCGCCAGCTGCCTCGGCGTAGCGGAAGCCCATCACGCCCTGCAAGGACGTGAATTCGACAACCGCGTGTGTCACGAGATCGGCCTTCGCCAGGTGGGCCGAGCGCAGGGCGTACGCGGCGTCGTCGGCCGGGGCGTCTACCTGATCGCACAGCGCCTTCACGAGTGCCTCGATCCGCACGACTTTCGCGCCGAGCGACCCCAGCTTCTCGTGGAAGACGATCCTGTCCAGGTCCTCCACGTAGGCCTCAAGGGGCCGTGCGAGGTCCTCGGCGTAGAAGAAGGCGGCGTCGGCCAGGCGCGCGCGGATCACGCGCTCGTGACCCTCCACGATGGGCCCGGTGCGTGCCGGATCGCCGTTGTGCACCACCAGGAAGCGCGGAAGCAGCGTGCCGTCGGCGCTCTCGAGCGGGAAATACCGCTGGTGGCTCTCCATCGCCTCTTCGACGATCTCCCGCGGGACGCTCAGGAACGCTTCGTCGAACCTGCCGACGGCCACGGTGGGCCATTCGACAAGGTTGACAACCTCGGCGAACGTCTTCTCGGGCACGACCGCACGCGCGCCGAGTGCGGCTGCAGCACGGTCGAGTTCGGCGCGGATGAGCCCCGCGCGCTCGGCCGCGTCGGCGATCACGTACGCGTCGCGCAGGGTCTCGATGTACGCGCCCGCGTACGGCACCGCGGCCTCTCCGCCCAGGATGCGGTGACCGAGCGTGGACCTGCCGGCCACAATGCCCGCGAAGTTCACCGGCACCACTATCGAGCCGAACAGTGCCACGAGCCAGCGGACCGGCCGGATGAACCTCACCGAGCCGCTTGCCCACTTCATGGACTTCGCCCAGTCGAGGTCGCCGATCAGCGCCGCAAGCAACTCCGGCAGTATCTCCTCGGCGGGCTTTCCGACCTCTTCCACCTGCGCGAAGACGTACTCGCCACCGTCGGTTGACTCGCGGACGAGGTCCGTGACCGCCAGGCCGCGGCTTCGCGCAAAACCCTCGGCGGCCTTCGTCGGATTGCCGTCTGCATCGAACGCCGCCGCGACAGCAGGTCCCTTCACCTTCATCGACAGATCCGTCTGGCGCTCGGCCAGCTCGGTCACGAGCAGCGCGAGGCGCCGAGGCGAACCGTACGACGAGATCTCCCCGTACGAGAGACGCGCGTTGTCGAAGGCCGCCTCGGCCCGGGTCTTCAGCTGCGTGACGGCGTCGTACAGCGGCGCCGAAGGCACTTCCTCGACACCGATCTCCAGCAGCAGGTCGCGGCTCACTCCGCATCACCGCCTTCGGCCGGCGACGCTGTAGCATCCGGCGTGATGACGCCCGGCTCGGCGAGTTCGGTCGTCCCGGCCGCCGTGGCCACGTACGCCTCGGCCGCCGCCCGCGCGAGCGCGCGTACCCGGCCGATGAAACTCACGCGCTCGGTGACAGCGATCGCGCCGCGCGCGTCGAGCATGTTGAAGTAGTGCGAGCACTTGAGCGCCTGCTCGTATGCGGGAAGCACCGCGCCCGCCTCGAGCACGCGCCGCGACTCGGCCTCGTGCATATCGAAGAGCTGCCGCAGCATCGCGGTGTCGGCAAGCTCGAAGTTGTACTTGCTCTGCTCGCGCTCGTTGCGCACGAACACGTCGCCGTACGTGTAGCCCGGACACCACTCCAGGTCGAAGACCGAATCCACGCCCTGGATGTACATCGCCAGACGCTCCAGACCGTACGTGATCTCCGCCGGCACGGGATCGCACTCGATGCCGCCGACTTGCTGGAAGTACGTGAACTGCGTGACCTCCATGCCGTTCAGCCACACTTCCCAGCCCAGCCCCCACGCGCCGAGCGTCGGCCCCTCCCAGTCATCCTCCACGAAGCGGACGTCGTGCTCGGTAGGCTCGATACCGATGGCCCGCAGCGAGTCGAGGTACAGATCGACGACGTCGTCTGGGCTCGGCTTCAGGATCACCTGATATTGGTAGTAGTGCTGAAGGCGGTTCGGGTTCTCGCCGTAGCGGCCGTCGGTCGGCCTGCGGGAGGGCTGCACGTACGCCGTGCGCCACGCCTCCGGGCCGAGCGAGCGCAGCGTGGTGGCCGGGTGGAACGTACCGGCGCCGACCTCCATGTCGTGCGGCTGGAGAACCACGCAGCCCTGGTCGGCCCAGTACCGCTGCAGCGCCATGATCATGTCCTGGAAGTTGAGCGCCATGAACTCCCCGAATCGTCACCGTGGATGCGTGCTTCCAGCACGCCCATAAGTGGCGATTAGTGTACACCAGGGCAGGCGCACACGCGCCTACTCGCGCGTGGCGCGCAGCACTTCCGCCGAATACATCCCGAGCGCCTTGAGCTTGGCCGGCACGTGATAGACGACGAACGCCCGCATTACGCCGAACGCCTCGGCAAGCACCCCGTGCGGAACTCCGAGCTCCGCGACTTCGGCCATCTTCGCGGACATGAGTGCCTTACACGCCGCACGCGCGTCCCCGGACAGCCACACGGCTTCATCGCCGGCGCCGCTGCAAGCCTCACAGGCAGGGCCGCCTAGCTCGAGCGCGAACCGGATCTCGCCCGCGCCGGCTCGTGAGCCGCATACTGCGCATGCGTCGAACTGCGGCCGGTAGCCATGCATCGCCATGCCCTTGAGCAGGAACGCGACTACCAGCGCGAGTAGCGCGTCGTCCTCGGCGCCATCCATCGCATCGAGCGTCGCGCACGCCAGCGCGAACAGCCGGTCCTCGGTCTGGCACTCGACGGATACCTTGTCGAGGAAGTCGGCCACCACCGACGCGGCCTGCGCGCGGTCGTAGTCCTCGCGAATGGCGGCGTGTGAGGTGACGATTTCCGCGTCGCTGATCGTCTCGAGAGTGCGCCCGGTGTGGAGCAGCATGTCGACGACCGTGAACGGCTCCACTCGCCCGCCGAACCGCGAGCCGGGCTTCCTCGCGCCCTTGGCCACGGCTCGTATCTGGCACCCATCCTCGGCGAGGAACGTCACGATGAGGTCGGTCTCGCCGAGTTTCGTCTTCTTGAGGGAAAGCGCCCGGACGCGGTGCGACGGCATGTTCCGCTAGCCGCGCGCGTCGAGCGCTTCGAGGATCTCGATGCCCGAAGACGTGCCGATACGGGACGCGCCGGCGTCGAGCATCGCGAGAGCGGCATCGAGGTCGCGGATGCCGCCTGCGGCCTTCACGCCGATGTCCGGGCCGACCGTCTTGCGCATCAGGCGCACGTCCTCGACCGAGGCTCCGCGCGGACCGAAGCCGGTGGATGTCTTCACGAAGTGCGCGCCCGCATCAGCCGCGATCGTGCATGCCCGCTCGATGTCCGACGGCTCCAGTTGGCCTGTCTCGAGGATGACCTTCACGATCGCGGCGCCTTTCGACGCTTCGGCCACCGTGCGCACGACCGCCTTGATGTCGTCACTCACGAACCGGTCGTCGCCCTCGAGGAGCGCGGCGAAGTTGAGCACCATGTCCACCTCGTCGCAGCCCAGCTGCACGAGATGTGCCGCCTCTTCGGCCTTGGACTCCGTGTTGTTGTATCCGAGCGGGAATCCGCATACCGAGCAGACCTTCGTCCCGGTGCCCGCGAGCTGTTGGGATGCCAGCGGTACGAGGAACGGTGACACGCAAAGCGCGGCGAACCCATGCGGCACCGCGGCCTGCATCCACCCCGCCGCCTTCTGATAGCCCGCCGTCGGCTTCAGCAGTGTCTGGTCGATGGCCTTCGCAAGCGTGGTGCGGTCCATGACCTCACAGCCCCTCTCCGTACCCGAACCGCTTGATCTGCGCGCCGTCACGGCGCCAGTCCTTCTTCACCTTCACGCGGAGGTCCAGGTGCACCCCCGTGCCGAGAAGCCGCTCCATGTCCGCGCGCGCCTCCGTGCCGATCGCGCGGATCATCTCGCCGCCCTTCCCGATGATGATGCCCTTCTGCGACTCGCGTTCCACGTAGATCGTGCAGCGCACCGTGTGGAAGTCGCGGCCTTCGTCGTACTCCAGCTCGTCGAGCTGAACGCCGACGGCGTGCGGCACCTCGTCCTGCGTCTTGCGCAGGACCTTCTCCCGAACGAGCTCGGCCAGCATCACCCCGAGCGGCTGATCGGTGGTCATGTCGCGCGGGAAGAACCGCGGGCCTTGCGGCAGGAAAGGCAGCACCGCGTCGGCGAACCCCTCGAGGTTGAAGCCGTCCTTCGCCGAGAGCACCACCTCGGCCGCGGGCGTCACGAGCTCACGCGCTCGCGTGAGCTGACGCGCGACGGTCGCCTCATCGGCAGCGTCGGCCTTCGTGAGCACGAGCACGACGGGGCGCCTGCCCTTCGCGACGCGCTCGGCAACCCAACGGTCGCCCGAGCCGACCGGCGCGCTCGCGTCGATGCACAGCGCGATCACGTCGACGTCGGCCGCCGCAAGGATGCTCGAGCGGTTGACCTCCTCGCCCAGCGCGTCCACCGGCTTGTGCAGCCCCGGCGTGTCGACGAGGACGATCTGCGCGTCATCACGGTCGATCACGGCGCGCAGCCGGTGGCGCGTGGTCTGCGGCGTGTCCGAGGTGATGGCGACCTTGACGCCGACGAGCGCGTTGACGAGCGTGCTCTTGCCCGCATTCGGCCTTCCGACAACCGCCACGAACCCGCTTGCGACGGTGTCCGAATCGTGCGCTCCCACCTACTCGGCCTCGTTGTCGTCCTGGTCGAGGTAGCCGCGCACGAACGCCTCGGGGAGCAGCTCGTCGAGGCGCATGACGTCGATCTCATCGGTGCGGCCGCTCATTATGACCCGCATGCCCGGGTTGAACTCGGCGAGGAACTGACGGCATGCGCCGCAAGGCACGCACGGCGCCTCCGAGTCGCCGATCACGGCGACCGCGTCGAAGTCCGTGTGACCCGCCGTGACCGCCGCCATCGCCGCGGCACGCTCGGCGCAGACCGTCGATCCGTAGGCGGCGTTCTCCACGTTCACGCCCTGGAAGATCTCGCCGCCGGCGAACACAGCGGCCCCGACCCGGAAGTTCGAGTACGGGACGTAGGCGTTGGGCTGCACCTCCCGGGCGAACGCAAGCAGCGCCAGATCGGCCTCAGTTATGTGCTTCGGCATCCTCGTCCTCACTCTCGGGCTCGGTGCGGGGGCTGACATGCAGCGTTCTCACGCGGGTGCCTTCGACGTCCTGGGCTGTGATCCGCACGCCTTCGACCTCGATCTCCTCGCCCGGCTCGGGGATGTGGCCGGCGAGCTCTACGAAGAGTCCTCCGATCGAGTCCGCTTCGAGTTCGATGGCGGTGCCGAGCAGATCGTTGAAGTCATCGATAGGAAGCCGGGCGTCGAGGAGCAGGTCGCCGTCGAGCAGCTCGGTCACCATGGGCTCGGCCCGGTCGTACTCGTCGAAGATCTCGCCCACGATCTCCTCGAGCAGGTCCTCGATGGTCACGAGACCCGCCGTGCCGCCATACTCATCGGCCACAAGCGCCATGTGCGTCTTGCGCTGCCGCATCTCCACCAGCAGTTCGTCCACCGGCTTCGTCTCGGGAACGAAGTACACCTGACGTGCCAGTCCGCCGACATTGGCCGGACACGACTCGGCGCCGACGCAGATCAGCAGGTCCTTCGCGAAGAGCACTCCGCGGACGTCGTCGACCGTCTCGTGGTACACCGGCACGCGCGAGAGGCCGGACTGCGCGATCACCGCGACGGCATCGGGCACCGATGCGGTGTCCTCGAGGCAGATCATGTCCGTGCGCGGCACCATGACCTCGCGCACGATCTTGCTGGCGAAGTCGACGACCGCTTCGAAGAACGCCTCCTCGGCGTCCCCGCGCTCGGACTCCTCGTCAACCGCGTCTGCACCGTATTCGTCGCCGGTGAGCCACGCGTCCGTCACTGCCTCGTCCGAGATGAGGGACGCCATGCCCACCCACGCAGCGGCGAAGAAGCGGCCAACCGGCGCGAGAACCGCGGTTATCGCCGAGGCGACCGGAGCCGCCGCCAACCCGACACGTTCCGGGTTCTGGACCGCCAGGGTCCGCGGGAGCGCCTCCCCGAGCGAGAAGAGCAGCAGCGCTCCTGTCACGCCCGCAACCGGTATCACCACTACGTCCGGACCGACCTCCAGGATCACGATCGCCGCCCAGCCGAAGGCCGCCGATACCTTCGCGAACGAGATGACCCGGATCACTGCTGCTGCTGCAGTGAGCCTGCTCGGGCGCTCGGCGAGACGGTCGAGTGCAGCGGCCCCGGCGACTTCGGCCTCTACGAGCCTGCGCGTGCGCGTACGGGACAGGAGCCGTACCGACGCTTCAGCGGCCGACATGACGGCCAGCACGAGGGTCAGCAGCAGGAGTGTGGCCAGCGCCACGGCAAGCGCGATCGCAGCCATCGGTCCGGTCTCGGCTCCCTCCGCAAGGGGCGGTCAGAACCAGGATAACTGAAAGATGAGCGTGGTGATGAGGATGCCGAGCAGCGCACCAGCGATGACCTGCGGCACCGTGTGCGCCTCGCCCTCTACTCGGCTCTGCGCCACGAGCACCGCGATGAAGCCCGCAAGCACCGCGGCGCCCGCGCTCTCGGTGATGAAAGCGATCGCCGTCGCGCAGGCCGCGGCCACCGCGCTGTGACCCGACGGCCAACCGCCTCGCATGTACGTGCCCTTCTTGGTGACCGCCTTCAGGATGAGCACGGCGATGCCGGTCAGCAGGACCGCGATGATCGTGATGTGTGCCGGAGTCTGCCGCACGCGGGTGAGCAGCGAGTCGGTCATCGACGTGATACGGGCGAAGAAGACGATGTAGCCGACGACCATAGCGTTCACGGCCGCAACGAACACAGCTCCGGCGGCCACGTCCTTGGCGACCTTTGCCAGCGGGTCGAAGCTCTGAGTCGCGACGTCCACCGCCGCCTCTAGGGCCGTGTTCGCCAGTTCGGTCACGAAGACGAACGCGATCGAGAACAGGATGGCAATGAACTCGATCCGCCCGATCCGGAAGAAGAGCGAAGCGGCCAGCACGAGGATCGCGGTCACCGCGTGGATGCGCATGTTGCGCTGCGTACGCAGCGCGTAGACCATCCCCTCGATCGCGTAGTTGAAGCTCCACAGGAGCGAGCGGCTGCGCACGGTGCTCCCCCTAGCCTGCCGCGTACGCTTCGATGAGCGCGTCCTCACGCGCGGACATCGCGCTGGCGTCGTCATCGGCCTCATGGTCGTAGCCGAGCAGGTGGAGCACGCCGTGGATGAGCAGCACGTCGAGTTCGTGCTCGATGCTGTTCCCGAGTTCGGCCGCTTGCCGTTCCGCAACCTCTGGAGCGATCACCACGTCTCCGAGGGTGATGGGCTCGTCACCCGAAGCGGGGCACGGATCGTCGCAGCCGAAGGACAGCACGTCGGTCGGTGCGTCGATCCCGCGGTATTGGCCGTTCAGATGAGCCATCTCCTCGTCCCCGACGAGCGCAATCGAGAGTTCGGTCATGTCCGGCACACTCTCCATCGACAGCACGAATAGCGCGAGGCGTTCGAATGCGTGCAGGTCGAGGGGCTCAGGCTCCCTGTGGCTCACGACGCTCACCTGCATGGCTCTCACCTTCTTCGGCGGGTTCCAGATACTCCACCCGGGGATGATAGATGCTCGAGAGCATCCGCGTGTAGACCCTGATGATTGTCTCGATGTCCGAGATGGTGAGCGCTGTGTCGTCCAGCTGGTGATCCTCGATCTTGCCGCGGACCATCTTGCGGATCATCTGCTCGATCTTCTGGGGCGTTGGCTTGCCGAGCGACCGCACGCCGGCCTCGGCCATGTCCGCGAACATCACGAGCGCTGCCTCGCGCGTCGCCGGCCGCTTGCCGTCATAGCGGAAGTCCGCTTCGAGCAGCGGCCCGCCCTTCTTCGACGCCTTGTCGTAGAAGTAGCCGACCACCGACGTGCCGTGGTGTTGGCGCACGATGTCGATCACTTCCGCGGGCAGCCCGTGCTGCTCTGCGAGCTGAACTCCTTCGCGCACGTGGGCCACGATGATGCGCGCCGAGAGCAACGGCGACGTGCTGTCGTGCGGGTTCTCGCCGCCGGCCTGGTTCTCGGCGTAGAACGCCGGCCGGACCACCTTGCCAACGTCGTGGAAGTACGCGCCCACGCGCGCCAGCAGCTGATTCGCGCCTATGGCTTCGGCGGCCGTCTCGGCGAGGTTCGCGGTGATCACCGAGTGAGCATACGTGCCAGGCGCCTCGGTCATGAGCCGCCTCAGCAACGGGTGGCTCGGATTGCCGAGCTCGAGCAGCGTGATGTCGGTGGTCACACCGAAGACGAACTCCAGGAACGGCAGCAGGCCGACCATCAGCACCGCGGTGGTGAGGCCGCCTGCAAGCCCGTAGAGACCTGCGACGAACGCGTCGGCAGGTGCGTTGCCGGACGCGAGGGAGGAGCCGAACGAAACCAGGCCGAGAAGCACGATCATGAAGCCACCCAGGTAGAACAGGTGCGAACGCTTCGAGAGCCCCTTGAGCGCGACGATCGCCGCCAGGCTGCTCAGCAGCGTGGCCACCACCTGCACGCCACCGGAAAAGCCGAGAAGCAGCGCAGCCACCGTGGTGAGGACCGTGAGGACGACGGCGGGTCGCGGCCCGAGCAGCAGCCTGGCCAAAATCGCCGCCAGGGGCACCGGCATCAGGTACGGCGACACCTCGGGAGCGAGGATCGTCATGCCGCGCGAGATGTACATCACCCCAAGCAGCAACGACGCCAGAAGCAACAGGTTCCGGAGGAGCCCCCAGGTGACCTGGTCGTATGACGCCCAGTACGCTCCAGCCGCGATGATGAGCAGGGACATGAGCACGATGCCCGCGACCACCGAGGTCGCGTCGGTTCCGCGCTCGAGGCCGCTGAGCGTGCGGATGAGCTCGATCTCGCGCTCGGTGACGATGTCGCCGCGCTCGACGATGTCCTCGCCTTCCTGAACCACGATGACCACCGGTGAGACGCGATCGATCGCGTCGGCGCGGGCTCGCGAGGTGGCGGCGGTGTCGACCGTGTACGTCGGCTGCAAGAACGCGGTGCCGGCAGTGATGAGCGCATAGCGCTCGGCGATCGACAGCGGGATGAGTTCCGCACTTCGCGCCAGCTGGTCCTGTGCGCTGGCGAGATCGCCCTCTTCGATCCGGCCGGAGAGGATGTTGCTCACCAGTCCCTCGACGTTGCGTTCGACCGTGTCGACGGAGGCATCCGGCAGCGCCACGACCGCGGCGATGGTCTCGGTGCCAACCGTCGAGGCGAATCGCTCGTTGAGAAGGGCCGTTTGGCCGGCGGGGTCGGCTGGATACGAGACACGGGCCGAAGCTGCGGACGAGAAGAACTCCACGATTGCCGTCCGCACTTCGCTCTGAGCGTCGTCGTCGAAGACGTACACCGGCAAGACCGCATCCGAGGCGGCGCGCCTGAGCGCGCTTGTGGCCACCTCGTCCACGTACTGGATCGACCGCGGTGCCTTGAACGTTCGCGGCGCGGACTCGCCCACCTCGTAGCCCAGCGGGACGACGCGCACTGCAAGCGGGATCGACGCCAGGATGATGACCGCGATGCCGAGCACGACCCGCTTGCCGAGCGGCGTCGCGACCCAGCCGCTCTTCGGCCACAGGCGGGCCAGGCGGTTGATGAGTCGCTGTCTAGGCATCGGAGGACTGCGCGGAACGCTGCGCCTCTTCGTACTCGTGGTACGCGGTGACGATGCGCTGCACGAGACGGTGGCGAACCACGTCACGCGGCTGGAGCTCCACGAACGCCACGTCGGCGATATCGGTAAGGATGTTGCGGACTTGCCGCAGGCCCGACAGCCCGCCGATGAGGTCCACTTGCGTGACGTCGCCGGTGACGACGACCTTGCTGCCGAAGCCCAGGCGCGTGAGGAACATCTTCATCTGCTCGGGAGTGGTGTTCTGTGCCTCGTCGAGGATGACGAACGAGTCGTTCAGCGTGCGGCCGCGCATGAACGCGAGCGGTGCCACCTCGATCACGCCGCGCTCGGTCAGTGACGATGACTTCTCCACGTCCATCATGTCGAAGAGCGCATCGTACAGCGGCCGCAGATACGGATCGACCTTCTCGTAGAGGTTGCCCGGCAGGAAGCCGAGCTTCTCCCCCGCCTCTACGGCCGGCCGAGTGAGGATGATGCGCCCGACTTCCTTCTTGCGGAGCGCGTCGACAGCCATCGCCATCGCCAGGTAGGTCTTGCCGGTGCCGGCCGGCCCGATCCCGAACGTCACCGTGTTCTTGCGGATGGCATCCACATACCGTTTCTGACCTGCGGTCTTCGGCCGAATCGCCTTGCCGCGATGCGTGAGGATGACATCGGAGAACACGCTCGACGGACTGCACTCGCCTCTTCGGAGCATGTCGATGGCGTGCTCGACAGCGTCGGCGGTGAGCGGCTCGGTTCCTCCGACGAGCTCGAAGAGCTCGGTGAAGAGCGCGGATACCGCCTGCGCCTCGGCGGTATCTCCCGTGATGGTGATCTCGTTGCCGCGAACCGCAATGTCGGACTCGAACTGCTCCTCGATGAGCCTAAGGATGTGGTCCCCCTCCCCGAGGAGCTCGACCATGTTCACTTCGGACGGAGCGACCAGGTGCACCTGGGTGGAGTTCGTCACGTTGGCGGGCCTGCGCTTTCTGTTGAGTCGTCACGCCCGGTTCCCCCACGGACGCGGGCGCGCTCACCAGCAGGATTCTACCACGCGTACGTCTGAACCAAGCCGATGCAGCGCACTACTCGGCGGCCTCACCGATCAGTACCGCCGGGTGGTCCACGCGCGCGCCTACAAAGCGCACCAGCTCGCCCGGAGCCGCGGTTGTATGGGCGATCCGCGCGCGCACGTATTCACGCGCGGTGCCCTCAACCGCACGCGGAGTGCTGGTCATGACCCTCTCGACCAGCAGCTCGTCTTCCCTGCCCAATCGCGATTCGGCGTATTCGCGCGCCTGCTTCTCGCCAAGCGAACGCAACTCCGCAGCGCGAACACTGCGAACAGCGGGTGCCACTTGCTCGGGCATCGCCGCGGCGGGTGTCCCGGGCCGCGCGGAGTATCGGAACACGTGCAGCCGAGAGAACCCGATGCGCTCGACGAACGCCAGCGTCTCGGCATGCTCGGCGCCAGACTCACCCGGGAAGCCGGCGATCAGGTCGGTGGAGATCGCCACACCCGGGAACGCCTTGCGCGCCCGTTCGGTCGCGAGAGCGAACTCCGAGGTCGTGTACGGCCTCCCCATCCGCGCGAGTACGGCATCCGAACCAGACTGCAGCGGCACGTGCAGGTGCGGGCAGAATGCGGCGATCTCCTGCGCGGCCGCTAGAAACTCGTCGGTCACATCGCCTGGCTCGATGCTCGAGACCCGGAGGCGCGGTACGCCCGTCGCAGCTACCCGGCGCAGCAGCTGCGGCAACCGAGTGCCGCGGTCGTCGTATCGACCGATGTTGATGCCGGTCAGCACGATCTCCGCCGCGCCTGCCGCAACGACCCGCTCGGCCTCTGCCACCACCAGGGCCGCCGGTACCGCGCGCGGGAGACCGCGTGCGTGCGGAACGATGCAGTAGGCGCAGAACACGTCGCAGCCGTCTTGGACCTTCAGCTGTGCGCGGGTGCGGGCAGGTCGAGCGCCCACGGCTTCCGCGACTGTCCCGACGCGCTCACGCACGAGTGTCGCGACGGCGGTCTTGTCGGCCTCGACGAGCACGCGGTCGCCGAGACGCCGCAACCCGTCTGCGTCGAGAGTCGCGAGACAGCCGGTGGCGATCACGATCGGCTCGCGGGCAAGACCGAGCGCGTGACGCACCGCCTTGCGCGCCTTGCGGTCGGCCTCTCCGGTGACGGTGCAGGTGTTGACGATCACGACGTCGGCGTCGGCCAGCGCGCATCCGGGGGCGTGCACTCCGACTTCGGCGGCGACCGCCTCGGACTCTGTCTGGTTCACCTTGCAGCCGAGGGTCACGAACGCCACGCGCGGCACAGCGTCAGTCATGCCTAGCGCCCAGGCCGCCGCGAAGGTACATAGCGAGCGCGGTGGAGACGACCCCGGCCGTCTCGGTCCGAAGAATCGTCTCGCCGAGCGACACTGTGACCGCGCCTTCGGCGGACAGCATGCGCGCTTCGTGCTCGGTCAGTCCGCCCTCGGGGCCTATCACGACGGCGACGTCCTGCCCGTCGGTCGGCGCAAGAGCCGCAAGCCCCTCGCCGATACCCGGCGAACCCGCTGCGTCCTCCCAGCACACGAGCACCGCCGATTCTGCCAGCAGCGACGGCAAGTCCCGCGCGGCGGCGAGTGGCAGCACCTCCGGGATGTCCGCCCGCTGCGACTGCTGCGCGGCCTCGGCGGCGATGCGCCGCCAACGTTCGACGCGCTCAGCGGCCTTGCGCGCATCGAGCTTCACGACGCTGCGCTCGGCGGCAAACGACACGATCCGCGATACGCCGATCTCGGTGGCCTGCCGGACGATGTCGTCCATCTTCTCGCCTTTGGCCAGGCCCTGGACGAGCGTCACTCGGGGCAGGCGAACGGGCGGCAGGTCCTCCATGCGCTCACCTCTCACCGACACGCCCACGTCCGTGAGGCGCACGCGCGCTGCCGTACCCGCGTACACCACGATGATCTCGTCACCGGTGCCGAGTCGCAGCACGTCACGCAGGTGATGCACCGCACGGTCGTCGAGCGGGAGCGCGCCCGAGTCCGGGACCGGCCCTTCGGCGAAGAATCGGTGGAGCGCCATCTACCCGCCCAGCCAGTCCTTGAGCTTCGAGAGCGGAGTGCGCTCGTCGCCCTTGCGCCCGGTGCCGAAGCTCTCGCCGAGTTCTGCGAGCAGCTCCTTCTGGCGCTTGCTGAGCTTCTTCGGGGCCAGCACGTCGAGGTGCACGATGAAGTCCCCCTGCCCGCCGTCCATGCGCGGCATGCCACGGCCACGGATGCGGACGTTGTCGCCGGTGTGCACGCCTGCGCCGAACGCGACCTTCACGTCGCCGTCGAGGCCCCGCACCGTGATCTCGCCGCCGAGCGCGGCTTGCGCGATATTGATTCCGGCCATCGCGTGCAGGTCGTTGCCTTCGCGATGCAAGAACTCGTGCGGCTTGACACGCACGGTCACGAGCAGGTCTCCGGAGCGCGCGTTGCGGATACCGGCCTCGCCCTTGCCCGGCACCCGCAGGGTGTAGCCGTCCGGGATGCCCACCGGCAGCGTCACGCGGACTGTCTCGCTGCCGTTCACGCGACCTTGGCCATCGCACGTCAGGCATGGCTTGTCGAGGATCACGCCGGTGGCGCCGCACTGGTCGCACGGCGCGCTGCTCTCCATCACGCCGAGAAACGTTCGCCTCTGCGTACGCTTCTGGCCGGTACCCGAGCAGGCAGGGCACGTCTGCGCCGAACCGCCTTCGGCGGCACCGCTGCCGGAACACGTCGCGCAGTTCATCGGGTGCGTGATGGTCACGTCCACCGGCGCGCCGGTAGCCGCGTCCTCCAGTGTCACGGTCACCTGCGTCCGCATGTCCCTGCCGTCCGGACTCGGCCTTCCCCCGGCGCCGCGACCGCCGCCGAAGAAGACGCTGAACAGGTCGTTCATGTCGAAGAAGTCGCCGCCGAAGTCCGCCCCGAAGCCGCCCGCGGCGCGCGGGTCGGCTGTGCCGAAGCGGTCGTAGCGCGCACGCTTGTCCGGGTCCGAGAGGATCTCGTACGCCTCGTTGATCTGCTTGAACGTCTCCTCGGCACCATGACCATCGTTCACGTCGGGATGCGTCTCACGGGCCTTCTTGCGGAACGCGCTCTTGATCTCGTCGGCGGACGCCTCGCGCTCCACACCGAGCAGCTCGTAGTAGTCGACAGGGCTCACAGGTGACCCTCCAGCTCTAGGATTCCAGCACGTCAGTGAGCGCGCTCGATACGCTGCGCACGGCCGACATGGCACGACGGTAGTCCATCCGTGTCGGGCCGATCACGCCGACGATGCCGCCCGAGTCCCCGTCCCCATACCGGGCGGCGACGAAGCTCGCGTGACCCAGTGCCGCCGAAGGGTTCTCGCGTCCGATTCGTACCTCCACGCTGGTGGCGCGCATCACGTCCGAGAGCACCGTGAGCATCGCGTACCCGTCCTCGAGCAGCCCCACGAGCGGCCGGACAGCTGCCGGGTCGCTGAACTCCGGATGCGCGAGCAGCGCGGAGACGCCCCCCGTGAGCACACGATCCTCGTCTGCTTCCACGAGGCACTCGAGCACCACGTCGAGAACGCGCAGGGCGACATGCGCTTCGTGCCCCGCGACGCCTTCGATCTCTCGACGCACGGATTCGGCCTCCCCGCCCGGCGCTCCGTCGAGCGTGCGCGAGAGATACGCCTCGACGCTTTCGAGCGACTCAGCGGTCACGTCCCGTTCGAACTCGATCTGACGGTTCGCGACCTGCCCGGAGTCGGTGACGACCACGACGAGAGCGCGGCGCGGCGCAAGCGGCACGAGCGTCACTCGACGAATGCGCGCCCGGCGAAGCGTCGGAGCAGCCACGACAGCCACGTACGACGTGAGCTTCGAGAGCATCACCGACGTCTCTCGCAGCACGTCGCCGAGTTCGTGCTCGACCTCGGCGTAGAAGGTGCGGATGCGCTCGTCGTCGACGCTCGCCAGCCGCTGCTCTCCTGTGCCCACGACGTCATCCACGTACGCGCGGTAGCCGATGTCCGTGGGGATCCGGCCCGCCGAGACGTGCGGCTGGAACACGAGGCCGGTCTCCTCGAGCGCGGCAAGCTCGGAGCGCACGGTCGCGGGACTGCAACCCAGGTGATACCGCTCGACGAGGACTTTGGAGCCCACCGGCTGCACGCTTGCGATGTATTCGTCTACGAGGGCGGATAGCACCGTCCGCCGGCGGTCGTTGAGCATCAGCGCCTCCTGGCACTCACACCTGCCGAGTGCCAGACGATTCTAGGGCGCGGGTGTGGAGGGGTCAAACGCTCCGCATCGCTCCACAGGCGCCCGAACACCTCGTTGCCGAAGAGCCATCCGCGCTCCGTCGGCCGCCACCGCCCACATTCGCTCAGTACGAGCCCGTCGGCCGCCAGCGCTCCCAGCGCGCGGACGACACCCGCGTGCTCCGCGAGTTCGTCGGCAATCCCGCAGGTCATCCGCATGCCGAGCATCGCGTCCTCGCGCGCGGCCTCGTCAGACGTCAACGACTCGACGAGCGAGAACGGAGCTCCGGGAGCGTCCGGGAGCAGCTCCGAAACGTAGGCGTACCGAAGGCGGCCCAAGTTGAAGTCTCCGGTCGCCAACCCGGTTGCGCGTGCCTGCGCGGCGTCGAGCATGCCGTGCGCTCCCCCGCCGATGCCGAGATACGGCCTGCCCGTCCAGTATGCCGAGTTGTGCCGCGACTCCCGTCCCGGCAGCGCGTAGTTCGCGACCTCATAGCGTTCGAGACCACCGGTGCGGAGCACTTCTGAGGCAGCGCGCATCGCCTCTGCGGCCTCATCCTCATCCGGCGCCGCAATCTCTCCGCGTTCAATCGCACTCGCAAGCGGCGTCCCGTCCTCGATCGTGAGCGGGTAGACCGACACGTGCTCCGCACCCGCCCCGACGACGCTCTCAAGCGCCGCCCGCCATCCCTCGGCAGACATGCCCGGAACGCCTGCGATCAGGTCGCAGGCGAGGTTCATCCCCGCCTCACGCACCACTCGCATCGCATCCATCGCACCGGCCGCATCGTGACACCGGCCCAGCCATCGCAGCGCAGCATCGTCCAGCGACTGCACGCCCACGCTCACACGCGTGACTCCCGCGGATGCGAGCGCGTCGGCCAGCTCTCGCGTGAGTGACTCGGGATTAGCTTCGACGGTCACCTCAGCGCCGGGCGCCAGCGGAATCGCTGCGGCAATCTCGCGCAACAGGCGCACCAGATCAGTGCCGAGCACGGTCGGCGTGCCCCCGCCGACGTACAGCGTCTCGAGCGGCACCGCGTGGACCTTCGGCGTGAGCCAACCACGGAGCAGCGCGACGGTCTCGTCCACGAGTTCGGAGTGCGAGACCGAGCCGTCGTCGGCTCGAGAGAAGAAGTCGCAGTATGAGCACTTCGAGCGGCACAGCGGCACGTGCACGTAGAGGTGTGCGGGAAGCGGGACTCGCGCTTCTTCGGCCGGGCTACTCATCGACCTTCAGGATGGCCATGAACGCCTCCTGCGGAATCTCCACCGATCCCACCTGTTTCATGCGCTTCTTGCCCTCTTTCTGCTTCTCGAGGAGCTTGCGCTTGCGGGTGATGTCACCGCCGTAGCACTTGGCCAGCACGTCCTTGCGTTTGGCCTTGACCGTCTCCCGGCTGATGATCTTCGCGCCAATCGCGGCCTGGATCGGGACCTCGAACATCTGCCGGGGGATGATCTCGCGGAGCTTCTCGGTGAGCACCTTGCCGCGGGCATACGCCTTGTCGCGGTGCACGATGAACGACAGCGCGTCCACAGGCTTGCTCGCGAGCAGGATGTCTAGCTTCACGAGGTTGCTCTCCCGGTAGCCTATGTACTCGTAGTCGAGGCTCGCATAGCCCTTGGTGCGACTCTTGAGCTGGTCGAAGAAGTCCATGATGAGCTCGGAGAGTGGCATCTCGTAGTGCATCTCCACGGTGGTAGCCGAGAGGTACTGCATGTCCTTGAACGCGCCGCGCCGCTGGTCGGAGAGCTCCATCACCGGCCCCACGTAGTCGGGCGGCACCAGGATCGTCACTCGCAGGTACGGCTCCTCGATGCGCTCAAGATGCCCCGGATCCGGCATGTCCTGCGGCGAATGCACCGCCAGCATCTCGCCCTTGGTGAGGTACGCGTGGTACTCCACGCTCGGCGCTGTGGCGAGAAGGTCGAGTGAGAACTCGCGCTCGAGACGCTCCTTCACGACCTCCATGTGGAGCAGTCCGAGGAAACCCACGCGGAATCCGAAGCCGAGCGCGTGGCTGCTCTCGGGATCCCAGATCAGCGCCGGGTCGTTCAGCGTCAGGCGTTCCAGCGCGTCGCGCAGATCCGGGTACTGGTCGCCGTCGATCGGGAACAGGCCCGTGTACACCATCGGCTTCACATCGCGGTAGCCCGGCAGCTGTTCGGTGGCGCCGTGCTTCGCAAGCGTGACGGTGTCGCCGACCTTCACGAGCAACGGGTCCTTGAGGCCTGTGATGAGGTACCCGACCTCCCCCACGCCGAGCGTGTCCACCGGCGTGTTGGCGGGGCGCCGGACGCCCACTTCCTCCACGTCGGTGACCGTGGAGGTCGCCATCATGCGCACCTTCATGCCCTTGGTGACGTGACCGTCGACAACGCGGATGAGCGCTACGACACCCCGATAGGTGTCGAAGTACGAGTCGAAGATGAGCGCCTTGAGCGGCGCGTCCGGATTGCCGACGGGATGCGGCACGAGGCGCACCACCGCCTCGAGCGCATCGCGGACCCCCTCGCCGGTCTTCCCGCTCGCCAGCACTGCCTCGTCGGCGGGGATCGCCAGTCCCTCCTCGATCTCGTGCCGCACGCGCTCGGGGTCGGCGGCGGGCAGGTCGATCTTGTTGATGAGCGGGATGATCTCGAGGTGCGCGTTCATCGCCATGAGCGCGTTGGCAACCGTCTGCGCCTCGACGCCCTGTGCGGCGTCGACCACCAGAATCACGCCCTCGCATGCGGCGAGTGAACGCGAGACCTCGTACGTGAAGTCGACATGCCCCGGCGTGTCGATGAGGTTCAGCTGATACGTATTGCCGTCATCGGCGTCGTACATCACGCGCACGGCCTGCGCCTTGATGGTGATGCCGCGCTCGCGCTCGATATCCATCGAGTCGAGCAGCTGATCCTGCATGTCGCGGTCGGCGACGGTGTGCGTGAGCTGCAGCACCCGGTCGGCCAGGGTCGATTTCCCGTGGTCGATGTGCGCGATGATCGAGAAGTTGCGTATGAGGGCGGGGTCAGTCATCGGAGCGTAAGGATAGCGCAGGCGCCCGCAGTAGAGATAGCCGAGCGCCCGCTTGCACAGTGTATTGGCGACCCCCCTCCCCTGTGCTATCCTCGTGCGGTTCGTCCGCACCCCACTGCGACGGGCACCATCGTACGTAAGGCTGGAGGAACAGCACGTGGCGAACATCAAGAGCCAGAAGAAGCGAATTCTCACCAATGAGAAGGCGCGCATGCGCAACAAGTCCGTGAAGTCCGCGCTCAAGACCGCGATCAAGCGTGTCGACGCAGCGGTCGCCACGGGCGACAAGCCTGCCGCCCTCGATGCCGCCCGGCAGGCATCGCGAGCGCTGGACAAGGCGGCCAGCGCCGGCGTCATCCACAAGAACCAGGCCGCGAACCGCAAGTCCGGCGTCATGGCGAAGGTGAACGGCCTCGAGGGCTAGAACACTCGGACTCGCATGCATTGCAGAAGGGCCGGACAACCGGCCCTTCTTCATGAGCGGACTCGCCTCGGGCGCTTAGTCCCGGTTGCAGACCGAGACCAACCACATCTCGAGAAGCACCTTCGGTTCGCCCCTGCCTGACTTCATCCTGGCCTCAAGCGCCGCAGCAGAACGAAGCGCCCTCGATAGCTCCTCGGGCGTGAAGCGTGCCGCCTGCTCCATGGCAACGCGCGCCTGCCAGTCGGCCATCCCGACCGACTGCTGCACTTCGAGACGTGTCGCACCGCGCTCGACCATGGCGCGCGTGCTGACGAGCGTTCTGATGTGACGGTCCGTCATGGCCAGGATGCCGTACAAGTCCTCGCCATCCGCGATGAGGTCGTTGAGCCGCGCAAGCGCAGTCGAACACTCCCGCGCACCCAGTGCGTTCAGGTAGTCGAAGACCGACACCGGCGCGGTCTCCGAGACCACGTTCACGACGTCCTCACGCGAGATGTCGGCGCGGTTCCCCACAAACGCGAGAACCTTCTCCGACTCCGTCTCCAGCCGGCGGAGATCACGGCCGACCGCCGCCACCAGCGCCACTGCGCCGTCATGCGACAGCCTGCGACCCTTCGATGCGAACAGCTCGATGACCCATCCGGGATACTCGTTGCGCTTCGGCGCCTGGTACTCGGCGACCCCGCCGAGTGCCGCCACCGCCTTGAGCAGTTTCGAGTCCTTCCGCATCTTGCGCGCGACCAGGACGAGACACGCCGTCGGAGCAGGGTCCTGCGCGTATTCGGCGAGCACGGCCTGGCCGGTTGCGAGCATCCGATCGACCCCCCGGACGATGACCAGGCGCTTCTCCGATGCGAACGGCAGCGTGTTCGCGGCCGCGACCACCGCGGTAGCGTCGGCGGTCTCGCCGTCGAACGCCTCGAAGTTGAAGTCGAGGTCTGCGGACTTCGCGACGCGATCCCGAAGGCGGCGGAGCGCGCGCTCCAGGAGCAGGTCCTCTTCCCCGAAGATGAGGTAGACGGGCTTCAGCTCTTCTATCGTCTTGACTGCCACTGAGCCCTTCTTCTTCAGCCGTGCCCGAGTCGCGGCGGTGAGCGGCGAGAACCAGGCGGCCACCAGGCTGCATTCTCGCACGAACGGCGCTCGGGCTTCCACGCCGCGCGGTACGGATGCTATAGCCCGAGGAGCGGACGGCCACCTCGATATCGCCACACTCGTCTGTCCGGTACACCCGTATCCCGGAGGTGCCGAGCAGTTCGAGTGTCTCCGGACACGGGTGACCGAAGTCGTTACCCGCTCCGACGCTGATGATCGCGTCTTGCGGCAACCACCCGGCCAGACCCTCGGCGGTGAGCCCGTTAGTGCTCCCATGGTGCGGCACCTTCAGCACCTCGACCTGGTGCAGCTCACCTTGGGCGATCATCCCGCTCTGCGCGACGCCCTCTGCGTCGCCCGTGAGTGCCATGTCGAACGCCCCGCGGCTGATCTGCAGCACCACGCTCGTGTCGTTCGTCTTCAGGTCACCCGGCGAGTCGCCCGCGGGCCAGATCACGCGCACCCGCGTTCCGCCGATCCGCCAGGAGTCGCCGGCGCTCACGGCACGAACCGGCGCGTCCGGCCCGTCCCACGCCGCGTTCCCGGGCATCGGGTCACGTGCCGACGCGCTCCATCCCGCTTCGTCCTCCCCGACATCGGGAACCGCGATCCACCCGACCTGGACCACCCCCGAGAGACCGCCCGCACCGCCGGTGTGGTCACCATGAGCATGCGTGAGCACCAGCACGTCGATGACCCGCACGCCCGTGCGGGCGAGCGCCCGCCGCAACACCGTGGGATCGGAGCCGACGTCCACGAGCATCGCCCGCCCGCTGTCCCGCACGAGGATCGCATCGCCCTGACCGACATCGAGCACCGTGATCGTCGCCCGTCGCATAGGCGCGGGCCCGAGAGCGAGCAGTAGCGTCACGCACGTTGCCGCCGAAAGCGCGCGGAGACCCGCCCTCGGCGCGCGCGGCAGCGGCCACCAGACCCAGAGTGCCGCGGCCGCAACCACCGTGCCCAGGACGAGCGCCGGACCCGCCCCGAGAGCGATAGCGGCACCCGGCAACCGTGCCATCCACGAAGCGATCCACGCCGCGGCGGCAAGCACTCCCGCACACGCGCGGCTTCCCAACTCTGCGACGTCCGGCAGCACTCCCCCTGTGACGGCTGCGCCAAGGCCGAGCAGCAGCGCAAGCGAGACCATCGGCCCCGCATACGCGTTGGCTAGCGGCGCCAGCAGTGAGAGCATCCCGAAGCTTCCGGCGACGACCGGTGCCGTCATGAACTGGGCCACAAGCGTCAGCGCCAACGTGCCCGCGGCCAGGCGCGCCGGACCGGCCAGCCCGCGGGTCAGCCACTCGGTGGCAAGAGAACCGAACAGCAGCAGACCGCATACCGCGAAAGCGGAGAGCTGCAGCCCAGTGTCGAAGACCGACCACGGCTCCAGCAACAGAACGCCGATGAGCGCAGTTGCCAGAGACGCGAGTCCGCTGCTCCTGCGGCCGATCAGCTCGGCTCCACCGCCGACCGCGAGCATCAGGAGGGACCGCAGCGCCGAGTAGGGCATGCCGGTCACCACCGCATACGCCGCGCCAGCCGCGACGGTCGCCACGACAAGCGGGCGCTTCGGCACCCGTAGCAGCCTGCACAAGAACGCCACTGCGGCGCATGCGAGCGCGAGGTGCGAGCCGGATACCGCGACCAGGTGCGTCAGCCCGAGCACTTTGAAGTCCTCGTCGGCGTCCGTGCCCGTCAGCCGCCGCCGGTCGCCGAGTACGATGCCCTCGGCCAGATCGCCACCCGGACCTTCGACCGAGTGCATCCGCGCGAGCGCATCCTGGCGCCACGCGAAGAGCGGTCCGGTCGGTCCCGGTCGCCACCCGCCCACCTCGGCGCGCCAGGCGTTGCCAGTCGCGCAAACACCCGATCTCGCCGTACGACGCGCCCACGGTTCGCTGCACGGCAACGGCTTCAGGATTGCCGCGAACCGCACGGTGCGCCCTACCTCCGGAGCCAACGTCTCTGCGGGCCACCCGACACGAACGCGGGCGCCGTCGAGAGGTCCGCCTTCGATCCTCACTCGAACAACGACGCCGAACGCCCCGGGCAGCGGGTCGGCCTCCACGGTGCCGGCCCACTCTCGAGCGCCACACGCGCCGGCGGTGCGCACTTGCCGCTGCCACGCGGCACCCTGCAGTCCCGAGAGCAAGACACCGGCGATCAGGCCGCCGCACAGCAGCGCGGCCACCGGGCGTAGGGCTGCCCGTCTCCAGCCGACTGCCGCCGCGATCGCCGTGCCGGACCCCGCCGGCAGTAGCGCCCGCAGAGCGATTGCGACGCCGAATCCTTCGGCGATCCGCCAACTCACCGCTTCGCCGATGACGCAGCCGGCCGCCATCGCTAGGGCGAACCACACGACGGGGGGCAGGTCGGGCCGTGCCGGCGGGCCGTTCACCCGCAGGTCACGAAGTCCTTCAGTGCCTCGAACTTCTTCGCGCCGATACCGGAGACCCGCATGAGGTCCTCAGGCGTCGCGAATGGTCCGTTGAGCTCGCGGTCGTCCACGATCTTCTGTGCCGTTGACGGACCGACGCCAGGGAGCTCGTCCAGTTCAGCGGCCGAAGCGGTGTTGATGTCCACCGTACCTGCCGCTCCCGAACCACCGCTCGCGCCCGCAGCCGCAGCGGCCGGGGACGCGGTACCCGACGCGGCCTCCTGTGCCGTCGGCACGTAAACCTGCTCACCGTCGGCGATGATGCGTGCGAGATTGAGGCTGTCCAGCGCCGCGTCGCCGATACCGCCTCCGGCGGCGCTAACGGCATCCGTGACCCGGCTGCCTAACGGCAGCGCGTAGACACCCGGCCGCATCACCGCGCCCGCGACGTGCACCACCACGCACGTCGCCTCGGCGCTTTCGGCCTCCGGGCCCGCGACCGCGCCGTCAGCCGAGGGGGCGTCGTCGAACGCCATCTCGGGCGCAGGCGCCGAGGGCCAGAAGCGCCAGAGACCGAGACCCGCCACGAGCGCCACAGCCGCAAGAACGATTCGGAGCGTGCACGGGCCGAGACCGCCCAGACCCGCGCGGTCGAGCAGCTCGCGAACGCGATCGGATTCGAGGATCGACACACGACACCCCTCCATCATGAGGACGGAGGGGGCGTCCGTTCACACAGTGCGCTCGGACTCGTAGCCGGATCTCACGCGGACCTTGCCGCGATGTCAACGCACGCGAAGCCGGGACGTCAGGCAGTAGCCACCACGCTCACGAGCTTGCCCGGCACCACCACGACCTTGCGTACCGTCAGGCCCTCGAGATGCTCCAGCACCTTCGGCAGGCCGAGCGCCGCCTCGCGAATGGCGTCCTCTGACGCATCGGCCGCGATCGTGAGCTTCGCGCGCACCTTGCCGTTCACTTGAACCGCGATCTCGACCTCGTCGGCCGCCGCAAGCGCGGGATCGGACGCGGGCCACGGCTCCCTGTGCACCGAGCCCGGGTGCCCCAGCACCTCACGCCACAGCTCCTCGGCCATATGCGGGGCGAACGGCGCCACGAGCAGCACGAGCGTCTCGGCCACGTCGCGCTCCAGAGCCGCGCTGCGAGAGCCCGCGGGTGCGTCGCGCCGGTAGTCGCCGGCCGCATTGAGGAGCTCCATCATCGCGGAGATCGCCGTGTTGAAGCCGAATGCCTCGATGTCGTCGGTCACCTTCCCGGTCACGCGATGCCGCTCGCGCAGGAGCGCCTTGCCTGCCGTGTCGCAAATCGCTGCCGAATCGAGCGGCCCGGGATCGGATGCTTCGGCCACGTCGCTCACGTACCGCCACAGTCTGCCGAGGAACCGGGACATACCTTCGAGCCCGTCCTGGTTCCAGTCGAGATCCTTGTCCGGCGGCGCCATGAAGAGGATGAACGCACGCAGCGCGTCGGCACCGTACTTGGCCACCATATCCTCCGGCGCAACGACGTTGCCCTTGGACTTGGACATCGTCTCGCCGTCCTTCTTCACCATGCCCTGCGTGAGAAGGTTCGTGAACGGCTCGCGCGCGGCCGCGAGGCCCATGTCGGCGAAGACCTTGGTGAAGAACCGCGAGTAGAGCAGGTGCAGGATGGCATGCTCGATGCCGCCGATGTACTGGTCCACGGGCATCCAGTAGTCGGCACGGGCGCGCGAGAAGGCCTGCGCGTCGTTGCGCGCATCGCAGTAGCGGAAGTAGTACCAGCTCGAACAGGTGAACGTGTCCATCGTGTCGGTCTCGCGCCTGGCGGGACCTCCACATCGCGGGCAGGTCGTCTCGTAGAACTCGGGGTGGTCCGCGAGCGTCTCGCCCCTGGTGATGTCGACATCCATCGGCAGCACGACCGGCAGCCGATCCTCAGGTACGGGCACAAGTCCGCACACCGGGCAGTGGATCGCCGGGATCGGGTTGCCCCAGTAGCGCTGACGGCTGATGAGCCAGTCGCGCAGCCGGAAGTTGATGCTGAAGCGGCCCTGTCCGCGCGACTCGAGCCACTCGGTGACCGCCTTCATACCCTCTGAGGCCTTGCCTCCGCGCATGCCCGTGAACTGCCCCGACTGCACCATCGTCCCGTAGCCGTCGTACGCCTGCGCCCACGGCACGTCGTCCATCACGCGTTCGCGCGTGCCGGAGAGCTTCTCGTGCAGCGAATCATCCTCGGCCACGATCACAGGTGGGATTGGCAGGCCGTACTTGCGGGCGAACTCGAAGTCACGCTGGTCACCTGAGGGTACCGCCATGACCGCTCCGGTGCCGTACTCCATGAGCACGTAGTTGCTGACCCAAATCGGCACCTTCTGGCGGTTCACGGGATTCACCACAAACCGTCCGGTGAACGCGCCGAGCTTCTCGGCTTCACCGCTCGCACGCTCCACAGCGGTCTCCCGCGCAGCGGCCTTCACGACCGCTTGCACGTCGGACTCGTGGGCGGTACCGGAGACCAGCGCGCTGACTAGCGGATGCTCCGGAGCGAGCAGGAAGAACGAGCAGCCGAAGAGGGTGTCCGGCCGGGTGGTGAACACGGTGATGGTCTCGCCCGAAGGCTCGCCGCCGGCGTCGCAGACCTCGAAATCGACTTCGGCGCCTTCGGAGCGTCCGATCCAGTTCGCCTGCATCGTCTTCACACGCTCGGGCCACCCGGCAAGCGTATCGAGATCGTCGAGGAGTTCCTGCGCGTACTCGGTGATCTTGAAGAACCACTGCTCGAGTTCGCGCTTCTCCACCGGAGTCTTGCAGCGCCAGCACACGCCGTCACCGATCACCTGCTCGTTGGCGAGCACGGTCTTGCACGAAGGACACCAGTTGACCGGTGACTTCTTGCGCTCGACGAACCCGCGTTCCCAGAACTTGAGGAATATCCACTGGCCCCACCGGTAGTACTCCACATCGCACGAGCGCACCATGCGCTCGGGGTCGTAGCTGAAGCCCATCCGCCTGAATGAAGCCGCCTGCGTCTCGATGTTCGCGTACGTCCACTTGGCCGGGTGGGTGCAGCTCTTGATGGCGGCATTCTCCGCAGGCAGGCCGAAAGCGTCCCAGCCGATCGGATGGAGCACGCTGTAGCCGCGCATCACCGAGAAGCGGGCGATAACGTCGCCGATGGAGTAGTTGCGCACGTGCCCCATGTGGATGTCGCCGGAGGGGTACGGGAACATCTCGAGGACGTACTTCTTCGGCTTGCCGGGGTCCTCGGTCACCGAGTACAGACCCTCGGCGTCCCAGACGGACTGCCACTTCTCCTCGAACGAGTGCGGTTCGTACGGACGCGCCACGGACGTGCCTCCACTCTCAAGTACTGCGACGGTGCGCATCATTGTAGCGGAAGCGGCAGGCCACGCACCCCGGGCGGAAGCGCGGGCTACTCCACCACGACGTTGATCTCGTAGAGGTTCGCCGGCGGCTGCTCTTCCTCCCACGACCGCACGTACTCGAGAACGAGCGCTCCCTCTCCGGCATCTCCTGCGGTGAAGCGCCACGTCTCCTCGCCCGGTGCACCCATCATGCCCGGCGCGCCCTTCGACTCGTACTCGGGCTCTCCGTCCTGCGCGAGACAGTCCGGCAGATCGCGCACCCGCCACCCGTAGCCGGTGGTCCGGTTGGACCCGAGGCGTACGATGAGCGTTTCGCCGGACGCGACCTTCACTGTCGTGCCGTAGTCCTCATCGTCGACCCGTACGCCCCTGTCGCAGGCCGCCAGTGTGAGCGCCAGCGACAAGGCCAGCGAAACCAAGAGCATCACACGCCGCGTCATCTCGTCCTCCCGACTCGGGACCTCAGCCCGGTTCTTACCCTCAAGACGACAGCGATGCCCGCTGCGGTTCTCGCAGCGGGCATCGGGTCTTGTGTTTGGTGGAGCCAAGGGGGATCGAACCCCTGACCTCATGGCTGCCAGCCATGCGCTCTCCCAGCTGAGCTATGGCCCCACATCTGGGTCGCCTCGTGAGGCGCGAGCGACAGTATAGCACCCTCGCCTGGCCGGTCAACGCTCGTGCAGGCCTCGTCGGCCTACTCCCCTCCGAGCCGGACCGGGGGGCCTTCCACGCTCGGCTCGAACGCCGCTTCGCCCTCGCCGGGCGCCTTCGCGCCGAGCAGCTCAGAGACCACCATGCCCGAGAGGATCAGCGCCGCTCCGGCCAGTCCGCCGATGCCGAGACGCTCCCCCGCGAACCACCCGAAGATGCCGCCGAACGCCGGCTCGGAGGTGAGGATGAGCGCGGTCTTCGTCGGCGAGAGGAACCTCTGCGCGTATGTCTGCACCGCGAACGCCACGGCCGATCCAAGCACCCCGGTCAGAACCAGAGCGCCCCAGACGTCAGCACCAGGGGGCAGCCCCGCGGACTCGAACGCCGCGGATACCGCACCGCACACCACCGCGACCGTCGCGAGCTGAACGAGCGTGAGCGGACGTATGTCGTGATGGTGCCCGATGCCCCCCAGCACGATCATATGTCCCGAGTAGGCCACCGCGCAGAGGAACACACGGGTGTCACCGACCGTCCACCCGCCGCCTCCGCCGCCGGACAGCAGCCAGAGTCCGGCCACCGCCAGGGCGACACCCAACACCATGCGAGTGCCGGGGGCACGATGCAGCAACAGCGCCTGCAGCACCGGCGTGATCACGACGAACATGCCCGTGATGAATGCGGCCTTCGAGGCGCTGGTGTCCTGCAGGCCCCACGTCTGGAACACGTAGCCGGCGGTGAGGAAGGCGCCCGCGAGCAGTCCGACGCCAAGCGTCTCGCGACGCATCAGGCGAACCGATGCCGGAGAAACGGCCGCAAAGGCGATCGCGGCTATGGCGAAGCGGAGCGCCAGAAACGCGTACAGCGGGTACTGCGCTACGGCGTTCTTCACGATGACGAAGGTTCCGCCCCAGACGGCGGCTACGCCGACTAGCGCAAGCTGGATCCAATACTGCCGAAGCGTCCGGACCACGGGGTCTAGCCCTGCGCGACGGTGGCCGAGACACCTTCGGGCACATCGACTCTCGGCGCGTCCGACCACAGCTTGTCGAGCCGGTAGAAGTCGCGCTCCTCGGGTTGGAACACGTGCACCACGACGTCCGCGAAGTCGAGCAACACCCACTTCCCCTCGCGCTCGCCCTCTCGGCCCATCGGCTTCACGCCAGCCTCCCTGCGCAGCCGGTCCTCGATCTCGTCGGCGATGCTCCGTACCTGACGATCGCTGCTGCCGGTGGCTATGACGAAATACGCCGTGATGACTAGCGTCTCCGCCACGTCGAGCACAACGATGTCTTCCGCCTTCTTGTCGCTGGCCGCAGCGGCGGCAAGGATCGCTATCTCCCGTGGTTCCAGAACAGCACTCCCCTCGGTCACTGATTGCTGGAGGCCGGCGGCTCGTAGTCCCGGCCGATTATCACGATCACGTCCGCCACGTCTTGGTCAGACGGGTCCTCACTCACTTCGCCGGTCCCCAGGGCCGCCCGCACCTGCTCGCCCTGCTCGGGCACGCCGCTCTGCACCACCACGAGTGTGGCGTCGTAGTCGAACCTGTCGGCGTTCTTCGTGTCGACCACCCGCATGCCGGCGGCGATGAGCTGCTGAGCGGCTATTCCCGCGATCCCGGGCGTGCCTGCTCCGTTGTAGATGATCACGCGCACCGCCGAGTCCTCGGCGCCAAGCTTCACGTCCCACCAGCTCAGGAGCAGGTCGGCGATCTTGTCGCGTTGCGGCTCGAAGAAGGTCTGCCCGCCCAGATCGATGGGCTTGACCGGAAGCGGTACGAGCGCGGTGCGGTCGCCGCTGACCGAGTCGATGAACTCCGTGATCTGCTCCCGCTGCTTGTCGTCGAGATCGGTTTCCTGCGCGTTGGCCATGACGTTCCGGAGACTCTGGTTGGTGAGCGCGTCCTGATAGACGGTGACATCCACGATGACGTAGTGCTCGAACGGCACTGTCAGGTAGTTCGACACCGCGGCCAGCGACACCCCGATGCCCGCACTGTAGCTGTCCCCCACTCGCTCGAACCCCTGCCCCGGGACCTCCATGAACGCGCCGCTCGGAATCGCGATGCCGAGGATCTGGTCGTCGCGCTCGTCGAGGCGCACCGCCAGGAACTCGGCGGTCGTCCCGTCGGTTCCTACGATCAGCAGGTTCTCGCGCGCCTTCTCGGCCATCGCTTCCGGGGTTGCCGCCCTCTCCGCATCACGCTTGGCCATCCATCGGGCGCCGGCATTGACGCCTAACGCCAGCAGAGCGAGCACGAGCACGAGCCCGACCGCTCCCGCCATCGCCGTGCCGATGATCTGGAGCATCCCGAGGACGCCGTTCTTGGTCGCGCGCACTCCTTCGCTCAGGCGTTGCCTGCGCTGCGCCGAGCGCGAGTCCTTGCGCACGCGCTTGCCCAGCTTCGATGAGCGCTTCGATGCCCGCCATCCCGGCGAGGTCGCCGGATCCGGCTCTCGATGCGTCCGCCGGCGCGGATAGTCCTCGCCCGCGGGCACGCTGGCCCGGAGTCTGCCGCTTCCGCGGCTGTCACGACGCTGTGCCGTCACCGCTGCGTCCTTGCGGCGATGTCGTTCCAGGTGGACACGGTCTGCGGGTGGATGCGCCTCCGGCGCTCGACAAGGTGGTTGAGCGAAGCCGCATACGCCTCGGCGAAGAGGTCGTCGAGCGTGCGGATTCCTGCCGAGGCACGGAGCGCGCTCGCGCCTTCCTGGTGGCGGTTCGGTTCCATCACATCTGCGATGTAGACGATCATCGCGAGCCGCGGCATGTCCGGCACACCGTAGGTGTGTGCGCCGACGGCGACCAGCACCTCCTCGGAGATGCCGGGGATCTCGCGGGACAGGTCCGCCTGTGCGACCGGACCGTGCAGCAGATACGGGACGGCCTCATCGACGTCGGTCACCTCGATCCCGAGCTCGCGCGCGCGTTGCAGCAGCTCCTCCGCGGGCATCTCGCGATGCCAGTCGTGGAGCAAGCCGGCGAGCCGGGCCGCCTCGGGATCCTCGCCGTACTGGGACGCAAGATGCGCGGCGGTGGCGGCCACGCGTTCCGAGTGCCCGAGGCTGGCCGCCGACAGCCGTCGCTCGACCAGCTCGTGCGCCTGTTCGTACGTGACGGTCACGCCGCCCCCTCGTAGAGCCGGTTCTTGCGGATATAGGTGGCCACCGCCTCGGGCAACAGGTACCTCACCGGCCGCTTGGCTACGATCCGCGTCCGGATATCGGTCGAGGATATGGCGAGTGCCGGCACCTCCATCAGCTCGATCTTGAACTCGGCCGACTCGGGCCGCTGCGACAGACGCGAGAGGTCGTAGCCGGGTCTCGTGGCGGCGATGAGTGTGCACGTGTCGGCGAGGCGCTGCGAGTCCTTCCATGTGAGGATGTCGAGAATGGCGTCAGCGCCGGTGATGAAGAACAGCTCCGTCTCGGAACCGTGGATCGTCCGAAGCTCGAGCATGGTATCGACCGTATACGTCACGCCCGGACGGTCGATCTCAAGTCTGCTCACCTCGAAGTCCGGGTTGCTCGCGGTCGCGATCACAGTCATCAGGTAGCGGTGCTCGGCTGGAGTCACCAGCCTGTGCGTCTTTCGGACCGGCTCACCTGTAGGCATGAACACGACGCGGTCCAGATTGAACTGGACGAGCGCCTCTTCGGCGGCGACGAGGTGACCGTAGTGGATCGGGTCGAACGTGCCGCCCATGATGCCGAGCCGGAGTTGCTTTCTCACTCCCGTATCTGACCGCTCCCCATCGCAACCCACTTGGTGGTAGTGAGCGCCGCAAGACCCATCGGCCCGCGAGCGTGCAGCTTCTGCGTCGAGATGCCGATCTCGGCGCCGAGGCCGAATTCGCCGCCGTCGGTAAACCGTGTTGACGCGTTGACGTACACCGCTGCGGCGTCCACTTCATTCAGGAATCGCACGGCAGCCGTGTAGTCTTCGGTGACGATGGCCTCGCTGTGTTTCGTGCCGTAGGTGTTGATATGGCGGATAGCCTCGTCTATCCCGCTCACGACCTTGCACGCGATCTTGAGGTCGAGATACTCCGTTGCCCAGTCCTCTTCGGTTGCCGGATTGACCCGCATCACCGCGCCCAGCGCGCGGGTCTTGTCGTCCGCGCAGATCGTCACGCCCGCATCCTCGAGTGCCTTGAGGATCGGAGGCAGGGCCACCTCATACACCGCCTCATCTACAAGCAGCGTCTCTGCCGCATTGCAGACCCCCGGCCTGGAGCACTTGGCGTTCAGGACGATGCGCTTGGCCATTTCACGATCGGCCTTCTCGTGCACGTAGACGTGACAGTTGCCGACGCCGGTCTCGATCACCGGAACTTTCGCGTTCTCCACCACGCTCTTGATCAGCCCCGCACCCCCACGCGGGATGAGCACATCGATCATCCCGTGCAGGCCCATGAGCTCCTCGGCAGCCTCACGTTCCGTGGACGACACCGACTGGATGCAGCCCTCGGGCAGACCGGCGCCGACCGCGGCGTTCGAGAGCACGCGCGTGATCGCGAGGTTGGAGTTCACGGCTAGGGACCCGCCCTTGAGAATGACCGCGTTGCCGGTCTTGACGCACAGCGCCGTCGCATCCGCCGTCACGTTGGGCCGTGCCTCGTAGATGATCGCCACGACACCCATGGGCACCCGGATCTGCTGGAGCCAGATGCCGTTTGCGAGCCGCGAGCCCGTGAGCACCTCGCCGATGGGGTCCGGCAGCACCGAGAGACTCTTCAGCGCCTCCGAGATGGCCTTGATCCTCATCGGATTGAGCTCGAGGCGGTCCAGTAGCGACGGCGCGGTCCCCTTGGCCTTCGCTGCCACCATGTCCGCTTCGTTCGCCGCGAGGACTTCGTCCTGATTCGCCACTAGCGCGTGAGACATCACGAGAAGAGCCCGGTTGCGCTGATCGGTCGACGTGCTCGAGAGCGACAGTGCGGCCTGTTGAGCGCGAGCCGCAAGATCGCGAACCTCCGACATGTGTCCTTCCCTTCTACGCAGCCTCAGGACCTACAGGATCACCAGGCGGTCGCGATGGATGACTTCAGAACCGTTCCACGATACAAGAACCTGGGCGATCTCACCGGTCTTCAGGCCCCGCACCTTCTGGAGGTCCTCGGCTGACATACCCGCCAGCCCACGCGCGACGACGTTCCCTTCGCTGTCCTCGACAGAGACCGGATCGCCGACGACAAAGCTCCCGGTCACGTTCACTACACCGGCCGGGAGCAGGCTCTTTCCGCCCAAGCATAGGGCGACCTTCGCGCCATCGTCAATCGTGACGGAACCCTTCGGACGCCCGGCGTACGCCAGCCAGAGCTTCTTGCCCTTGACCGCGGCTTCACCGCCGGCGAAGAGGGTTCCTACCGGGTTCCCCCCGACCGCATCGAGGATCACGTCGGCGCGCTGACCGTCGCACACGACCATCGGGATCCCGGCCTTCAGCAGAGCGCGCGCGGCCTCGAGCTTCGTCGCCATGCCGCCGCTCCCGACTGCCGTCCCTGCGCCTCCGGCGGCCGCCACGTGCTCATCGGTGAGATTGTCCACCAGCTCGACGAGGTGCGCCTCCTCGTCGGTCCGCGGATCGGCGCTATACAGACCCTCGATGTCGGTGAGCAAGATGACGAGGTCCGCGTGAACCATCATCCCGACGAGCGCTGCAAGATAGTCGTTGTCGCCGAACCTGATCTCTTCGACCGCCGTCGTGTCGTTCTCGTTGACGACCGGCACGACATCGAGATCCAACAGCCGCTCCAGCGTGTGACATGCGTTCAAGTACTGCTGCCGGTGGCCGACGTCGTGGCGCGTGACCAAGACCTGGCCGACCTCGATCGAATACGGCTCGAACGCATCCCGATAGGCGTCCAGCAGGCGCACCTGACCGACGGCCGCAGTGGCCTGGAGCGTGGGCATGTCGGAAGGCCGCGCACCGAGGCCGAGGGCATCGATCCCCGCGGCGATCGCACCGCTCGTAACGATGACCGCACGATCGCCGCTCGTACGCAATCTGCTGACCTGGTCGGCCAGCGATAGCAGGTACTCGCTGTCGATCCCGCCGTCCTGGCGGGTCACGGTCGAGCTGCCGACCTTGATGACAACCGTGCGCCTAGACACGATCCTCTCCGTCCCCCGAATGTGCCTCGAATCCGAATGATACTGGCCCGATGTGCACCGTGTCGCCATCGCGTGCGCCTGCGTCGAGCAGACGTGACTCCACGCCCAGCTTCACGAGCCTGCGCTGCAGGTACGCCACCGCCTCCTCGTTGTTCATGTCGGTCCTGATCACCAACCGCTCGATCCTGGCACCCTCAACGTTCCACCCGCCATCCATCGCCCGCGACACCGTCACCTCGCGGTCGGGTGCGGGCACGTGCACGTACTCGGCTTCGAACTCAGCGGGTTCCTCCTCCGCGGCGGCCTCGCGCAGCGCATGCACTGCCTCGCCCGCGGCACGCAAGAGCGGTCCGATGCCTTCGCCGGTCACCGCCGAGACCGCGAAGTACGGGCGATCGTTATCCGCACACCAACTAGCGACCCGCGCCGAGTTCTCGGCGGCGCCCTGCGCATCGAGCTTGTTGCCGACGACTATCTGCGGCCGATAGGCAAGTTCCGAGGCGTGAGCCGCAAGCTCGGCGTCTATGACGGCGATGTCCGCGACCGGGTCACGACCCTCGTAGCCACCGGTCAAGTCGACGACGTGCAAGATCAGCGCGGTCCGCTCGATATGCCGCAGAAACGCATGCCCGAGCCCCGCGCCTTCACTCGCTCCCTCGATCAGACCGGGCACATCGGCGATCACGAACGAGCGCTCGCCGCTCGAGACCACGCCGAGGTTCGGCACGATGGTGGTGAACGGGTAGTCGGCGATCTTGGGCCGCGCGGCGCTGACGCGGGCGATGAGTGATGACTTCCCGACGCTCGGCAGGCCGACGAGAGCGGCATCCGCGAGCATCTTGAGCTCGAGCTCGATCCAGCCTTCTTCGCCCGGCTCTCCGAGTTCGGCGAACGTGGGCGCTCTGCGCGTGGAGGTCACGAAGTGGCGGTTGCCGCGGCCGCCCCCTCCACCCCGGACCACTGTGAGCCGCTGCCCGTTTCGGGTCAGATCGCCGAGCGTCTCGCCGGTGTCCGCGTCGCGGACGATCGTACCCTTCGGCACCTTCAGCACCAGGTCCTCGCCGTGAGCGCCGTCTCGCGCCGCGCCCTTGCCATGCGTTCCGCGCTGCGCCTTGAAGTGCCGCTTGTAGTGGTAGTCGATAAGGGTCGTGAGAGTCCCGTCGGCCTCAAGCACTACGTCACCGCCGGGGCCGCCGTCACCGCCGTCGGGGCCGCCCTTGGGCACGTGTGCCTCGCGGCGGAACGAAGCGCACCCGGCGCCCCCGTTCCCCGCCTTCACGTTGATCTTGACTTCGTCGATGAACATCGCGCCTTCGAGTCCTTGTCGAGGTTCTCCCATTCTAGCCCGAGTGCCAGGGCCGAATGCAGAAGGCCCCCCGCTTGAGCGGGAGGCCCTCGGAGCGTGTGTGAATATGCCGCCTAGACCTGCGGGAGCACGTGAACGCGGCGATCCTTGCCGTGAGTGAACTCCACGACGCCGTCGATCTTGGCGAATAGCGTGTCGTCACGGCCGAGTCCGACGTTCTGACCTGGCTTGAGACGCGTGCCGCGCTGGCGGACGAGGATCGAGCCGGCGGTGACCGCCTGGCCGGAGAACCGCTTCACGCCGAGGCGTTGCGCCTGCGAGTCGCGTCCGTTCTTGGTGGAGCCCATACCCTTCTTGTGTGCCATCTAGATCATCCTCACATCCGTCGGGCGCGTCGTGCCCGAGTATCGTACTAGCCTTCGAGCTTGGCGTGGACTCCGCAGTACTTCGAGCCTTCCTTCGCCTTGTTCGCGCACTGGGTCCCGTCCGCCTTCACAGCCGCGCACTGGCCCGCGACAGCGGCCGGAGCGGCCTTCTCGGCCTTCGGCTTCGCGGCCTTCGGTGCGGCTTCCGGGGCCTTCTCGGCCTTCGGTTTCTCAGCCTTCGGTGCCTTGGCTGCCTTGGCGTCCTCGGCCTTAGGCGCCGCCTCTTCCTTCTTGGCCTTCGCCGGCTTGCCTTCTGTCGCGATGCCGAGGATGCGAACGCTGGTGAGCACCTGACGATGACCCTTCGTGCGCTTGTAACCCTTGCGCTTCTTGAACTTGAACACGATCTGCTTCTCGCCCTTGAAGTGCTCGAGCACCTCGGCGGTGACGCTTGCGCCTGCAAGCTGCGCCGGAGTGGCGAGCACCTTGTCCCCGTCGGCGATGAAGAGCACCGGAAGGGTGACCTTGTCGCCCACCTTGGCGTTCAGCTTCTCCACGGCAACAAGCGAGCCTTCCTCGACCTTGGCCTGCTTGCCGCCGGTGTTCACGACTGCATACATGGATACCGCTCCAGTCACAAAGGGGATGACGCGCGAGGCGAAATCCTACCAGAATCCGCCCGACACCGTCAACGCCACCGGGCGCATCTATCCACTCCTACCTGCGATGATGTCTATTCCGCGTCGAGGCCGATCGAGCCGGTCTTGCCCTCGATCAGGATCCGAACTTCAATCGGAGCCACGTCGGGATCAGCGATGACACTCAGCTGCTTGCCAGTTTCCGAGCGCAGTAGCGCGATCGCGTTGCGGCCCGGCGCGCTCACCAGCGCGTACGTCTCCGGATTGAGGCCCACGAGGTACGCCGAGGAACGGCCGGCTATGAGTATCTCGCGGAGGCGACGCTCCACCGAGATCCGCTTCGTCGCGTCGGAGAGTACCCTCCCCTCACCGTGGCACACCGGGCAGGGCTCGGTCAGTACACCGTACAGCCCGTCTGTCACGTTCTTGCGGGTGAGTTCCACGAGTCCGAGACGCGACATGTCCGAGAGCCTCGTCTTCGTCCGGTCGCCCTCCAACGCTCCTGCGAGACGGTCCATCACCAGCTGCCGGTTCTCGGAACTGGCCATATCGATGAAATCGATCACGATGATGCCGCCGATGTCCCTGAGACGGAGCTGTCGCACGGCCTCGGAAGCTGCCTCGAGATTGGTGCGCACAACCGTGTCCTCGAGGCTCCTGCGTCCCACGTAGCTGCCCGTGTTGACGTCGATCGTCGTGAGAGCCTCGGTCTTGTCGATGGTGATGTGCCCGCCGGACGGCAAGGGCACTTCGCGCAGAACTGCGGCGTCGATGTCGCGCTGCAGCCCGTAGGATTCGAAGAGCGGGGCCCGGTCCTTGTGGATCTGCACCCGCTTCACGAGCTTCGGCGCCGTCTTGCGCAGGAAGGACGTGACCTTCTCGGCCACGCGTTTGTCGTCCACCACCAGACGCCGGTATTCCTCGCCGAAAGCGTCACGGACGAGCCGCAGAGCGACGTCCATCTCCGTGTACACGATCTCCGGCGCCAGCCCTTCGCGCGCCTGATTCTGCACGCGACCCCACAGCCGGAGCAGGAACTCCAGGTCGCCCAGCAAGTCCGACTTCGAGGCGCCCACCGCCGCCGTGCGAACGATCACGCCGACTCCGTCGGGCACCAGTGGCGAGATCACCCCCTCGAGACGTTCGCGTTCCTGGGGATCGAGCTTGCGCGACAGGCCGACGAACGGGGAGAACGGCATCAGCACCAGGAAGCGGCCGGGAAGCGTGATCTCCGAGGTGACCCTCGCGCCCTTCGTGCCCATCGGGTCCTTCAGCACCTGAACCATCAGTTGCTGACCCGGCTTCAACAGGGCCTGGATGTCCCGTTGCGGTGGGCCGGCTTCGCCTTCGGGCGAGACGACTTCGTCCACGTATAGGAAGGCGTTCTTCTCCAGGCCGATGTCCACGAAGGCGGCCTGCATCCCCGGAAGCACGTCCCGGACCTTGCCGAGGTAGACGTTCCCGACGACACTGCGCTTGGGTCTCTCGACGTACAGCTCGACGAGGCGACGGTCTTCGACGATCGCCACTCGCGTTTCGTGCGCGTCGTGCGAGATGAGCATCTCGCGGGTGATGTCGGTCACTCGATTCCCCGCTAGAGGGGACGGCGCCAGACTCCCTCGTCTTCGATGAGGAGGTCGGTACGGTTCACCTCGAGCCGCGCATCCCGGCCGGCTGCGGCCGAGACGAGCACTTCGGGTCTCAGGGATCCGTGCTCCCCCATCCGCACGGTCATGCGGACCAGGACACTCTCCCCTTCGGACTCCACCTTGGGCTCCTTCGGGAGCGCCGTGGCGAGGTCGAAAACTTTCGGCTTGCCCTTGTGCTCGATGTGTAGCGTACCGGCGTCCATCAGCGCTCCGAGCGAGCGCTCCAGCTCCTCTGGCGAGATCCCCCCTTCCACATACACGTCGTAGACGGCGATGGTCAGAGCGGAGGCGAGTGACGGCTCCCCGGGCGACACGTACGCGCACGTGACGGGAGCGATCTCCTCAGCCGTGACCGATGTCAATGCCCCGTGCGCGTCCTCCGGCGCCAGGTACCGTGTCAGCACCAGGTCGAGGTACTCTCGCTCCCCGGCCGTCCCGACCGGAAGTGCCGGGCCGAACGAGACACGCATGCGCGGGTTGAATCCCTGGCTCACAGCATACGGCAATCGCGCACGTCGCGCAGCCCGCTCGCACGCCCGGGCCAGCTCCAGGTGCGACAGGAAGCGTAGTCTCCCGGTCTTCCGGAAGCAGACACGAAGCCGGAAACCTTCAGACATGTCGCCCGCCGCCCGCCAGCACCACGTCGAGTGACATCGACGAACAGACGCCGCATCCCGCGCAGTCGCCGAAGGTGCAGTCCGCTGTGGTCTCGCCCGACTCGGCTCGCCGCCGCTCGGCCGCCAGGAATGCACGCGACAGCCCGCTGTCGATGTGCTCCCACGGCAGCGCACGGTCCTCGGGGCGCGGCTCCGAGGCCAGCGCCTCGGCATCCACGTCGCACTCCGCGAACGCCTCGAGCCAGGCGCGAAGGCCGAACTGCTCCGTCCACGCGTCGAATCGCGCGCCCGCGCGCCACGCGGCTTCAACAACGTCCGCGATCCGCCGATCGCCGCTCGCGATGACGGCCTCCAGGAACGAAGTGTCCGCATCATGCCAGGAGAGCTCCACGCCCTTGCGTGGCATGTGCGCGCACAGGAGAGCCTGGCGTCTCCGGACCTCGGTGCGAGAGGGTTGACCGTCCCACTGGAAGGGCGTGTGGGCCTTTGGCACGAACGTCGACACGGACACGGCGATACGGACTCCGCCTCGCTCGCCAGGCGGGGTCGCGCCGCGAGCGCTTTCGAGCACCCGAGAGACGAGATCGCCGATGGCCGCCACGTCCTCGTCGGTCTCCGTCGGCAGACCGAGCATGAAGTACAGCTTGACGCGTCGCCATCCAGCGCCGAACGCGGCATCCACCGTCGCAAGAAGCTCCTCGGCGGTGACGTTCTTGTTGATCGCATCTCGCAGCCGTTGCGAGCCGGCCTCGGGGGCGAACGTCATGCCCCCCTTGCGGCCTCCGCCGAGCAACCGGGCGATACCCAGGCTGAACGAGTCGACCCGAATCGAGGGGACTGATATCGCCGTCGCGGTACCTTCGAGCCTCCGCGATAGCCGGCGCAGGACCTCCTCGAGCTGCGAGTGATCCGCGGTCGACAGCGACGTGAGCGAGATCTCCTCGTAGCCCGTGCAGGCCAGTGCCGCCAACGCATCACGCACGATCGTACCGGCCGACCGCTCGCGAACCGGCCGGTACACCATGCCCGCCTGGCAGAAGCGGCAGCCGCGCGAGCAGCCGCGCAGCACCTCCACCGACGCCCGGTCATGTACGACGTCCGCATACGGCACGACGGGGCAGGTCGGGCTCGCGTAGACATCCAGGTCCCGCACCACTCGCCGCACCACACGGTCTGGGGCGCCTTCGGACGCTAGAAGAACGCCGTCGGGTCCAGGCGCGTACAGGCCTGGCACGTACACGCCCCCGATCGTCGCGAGGTCCCGCAGCGTCTCCGCGCGCGATGCGCCACGATCGCGCGCGGCCCGATGCGCCGCGACGATCTCAAGTACCGCATCCTCGCCGTCGCCGATCAGGATCGCGTCGAAGAATGCGGCTATCGGCTCCGGGTTGTGCGCCGCGGGTCCGCCGCCGATGACCAGCGGGTCTTGCTCACGGCGCTCGATCGCACGCAACGGAATGCCGGCGAGCGCAAGCCCCTCGAGCACGTTGGTGCACGCGAGCTCGTGCGGCAGCGTGATGCCCAGAAGGTCGCACTCGGCGACAGGGGCGCACGACTCGAGCGTGAACAGCGGCACTGATTCGGCCCGCATGAGGGCGGACATGTCTATCCACGGGACGAAGACCCGCTCGCACATAACGTCCGCGAGCGACGCAAGACGCGCCGCAAGCACCTGGAGCGCCTGGTTCGCCATCCCGACCTCGTAGGTGTCGGGATACATGAGCGCGACGCGGTAGGCTGCATCGGGGCGGTGCGACGCGCCCCACTCCCTGTCAACGTAGCGCGAGGGGCGTTCGACCTGCGCAAGCAGCGGCGCAACCTGCTGCCATAGATCAGTCACCGGCAGGCTCGTCCCCGTTCGGAGGCAGCGGAGGCTGGTCGAGAATGGGTGTTGCGGCCGGGAAGGCGAACGAGTCGGCGGGCTCGAGCGCGGGCTGTTCGGCCGACGGAAGCGCGGTCTGACCCGCTCTCGGAAGCGCGCGCCTGCCGTAGGTCGCGCTCGTTCGAATGGCCGCATCGCGGATTCCACGCAAGTAGGCCGTGACCTGACTCAGGTCTGCGCCATCCTCGAAGTAGCGCACCGCGGCGCGCCCCATCGCCATCGTCCCCGTGTAGCCGATGCCGCCTTTGATCGCCCACCCGAAGACGGGCAACACGACTAGCGCCTGCCGGGCGATCGCACGCAGCAAGTACCCGCCGCCCACCACGGCGGCGAGCTCCTTGATGCGGTCGATGCCAAGCGCCTGCCCGTAAGCAGCCGCGATCTGGAGCAGCATCTTCACCTGATTCGCGGTCATTATGGGCATGTCCGCGCCGGGGATCGGCGTGACCGCGCCGAGCAGCCCGTTCTGCCACGCAGTCGTCTTCACAGCATCCAACGCAACGGCTTTGCGCATGAACGCGAAGTTGTGCGCAAGCGCAAGACGCTTGCTGCCGAGGTTGTCCGCAAGCCACGCGCCGAGCCGTGCCACGGCGTGATCGGGGTCGAGGCGCACCGCCAGGTCGCCGGTCGGCTGCAGGAGAGCATCGGCGAGCTCGCCCATCCGGACGTCATCGCCGAGCGCCACGACCACGACCGGGACGTGGACGCGCCGTGGCCCGGCAAGCGCTTGCCGGATGCCGAGATTGCCCGAACCCGCGATCGCCACTACGACATCTGTCGCCGGAGCGAGTCCTACAGCGGCTCCGAGTTCGGCAACCTCGACCTGCAGCGTCACTGCCGCCGTGGCCGGACGGAGCGCCTGCCGCACGGCGCTGATCAGCTCATCCGGCGCATCGACTTCGACGAAGACCGTGATGCCGAGCGGCTGCGCCCGCTCCTCGGTGAACTTCGCACCCGTCTTCAGCAGGTCGCGTACGTCGACCGGGAGTGCCATTCGCGTGCCCTCCTCCTACACTCAGGTCCCGTAGCGCCTGGACCACACCGAAAGCAGCAGCCCGACGGCGCAAAGGTTCGTGACCATCGCCGAGCTTCCGAAACTCAAGAACGGCAAAGGAATCCCTGTGATAGGCATCATACCCACGGTCATGCCGATGTTCTCCAGAATCTGGAACAGCCACATCCCCAGAACGCCGGCAGCGATCACGGCACCGTAGAGATCACGCGAGGATGTCGCGATCGCGAGCGCGGTGATCAGCAGCGCGAGGTAGAGGCCCAGGAGCAGAACCACGCCCAGGAAGCCGAGTTCCTCGCCCAGCACTGAGAAGATGAAGTCCGTATGGCGTTCGGGGATGAAATGGAGGTTGGACTGCGTGCCTTGTCCGAGCCCTTTGCCGGTCAACCCGCCTGAGCCGACTGCGATCTTCGACTGCGCGAGGTTATAGCCGGCACCCGAAGGATCGAGTCCGGGCTCGACGAACACGAGAAGCCGGTTGAGCTGGTACTCCTTGAGCGCAACATCCTTGCCGAAGAGCTGATCGAGCGAGGAGTCGATAGCGACGATCCCCACGATGCCGAGCGTGGCGACCAGAAGCATCACCGCGAAGTAGCGGCCCTTCATCCCACCGGCGATCAGCATGATCAGGGTGATTGCGATGAAGACCAGACCTGTGCCGAGGTCGGGCTGCAGCAGGATGAATCCAACCGCTCCGCCCAGGTACCCCATTACCTTAAGAGCATGCCTCGGCTCGTCGATCCGTCCTTTGAACGACGAGATGACCGACGCCAGCACGACTATGAAGATGATCTTCGCCGGCTCCGAGGGCTGGAACAGGCGCACGCCGAACACCGATAGCCATGAGGTGGCACCGCCTGCTTCGTATCCCAACCCCGGAATTCGCGGGCTGATGAGCAAGAATGCCCCAAGCGCGATGAGCGGACCTTGCCAGCCGCGGAGCCGGGTGTAGTCGAACATCCACGCAAGCGCGAGTGGCACCAGACCTAGGCCGAGACCGACAAGGTGCCTGGCGAGCAAGCCGCTCCCGCCGGTCATGCCCGAGGTCGCAGAGGCCACCATCACGGTGCCGTAGCCGACGAGCGCTAGCGTCCACACCATCAGTGGCACGTTGACCGCGTCGAGGAACTGCTTGGATCGCGTCTTCCTGATCACCGGGCTACCTCGACGTGTCCGTTGTCCGAATGGTCCTGATCGGTTCCCCGAGAAGTTGCGCGAGGATGTTCCGAGCGGCAGGACCGGTGACCGATCCGCCGTGACCGCCCTGCTCTACGATCACCGCGACCGCATAGCGCGGGGCGTTCGCCGGAGCGTACGCGCAGAACCACGCGTAGTCATCCTTGCCCTTGACCTCTGCCGTGCCGGTCTTCCCCGCAACGTTCACGCCGAACCCGGCGAACGCTCCGGCGCCGGTGCCTTGCTCGGTCACGTCGACGAGCGACCGGGTGATCACCCCGAGCGTGTCGCCCGAGACGCCCGTTTCGTGCAAGACCTCGGGCTGCGTGATCAGCACCGCCGAGCCTGAGCTGTCGAGAACCTCCTTGAGCACGAACGGTTTCATCACCGTACCGCCGTTGGCAAGCCCCGCATACACGCACGCCATCTGCAGCGGCGAGGCCAGCATGTCGCCCTGGCCGATGGCCATGTTCACGGTGTCACCCGGAAGCCACATCTGGTACTCGGGGTAGTTCTCGTTGAACTGCTTCTTCCACGCCGCGTCTGGCACTCGCCCGGAGACCTCGCCTGGAAGATCGATGCCCGTCTTGGACCCGAGCCCGAAGGCGCGTGCACCCGCCTGCAGCTCCTCCTGCTTGCGCTTGTAGAACTCGTATCCGATCTCGTAGAACACGATGTCGCACGAGTTCTTGATGCCGCTTCGGAGGTTGAGTGTCCCGTGTCCGGTCCGCTTCCAGCACCACTTCGGCCACTGCTCACCCATGTCGGTCCAACGCCCACCGCACGAGTAGCTCCTGCCCTCGTGCGTGATGCCTGCCTCCATGCCGGTCGCCGCTGTCACCACCTTGAACGCGGACGCCGGCGGATAGGCGGCCATGATCGCCCGGTCGTTCAGCGGGTACTCGCTCTGTTTGGCGCTCAGGACCTCCCACTCCTCGGTGCTGATGCCGCCCAGAAAGGCCGCGGGATCGTACGTCGGGGCGCTGGCGAGTGCCAGCACCTCCCCCGTCGCCACGTCGACGACGACCGCGGCACCCGCCTTCGCGCTGGTGTAGCCCTGCCTCCTCGCCTCCTGGATCGCATCGGCGAGCTGTTCCTCGGTTACTCGCTGCACCTCGATGTCGATGGTGAGCTTGATGTCGTTGCCAGGACGCGGAGCCTGCTCGTCGACTACGCCTTGTGGTTTGCCGGACGCGTTGACCTCGATGCGGCGCCAGCCCTTGTCCCCCTGGAGCACGCCTTCGAACTGGCGCTCGGCGCCGGTCTTTCCGACGATGTCGCCGATCTCGTACCCTGCATATTCGTCCGACTGCGCGAACTGCTCTTCCGAGATGGCGCCCGTGTAGCCGATCACGTGCGCGGCCAGGTTGCCGTTGGGGTACTCGCGTACGGCGATCTCCTCGACCTCCACCCAGGGGAAGTCGGCCTGCCGCTCGAGGAGCTGCGCGACCACCTCGAGTGGAGTGTCCAGCGCGACCACCCGAGGCCGAAGCGCTTCCTGGTTGGCGTCCGTGACGCGCTCAAAGACGTCCTCGGGCGTAGTGCCGATCATCGAGGCGAACTCACCGAACAGCTGCTCCAGCTCCGCCCGTGTCGGGTCGTCCGCGGTGTCCTCGTTTCGGGCACGCGCCACAAGCTCGTGTACGTCCTCGTGGGTCGGGTCAACGCTCACCGCGAGCGCAGAACGGTTAGTCACGAGCGGAACACCGTTTCGGTCGTAGATCCAGCCGCGCGGAGCCTCGAGTGAGATCTCTCGAACGCGGTTGTTCTCCGCCTGCGCCGCGTAGGTGTCGCCGTTGAGCACCTGTATGATCCAGAGCCGGACAAGCAGCGCCGTGAGCACCACCATGATGATGATGCCGAGGGTCGCGAACCGCGACTTCAGTTCCTGACGGTAGGTCGCCATGCGTGTGTGAGACTCCAGACGCCGGGTGCGGCGGGCCGCAGATCGCCTCAGGCGAGACGGCGGAACGACTTCATGGACTTGTCGGCGCGCAAGAAGCGCGCCAACCACGGATACGCCACGATCACGAGAACCGAGTTGTACAGTGCGCGGGGAAGGACGGCTCGCACCAGCGACTCCCAGAACGCAGGACCTACGCCGAGGATCGTCAGCGCAAGCAGGTACGCGGAGTCAGCCAGCAACGCCGCGACGATGGCAACGGTGACCGGTGCCAGCCACCCCTCGGCGAACAGGTTCTCCTGGAGCATTCCACCCGTGTAGCCTACCGCCGAGAGAACCAGGGCCCATGCGCCAACCGGTGCTGTTGACAGCAAGTCGAGCAGAAGCCCAGCGACGAATCCCGCTATCGCTCCGGCGGACGGTCCCTCGACGAAGGACAGCGTGATCACGACGAGCAGCAGGATGTTGGGCGTTACCCCGCCGATCGCAAGATGCGGGGCGAGCATCACCTGCAGCACCAGCGCGGCCGCGAGTGCGCCGACGGTTGTCCACCAGCGCTTCACTCGACCTCAGCCGCCCCGGACGTGATGGCCGTGCCTACAAGAATGAACACTTCCTCGATCCGATCGACCTGCACACGCGACTCCAACGTCACGCGCGGGTACAGCTCGCCGCGGCGATCGTCGACCAACGTCACGTCCCCGACGACGATCCCGGTGGGATACACGCCGCCCAGACCGCTCGTGATCACCACGTCCCCGACGATGGGCAGCTGCGCGCGGTCGACGAAGTCCAGCGAGAGCTCTCCGGACACCGAACCGCGCACGACGCCGGTCGCCCGTGTCGATTGGATCATCGCGGCAACACCGCTCTGCTGGTCTGTGAGCAGCCGAACGGTACACGAGTTGGGCGACACTTCGGCGACCTGACCGACGAGCCCCTGCGCCGCGATCACCGGCATCCCCGACTCCACGCCGTCGGAGGATCCGCGGTCGAGTTGGATCACGCCCTCCCAGATGCTGACCGGCCGGCGGGTGACCCGCGCGCCGAGCTTCGCGAGCTTGCGCTCCTCCGCGAATTCCACGAGCGCACGCAGCCGCTCGTTCTCCTGACGCGCCTCTTCGAGTTCGGCCAGACGCGCACGCAGCTCGTCGTTCTGCGCCTCGAGCGTCTCAAGCCTCTCGCGCGATGCACCGAGTCCCTCGACCCAGACGGTGAATGCCCTGAAGGGACTTGCGGCGGCCGTACCGAGACGCGCTATCGGCGCGGTGACCTCGAGCGTGACACTTCGCGCGGTGCGAAGCGGGCCGGTGTCGCCCTCGCGGAAGTACAGAGTGAGCAGCGCCAGTGACAACACCACCAGGATGATGAGCAATCTGGGATTCCCACGCTTCGGCTCGGGCCGCCCTATTCGCATGCTTCCGGCCTCCGCCGCTACCGTGAGACGGTCAGGACCTTCTTGAGGACGTCGATCTCCTCGAGGGCCTGGGCTGATCCGAGAACCACGTTGCTCAGCGCATGCTCAGAGACGTGCACGGGCATCCCGGTCTCGTCGCGGAGCCGTTCGTCAAGCGCGCGGAGGAGAGCTCCCCCGCCCGTGAGGACGATGCCGTACTCCATGACGTCACTCGACAGCTCGGGAGGCGTCTTCTCGAGAGTGCCTTTGATGGCGCCGATGATGGCAAGCATCGGTTCCTCGATCGCTCCACGAATCTCCTCCGAAGATACCTGGAACGTCCTCGGCAGGCCGGTCAGGAGGTCGCGCCCACGGACCTCGACATCGAGCTCCTCCTGTAGCGGGAATGCGGAGCCTATCTCCATCTTGATCTCCTCGGCCGTACGCTCGCCGACCAAGACGTTGTACTCCTTCTTGATGTGCGCGATGATCGCCTCGTCGAACTCATCGCCGCCGATGCGGATCGACTCCGCCACGACGATACCTCCGAGTGAGATGATCGCGACCTCCGTGGTGCCGCCGCCGATGTCGACGACCATGTTCCCCGTTGGCTCCTGGATCGGCAGGCCCGCGCCGATCGCGGCGGCCATCGGCTCCTCTATCAGGTAGGCGCTGCGGGCGCCCGCCTGCATCGTGGCTTCGAACACGGCGCGCTTCTCGACCTCGGTCACGCCAGACGGAACGCACACGACGACGCGTGGCTTCGGCTGCCACGGGAACCGCTTCACCCGTGTCTTGTTGATGAAGTAGCGGAGCATCGCCTCGGTGACCTCGAAGTCAGCGATGACGCCGTCCTTGAGCGGCCGGATAGCGACTATCGAGCCCGGCGTCCGGCCGAGCATCCGCTTGGCATCGACGCCGACCGCGAGCACGCGCTTCGACTCCTTCTCGACCGCCACGACGGAGGGTTCTACCAGGACGATGCCTCGCCCCTTCACGAACACGAGCGTGTTGGCGGTGCCTAGATCCACCGCCATGTCTCCGCCCCACGAATCGAAGAACATATCTATAAGCGACAAGTCGCTGCTCTCCCTTCACGCGCACTCGCGTGAGCCTGGCAACCGCGAAATCTGATCGACGCGCACGACACGGGCGCGCAAACAGGGCGCGGCCCTGTCCGCACACCCCGTGAAGTGTACCAGACTAGGCATCGGGCGACATCCCGCCCTGCAGTGGTGGGGACGAAACCATGCAGGTAGAGGGCGGTGTCGCCTACATCAGACCCAGGTCACGGAGGCTGGTATGCAGCCCCGACTCGCCGATCACGACGTGGTCCATGACCTCGATTCCCAGCACGTCGCCGGCCTTGACCAGGCGACGCGTGAGCTGGATGTCGGCTCCCGAAGGGGTCGGGTCGCCGCTCGGGTGGTTGTGCACCACGACGATCGACGCCGCTGACAGCCTCACCGCTTCCTTGAACAACTCCCGAGGATGCACGATCGACGCGTTGAGGCTGCCGACAGAGACCTCGAACACCCTGAGCAGCTGGTTCTTCGTGTTGAGCGCCAGCGCCCAGAAGTGCTCTCGGTCCAGTCCGCGGAACTGGGCGGAGCACAGACGCACCACGTCCTCCGCGCACGCGACGAAGGGCTGGCGGGTAGTCCCGCGTACGGCTGCGCGCCTGGACAGCTCGAGCGAGCCCAGGAACCTGGCAGCCGCGACCGGTCCGATACCGCCGAACTCGCACAGGTCTTCGGCGCTCAGGCGCCACAACCCGTCAGGCATCGGGTAGCGCTCGAGCATCTCCCGGGCAACGGTGTCCCCGCGGCTGCCCAAGACCAGGGCGATCAGCGCGGCATCTGAGACCGCGCCTGCTTGGCCGCACAGAACCATGTCCCTCGCGTAGTGCCCCTCCGACACCAGGCGTGGCGCCAACTCTACCTCCCGGACCGCGTCCTACCCTTGCTTCAGACGGGAGATCGGGATCCGGGCAAGATAGCCCACGAGTGCGCCGAGGACGAGCGCGACCAGCACGGACGGTGGAGCGATCACGAGAAGGGACGGTGCATCGAGCAGTACGGCCGCCGCAAGGAACTGCGCGAGTACGTGGGCCGCAGAGCCCGCCGCGGACCAGCCGATGATCGTGGCGCCGCGCAACCACACCGAAACGGCCCACATCACCACAAGAGATGCCGCAGCGCCGGATACGGCAAGTACGAAGGAGGGTCCCGCAAGCAGCCCGGACGCCAGGCCCACGATCACGAGCCTGCCGGCGCTCACCAGCGCGGCCGTACGGAATCCGTACAGGGCGAGCGAAGCGACCACTGCGATGTTGGCGAGGCCGAAGCGCAACCATGGGGCGAACGGTATCGAGGGAAGCGATGCTTCGACGAGACCCAGGATGCAGGCTGCCGACAGCAGCGCCCCCATCGTCGCCACGCGGCGAGACGGAGTCTCGATGCCACGACTGTCAGCGCTAACGCACGCGAGCGTCGAGGCCATCCGTTGCCTCCCCCCCTACGCGCACGATCACCCGGTTGGGCACGCACGCGATCACCTCGCCGTGCTCCCGCACTGCACCGGTGTCGATGCACACATGGTCGGGGCATCCCGACTCACTCACGCGAACCGCGCCGTCCCGGACGCAGACGATGACAGTGCCTAGCGCCCCGTCGATCTCCAGAACCGCGTCCGAAGCGAGCGGGACCGTCGTATCTCCCCCGGGCCCGCAGATCACGGCAGCATCACCGCCACCGGCCGCCAGCGCCGAGGCAAGCGGCCATGCGGCCAGCGTGCAAGCGGCAAGTGCGATCAGCAGCAGGCGGTCGGCGCGGGACACGTGACTACGCCCCCACCTCAAGCTGCTCCGCTGACTCACCCGAACCTGCTCCGTCGGACGCCGCCGCATCGATGCCCTCGCGCCGCCCGTGATGATCGATGCACCTCTGCGGACACACCTGCACACACGTTCCGCACGCGGTGCACTTGTCGAAGTCGACCACGGCAAGCATGTCGATCACATGTATCGCATCGCTCGGACACTCACGCTCGCACTTCTTGCAGGCGATGCAGCACATCGAGCAGTTCGACTTGCGGTCCTTGACCTTGTCGTGCGCGTTGCAGCGCACCACGACCGCCGCGGTTTCGGGCACCATCTCGAGCAGCGAGATCGATCCGCGCGGGCATTCTCGGACGCAGATGCCACACCCGGTGCAGGCCTTGAGGTCCACCACGGGCAGGCCGCGTTCGTCCATGCGGATCGCATCGAACGGACATGCCCGCTCGCAGTCGCCGTACCCGATGCAGCCCGCAATGCAGGCGAGCGGTCCGCCCGCAAGCCGGTTGGCGGCCGCGCACGACCGCACCCCCGCGTACACGTGCGCTCGCACGGCGTTCGTCCCACCTCCGCAGTAGCGGGCCGAAACGACCGCCTTCACCTCACATGTGCCCTCGCCCATCAGCGCCGCGACCGCATCCGCGACCGCCTGCCCGCCGGCGACACAGGTGTTCACGGGCTTCTCGCCCGCGGCTATCGCCTCGGCCGCCGCGAAGCACGACGGGTTGCCGCACGCGCCGCAGTTCGAACCCGGGAGCGCCTCGAGGATCGCCTCGATCCGTGGGTCTACATCCACGTGGAACTTGCGCGACGCGGTTGCCAGCAGCGCCGCAGAGAGAAGCCCGATGAGGCTGAGCGCGCCGACCGCCTTGAGTACGATCATGAGATCCATGCGCCCTCCTCCCTACAGCCCGAACCAGCCGGCAAGCCCCACGTATGCAAGAGAGAGCAGGCCGGCGGTGATGAACGACATGGGGTTCCCCTTCAGCGACTCGGGCACCGGGGCGATATCGAGACGCTCGCGCATCGCTGCGAAGCACAGCAGTGCAAAGCCGTAGCCTGCCGCCACGCCCAGCGTGTACACCAGGCCCTCTCCGAACGTGTAGTTGTACTCGATCGCCATCTTGAAGAAGCCCGGCTTGGCGACTTCGGTGGCCGCGGCGAGCACAGCGCAGTTCGTCGTGATGAGCGGCAGGTAGATGCCCATTGCGCGGTAGAGCATCGGGCTGTACTTGCGCAAGTACATCTCCACGAACTGCACCAGCGCGGCGATGATCAGAATGAATGCCGGGATGTAGAGGAACTCCCCGACGCCTAGCGGGAGCAGCAGGTAGTTCCACACGACCCACGTCGCGGTGGATGCCATCATCATCACGAAGATGACGGACAGGCTCATCCCCACCGAAGTCTGCCAGTCGTTGCTGATGCCGATGAACGAGCAGAGCGCGATGAACCGCGTCAGCAGGATGTTGTTGATCAGTGCGGCGCCGATGAACAGAAGGCCGAGGTTCGCGATCGTATGCATGGCTACCTCGCCTTCCGCGTCACGTGCTCGTTGTACTTGCGGGACAGGGCCTGAAGCAAGCCGAAGAGGATGAACGCCCCGGGGAACAGCATCAGGATGCCCGGCGGCTTGTAGCCGCTCGGAAGACTGATCAGCGTTGCGCCGAGAAACATCAGCTTGCCCGTGCCGAAGAGCTCGCGGAATGTCGCGAGCACAACGATGAGGATCGTGTAGCCCAGTCCCATCCCGAAACCGTCCGCAATGGACAGCCAGACGGTGTTCGTGTACGCGAAGGCCTCCGCACGACCCAGGATGATGCAGTTGACGACGATCAGCGGGATCCAGATGCCGAGTATCGCGTAGATCGGCGGGAAGAACGCCTTCATGAACAGGTCGACGATGGTCACGAACGCCGCGATGATCACGATGAAGATGGGGATCCGCACCTCATCCGGGATGAACTTCCTGAACATGGAGATCAGCACGTTGCTCATGACCAGCACGAAGATCACGGCGATCCCCATGAAGAATGATCCCTGCAGCTGGGTGGAGACGGCGAGCGTCGCACACAGGCCGATCATGAGGACCGTCAGCGGGTTCTCGATCGAGAGGCCATCCTTGAATACTCGAATCCACTCGCGCACGTCACTCGCCTCCCTTCGAGAGCACATCGGCATAGACCGCGCCCGCCGCCGTCACGCCGTTCTTCACGGCCCGCGACGACTTCGTCGCCCCGGAGATACTGTCGACGGCCTTCACGTCCGCTACAGTGAACGCCTCCGGCAACTCGGAGAACTGGGCAAGGAACTCGACGCTGTCCATGACCTTCGTCCCGAGCCCGGGCGTCTCCGCGTGTGACAAGACGCTAACGCCCGTCACTTTCCCGGATGTATCCAAACCTATAACCAGTTGCGCGTATCCGCCGTAACCGCGTGAGCCGACCCGGAGTCCCCAGCCCATTTCGTCGCCGCTCTCATCGAAGGCAGTGAAGATGCCGTTCACCTTCACGTCGCCTGCGGATGCCTCGGCAGCAGCCAGTGCGTCTTCGTCGGTGACCTGCTCGAAGCTCGCGGCGTCGGGCATCGCAGCCTTGAGCGACTTCTCCTGGGCGAGCCGGTCCTGTTCGGCGATGCGGTCGGCCGTCACGGCATACGTCGCCGCCAGTCCTGCGGCCGCGACCAGGCAGGTCACGACCACCGACATGATCAGCGTGATCGGCTTGGTGGGTGCGTGTGTCATTCGCCCTTCACCCACCCAAAGGTCCTCGGCCGGAACAGCCGGTCGACAAGCGGTGCCAGACCGTTCATGAACAGGATCGCGTAGGTGGTGACTTCGGGCATCGAACCGAAGAAGCGGCCGACGACGTTGAAGACGCCGCACCCGACACCGAACACGAGCCTCGCGTTCTTGTTCATCGGCGACGTGACGTAGTCGGTCGCCATGAAGAACGCGCCGAGCATCACGCCACCTGCAAGTACGTTGAAGATCGGGTCGGAGCCGAACGCCCAGCTGAGCAGCCCCATCGTGCCGATGTAGCCGACAGGGATACGCCAGTCGATGATGCCTCTGGCGATGAGCACCAGCCCACCGAGAATGAGAAGTGCCGCCGAGACTTCACCGAGCGACCCCTCGAGGTTCCGGAAGAGCAGCGGCTGGTACTGCGCCGCGAGATCGTATCCGTACGCACCGGACGCGGCGCGGTCGGCAGCCGCCAGCGCCAGGCGTGTGGCACCCGAGATGGCGTCGTACTCGCCGGCGGCGGGCAGCGAAAGCGCCCGGAACCACCCGAAGTTCGTCTGCGCCGAGATGACGCCGGCCCATGACAGAGTGACGAACGCGCGACCGACGAGGGCGGGGTTGAAGAGGTTCCACCCGAGCCCGCCGAAGACCATCTTACCGAGCACGATCGCGACGAGTCCCCCAGCCACACTGATCCACCAGGGCGTGCGAGGCGGCATACACATCGCCAGCAGCAAGCCCGTGAGCAGCGCGCTGCCGTCCATGAGTGTCTGCGGCTTGCGCGCGATCGCGTTCCAGGCCGCTTCGGCGGCGAGTGCCGACGCGATACACGCCACGAGCGTGATGATCGCGGGCGCGCCCATGCTGACAACCGCCCAGAGAGCTGCAGGCGCAAGCGCCCCGAGGACCCAGAGCATGATGCCCGAGCAGCTGTCCTTGGCATGGATGTGCGGCGCCGGGCCGACGATCCGCTTCGAAAGGGGCTCGCTCACGCCTTCACCCCCTTCGCCATCGCCGCGGACTTGGCCTGGCGAACGAGCTGCAGCAGCGGCCGGTTCGTCGGGCATACGTAGGAGCACACGCCACACTCGATGCAATCGAGCGCGTTCCGGCTAGCGGCCGCGTCCCACATGGCGAGGTGTGCGTAGTTGGCGATCGCGTACGGCTCGAGAGACATCGGGCAACTCTCCGGACAGCGACCGCATCGCATGCAAGGCTGGTCATCGGAGAGTGCGGGAGCCGCGAGGCCCTTGGGCAGCGCCACGATGCCCGACATCCCTTTGGTCACCGGCACGTCGAGTGACCCGAGCGCCATGCCGGTCATCGGACCGCCCGAGATCACGCGCTCCACGTCGTCTGAAAGGCCACCGGCGGCCTCGATGAGTTCACTCACGAGCGTGCCCAGAAGCACCCGATAGTTGCCGGGGCGTCCGACCGCTCCGGTCACGGTGACGATGCGCTCGGTCAGCGGCTTGCCGTACTCGAGCACGTCGGCGATCGCCACGGCCGTTGCCACGTTGTGGACCAGCGCACCGGTCGCTGCCGGCAGCTTGCCGTGGGGCACCTCGGTCTTGAGCAGCGCGTAGATGAGCTGCTTCTCAGCGCCCTGGGGGTACCGCACCGGCAGCTCCACGATCTCGACGCCGTCTCGAGTCGCAGCGCGCAGTGCCGCCGCGGCGTCGGGCTTGTTCTCCTCCAGTGCGATGATCGCGCGCCCGGCGCCGACGAGGGAGCGGATATGCACCGCACCGGCTACGACTCGCTCGGGCTGCTCGAGCATGAGGCGGTGATCGCACGTGAGGAACGGCTCGCACTCACAGCCGTTGAGGATGACGGTCTTGATCTCCATCCCCTTCGGCGGGTTCAGCTTCACCACGCTCGGGAAGGTGGCGCCGCCCATGCCTACGACACCCGCAGCCCGGACACGCGCTTTGCCATCACCCTCGTCGGGCACGATGACGAACCCGTCCAGGTCCTGCTGCTCATCGGCATCGATGACGATGGCCCCTACCACCGTCCCGCCGGCGGTGAGCGTCCTGCCGATCTCGGCTACGGTGCCCGCGACCGGACTGTGTACCGGCGCGGAGACCATCGCGTCCACGTCGCCGATGACCTGGCCTCGCTCGACCCTGTCACCCTCGGCCACTGTCGCGACGCACGGTGCGCCGAGGTGCTGGCTCAACGGGACCACCAACCGCGAGGGCACCGGTGCCCACGCAACCGGCGATCCCGCGGTCGCCTCCTTGTGCCCGGGCGGATGCACGCCGCCGCGGAACGCTCTTCGTTCCACGCACAACCCCCTTCATGATGCGTTTCTCACGCAACATGCGTATTGAGTGACCGGGATTCGGCACCCACACGCGATTCCCTGCACGCCGGTCGCCCGCTCCTTGACGTGGCATGCCGACATGCTCCCGCGGCAGCTCCAAGCGCTGCCGCTACCCTCCGAAGAAGATCGCAATCTCCCGTTCGGCACTTGCAGCCGAGTCCGAACCGTGCACGATGTTGGCGTCAAGTGAGATTCCGAAGTCGCCGCGAATCGTGCCGGGCGCGGCTTCCTTCGGATTCGTGACCCCCATCAGCTTCCGCACCACCGCTACGGCATCCGGACCGGCGAGGACCATCTTCACGACCGGACCCGACGTGATGTACGTGACGAGCCCCTGGTAGAAGGGCTTCCCGGCATGTTCGGCGTAGTTGGCCGCGGCCTGCTCGGGCGTGACCATGCCGAGTTCGAGTCTCTCGATCTCCAGGCCCACGTCCTCGAAGCGGGCGACGATCCGCCCGACAATGCCACGGGCCACCGCGTCCGGCTTGATCATGCAGTACGTCTTCTCGCTCACACACGCTCCTTACTTATCGCACCGTGATTCGGACACTGTGCAGCAACCCGACGCGCCGTGCAACCGACCGGGAATGGACCTTGCCGAAATGTGACGTCACACGCCGCCGTCTGTGGAGTTGAAAGACGATGAGACGCCGTTCACCTTCCAGCCAACCCCTTCTCTGGCCAGAGAGATCTCGTACGTGACCACGCCCCCACGTTCCAGCGTCACTGTGACGTCCACTTTCGACGTCCTCGCCGAGCGCTCGACCCCGCTGATCGTGTAGGAGAGCCATTCGGGCGGCAGGCTGGACATCGCCTTGTCGACGTCGGTCGCGGGCACGGCCACCCAGTACGACGACACGTCGTCGCCGTCGGCGTACGCCTCGAGCACGCCGTTCACGGTCATCTGCTGGGTCGGGTAGCCGATACCGTAGAGGTACGCGGCAACCAGCCCCCCGGCCACCACGATGACCAACCCGACCCACACGCTCGCGCTGATCCAGGCCGGACGCTTGGGCTGGCGCTCCTTGCGCTCGCGCCTTCGGGCGTCGCGGTCGGCGGCCTTCATCTCGTCCTCGGTGATCGTGAAGAACCGCGACTCCTCCTCCGAGGAGTCGTCGGGAAACTCGAGAGTGCGCGGTGCGACGGGCTCGATCTCTCCTGTCGTCCAGCCTTCGATGCGGTTCGACGCGTTCCTTGCCGCCAGACTCGCCTGGTAGGCGGCCTCCATGGACGGCGAGAACGTGTGAGCGAACTCGTCGCGCGCGCGCTCGAAGGACGACACGGCCCGATCGTGCATCCCCAGCGCGGCGTAGGCCATGCCGAGGTTGCCGGCTGCGCGCCCGCGACCCTTGTACCCCTTGAGCTCGACCGCTGCCCGGTAGGCCTCCACGGCATCTTCAGGCCGCTCGAGGGCGACGAAGCACAGGCCGAGATTGTTGAGCGCCTTGCCGGGGTCAGGATTCCCGCTGTCTAGCGCCGCCTGACGGTACGCCTCGGCGGATTCCTCGATCCTGCCCATCTGGTAGTAGGCTCCGGCGATCCCCTGCAGTGCCTTGTAGCGCGCATCGTATGAGGGGTCGTCAAGCGCAGCCTGAAACGCGCGCGCCGCCTGGTCATAGACTCCGAGCGAGGCCTTCGCGGTGCCGAGGTTGCAGGACACGGTTGCCCGGTCCGGATAGGAGGCATCCTCTAGCGCACGCTCGTAGACCGAGGCGGCATCCTCGGTCCTCTTGAGCTTCATGAGCGCGTTTCCGGCGCGATGGAACGCGTACCCGCTGCCCTGTATCTCGCCCGCCGCTGCCCCGAGGTACTCACGAGCTGCGGCAGTCCAGTCTCCAGTTGCGTACGCGGCTTCGGCCGCAGCCAGTCGCGTCTGGTCCAATGCCTTGCCCCCTCTGCTACGGCCGGATGGTCACCGACTCGATGACATCGCCGACTTCGATCGACATGACCACGTCCATACCTTCAGTAACCTTCCCGAACACAGTGTACTGACCGTCGAGTGACGGTTGCGGCGCGAGGCAGATGTAGAACTGCGACCCAGCCGAATCGACGTCCCGTGCTCGCGCCATCGCCAGCGTGCCCGTCTCGTGCTTGCGCGAGTTGAACTCGGCCTCTTGTGTCCAGCCCGGCCCGCCGGTTCCCGCGCCGCCGATGCCCGAGCGGATCTGCTCCACCGTCAGGTCACGGGTGAGCGGATCGCCGCCCTGAACGACGAAACCCGGCACGACCCGGTGGAACTTCAGGCCGTCGTAGAAGCCAGCAGCCGCGAGCTCGATGAAGCAGGCGACTGTGTTGGGTGCGTCGGCAGGGTAGAACTCCAGCGCGATCGGACCCCTCGAGGTCTCGATCACGGCGGTCTCGGTTCCGGTCACCTGCACGGACGAGACATGCATGGGCTCCTCCTCATAGACGGTCACGGGCTCCTCGGTGTCTTCCGAGGATGCCAGCGGCGCGCTGGCGTGCATCTGGTCGGGTACACTCGCCTCGGGAGCGTCCGACGAACAACGGGACGTGAGCATCACAACGAGTACTGCCAGGAGCGCGACCACCGCGACGGCGAGCATGACCGCGGGGATCTTGCGCTGGTTCAATCCGCCTCCCTGAAGCCGCCACACCGAGGGTCGCGCGCCAAGCGCGACCGCCCCATTCTAACAGTGACTCCCGCGCCCGTCAGTGCCGCCGGAGCCCCCGTTTGCGGCATGTCCCTTGTGCTAGAGTGTGCATCACGCCGCCGCCCGAAGGGCGGCCGGCGCACCGCGTGAACCGGGCCTTCGTCGGACCGCCGTCGCGCCTCCAACGCGACGTGAAGCGCGCCGCCGACCCCGGCCCGTCCGGTATACGTCGCGTGTCGCACGAGGAGGCGGTGCTCATGGGAGCGTTCAGCACGGAGAAGGTCCGCAACGTCGTCCTGCTGGGCCATGGAGACGCGGGCAAGACATCGCTGGCCGAGGCGATGCTCTTCATGGCGGGACAGACGAAGCGCCTCGGCAGCGTTGCTGAAGGCCACTCCAACCTCGACTATGAAGCCGAGGAGACGCGCCGCAAGATCACCCTCAACCTCGCCATGGCGCCGGTGGAGCACGGCGGGATGAAGATCAACATCATCGACACGCCCGGCTACGCGGACTTCATCGGCGATGCGATCGCCGGGATGGAGGCCGCCGAGATGGCGCTGTTCGTAGTCGACGCCGTTGCCGGTCCCCAGGTGCAGACCCGCAAGCTGTGGAGGCTAGCCTCGGAGATGGGCATCGCCAAGGCGATCTTCATCAACCGCATGGACAAGGAACACGCCGACTTCGACGCGGCGATGGCCGCGCTGGACCGCGCCTTCGGGCACCGCGTGGGCGCTGTGCAGCTGCCGCTCGGCAAGGAGGCGGGCTTCCGCGGCGTCGTCGACATCATCCGCATGAAGGCCTACCACCACGAGGGCGAGAAGGAAGAGATCTTCGACATCCCGGCCGAGATGGCGGATGCCGCCGAGGCCGCGCGCGACAAGCTCTGCGAGCTGGTGGCCGAAGCCGATGATGAACTCATGGAGAAATACCTCGACGGTGAGCGGCTCACGCAGGAGGAGATCGAGACTCTGCTCGACAAGGCGATCGCGCAGTCGATCTTCATCCCCGTCTTCGTGGGGTCGGCGCTCACGATGCAGGGCGTCGAGGACTTGATGGACGATATCGTCACGTTCTTCCCACAGCCCACCGCACACGGACCGCTGAAGACCACCGACGGCAAGGAGATCTCCTTCTCCACCTCGGGCGAGGTGGCCGTACACGTGTTCAAGACCCTCTCCGACCCCTACGTCGGCCGGATCAACTTCGTGAAGGTCGTCTCCGGGACGCTCAAGCCGGGACTCGAACTCGTCAATTCGCGCACTGGCAAGAAGGAGCGCATCGCGCACGTCTTCAAGATGACGGGCAAGGAAACCGCCGACGTGGACGCCGCGCCCGCCGGTGACATCGCCGTCCTGACGAAGCTGGCCGACACGCTCACCAACGACACCCTCTCGGCCAAGGGCGGGGTCGCCTTCGCGCCGCTGCCGCTTCCCGAGCCGCTCTACCCTGTCGCGATCGTAGCCAAGACCAAAGCCGACGAGGACAAGCTCGGAAGCGCGCTCAAGTCGATGGTGGAAGAGGACCCGTCGCTCGTGCTGCGACGCGACGAAGAGACGCACCAGACGGTCATCACCGCCTTCGGAGATGCGGCGATCGACGTGCTGATCAACAGACTGCACGACCGCTTCCACGTCGAAGCCGAGCTGATCGACGTACGCATCCCTTACCGCGAGACGATCCGCAAGACCGCACAGGCCCAGGGCCGGCACAAGAAGCAGACCGGCGGCAGCGGCCAGTTCGCCGACTGCTGGATGCGGCTGGAACCCAACCCGGGAGCGGGATACGCGTTCGTCGACGAGATCGTCGGCGGCAAGATCTCCAAGCCGTTCATCGTCGCAATCGACAAGGGCGTCCAGGACACCATGTCCTCCGGCGCCATCGCGGGCTATCCCGTCGTCGACGTCAAAGTCGCCGTATACGACGGCTCGATGCACTCGGTGGACAGCAACGAGATGGCGTTCAAGACCGCCGCGCGCATCGGTTTTCGCGCCGGCGTCGAGAAGGCCGATCCGGTCATCCTCGAGCCCATCGCCACGCTTTCCATCGAGGTCCCCGACGAGCATGCCGGAGCCGTGATGGGCGACATCAGCTCGATCCGCGGCCGTATCCTCGGCATGGATGCCCCCGAGGCCGGCGTCCAGCTCATTCGCGCCCAGGCTCCGTACGCCGAGGTCGTCCACTACTCGCCACACCTGCGCTCGATCACGAGCGGCACGGGCACGTACTCGCTATCGATCGAGAGCTACGAGCAGGTGCCCGGTGAGATCCAGAAGAAGCTGGTCGACGAGTTCCAGAAGGAGAAGGCCGAGGGCCACTAGCAGCGGCTCCCGGAACACGAGAGGCCGGCCCCGCGATGGGACCGGCCTCTCGTGTTCCGGCGATGGCGCCCTCTGCAGGATTCGAACCTGCGACCTTCTGCTCCGGAGGCAGACGCTCTATCCCCTGAGCTAAGAGGGCAAGCGGTCGACCGCCCGAGAACAGTAGCACAGCGGCCTCGCGGTTTCCAAGCCGCGCCGGGCGGGCTATCCTAGCGCCCAAGACCACCCGGCGAAATGGTGAAGCTGATGATCCCCGGCAGGATGCTTCTCATCGTGAACCCGGCGGCGAAGCACGGCGAGACTGCCACTCTAGTACCCGTGCTGCAGCAGTTGTTCCACAGTGTCCCGCACGAGATGGTTCTCACGACTCATATGGGCCACGCCGCCGAGATCGCCGAGTCGGCACGCGACTTCGACGTCTTCGTAGCTGTCGGCGGAGACGGCACCGTCCACGAGGTCTTGAATGGCATCATGCGGCGCCCCGAGGACGACCGGCCGGCGCTCGCGATCATCCCTACCGGGAGCGGGAATGACACGCGGCGCACGCTCGGCATCCCGACAGACTTGGCTGACGCCGCACTGGTACTTGCACGCGGAAAGCGGCGCCGGTTCGACATCGGCGTCTGCAACGGCGTCTACTTCAACAACTCGTTCGCCGCCGGTCTTGACGCGCGAGTCACGGCCAAGGCCGTGGAGTACAAGATCACTACGAAGCGCTCGGGCCTGTGGCTCTACCTGACAGCTCTGATGCACGTGCTCTTCCACGAGCTGTACTCGCACAAGATCAGGGTCTCGTGGGATGAAGCGGCCCCGGTCGACGACGATGTGCTGATAGTCGCCGCCGCCATCGGTCCGACCTATGGCGGCGGCTTCTTCATCACCCCCGACGCGATTCCCGATGACGGCCTGTTCGAGGTCTGCACGATCGCGCCGCTGTCACTGCCCGGCGCACTCGTGCGCCTGCCGTTCGTCATCTTCGGCAAGCACACGAAGTTCAAGGTGGTTCGCATGTCGCGCCGCAAGCACATCGTCATCGAGAGCGATGACCCGATGCCCGCCCAGGTGGACGGCGAGGTCATGGTGTCGAGGCGTTTCGAGATCTCGCTCCTGCCCGGCGCCGTCGAGTGCATAGTGCCCAGGAGCTGAAGGCAGTGAGCGGCGAGATTGGCCACGGACCCTCGGCAGTCGCTCTCGCGGCTACGGGATGTCTGGTCATCGCCTACATGATCGGCTCGATCCCCTGGGCGTACATCATCGTCCGCCTGGTGGCCCACGAGGACGTCACCGAACACGGCTCGGGCAACATCGGCGCCATGAATGTGCGGCGTACGACGGGGTCATGGAGCTGGTTCGTCGTGGCCATGGTCGCGGACGCACTCAAGGGCGTGCTGCCGGTCGCGCTGGCGAAGTGGATGGCGCTCGGTGGACTGATCACCCCCCTTGGCGTCGCGATGTCCCGCGCCGGGGATCGGGCGCTCGCGATCGTACCGATGGCCGCGGTCGCGGGGGCGGTGCTCGGCCACAACTACTCGTGCTGGATGACGCTCATCAAGCGGCGGTTCTCGCGCACCGGCAAGGGTCTCGCCACCGGTGCGGGCGCGCTGTTGGCCTACGACTGGCGGTACTTCGCCGCCGTAGTGGTGGTAGGCCTCGCAACCATCGCTATCACCCGCTACATGATGGCGGGACAGGTAGCGGCATCACTGACCTTGCCGGTCGCTGCGATCGTCCTCCGATCGCCTGACTGGGCGTTCGCGCTGGCGATGGGCGCGCTGGTGTACGGGGCACACCACAAGCGCTTCGTGGGGCTCCTGAAGGGCAAGGAGCCGAAGTTCTACATCCACGATCGCGGAGGACCTCGAGGCTGAATCTGCCTCGGTATCACGCCCTCGAACGACGAAGGCCGGACCCACTCGGGCCCGGCCTCGTGCTTGAAGTGCGTTCGCGCGCTACTTGAGCTCGATAGCCTCGTTCGGGCAGACGTCCGCGCACGTACCGCACTCGGTGCAGTCGTCCGGACGCGCCAGAACCGCGGTGTCCTCAAGGTCCAGCGAGCTCGTCGGGCACTCGTCCACGCAAATGCCGCAGGCGGTGCACAGATCGGGGTCGACAACCGGCTTGCCCATGGTGTGAGTCCTCTCTTCCACGTGACGGTAGTACCGCACCCGTCACGGGGCGGTGCCGTACATGATAGCACCAGGGCGGGTCAGCGCACGCGCCTGGCTACCTCGCACGGATCGAACAGGCAGAACGCGTACGTCCGATCCGCGAGGACGGCATGCTCGTCCCGTTCGGCCCTCAGCCGCTCGAGGAGTGCCTCGACCTCTAGCCGGGCGGGTTCGAGCGCGTCGCTGAGCTCCTCGTTGATCTTGCGGATGAACTGACCGAGGACCTTCTTGTCCGCGCCCGGAAGCGCGATCGCCGCCACTGCATCCGCTTTCTGCCTGGCCAGTTCCTCCGCGACCGCACGCCGCCCCGGAATCTCGTCGTCGAGCCTGTCGAGTAGAGTGTCCGGGTTGTGCTCGAACAGCCGGAGCCTCTCCTCCGCCTGGGTCACGTCGGCATCGGTCACAATGTGGGATACGAGCGGCAGCCTCATTGTCAGTGTCGCAACAGCGTACGCGGGCGGATCGATGCCGTAGTACGCCGAGATGACGCCGTCTGTGATCTCATCGTAGCGGCCGCCGCCCGTGCCGTGCACGAACAGATCGGCCACGAACAGCCGCTCGAAGAGTGTGAGCGTGAGCGCCCTGGGCACGAGCGCAAGGTCGTGCTCCGCCAACGCGGCGGCCGCGCTCTCCTCCGTCGAGCCGAGTTCCGCGATCCGCTCGCCGCCGGCATACAGCACACCGGCGTCTCCAACACTCGCCGCCACGCGCCTCCCGCCGCGCAGCAGCCAGAACGGCACCTCGATACCGTCGTCCCCGGCGCCCAGGTCCGGGAACGGCTGCGCGGCCGAGCGCGCCCCCGTACGCGCGCGGAATGCCGCTAGCGCTGAATTCGTCACCTCGCGGAAGTGCTGCGCATCCGCCAGCACCGACGCCGCGAACGCGCGGAACGAGGCCGTCCGCGCTTGCGAAGATGCCAGGACCTCAAGGTAGTCGGTGTCCGCCGGCGCCTCGTACCGCCGCCGCGCGCCCACCATCAGCTCCGCGGGGGCAGCGGCACCTGTCGCGGCGCACTCGAGCGCATCGCAGAACGCGATGAAGTGCCGGCGGAGAGCAGGCACGTGCAGCGCCTGTACCACCTCGGCGCCAACCTCGCGGAATGAGGCGCGCACCGCCGCATCCGGCAATGCGACCTGCGCGTACGCCGCCTCCGGCTGAGCGGCGATCAGGACCACCTGACGCACCGACGGCGAATCGTCCACGACCGGCACGCGCAGCACGACCCCGTCACACGCATCGGTGTCGACCACCACGTCGATGCCCAGCGCGCCCGTCTCCTCGGCGAAGCGCTGCACAAGGAAGTCCTTCGCCCACACGCCCGGGTGGTACAACTCGGGCTGATGGCCGGTCATGACGATGAGTCCGTCGCTGCCGGCGGCCGAAGCGCTCACACCGAGACCGGCGGTGAAACCGCGGGCGAGTGTCGCCGTCTCAGTGCGAGCACGCTCCCGCAGCTCGCGAAGCGGCTGCGGCCAGTCGCGGACTGCAGCGGCGTTCGCTTCGGCGAGGAGGCGCCACTCCTCGAAAGGAGGCGAGCACTCCGGAGCCTCGTGCGCTCCGATCGGTGTGCCGGAACAGTCAGCGTCCACCGGGAGCTCCTAGAGGAGCTCGAGGACGGATCGCACGACCGGCGGCTCGAGCGCGAAGAACGGCTCCGCGGCGCCGACACGCCCTATTCCGCCCCACATGCGCGCTGTTTGCTCCATCAGGCCGATTATTCCCGCGTTCGCGTCGTTGTCCTCGAACTGCGAGCGGTACGCGCCAAGCGCCGCCAGCTTCGCGGGCAGGGTGGATGAGATATCGCACAGAAACGACGGCTCGCGCACGAGCCGCAGATGCACGGCCATATAGCGGTACACCCGCGCGGCATAGTGCGGCTCACCGCGCATGTCGGTCTTTGTGAGCTTCGCGTAGAAGCGCGCGGCCTCGGTGATACGCGACGCCGCAAGATGATCGGGATGGGCATCCTCGGGATACGGCGAGAAGAGCACCGTGGGACGCTCGTCGCGCAGCACCTCCGCTAGCGCCGTCCGAGACTCGGCGCAGTCGAACAGGTAGCGATTCGGCAAGTCGAGGGTCACGCGCCTGCAGCCCAGGAGCCGCGACGCTTCGGAGGCTTCCATCATGCGCTGCTCGTGCGTGCCGCGCGGGGTCGGTTCGCCGTCGGTGAGGTCGACGATGAGCACGTCCGCACCACGCGACGTGAGGGCGGCAACCGTGCCGCCCATCCCGATCTCGACGTCGTCGGGATGCGCCCCGACACACACCACGTCCGCCATCATGACCGCCTTCCGAGCGCGTGTTCCCACACGCGGAGATAGTACCCGAGGCGGTGTTCGGGATCGTCGAGTTCCTGGCCGAAGGAGCGGTCGCCGTCGAAGTAGATGCGCGTCACCGGGAGTTCGACCACGCACAGACCCGTCCGGTACGCTTCCGCCCACAGCTCGAGCGGCATTGCATAGCCCGGCTCGCTCAAGCGCATCTGCTCGAGCGCGCTTGCGCGGTACGCCTTGAAGCCGCAGAAAGCGTCGGTGAGCGACCACCCTGTCGCGGCATTGATGACCGAGGTGACGGTGCGGTTCACGTCCTGACGCGACGGCGGCGCCTCACCGGCCACTTCGCTCGTCGGCAGGTAGCGGCTGCCAGAGGCGATGTCGCAGTCGCGCAACGCGGCCAGGAACTCGGGGATGTGCATGGGCTCGTGCTGCCCGTCGCAGTCCATCGTCACGACCGCGCCAGCGCCGGTCGCGAGAGCGTGCGCGAAACCGTCGATCATCGAGCGCCCATATCCGGCGTTCGCAGCGTGCGTGATGACCTCCACGTCGTCCCGCAGTGTGAGAGCGTCGGCGGTTCCATCGGACGAACCGTCGTCCACGACTGCGATCCGGCCCCGCCAGACCCGGCGCACCGCATCGAGGACGCACGCGACGGTCCCGGCCTCGTTGTACACCGGCAGCAGTACGAGCCCATTCGAGATGTGCCCCACCTACAGCTCCGCCTCGTGAACGCTGAAGCTCGTAGATACCTGCACCTGCGGTCCGAACATGCCCTTGACCGAGCAGTACTTCTCCTCGGAGAGCTCGACCGCACGCGCTACCGACTCGGGCTTCACGCCCACACCCGTGACCCGGTACTCCACTTCGATCCGCACGTATGAGTGCGGGTAGTCGCTCTCGCGCTGCGTCCCGCGCACGGCCAGCTCGAGGTCCGTCACCGTCTCTCGCTTCTTCTCCAGAATCGAGATCACGTCCATCGCCGTACAACCCGCGAGCGCGTACAGGACCAGCTCTATGGGACGCAAGCCGCTCCCGTCGCCACCGCCCTCTCGGGTCGCGTCCATGACCAGGCCGTGACCGGCTTCGTCCCACCCGACGAACCGACGCCTGCCGTTCCACTTGACTCTGACCGTGTCCATGCTTGCCTCTCTCGGAAAGCGCGCGGGCGGGTCTCGGATGAGCCCGCCCGCCGTTTGTGCGCAAACTTCACCTTGGCTAGATCTTGCGGCCCACCATCTGCGCGAGCTCCCTGGGCTCCTTGGCCTTCTGGATCGCCTCTTCGTACGTGATCTTGCCGGCCTGCAGAAGCACCTTCAGGTGCTGGTCCAGGGTCTGCATACCCATCGAGGAGCCGCCTTGGATGATCGTGGCCATCTGATGCGTCTTGCCCTCACGGATCAGGTTGCTGATCGCCGGGATGCCCAGCATGATCTCCATCGCCATAACGCGCGACTTGCCGTCGGTCGAGCGCAGCAGCGTCTGCGACAGGACGCCCTCGAGGGTCGTGGAGAGCTGCATTCGCACCTGCTGCTGCTGGTGGGGCGGGAAGACGTCGATGATTCGGTCGACAGTCTCCGGCCCACCAGTCGTGTGGAGGGTGGCGAGGACAAGGTGGCCGGTCTCGGCTGCAGTGAGCGCGGCCGCGATGGTCTCGAGATCGCGCATCTCGCCGACGAGGATGACGTCGGGGTCCTGGCGCAGCACGCGCTTGAGTGCGGACGTGAAGGAGTGCGTGTCCTCTCCCACCTCGCGCTGGTTCACGAACGCCTTCTTGTTCTTGTGCATGAACTCGATCGGGTCTTCCATGGTGATGATGTGCACCATGCGCGTGTCGTTTATGTGGTCGATCATGGCAGCCAGCGTGGTCGACTTGCCGGAGCCGGTCGGCCCGGTAACGAGCACGAGACCGCGGGGCCGCTCGGCCAGGAACTTGCACACGCGCGGGAGTTGCAGGTCCTCGAGCGTTGGAATGCGCAGCGGGATGACACGGAAGACCGCACCCATGGAGTTCCGCTGCTGGAAGACGTTCGTCCTGAATCGGGACAGGCCAGGGATGCTGTAGGCGAAGTCCAACTCGAGTTCCGTCTCGAAGCGCTTGCGCTGCTCCTCGGACAGCAGGCTGAGCAGCATCTGCTGGGTGTCCTTCGGCGTGAGGGTCTTCGCGTTCTCGACCCTTGTGATCTCACCCCGGACGCGGATGCCCGGAGGGCTGCCGACCGTGATATGCAGGTCCGATCCGCCGAGATCGATCATCAGGCGCAACAGGTCGTCCACGTGCGGGACGTCGTCGCCTGTGGTGGGTCCGCCCGCTCCCCCTGCGACCGCTTCAGTCGCCGGCGCGCCATAGCCCGGCGGCAGCTCTTGCGGAGCTCCGTACGATGCCGATCCGACCGGCTCGGCGACCGCGGAGGCTACTCCCTGCGGATCGACGACGGCTTCAGAGGGTGCAGGCGCACCGGCAACCGCCACGTCTGGCGCACCGGAACCGGCCGCCGGCGCAGCAGCAGCCGCCCCGGTCAGCGCAAGCACCTTCTGCACTAGGGTCACAGTCTCGATCGTCGCAGGTAGGTGGCTTGCGGCGCCCGCCTGCCGGGCCTTCAGGGCCGTGGCGTCGGTGGGATCGTTTGCGACGATGAGCACGGGTATCGACGCAAGCTCGGAGTCGGACTTCAACTCGGACGTGAAGGCGTATCCGTCCATGCCCTCGAGGTCCCCGTCGGCGATGATCACGTCGGGACGGTGTTGCCGCGCCATTCCCAGTGCGCGAGGTCCCGAGATGGCACCCACGACCTCGCAGTCCGGACATGCCGCCGCGAGTCCCGCCTTGGTGTTCTCGAAGAAGCCGGGATCGTCGTGAACGATGAGTACCGTGGTAGCCACCTGATGGTACCTCCTAGTCGACACGCCGGATGCGGCTGACACTTCGGCTGTACCCCGCACTTGGTCACGCGCAAACAGATATCGGAATCGCCGGCATCAGTCTGAACCGCGCCACCGGACTGCCGCTATGATTGTGCCCAACTGCGGAGGGACGCGATGGACGGCGCACGGGTGACCATTCAGAGCCTAGCACACGGCGGCGAGGGCGTGGGCAGGTTGCCCGACGGACCGACCGTCTTCGTGCCGTTCACCTGCCCGGGCGACGAGGTCACCGTCAGCCTCACTGAAGACCATGGCCGCTGGGCGCGAGGGCGGGTGCTGAGTATCGACAGCCCTTCGCACGATCGCGCCGACCCGGTATGCCCGTACTTCGGCGAGTGCGGCGGCTGTCAGTGGCAGCACGTCAGCTATGGTGTGCAGACACAAGCCAAGCGCCAATCGCTCGTAGACGCCCTCGTGCGTATCGGCGGACTGCCGGACCCGGAGGTCGCAGAGACGGTCGCCTCACCCCATCAGCTCGGCTACCGCAACAAGGTCGAGCTCACCGCCCAGGCCGCCCCGGACGGACTGGCCGTCGGCTTCGCGCGGGCGCACACCAACGAGATCCTGCGGATCGACTCCTGCGCATTGCTCCCGAAGCGCGCGGCCCGACTGCCGAAGGCCCTCGGCGGCGCCGTCCGCTTCCTGCACAGCCGGGGCGCCACGGGGATCCTGCGCGTGAACCTGCGGGTATCCGCGGCCGGTGAGACGGCGGTCGATCTCTGGACGCACACAGGTTCCTTCCCGAGAGCGGCGGCCGCGAGAGTCATCGCCGATTCCGTCAAGGCCAGCACGGTCACGCGGACCCTCGTGCGCGATGCCGAGCACCGCGAGATCTCCCAGGTCGAGGTCCTGCATGGGAGCGGCGCGTGGCATGAGCGGCTGGACGCCGACGAGTACTCGGTGTCCGCGCCGTCCTTCTTTCAGGTGAACACCACTGCCGCCATCTTGCTGCGCACGATCGTGCTCGACTTGCTCTCACCGGACGGCACTATGCGAATCGCCGACCTCTACGCCGGTGCCGGCACCTTCACACTCCCTCTCGCGAGACAGGCAGGCGAAGTGGTGGCTATCGAGTCCTCGAGGTTCGCGCTCGGCGACTTGAGGGCGAATCTGGCGGCCGCCGATCTCGACGCGGACGTCGTGCCCGGCGATGCCGCCTACGCACTGCCCGACCTAGGCATCTTCGATGCCGCAGTCGTCGACCCGCCGCGTTCGGGGATCACCGAGAAGGCGATGCGTGCGCTCGTGAGCGCACGCATCAAGCGAATCGTATACGTCTCCTGCGGTCCCGCGACCCTGGCACGGGACGTCGCCCGGCTTGCCGCCGCCGGCTACGCTGCAAGGCGCTTCGTGCCGGTGGACCTGTTCCCGCAGACCTACCACCTCGAGACGGCCGCGCTTCTCGAGCTTCCCTAGACGAGAGTCCCGACCACCGGGAAGTCCACCACGTGAACATCGTGCGGGGCGTCGTCATGCGCAGCGGTGAGATCCTCGCCCGCGTAGTGAGTGCCCATGTGGTCGCCGTCTTCCCACATCGCGCTATCGGTCACGTCGTAGACCGTTCCCTTGTATGCGACGTATGCCGGACCGCCATTGCGTCCGTCGAACTCCTTGAGTTCGACGGTGGTGAACTCCCGCATGGATGCTCCCTCCATCGGCCGGGCTGCCAGGACGTTCATACCCCCTGGCGACGCAGGAATCTCCTCCCGCGATCCGTCTCGGAAGGACTACTGGTCGCGTTCCACCAAGTCGCGCAGCCCGAAGAGGTCGACCACGATCTTGCGGCCCTTGGTGGCCACGATGCCGTCGTGGCACAGGTTCGAGATGACGCGGCTGGCCGTCTCCCGTGAGGTTCCGGCCAGCGTCGCGATCTCGTAGTGGGTGAGACCCTCGATCACCGGCACCCCTCGGGCTTCGTACGAGGCCGTTGCGACGTTGAGCAGCACACGCATGACGCGGTGGGTCGCATCATGGAAGGCCATGCCCTCGAGGCGTGCGATCAGCTCGCGGAGTCTGCGAGACATGGTGCCCACGAGCGCGATCGCCAGCTCTGGCCGGATGCTGAACACGTACGCCAGGTCTTTGGCCTCGACGCTCAGGACCTCCACCTCGGTCATCGCGATCACATCCGCGGTGCGCGGCGCACCCTCGAGTGCACCCATCTCGCCGAAGTACGATGGGGCATCCAGGTAGCTCAATGCGAGTTCCTTGCCTTCGGGCGACGCGATCGACACCTTGACCCGGCCCGACAGCAGCAGGTACATCACGGAACTCTGGTCGTTTCGCGTGATGAGGAACGAACCCTTCGGGAACTCGCGGTACCCCATCGCGGTGGCAAGCGCATGCATATCCGCTTCGCTCAGGCTGGCGAACAGCGGATCCTTGCGCAGGTGCGAGACTATGGCATCTCTCGAAGCGACCATTCCCATGGTTCCTGTAATCGGCATGAACGCGCACGTCCTGAACAGTGAATCATGCGTGCGCGTGCGCGTCCATGCCGCGTCGCGCCATGAGACGAGGTGCCGGCATGACCGTGCTATCATTCCCGAGCATCTCTACCGAGGAGCCCCTACATGATTCGTGCGATCCTGCTGGACCTGGACGGAACGTTGCTGGACTTGGACCTGCGCGCATTCCTCGACCGCTACTTCGCGGCGCTCGACCTAGCGTCGGCGCCTCTAGCTGCCCGCGCGTCCGACCCTGCGTCTTTCATGCGTAGCCTTCACGACGCGGTCGGGGCGATGATGCAGCCACATCCCGGCGCGGTGAACCGCGACGTGTTCTACCGTCACCTCCTCGAGCACACCGGCATCGACCTCGCGTTCGAGTGGCAGGTCTACGAACGCTTCTACGCCGAGGTGTTCCCGACCCTCCGGGACACGGCGAAACCTGCCGCGGGCGCGAGGCGCGTCGTGACGGTCGCCGCAGAACTCGGGCTGAAGACGGCGGTTGCGACGAATCCAATCTTCCCGAGGATCGCCATAGACCACCGCATAGCGTGGGCGGGCCTGGACGATCTTGCGTTCGGCGCAGTCACTTCCTATGAGGAGATGGCCGCGTGCAAACCGCACGCGGACTACTTCCGCCAGACTGCGGACATGTTGGACGTGGCTCCGGAGGACTGCATCATGGTCGGCGATGACCGAGTCCTGGACATGTCTGCCGCCGACGTCGGGATGGGCACGTACTACGTCGGCGATGACGCGGATGCTCCGGCCGACATGCGCGGTAGCCTGGACGAACTGGCCGATCTGCTGCCGCGACTCGTCTAGCCGATCCGCCTGCGAATCAACGCTACCCAGGCGCCGTCAAGCCTCTGGTCGCAATCGAACTCGAACATGCCCCGCGATTCGCGTCGCAGATCGAGTTGATAGCCCAAGCCCGAAGGATCGTGGTCGCAGATGACGACGATGCTGTCGTGGCAGTCGATGTCGACCATGCGGTCCACGATGGCGAACACCAGCGGTCGACGCATCGCGGGGGTGACCCCCCGTACGTCCACAACCATGCCATTCGCGGCCTGTGCCATCCTGGGCGCACTCCCGTTGTCTCATGGGCCAGCCCTCTGCGACATAGATTAGGCGCCTCGGGCCCGATTCCTGCTCACGCGGCGGACCGGGTCCGGACCGCCGCTCGCCATGGTCTTTCCGCGATTCTTCTCGTGGACGCGTTCGGGGTGCTTCAAGTATGCTATCTCGAAGGATTTCCCGCCGTCATCCGAGGGGTCGATGGACAGCAGTCCGGCTTCGCGTCCCGGTATGCAACACCGGCAGGCTCCGTGCGCGATCGGAGTTGGTCTCCGCGCCCTCGGTTCGTCTCCCACCAACAGGACATATCTGCATTCCTCGGTGAGACTCCACCCCGCTCATTGATGGCCCGCCGGGGCAGGTCTGCCCCGCACGACGTCGAATACAATCCGCATTCCAGTAGCCGCAACGGCAACCGCGAAGGCCACGCGTCCGGCACCCGGCGCCTCACGTCATGGTGCCGTCGCGCGTTTCTGGCATCAGGAATCCGTGCGCTTCTGACGAGAGGAGGAGGGGGTCGCGCACGCCGGGTGTCCGACCCGGGAAGGGGTTTGACTGCTCTTTGTTGGCTTCGTACAGACACCAAGGAGGTGTATGGCATGGCGCAAGAGGCGCACGGTGCGATCTACGACCTGCTTGCGGTCCGCGGCGTAAGCCGTCGTGACTTCCTCAAGTACTGCAGCTACATCGCTGCAACGCTTGGGCTGTCAGAGGCCGCAGCACCACAGATCGCCGCCGCGCTGGAGAAGGGCGCGAAGCTCAAGCCCGCACTCTGGCTCAACGGCGGTTCGTGCACCGGCTGCACGGAGTCGATGGCTCAGGTCGATACTCCTGACGTCGCCACGATCGTCCTCGAACTGCTGTCCTTCAACTACTTCGAGACGATCATGGCCGCCGCCGGCAAGCAGGCGGAGGACAACATCGCCGAGACCATCAAGGAAGGCAACTTCATCCTCGTTTACGAGGGCTCCGTCATGACGGGCCAGGACGGCAACACACTCATCGTCGGCAACAAGGAAGATGGCTCGCCCAAGAAGGGTACCGAGATCCTCGCCGAGGCTGCTACAGCGGCCCAGGCGGTCATCTCGGTCGGCGCGTGCGCAGTCGACGGCGGCTGGGTCGCTGCGTATCCGAACCCCGCAGGCGCGATGGGCGTTCAGGCCTTCCTCGACAAGGAAGGCATCGCGACACCGGTCGTGAACATCCCCTGCTGCCCCATGAACCCCGAGTGGGTCGTGGCTATGGTCGTCCAGTGGCTGCTCGTGGCCGATGACGATCCGGCTGTCTTCCTCGAGAAGACCGCGCTGCTCACCAAGACCTATAAGGACGGCATCACCGGCGCGGATGTCACGCTCAACTACCCCGAATACGTCGTCGGCTCGACGATCCACGACAACTGCCCGCGTCGTGGCCACTTCGAGAACGGCGAGTTCGTCTCCGAGTTCGGCAGCGCCGAAGAGGCGATGGGCTACTGCCTCTACAAGGTCGGCTGCAAGGGTCCGCAGACCTTCACACAGTGCCCGGTCACACGCTGGAACCGCTCGGTCAGCTGGTGCGTCAACTCCGGCGCCCCTTGCATCGGCTGTGGCGGCTTGAACTGGGTGGACAACAACGCCCCGTTCTTCAAGCGTCTGTCGAGCATGCAGATGGGTGGTTCGCTCGGCAACGTCCAGCCTGGCAGCGTCGCGGCTGTCGTCGGCGGCGTTGCGGCTGCCGCCCTTGTCGCCCACGGCCTCGGCATGAAGGCTGCCGGCCGCATCGGCGACGGTCCTCCGATGGAGACCGCGAAGAAGTACGACCGCAAGCGGATGGCGAAGGGAGGCGATAAGTAATGGCACGCACCGTCATCGATCCGGTCACCCGTATCGAGGGTCATATGCGGGTTGAGGTCGAGGTCAAGGACAACGAAGTCGTTGACGCCTGGGTATCCGGTACTCTGTACCGCGGCATGGAGACGGTCCTGTTGGACCGTAGCCCCGAGGATGCGTTCTACGTCTCCCAGCGCATCTGCGGCGTTTGCCCGATCTCGCATAGCCACGCGTCGGCCCAGGCGACTGAGTCGGCACTGGGCATCACGATTCCAGAGGGCGGACGTCTCGTCCGCAACATCCTCGAGTGCGCCCAGTACCTGCACAGCCACATCCTGTGGTTCTACAACCTGACCGGCCTCGACTACGTCAGCCCGGTCAACGCCCTCAAGGCGAACATCGCTGACACGTATGCGCTTGCCGATGCCGCTGGCACCCGTCAGGCGGACTTCGGCGCCATCGCGAAGCGCCTCACTGCATTCGCCGAGAACGGCCAGCTCTCCATCCTCTCCGGCCACTACTGGGACCACCCCGGCTACGCACTTCCGCCGGAGCTCGACCTTATCGCCACCTCGCACTATCTCGAGGCTCTCGAGATGCAGGCCGTGGCCAACGAGGTCGTCGCCATCGTGGCCGGCAAGTTCTCGCACCCGATGACGTCGGTCCCCGGCGGCACCGCATTCGTGCCGACCGTTGACAAGCTCGACGACATCCTCTTCCGCCTCGTGCGGGTCAAGGAGTTCATCGACACGGCGCTCATCCCCGACACGCTCGCCATCGCTCCGTTCATCCTGGACGCGGCGACGTACGGCGGCGGCACGGGCAACTTCCTGAGCTGGGGTGTGTTCGAGAAGAGCGATCTCGTTCCTGAGAACCGCTACCTGCCCCGCGGCTTCGCCCAGGGTCTCAAGCTCGACGCCGGTGTCAGCCCGGACGACGTCACCGAGTACACGGCTCACTCGTGGTACGAGTCGCCGACCGGTCTCAATCCCGCCCAGGGCGAGACCAAGGCGAACTTCACCGAGTACAACACCGACGAGAAGTACTCGTACGGCAAGGCCGCCCGCTGCAAGGACAAGTCCTCTGAGGTCGGCCCGCTCGCCCGTATGGTCGTCGCGTACCTCGCCGAGAAGGGCGGCATGGACGTCGCCGGCGGCGCGGACGTTCGTACACCTGCCAAGCTCATCGACGGCACCCTGAAGGCCCTCGGCCTCGAGGGCAAGCCCGAGGTGCTGGTCTCTCTGCTCGGCCGCGTCGCTGCCCGGAACCTCGAAGCCGCGTACATTGCCGACATCGCGCTCGTGTTCGTGAACGAGCTGATCGCCGCGCTCAAGGGCGGCGAGGCCAAGTTCTGGCAGGCAGCCGAGACCGACAAGGGCGCCGGCGTGGGCGCGTGGGAAGCCCCGCGTGGCTCGGTCGCCCACTGGATCGGCGTTAACGGTGGCAAGATCGATCACTATCAGATCGTCGCCCCGACCACCTGGCTCATCGCTCCGCGTGACGACAATGGCGTCCGCGGTCCGATGGAAGAGGGTTTCGTGGGTGTCCCGGTGGCCGATACTGAGAAGCCGCTCGAGCTGCTGCGAGTAGCGCACAGCTTCGATCCTTGAATCGGGTGCGCGGTTCACGTGTTTGAACCGGCAACCGGCAAGGAAGCGACTATCATGTCTTCCCCGCTGGGGGTGATGTAGATGGCAGGGCAGCCGCATTATCGTGAGGCGCACCCGCTGGTGTTCGTGATGACACACTGGGTCAACCTCATCTGCATGATCATGCTCGCCTTCTCGGGCTTCTACATCCATTTCCCGTTCTTCCCCGGGTTCATGGGCGTAGCCCGCGGCATGCACTTCTTCGCGATGTACGTGATCATCATCAACCTCACCTTCCGTATCGTCGCCGCCTTCACGGTGAAGACGGCCACCGACCTCGGAAGCCGCGAGGTGGACACGGACATCAAGAACTGGCTGCCGCAGGAGAAGAACAAGCACCAGTTCTTCGAGACGGTGAAGTACTACCTGTTCCTGCGCAAGGAAGGCGTCATCTCGGCCAAGTACGGCTCGCTCCAGAAGATGGCGTATCTGGCTACGATCCCGCTCACGTACCTGCAGGCGTACACCGGTTTCGCGATATACGGCCCGACCATGAAGGGCGGGTTCTTCGCAGCCGGCACGACTCTGGTGGGCGGCCCGATGAACATGCGGATCATCCACTACTTCATCATGTGGGTGTTCATCGTGTTCACGATGATCCACGCCTACCTCGCGAACATCTACAACTTCAATCCGAGCAAGATCATCTTTGCTTGGAAGGAGACGGACCACTAGTCTCCGGCTACGGGCGACCGTCATACTGTCGTCCGTGAGCAGACCGGGCCCCGGGGCACACGCTCCGGGGCCCGAGTCATGACCCGCAGGGCTCGCCCGGAAGGGAACGCACGCGTGATGGAAGCGACTCCGAGGATCCTGGTGCTCGGCATCGGCAACATCCTCATGATGGACGAGGGCGTCGGCAATCGCGTCGCCGTCGAACTCGAGCGCAACTTCGCCTTTCCGGAGGACGTACGCGTCATGGACGCGGGCACGATGGGCCTCGGGATGATGCACCTCTTCCGCGGCGTCGAGTTCCTGCTCGTGGTCGATGCTGTCGACGGCACCGGGCATCCCGCCGGGACCGTTGTCCGCGTCTCACCCGACGACTTCGCGCCGAATCAGGTACTCCACTCACTCCACGACGTGCGTTTCGTCGACGTGCTGCAGGCCGCCAAGCTCATCGGCATCATGCCGGAGGCCGACTGCATCGGCATCCAGGTGGAGAACATGAGCCCGCCCGAGCTGCATATCGGGCTCACCGAGGTCGTCGAGGCGGCAATCCCGCGCGCGCTAGCGGCAGTCCTCTACGTGCTCGAGGAACGCGGCGTCGAGGCCGAACCGCTCGTAGGCGGAGATGCCGACGCGGCGTTCCAGGCGTCGGTCGCCGAGGCGAAGGCGGACGTCGAGCGACGGCAGAAGCAGGCTGAAAGACCCTAGTCTGCGGTGTCTGAAAGTAGACGGACGAGCTTCGCGATCCCGTCGGAGTCCAGACCGGCCCGTGCCAGCAGCTCCGCCGCGTCCCCCGAGCTCTCGTACCCGGTCACGCCGAGCGATGCCAGCCGTACGCCGATGCCTCGGGATGCGATCCATTCGGCCGCAGACGCCCACAGGCCCGTGCGAGACGCGTGGTCCTCTGCAACAAGCACCCATGGAGCCGACACCGCGCGCTCCATCGCGATACCGTCGAGATCCAGGGGAGCTGACACCACGCACACACCGACCGCGAGCCCGTGACCCGCGACGAGATCGGCAGCCTCGACCGCTGCCCCGGCGACGGTCCCCATCGTGAGAATCACGCCGTCGTCGCCCTCACGCGCCCAATCGGCCCGGCCGTACTCGAACGCGTAGTCGCCGGCGAAGAGCGGCTCGCCTGTCGAGTCGAGGAGCACCGGCAGCTTTGAGCGACCCATCGCTATCGCCACGCAGCCGGGTATCCCGGGCATCGCTCGTACGGCGCGATCCGTCTGGTTCGGGTCGGCCGGGACGATCACCCTCCACCCGAACATCGAGCGGAACGCTCCGATGTAGTCGATGCACTGGTGCGTCTTGCCGTCCTCGCCGACGTCGAGACCGCAATGCGTTAGCGCGAGCTTCACGGACGCCTCGTTGATGTCGTTCAGGCGCTGCTGGTTGTACACCTCGTCGACGCCGAACACGCCGAAGTCGGAGAAGAAGGTGAGCACGTCGGAAACGGACAGTGCTCCGGCAACAGTCGCAGCGTTGTGCTCGCCAACGCCACACTGGACGAATCCTGCCGGCCGGATCCGGGCGAACTCGCCGGTCTTCACCGAGGCGGCCAGGTCGCAGTCGAGTACGGCGATCGGGACCTCGGGACTCGCCACAGCGATATCGGTGAGCGCACTCCCCCAGGCAGAGCGGTTGTCCGAGTGCCTATCGCGCGTGTAGGTGCGCGGACTACCCGCGTCCAGCTCGAAGCCGCGCCGCCGGACGTGGAGGGCCGGTGTCATGCAGACGCCCCGGCGACGTTCGCGCGCACCGTCGAGACCGGGCTCGCAGCCCAGTTCCACCATCGCCCGTCCGTATTCCTCGAGTGTCAGACCGCGCCCGTGAAACTCGGCCCGCCCCTCCATGAACGACACGCCCTTGCCGATGACGGTGTGGGCGATGACAGCTACCGGCCGCGAGGTGTCGGCAACCGCCGAGGCGACCGCCGCGTAGACTGCGCGTACGTCGTGTCCGTCCACTTCCAGAACGCCCCAACCGTCGGCGGCGAAGCCCGCGGCGACATCCACCGGCATGACGTCGGTCGTGGCGCCGGAGATCTGGATGCCGTTGAGGTCTACGACGACGTTCAGGTCGTGCAGCCGGTGACGGACGGCCAGACGACGTGCCTCTGCGACCTGCCCCTTGTGCTGCTCGCCGTCGCTCATCGCCACGAATGTCCGGTGCGAACGGCCGGTCAGCCGCGATGCGAGGGCGAAGCCCACGCCCGCCGAGAGGCCCTGCCCGAGATTGCCGGTGCCCCACTCCACACCGGGGACCGAGCGCTCCACATGCCCCTCAAAGACGCTTCCCACCTGCCGAAAGTGCGCCACGGCGTCCTCGAGCCCGAAGAAGCCCGCGTCTGCAAGCGCACAGTACACTCCGGGAGAGGTGTGTCCGTGGCTGACCGCGATGCGGTCGCGGTCCTCCCAGTGCGGTCGCGCGGGATCCAGGTTCGCGAAGTGGTAGAGCACGAGGTAGATCTCGAGCGAGGACATCGACCCACCGGGATGCCCGGACGCCGCGAGTGTCGTCATCGTGAGAATCGCGCCTCGCAGCACGCGAGCGCGCTCCTCGAGTTCGGCGGCGGACGCGTCGTCTAGCACGGGTGAGGCGAAACCCCGCTCGAGCATTCGGCCTCCTCAAGTCGCCGAAGCGCGCGCACGCAAGCGCGTCGCACGGTTACACTGAGCATACCCAAACCCACCGTCCGAAGGAGTCGCCGCGTGGATCTGCGCGCCATCGCCGAGGCCGCTGCGCGAGCCGGTGCCGACGTCCTCCGTCGGCAGGCCGGGCGCGTGACGGGCCTGCGCACGAAGTCGGGCAGCCAGGACCTCGTGAGCGCCGCCGACGTAGCATCCGGTGTCGCGATCGTGACCGCGATCGCCTCCGCAGCGCCAGGCGCCCGGTTCGTGGTGGAGGAGCCGGAGGTCTACGACCTGGCCGGCGTCGCGCGGGGAGACCTCGGCGATGACGAGGTGTGGGTGATCGACCCGCTCGACGGCACGACGTCGTTCGTGCATACGTACCCGTGCTGGTCGGTGAGCATTGCGTGTCTGCGCGGGGGATTCCCGGTGGCCGCGGCGGTGTACAACGTGCCCGCCGATGAGCTCTACTCGGCGGCGCGCGGCGCGGGCGCGACTCTGAACGGCGCGCCACTCGCCTGCGCGGGATCCGCGACCCTCGAGGGCGCGCTGCTCGGCACCGGATTCCCGTACGACCGCGGTGAGCCGCTCGACCGGCAGCTCCAGATCCTCGCCCGGCTGTTGCGCCCGGCACATGACGTGCGCCGCGACGGTTCGGCGGCCGTCGACCTCTGTCATGTGGCGGCGAACCGGACCGACGGCTTCTGGGAGACCGCACTCAGGCCCTGGGACATGGCCGCAGGAGTGCTCGTCGTGCAGGAGGCGGGCGGTGTCGCAACCGCACTCGACGGTGGGCCCTGGACCACACAAACATGCGACGTCCTTGCCGCCAATCCCGCCCTGCACGCGGTGCTGCGAGATGCGGTGGCCGAAACCGGCGGCGACCGGGCGTAGCACCCCGCCGCGTCCGCCCGGCTACAGCACCCTGGTGCGTCTACCGCTCCCGCGCCGGCGCGGCGGTGTCTTCGGCGTACTCGATCCCGAGGTCGCCGAGGACTTTCGAGACCGCGGCCTCGCCGCTCTCGATGCAGTTCGGGATGCCGACACCACGGTAGGCACCGCCCGCGAGTGCGAGACCGCGGATGTCGCTGCAGCGCCGCTCGATCTCGTCCACGCGGTCAAGGTGACCGAGGGTGTACTGCGGCATGCCGCCCACCCAGCGGTAGACGCTTGCGATCACGGGCTGCGCATCGCCCTTCATGCCCAGAAGCTCGACGATCTGCGCGCGCACCATCTCGATGAGGTCCTCATCACTCGCTTCCAGCATGCGCTGGTTCTGCGGCCCGCCGACGAAGCCCCGGAGCAGCACGCGGCCCTCCGGCGACCGGTCCGGCCACTTCGAGGACGACAGCGTCACCGCGAGGATCGGGCGCTTCTCCACCTGCGGTGAGAGGATGCCGAACCACGCGAGGTCTGCCGGGCAGTCCTCGGTGCGAAACGCCATCGGCACGGTCGCGGACGACGAGCACGGGATCGATGCGAGCAGGTCCGCTACGTCGTCATCGATCTCGCGCATGAGCCGCGTGGCCGCCCACGCCTCAGTCGCGACGATCACGGCGTCCGCGTCAAGCGTCTCGCCTGATGCCAGCGTAACGCGCCAGCCCTCGGAGATGCGCTCCAGCGACGCCACCTCGGCGCCGGTGCGGATGCGCTTGGCCCCAACGGCGCCCGCGATGCCGTCGGTGAGCTGCTGCATGCCGCGGCGGAACGTGTTGAAGAACGCCCACGGCTTGGCGCCCGGCTTGGGCGGGTACTTCCGGCGCATCTCCTCGCGCTTCTTGCGCTCGGCCAAGAACCCCTTGATCAGCGAGCCGGACTGCTGCTCCATTTCGAGGAAGTTCGGGAAGGTCGCCGCGAGCGACATCTCCTTCGGATCCGACGCGTGCACTCCGCCTACAAGCGGCTCGGCGAGGCGGTCGAGCGACTCGCGGCCCATGCGTCGCACGACGAAGCTCTCGAGAGTCTCGTCGTGGTCCTGCGCGGTCTCCCCTTCGGCCCACCGCACCTTCGGCGGCATGAACCAATCGAGGGCCATGCGGAACTTCGCGGGCCAGGAGTACAGAGGCGTCGTGGCGAGCGGGACGAGCTTCGTGGGCGCGAACATCATGATGCCATCGGGAAGCTCGATGAGGCGCTTTCCCTTCACGATGAGCGTCTTCTTGTTCTCCTCGCGCGCCGGCACCATCTCCTCGGCTATGCCGAGCATGCGGGCGATTCGACCGATCGCAGGCTTCCCGGAGATGAATGCATCGCTGCCGCCGTCGATCACGTACTCGCCGCCCTCGGCGTCGCGCACGATGTCGGTGGCGAGCTTGCCGCCGAGACGTGTGTCCTTCTCGAGCAGCACGCAGTCCACGTCACAGCCCGCCTCGGCCGCTCTGCGGATCTTGTACGCAGCGCCCAGCCCGGCCGCGCCGCCTCCGATGACGATGACTCGCTTCACCCGCACGCCCTTCCTCGCGTCCGCCGTTAGGCTAGTAGACGCGCTTCTCTTCGGCATCGTCCTCGTCGAGCGTGATGCCGAGGTCGCCGAGAACCTTCGACACGGCGTTCTCGCCGCTCTCAAGCGCATTCGGCACACCCACACCGCGATACGCGTTGCCCGCCAGCGCAAAGCCCGCAAGCGCGCCCTGAAGCCGTTCGATCCCGTCGACCCGGTCGAGGTGGCCTAGCGTGTACTGCGGCATACCCTTCTCCCAGCGAAAGAGCTTCTTGTACCGGGGTCTGGCATCCGGCCGCACGCCGACGAGCTCGGCGAGCTGCGCGTGCGCGAGCGCGAGCAGCTCGTCGTCCGAACGCTCTAGCACGGCCTCGTCGCGCGGTCCTCCGAGGAACCCGCGAAACAGCACCCTGCCTTCCGGCGCCCGGTGCGGCCACTTCGAGGACATCAGCGTCACGCCGGTGAGCGGACGCCGCTCCACCGACGGCGTAAGGATGCCGTGCCAGCGCAGGTCCGGCGGGCAGTCGCCCGAGTCGTACGCCAGCAGTGCGGTCGCACACGACGAACACGGGATCGTCTCGAGCGAACCCGCCAGCTCCGGCGCAACAGTCGCACAGAGACCCGCAGCCGCCCAGACCTCGGTGGCGAGCACGACCGCGTCGCCCTCGAGCGCCTCACCGTCTGAGAGCGTCACGCGCCAGCCCACACCCGCGCGCTCGATCGCTGTTGCGGAAACGCCGGTCCGGATGTTCTCGCGCCCGACGGCGTCTGCCATCTTCTCGCAGATGAACTGCAGGCCGCCGTTGAACGACGAGAACATGGTGCGCCGCTTCGCACCGGGCTTCGGCGGGTACTTCTTGCGCATCCTCTCCACGCGCCTGCGCTGCTCGAGAAAGCCGAGTACGAGCGAGCCGTGCTTCTGCTCCATCTCGAGAAGCATCGGGTAGCGTGCAGCCACCGACATCTCGGACGCGAGATCGCCGTTCACTCCCGCGGCGAGCGGCTCAGCCAGGCGGTCGAGGCACTCGCGCCCGAGCCGCCGGACCACAAGGCTCTCGAGCGTTTCGTCGTGCTGTTGCGCGGTCTCCCCTTGATCCCACCGCTCCTTGCGGGGAATGAGGACGTCTGCGAGCATCCGAAACTTCGCGGGCCACGAGTAGAGATGCGAGGCTGCAAGCGGAACGATGCGCGTAGGCGCGAACATCATCATGCCGTCGGGCATCTCGACAAGACGCCCGTCTTTCACGATGAACGTCCGCTTGTTCTCCTCGAGCGTGCCGGTCTCTTCGTCGAACACGCCGAGGAGGCGGGCCACGCGATGGACCGCGGTCTTGTCCGTCAGGAACGAGTCGCTGCCGCCGTCGGCGACGTACACTCCGCCTTCGGGGTCCTCGGCCGTATCCGTCCAGATCTTGCCGCCGATCCGGTCGTCTCGTTCGAGCAGCGTGAAGTCCACGTCATGGCCGGCGTCGGCCGCCCGCCGCAGTTTGTACGCCGCACCGAGTCCCGCGATACCGCCGCCGATGATGATGATCCGCGCCATCTTCCTCCCGTGTGTCGCGCGGTGCCGGCCGCGGTCGCCTCTCCCAACCAGGTCCGCTACAGGAGCGGCTCCACTGCCCACACCAGCGCCTCGATGAAGTCGTCGTCTGTGTTGGGCACCGCAGTGCGCAGGAACTCGATCCCTGCTTCGCCGGCGTGCCCGGCCGCCTCGATGTCGAGGTCCCACAGCGTCTCCATGTGGTCGACAGCAAAGCCGATGGGCACGACGACGAGTCCGTTGAAGTCCGCAGCAGCAGCCGCATCCGTCACTTCCGCCAGATCCGGCCCGAGCCACGCTCCGGGCCGCGCGCCCTTCGACTGGTACGCGAGGAGCCACGGTGCCACTCCTCCGGGCGAGCCGAAGGCCGCGATCCCCGGCAGTCGCTCGTCGCCGTCGAACTCAGCTCCCTCGGCGAGACCGGCTATCGCCGCTACCGCGTCGGCCACCTCCCGCAGCCCGGCCGGGTACGGGTCGTCCTCCACGAGGTCCGAGACCGGCAGGCTGTGTGCGGTCATCACGACGAGCGGACGTTCCGCATTCATGTGCTCCAACGCGTGTGCGCAAGCATACCCGAAGAAGTCGCGGTACTGCCGTGCCCGGTGAAGCGCCGGCGCCTCGCGTACGTCATTGATCTCAAGCCCGTCCGCAGCCTCGAGCGCGCAAGAACGGAACGCCTCGCACGTGACCCGGGACTCGAATGCCGAGAGCGAAGCCGTGACCACGCGCGCTGCACCTTGCTCACGAAGCTCGCGAAGGGCCGAGGATATCGATGGTTCCCAGTACCGCATGCCGGCACGGACGACGACGTCGTGCCCCCGCCGCACCAGATGCGCTTCGAGAGCGGCGGCGACTTCGGCAGCTACCGCAGGCAGCGGCGATGCGCCGCCTATCGCCGCGTACTTGCGCCGCGCGGCCGCGACGGCCTCCGGCGACGGGTCGCAACCCATGAACCGCGCCATGAACGGCCCGACCGACTCCAGCGAGTCCGGTCCGCCGAATGCCATGAGTAGGACGCCGGTGCGCTGCGCCAAAGACGCTCCCTGCTACCGTCCGCTGCGGATGCGTGCGGAGTGCTCGTGGACGAACCGGATCATCGTGCGCGCCTTCTCTGGATCGCTGGTCTTGTGGATGCCGTGGCCGAGGTTGAAGATATGCCCCGGCCTGGTGCCCACGGCCTCGAGGATCTCCACGACCATGCGCTCCAGCTCCGCCTCGGGAGCGAAGAGTGCCACCGGATCGATGTTGCCCTGGATCGCGAAGCGCGGGTCGACCTGCTCGACCACGCGGCGCATGTCGAGTCGCCAGTCCACGCCCAGGACGTCGCCACCGGCGCACTGCGCGAGATCGAGCATAGAGGTCGCGCCGTTCGGGAAGTGGATGATCGGCACCCCCTCGGGCACGACCTTCTTCCCGTGCTCGGTGAGTGCCTCGATGACACGCTTCGTGTACGGCAGGACGGAGCGCTCGTAGTCACGCGGCGCCATGTAGCCCACCCAGCTGTCGAACACCTGAATCGCCTGCGCGCCCGCGTCGATCTGTGCCGAAAGGTACGCGATCACCGTATCGGTGATCTTCGTCATCAGCTCGTCCCAGGCCGCGGGCTCGCTCCACATGAGCGCCTTGGTGAACTCGTAGTCACGCGTGCCGTGCCCCTCGATCATGTAGCTTGCCAGCGTGAACGGCGCACCGCCGAAGCCGATGAGAGGGACCTTGTGCTCCAGTTCGCGGCGGAGGATCTTTATGGCCTCCATGACGTACCCGGTGTCCGTCAGCGGGTCGGACACGCGCAGATTCCGCACGTCATCCAGTGTACGCACCGGATTGTGGATGACCGGGCCCTCGCCCTTCGCGAACTCGAGGTCCAGACCCATGCCGGGGAACACCACGAGGATGTCGCTGAACAGGATCGCAGCATCGACGCCCACGAGGTCGACCGGCTGCATCGTCACCTCGACGGCGAGTTCCGGGGTACGACACATCTCCAGGAAGCCGTGCTTGGCCCGGATATCGCGGTACTCCTGCATGTAGCGGCCGGCCTGGCGCATCATCCAGACGGGCGTGCTCTCGGTGGCTTCTCTGCGCGCGGCGCGCAGGAACAGGTCGTTGTACGCCATCGGGGGTGAGTCCTCCAGTTGCGGGGGTGGTCGAAAGAGCCGAAGTGCATACTACCATGCCCGAAACGCGAACGGACCCCGCACGCACCGTGCGGGGTCCGTCACAAGCCGGGTGCGCCTAGCCGGCCTTCGGCGCCGTGTCGACGATGGTCTTCACGATCGAGGGATCGGCGAGCGTCGAGATGTCGCCGAAGGCCTCCATGTCCCGGTCGCCTGCGGCGATCTTGCGCAGGATGCGGCGCATGATCTTGCCCGAGCGGGTCTTCGGAAGCTCGGGCACTATGTGCACGTAGTCCGGGCTCGCGATCGGGCCGATCTCCTCGCGAACGTGGCCGCGCAGGATCTTCTCGATGCCATCCGGAATCTCGATGCCGGTCTTCAGGATGACGTAGGCGTAGATGCCTTCGCCCTTGATCTCGTGCGGGTAACCGACGACCGCCGCCTCAGCTACGACGGCGTGGCTCACGAGCGCGCTCTCGACCTCGGCAGTACCCATCCGGTGTCCGGAGACGTTGATGACGTCGTCTACCCGGCCGAGCAGCCAGTAGTAGCCGTCTTCGTCCTTGCGCGCGCCATCTCCGGTGAAGTACTTGCCGGGGAAGGCCGTGAAGTAGACCTCCTTGATGCGCGCGTTCTCGGGGTCGCCCCAGGTGCCGCGGAGAATGCCCGGCCACGGCTTGGTGATGCACAGCCGGCCGCCCGACCCGACAGGTGTCGGTGTCCCGTCCTCGTTCACGACCTCCGGCACGACGCCGAAGAACGGCTTCGTGGCCGAGCCCGGCTTCATCGGCGTGATCCCCGGCAAGTTGGTGATGATGTGGCCGCCGGTCTCGGTCTGCCAGTAGGTGTCGACGATCGGGCAGTTCTCCCGGGCGATGTTCCTGTAGTACCACATCCACGCCTCGGGGTTGATCGGCTCGCCCACCGTGCCCAATACGCGCAGCGTCGAGAGATCGTACTTGGCCGGCCACTCCTCGCCCGACTTCATGAGTGCGCGGATGGCGGTCGGTGCCGTGTAGAACTGGTTGACGCCGTGCTTCTCGATGATCTCCCAGAACCGGCCCGGGTCCGGGTACGTCGGAACGCCCTCGAACATGAGCGAGGTCGCGCCGACCGCGAGCGGGCCGTAGACGATGTAGCTGTGGCCGGTAACCCAGCCGATGTCGGCGGTGCACCAGAATACGTCCTCGTCGTGATAGTCGAACACATAGCGGAACGTGGTGGCAGCGTAGAGCAGGTACCCGCCTGTGGTGTGCAGCACGCCCTTCGGCTTACCGGTGGAACCCGAGGTGTACAGGATGAAGAGCGGGTCCTCTGCGTCCACCCACTCGATGTCGCAGTGCTGACTGATGTCTTCGGCGCGAGTCTCCTCGTGGTACCAGTAGTCGCGCCCCGGCTCCATGTCCACGCGGGTCCGGGCACGGGAGACGACGATGACCGACTCGATCGTCGGGCACTCGAGCAGCGCGGCGTCGGCCTCGGCCTTCAGCGGCACGACACGGCCGCCGCGGATTCCCTCGTCGGCGGTGATGAGCAGCTTGGCGCCGCAGTCCTGAATGCGGTCGCGCAGCGCGTTGCTGCTGAACCCGCCGAACACCACCGAGTGGATCGCGCCGATGCGCGCGCAGGCGAGCATCGCGAACGCGAGCTCGGGAATCATCGGCATGTACAGTGCGACTCGGTCGCCCTTCGTCACGCCGTGCTTCTTCAGGACGTTGGCGAACTTGCACACCCTGTAGTAGAGCGACTGATACGTGTACATCTTCGTGCGGCCCTCATCGGACTCCCAGATGATGGCCGCCTTGTTGCGCCGCCAGCCCTTGAGGTGCCGGTCGACGCAGTTGTAGGTCACATTCAGCGTGCCGCCTTCGAACCACTTGACGTACGGCTTGGTGAAGTCGTAGTCGAGCACCTTGTCCCAGGTGGAGTTCCAGTGGAGCATCTCTGTGGCCATGTCGCCCCAGAAGCCCTCCGGATCCGCGACGGAGCGCTCGTACATCTCGTCGTACTCTTCCATCTTCTGGAGATGAGCCCTCTCAGTCACCCACGCGGGCGGCTGAACGACCCGGTACTCCTGCGACAGTGACTCGATAGCTTTGGATTCCTCAGTCATCGGTCCACTTCCCCTCTCGTCTGTCTGCCGGTCCTGCCTACCGCCGGTCTTCGGACCGACGCAACATGCTGATCGCGCGCCTGACGTGCCGCGTATTGGCTCATGGTATCCGCTAGCGGCGCCGCATGGGGAAGCACGACCGGCCAAACGGCTGCCGTTGGTCGGTAGGCGGCGTCGCTGTGCCCATTCAAGGCCGTTCATCTGTAACAACTGTTGCAATCTACGATCGTTCGGCGTAGGTTGTTCACGTTGGCAGGTTTCCCTTCCCTAACATGCGGTGTCGCGGGGAATCCGCCCCACCGCGGTTGCGGCCTCATCGGTGACCGGCATCCCGATGACCAGCGCTCAGCTGGGACGTGCCGCCTGAGGACTCAGGGGTAGCAGGGAAGGACTAGAACGGCTCCGGCTCGAAGGCCGGAGCCGTTCCCGTTTCCGGATGCTCAGTCCAGCTCGACGCCGGTGAGGCCCCACCCGGTACCCGTGTGGGTCGCGATCACCGGACCCGTCTCGATCACGGCGAGCTCGGCCACGTTGAACCGCGCCCGCACCGCCGCTTCGAGCCACTCGGCCTTGTCCGGAGACTCAGCGTGCAGTATGCCGAACGCCGCCCGCTTCGTACTGCTCACCTGTTCGGCAAGCCAGTCGACGCTGGCCTGCATGGCGGCCTTTGCACCTCTGGCGCGGGCGACCGGCTCGAACGTCCCTTCTTGCCCTACGGTGAATATCACCTTCAGGTTGAGCATGCCGCCGAACAGCGCCGATACCTTGCCGATGCGGCCGCCTTTGGCCAGGTTCTCCAGCGTGTCCAGCCCGACGATCATGTGCATCCGCTCGCGCGCCTGTTCGAAGGCGTGCTTCACCTCCGCGAGTGACGCTCCGGCCGCAGCGGCTTTGGCGGCGGCGACCACCTGGAAGCCCTCACCCCAGGAGAGGTTCAAGCTGTCGAGCACGTGAACGCGGTCGCCGAGGCTTCGCGCCGCCTCCCTCGCCGACTCGATGGTGCCCGAGAGCCCGCCGGAGATGTTGATGCACACGACTTCGCGGCAGCGTTGGAGGCACTCCTCGAACGCCTCCGCGAACACGCCGACCGCCGGCGCGGAGGTCTTTGGAAGCTCCTTCGACGCGTTCATGCGGCGGAAGAACTCGGCCAGCGTGATGTCGCCGTCGACGAAGGACTCCCCGTCTATCGTGAAGCACAGCGGGATGACCTTGATTCCCAGCTCCTCCTGCACCGCCTTGGGGATATCGGCTGTTGAATCGGTGACCACGCAGACGTCGCGGCTCTCGGCCATTGGTTTACCTCCCCCTGGAGAAGTGGACCATTCCCTCGGACATAGCCCGACCGCCCATCAGGTGGACGTGAAGGTGATGCACGGTCTGTTGGGCGTCCGGACCGGTGTTGATGATGACGCGGTAGCCCGACTCCGCAAGGCCCTTGGCTTCGGCGACTTTCGGAATCGCGGCGAAGACGGCGACGGCCACGTCGGTCGGGACATCATCGCCGATGTGCGCGTAGTGTCCCCGGGGGATGATGAGCGTGTGAACGGGCGCCTGCGGCGACATGTCGTCGAACGCCATCACGAGATCATCCGAGTAGACCGCCTTCGCGGGAATGTCGCCCCGGGCGATCATGCAGAAGACACAGTCCTTCATCTACTCTGCACCCTCCTCGTCACCTTCGGTCGCCTGCGCATCGCCCTCGAGTTCGCCGATGAGCATGGTCACCTTCTGCTTGGCTTGCGCAAGCTTCTCCTGGCATGCGCGAAGGAGCGCCACGCCCCGCTCGTAGCGCGCCAGCCCGTCCTCAAGCTCGAGCTGACCGTCCTCGAGCGCCCGTACGATCTGCTCGAGCTCGGCGAGCGCCGCCCCGAACGACATCTCCTCGGGCAGGGTGACTTCCGAAGCCATCTACGCCTCCTCGTGCGCCGTTTCTACAATGCAACCCAGATTCCCGCGGGCCAGCCTGACCCGCACGCGCTCGCCTGCCGAGACGTCTGAGACGGACCGGACAACGGCACCCTCTGCTCCGTAACATACCGCGTAGCCGCGCCCGAGTATCGCAAGCGGCGACAAGTCGTCCAGACGAGCGGCCGCGGTCGCGACATCGCGTTCTGCCGACGCTATCAGCTCGCGCCCGGTTGCTCCGACGCGTTCGGCTGCCCGAGCCAAGCCCTGCTCGTGCGCAACGGCAAGACGCGCCCCCAGGCGCAGGAGGGCACCTGACGCGAGAGTCACAGCCTGGCGCTCGCCCCTGATGCGCTCGGGGAGCGCCCGGGCAAGCCCATCAGAGAGCACGTCGAGGGTCTGCAAGCGCGCACCGAGCAGCGCATTCGGATCGCGGAACACCGAGCGCTGCGCCAGCAGTCCGAGCCGGTGAGCACCGGCGGTGACCAGGTGCGCCAATCCCCTGCCGAGAAGCCGCCGTTCCGCCCCGAGCCTGCGGGACACCTCGGCGGCCTCCGGCGCCGCCGCCTCCGCCGCGGCGGTGGGCGTGGAGGCGCGCATATCGGCGACCATGTCGGCGATGCTGTTGTCGGGCTCGTGACCGATGCCGGTCACGACAGGCACGGGGCAGGCAACGATCGCCCGCGCTACCTCTTCCGAGTTGAAGGGCATCATGTCCTCGTAGGTTCCGCCACCCCGGCCCAGGATAACGACGTCGATGCCCGGCTCGACCGAAATCGCGGAAAGCCCGCGGACGATCTCGGCAACGGCCCCCTCGCCCTCCACCTGGACTCCCGCGACGACGATCTCGGCGAGCGGGTATCTGCGGCCGAGCGTGCGGAGGACATCGTGCACGGCCTTGCCACGAGGCGAGGTCACCACGCCGATCCTCTCCGGGAAGGCCGGCAGCGGCCGCTTGCGCTCGGAGCGCATCAGTCCCTCGGTCTCAAGGCGCCTGGCGAGCTGTGCCACCTGGAGACGGAGCATGCCCTCGCCTGCGAGGACGACCTGCCGGACCTGGAACTGCAGGCTCCCCTTTGCGGGATACGCACTGAAGCCCCCCGCGACCTCCGCGAGCTGACCGTCGGCGAGCTGCACGCCGCAGGCGGTGTAGGCGTCGCGCCACATCAGGCAGGGCATCACCGAGGAGCCGTCCTTCAAGTTGAAGTACACGGCCTTGTATCCCGGTTTGTCACTGACGCCCGAGACCTCGCCTACGACGCGAAGCCGTAGCGTCTCGAGAGCGCCCTTGGCCAGGGCCATCGCGTCGGAGACGCTGATCGCGCGCTCAGGCGTCGCCATCGTCCCGCCGCACTCTCGCGCTGGTCACCACGCGCCCGGAATCGACGGCAACGCCGATAGCCCCGTCGAGGATCGCCTCGAGTTCTGCGCCGACGAGCGTGTGGCGCCACCCCTCCGACAGCGGGTGCCCTTCCCGATCGCCTCCGGCGAACCGTTCCAACTCCTCCCGCGAGCTCAGTAGCGACGGAGCGACGCCGTGTTCGACCGCACGGATCCGCACGACCGCCGAGAGCAAGTCGGCGAGAGGCTGGACGTCCCTAGGCACGCGCGTGCGCTTGGGAAGCCGCGGCAGATCGTCTTCGGCGACCGCGGTGCCTGTCCGGACGGCCTCGAGGATACCCGCGCCGAAGCGTGTCGCCGTTCGATCGCTGACGCCGCGGATTCCTGCGAGTTCGTCCACCGATGCCGGTCGGCGTCTGGCGATCTCCACGAGACTCTCGTCCGAGACGAGCCACCGCCGAGGCATGTCCCGGCGCTGTGCCTCGGCCTCGCGCCACGCCGCGACCTCACGCAGCACGCCAAGGCTCCGCCGGTCCAGTGTCGACGCCCGCTTGACGCGAAGGTACAGCGATGCAGGGTCCGCCGCGTACGTCGACGGATCCGCGAGCCGATCGAAGTCCTCGGTCAGCCAGTCGAGCCTCCCCTGGCGCTCCAGGCGCTCGCGGAGCAGCGCGTAGATGGGAATCAGGTGCTCGACATCGGCGGCCGCGTACGACAGCTGCGCATCGGTCAGCGGGCGTGCAGCCCAATCGGTGAACGTGTCTCCCTTGTCGATCGTCGCGCCCAAGAGGTCCTTCGCGAGTTGCGCGTAGCCGACCTGCGTCGGGAACCCCGCCAGTGTGGCGGCGACCTGCGTGTCGAAGACGGGTGACGGAGTCGCGCCGGTCGCCCGAAGCAGGACCTCGATGTCCTGCGACCCCGCGTGGAAGACCTTCAGTGCGGTGCCCGAGGTCAGCACGGCAGCCAGCTTCTCGAGTCCGTCGCCTATTGTGAGGGCATCGATCAGGTAGACGTCGTCGGCGGTCGCGATCTGCACGAGGCAGAGCCTGGCGTAGTAGGTGCGCTCGCGCATGAACTCGGTATCGATTGCGACAACCGGTGACGCGCTGATGACCGCGATCGCGGCGTCAAGGGCTTCGATGTCGCAGATGTACAATGAACCTCCGGGGCAAGATCGGTCGGACACGGCCCGTCGTGTCGCCGTTCGAGTGTAGCCGAAGCGCGTGAGCGGCACGAGGAGACCCGCGTGAACGTCCTCATGGTCACTAACCTGAGATCCGGATTCGGCGATTCGGGCCTGTACGAGTACGTTCGCGAGCTCGGGTCACACCGGGTCGAAGTGACGATGCGCTTCCTGGACGACGGCGCCGACCTGCACCACCTTCTCCGGGACGCAAGCGCCTACGCGCGCGTGGTGGCCGCAGGCGGAGACGGCACTGTGTCCGCTGTCGCCTACGCCCTCAGAGACACCGGCATCCCGGTACTTGCCTACCCGGCCGGCACTGCGAACCTGCTCGCGCGGAACCTCAGGCTGCCCGTCGACCCGATCGACCTTGCGGTAGCGACGATTGCCGGCCGCACTGTCACGATCGACCTCGGAGAGCTCACACTCCCCGCACGCGACGGGCGCACCGGGCGTCGGCGGGGCTTCTCGATAGCGGCCGGCGCGGGCTTCGACGCGAAGCTGATCGAGGCCGCCCAGCCGCTGAAGGCCAGCCTCGGCGAAGGCGCGTACATCATCGGAGCGATGCAGAACCTCGTACCCACGGTCTCCAAGTTCACGCTCACCCTCGACGGCAAGGTCGTCGAGACCGAGGGCATCGCCGTGATGCTGATGAACCTCGCCCGCATCCAGTTCGACCTGGCAGTCACCCACGGCTCGGATGCACAGGACGGGCTGCTAGAGGTCGTGATCGTGAAGCCGGCATCGCCCGCCGCGCTCCTCCCGACCGTGTGGGCCGCGTTGCTCGATCGCCTCACGGAACACCCGAAGCGGCCGGGCCTCGAGATACACACGGCATCGGCCGTGGAGGTGGTGGCGCAGCCGCGCCTGCCCATCGAGTACGACGGCGAGATGCTCGATGCGACCACACCGTTCTCCGCCCGGGTCCTGCCGCGCGCAGCCACGATGATCGTCTCTGAGGAGAGTCCGTTGCCGAGAGATGAGATAAGGCTCGACCGCGACGGCGAAGTCGGCTAGCGCCCGCCGTCGTTCGTCGGCAGGCGCCGATCCGGAGGTTGCGCGGCGAGACACGTGAAGAGGCCCCGACTCATGCGTCGGGGCCTCTGCTGTTCCATGGTGGGCGCTAGAGGATTTGAACCTCTGACCCCTTCCGCGTCAAGGAAGTGCTCTCCCCCTGAGCTAAGCGCCCGTGGCTGCCAGCGCAGCGACGACTATTGTAGCAGGCGAAAGCAGCCGCGCTACCCCCGACTTGGCATGGCCGGAAGACGCGCCCCGGAGCCCTCCAACACGTCTTCTGGCAGGTCCCGCGCAGCGTCAGAACCTTGTTGCACCGCCCGAAGAACGCGTGGTAGTCTACCCCTTGCGCGCGGACGTGGCTCAGCTGGTAGAGCACAACCTTGCCAAGGTTGGGGTCGCGGGTTCGAATCCCGTCGTCCGCTCCATCGACACTCCGGAGGTCGGCCTCTTCAGGGCAGTGAAGCCGCCCGATCGGCCGGCCTTCATTGATAGTGAAGCGTGAGCGCTTCCAATAGAGGCGACGTCGCCAAGTGGCAAGGCAGAGGCCTGCAAAGCCTTTATCCCCGGTTCGAATCCGGGCGTCGCCTCCAACACGACAGACCGAAAGCCCGCCTCCGTAATGGAGGCGGGCTTTCGTCGTGTGCGGGGCATGCGCGTAGGGTGTGTGCGTTCGGTCGTGCGCGCATGAACCGCCCGCGCCCACAAGGCGCGGGTCACGACAGGGAACAGGGCGGATCAGACGCCGTACTTCAGCTGGATGCGCTTCGCCTGATCCAGACGGAACAGCCCGCGCTCGAGGTCCTTGGGATCGGAGATGTTCTCGATCGCCCACTTGAGGATCTCGCGGGGCACCAGGGGGTAGCGCTTGCGCGCTTCGGCGACGGTCATGGCTCGGCTCCTTCTACGACTAGTGCTGCGACTGGTGTGACTGGTATGACCCGTCATGCTCGGATTGTGCGCCTTCGGCACCCTAACCGTCAAGTCCGGCTTGAGGTTGAGGAGTACACGCCGACATCACGAGCGCCACCTTGGATAGAGCTCGTGCTCGACAGCGAGCAGATCCAGCACCTTCCCGACGACGAAGTTGACCATGTCGTCCACGGATGTAGGGCGCTGATAGAACGCCGGCATGGCTGGCGCGACTACTGCACCCGCCTCGGCCAGCGTCGTGAGGTTGCGAAGGTGGATGAGATTGAGGGGCGTCTCCCGGGGCACCACCACCAGGGTGCGTCGCTCCTTGAGCGCAACGTCTGCCGTGCGCTCGGCGAGACCCGAGGCAAGCCCTGAGGCGAGCGATCCGATGAAGCCCATCGATGCGGGCGCGACGACCACCGCATCGAAGCGGCTCGAGCCCGAGGCCACGGCATCGAACAGATCGTCTTCCGCGGCGACGCGAAGAGGGAGGTCCGCGGGCAGTTCGAGGTAGCGGAGCACTGCTTCCTTGGCGCCTTCAGCGGGAACGACCAGACCCAGCTCGTACGCGGTGACCTCCGCCCCGGTCTTCGTGAAGATGAGCGTGACCTCGCCCACCTCGAGAAGCTGCTCGACGAGACGCAGACCGTACGCCGCTCCCGAGACGCCCGTGACCGCGATGACGTAGCGTTTCAAGCCGATCCCCCTTCCCGGGTAGGCAACGCACATGACTCTACCGCCATGTCTTGCGCGCTCCAAGGTGCTACATGCCGAGCGCCGCCTCGGCGTCGTCAAGCGAACGGATCGGCTTCGCCTCCGCATCGGCCGTGCCATGCCGATCGATCAAGACCGCGCGCATCCCTATCGCGCTCGCCCCGAGGATGTCCGCGTAGTGGTGATCCCCGATGTGGCCGGCCTCGACCGGCTCGACACCAAGACGCTCGCACGCAAGCAGGAAGATCCGCGGATCGGGCTTGTGGAGTCCCACGTCCGCCGAAGAGACGATGTCGTCTAGAAGCTCACCGAAGCCGAGGCCCTCGAGCAGGCTCACCAACCGCGAGTCCCAGTTCGAGATGATCCCGGTCTTCAGGCCCCGGGCCTTCATGCGCTCGAACGCGGGGCGCACGTCGTCGTAGGCCGCCCACCGGTCGGGCCGGCCGAACTCATCGTACACGCGCCGGGCGATCTCGACCGCTTCGTCTTCGATTCCGAGACGACGGCACAGCATCGAGTACATGCCGACCCAGACCGACGATGTCCGGTCCTCGTCCGTCCAGAACGCGTCATCCTCGGCGTAGCGCTCCTCGTAGTACGCGTCCACCAGCGGCATGAGGGAGTCGATGGCGTGAAGATCGCGCACGTGGCCAGCCTCGGCGAGAATCTGACGGCACACCTCGGAGACGCTCGGTTCCGCGTACAACAGCGTGTTGCCCACGTCGAAGAAGACCGCGCGGAGGCGCACTTCCGTCACTTCAGGTACGTCGCGACGTCTGTGTGCCGGTCCTTCTCGCGCGGGACCTCGTCAGCGTAGCCGACGACGATCATCGACCTGAGCTCCGAGCCCTCGGGGATCTCGAACACCTGCGCGAGCTGCGACCTGACCCACGCCGGCGCACTCAGGCTACAGGTCGCCAGCCCGAGGGAGGTCGCCGCAAGCAAGAAGTTCTCGAGCGCAGCGCCCACGGACACCGCATCGTCCATGGCATCGTAGCGGTCGTCCGCGAGCGGCGACGATATGCCGATGACGACGGGCGCGCGGCCGAGGTCTGCGTAGAAGCGCGCTGCGTACTCGACCATCTCGGGACCCATCGAGGCCAGCGCCTCTTCCACATACTGCGTGTTCATCGCCATCGTCTCCGCGACCCGACGACGAGCATCATTGGTGGCGATGTGGAAGTGCCAGGGCTGGATGTTCCATCGCGAGGGGGCATAAGTGGCGGCCTCGACCAACCGATCGATCAGTGCCGGATCCACCGGCCGGCCGTCGAAGACACGGATCGAGCGGCGTTGTCGTATGGCATCCAAGAGTTCCATCACGGACCTTCCCTCGAACGATCCCCCTATCGAAGATACCGCTCGGCGACCCGCCAATCACGCCTGAGTAGGCGTTCGCTCGGCACTTGTCGTTGTGCCGAGGTGCTTTATGAGCGTCACGGCCGTGCCGCCGCCAGACAGACGTTCGAAGTCGACGTGGTCCATGAGCGCCCGCATGAACATGACACCCCGACCCGACGACGCATACGGATCGCCGTCGGCAGCCGCATCGCCGCTGAAGCCGCTCCCGCAGTCGGAAACGACCAGAACGACGCGGTCGCTGTACGCCGTGATGCCGACGGTCACGCTGTCCACGTCCCCACGCGGAGACCCGTGCCGGATCGCGTTGGACAGCGCCTCTCCCACCGCCACCCGGATATCGAACTGAGTCGCCTCGGGAACCCCGAGCGGACCGAGTGCGTCGCACACATCCGCACGCATCCGGGCGAGCGACTCTGTCGCAGCCGGAAGCTGCAGCGTCTGCTGCCATAGCGGTGGCTGGTGTGGTTCGGCCAGCATGAGCCCCGCCACGGCATCACGGGCGTCCGTGGCTGCAGAGACCGTGGGGGCTGCACCCACGAGTCCCGACAGTTCGAGGATTCGCGACACGTCGCGCGAAGCGCCAGCAAGGACGAGCCGCCCGTTCCTGGGTTGGAGTTCCCGATTGAGCGTGACGATAAGCCCGAGCGCCGAGCTGTCCGCGTAGGTCACACGCTCGAGATCGATCACGAGGTTCAGACAACCACGGTGGATCGCGCTCTCCAGAGCAACCTCCAGTTCGGGCGCGGTTGCAGCATCGATCTCACCCTCGACGCTCACGACACACACGCGAGCATCGTGCTCGAGATCGGCCTGTATCCTCATCCGTCGCCTCCGCAGGATCGGCGCTTCTCCGCTTCGTTCACTTTCCACTGTCGCGCCCGGACGTAACGCCGTCGGTGACCGGCGCTTCATCTCTCCTGTAGCCGACAGCGAGTATCGCGGCATCGTCACGCAACTCCCCGGGTGCGAACCTCTGCACCTGGCCTAGCAGCCGTTGGGTCACTGCCGACGGAGACCCGCCTGCGCGAAGCGCTCGGTGGACGCGGCCCTCGCCGAAGAACCGCCCGCCGCTTCGAGCCTCGGTCACGCCGTCTGTGTACAGCAGCAGCAGGGAGCCTGCCTCCAGCGGCATCTCCTCCTGCCCCCATTCGATGTCCGGCACGGCACCCAGGAGAGCACCCGTGGTCGCCAACCGTTCGATCCGACCGTCGGAGGGACGCAGGAGCAGGCCCGGAGGGTGTCCACCATCGGCGTAGCTGAGCAGCCCGGCTTGCACGTCGATGCATCCCAGCCAGAGCGTGACGATGCTGGTGGCGTCGCCGGCTTCCAGAAGCATCGCGTTCAGCTCCTGAAGCATCCGCGCAGGCTCCAGGCCCGATACAGCCATGCCGCGAAGCGCGTGCCTGATCATCGACGTCCTGGTCGCGGCGGCCACGCCCTTGCCGCACACGTCACCGATCGACACCACCACGCGGCCGTCGGGCATCGAGAACAGGTCGTAGTAGTCGCCGCCGATCTCCGCGTCCGTCCCGGCAGGCAGGTACACGCTGCTCGCGGTGATGCCAGGGATGTGCGGCAGCCGGGTCGGCAGGATGCTCTCCTGAAGGATCGTCGCGACGTTGTGCTCACGGCTGAACATGTCGGCGGTGTCGATGGCCAGTGCGGCCTGCGACGCGAAGGTTCGCAGCAGATCGAGATCGTCGGTGGTGAACGCCGAAGGTTCCCGTGCAAAGACCACGAGCACGCCGATACTTCGGCCGCGCGCGAGCAGAGGCACAGCCAGGAGCGATTCCAGCCCTTGCTCCGCTGCCGAGTTCAACAGCCGCGTGTCGGACGATGAGATCCGGTCGTATCGTTCGGGCTCTCGCGTCTCGAAGACCCTTCCCGGAACATCCTCGCCGGGCCTGAACGTCGCTTCGAGCATGTCCCGGTGAAGTATGCCCCGCGCCATCGGCACCGCGATCTGCTTCCGCTGCGAGTCGTACGTCATCAGCATCACCGCGTCCGCCGCCAGGATCTTCTGGACGACGTCGAGCACGCGGTTGAGCACGATACGGCTCTGCAGCGACGAGCCCACCGCATGACTGATGCGGAAGATGGTCTCCAGGTTGTCGGCTCGCCGCTTGGCCTGCTGGTAGAGGTATGCGTTCTCAAGCGCCAGTGACGCCTGCTTTCCGACCGTACCCGCGAGCACGAGTTTCTGCTCCGAAGGGACTCCCGCTCGCGACAGCGCCGCCAGCACCATAAGCCCCGCGAATCCCGACGCGCGGTGCAGCGGTGTCAGCAGCGCGCCCTCTGCCCGGCGACCGCGCAGGGCATCTGCAATCCCCGGCGTCGACTGCGATGCCTGCACGTACAACGGCCCGGCGGTCTCCGCCGCGTCCTGAGAGACCGCCTTCCACAGTGCGAGCCACGAACGGTCACCGACCGGGTCTTCGGACGCCTGCAGACCGTACGCGGAACGGTCGACCAGTATCACGTGCGGCACGCCGAACCCGACGAGCTCCGCCTGCATCCGCGCGACGTCGTAGAGCACCTCCTCGATGTCGCCTGGAGCAGCTGCGCGTTCAGCGATGGCCCGGAGAGACTCCGCTTCTTTGCGCGAGCGCCGCTCGTCTTCGAACAGCCGGGAGTTCTGGAGCGCCACGGAGGCCTGCGCGGCGAAACTGCGTACCGTTTCCGCCTCTGCCTCGGTGAACGTCTTGCCACCGTGACGCACGACTACAGCAACGCCGATGGTATCCTGGCCCGCCTGCAGCGGGGCGGCGAGCGCGGAAGAAGCGTCGGTGCCGTGAAGGTGGAGATACGGATCACGCCGCCCCGCGGGCGCCTCGGCCGGGCGACCTTCCTCTATGGCCTCCGCGATCCACGGCACTTCGGACATCACGACCGTGACGTCCTGCCGTCCGGAGAGCACTCCTTCGGCAGCGACGAGATCCAACCTGCCGTCGTCACCGAGGAGGAGCACCTCTGCATCGACGGCCCCTAGCATGTGCGATATGGCGGAGTTGATGCCCGCAAGCATCAGGCCGCGGTCCGACGCTCTCGCCAGCAGTTCGGCGATGTCCTGCATGCGGTTCAACCGCCGTCCGATCGAGTTCAGCGCCTCGACGAGCCTGCCGACCTCGTCCTTCTCGCCGGCTGTCCCGTGCTCGATCGCCGTTTCGGGATCGAACGCCGCGCCTGATGCCAGCGCCCGTGCGCGCGTCTCAAGATGCTTCAGCGGCTGCACCACCCTGCTGACCACCGCGAGCGAAGCGATCAGCGCCGCTGCAAGCGCCGCCAACCAGCCGAGGACTCCCGGCATCAGGGCGGCCGACGTTTCCCGCCAGACGACCGACGGTGACTCGAGGACGGCGACCGTCCAGCCGAGTCCCTCGGGTGACGCGACGCTCACGTACGGCCCGGCCAGCGAGACGTCGCCCTCAAGACGAACCATGCCGACCGATGACTGCTCCGCGTCAGCCACGAACTGCACGGTCGGCGCTGCCGCGAAGGGAAGACCCTCGCTCCGATACAGGATGTGACCATCGCCGTCGAACAGGACCGTCGTCGGTTCACCGGGAAGCGTTGCCACGTTCTCTAGGGCACGCTCGACGAACTCGGTCCGAATCCGCCCCATCAGCAAGCGCGGCGACCCTCCGGGCACATCGACGGTCGCGAGCGCCCACAGGACTCCCGCCGTGCTGTCGCCGTCCGGCTCCACCCAGATGTAGGGCTCCACCGCAACCGATGTCTCGGTCGCACCCAGCTCCTCAGGCGTCGAGCCGCCGAGCGTCTCGGGCGGCCATGACTCTAGCACCGTTCCGTCACCGTCGAGCAGCACCATGCCCTCGAAGTACTGCGCGCCCTCGATCGCGGAGTTCGAGAGGCACTGCCGGTATTCGCCGGGGTCGTTGCCGCGGAGGGCGGGCTGCTCGGCTGCGACGCGCAGCCTCTCGAATGCGCCGTCCAGCCCTCCGCCGATCTCTGCGGACAAGATGTCGCGATACGCCGACTGCCGCGCGACTTCGAGGCGCTTCGCCATCTCGTACACGCCAGCCGCCGACGTGGCGGCGACAAGCAGAGTCGTTACGACGACGATGAGCGCCGACAGAAGCAGAAGTCTGTTGGTGAGCGTCAGACCCACGCGCTCGCGACGTTGCATGCCGCACCTGCCCGGACCGTGAACTGGACGTCTCTCGCAGCAATCGTAGTTCACGGCCCGCAGACGGGCAAAACCGCTCTAGCCACCGATCTTCGGGATTACAGCGGACAGCAGTCCGACTACCGGACCGATCCAGTCGGTGAGGATCAGCACGCCCAGGAGTATGAGTACGATCCCCGCAACCCGGTTGATCGCCAGCGCGTGGCGGTTGAGCCACCGCAGCATCGGCCTGAGGCGCCCCAGCATGAGTGCGACCGCCACGAAGGGGATCCCAAGGCCGAGGGAGTACGTCGCCAGCAGGAGCGCGCCGCGGCCCGCCTCGGCGCTGCTCGCGGCCATCATGAGGATCGAACCGAGTATCGGACCCACGCACGGGGACCAACCGAACGCGAACGCCATGCCCATCACCAACGCCGCGGCTGCACCGAACCGACGGGTCTTCTGCATGTCGAACCGCGCCTCGCCGTACAGCCACGGCATCTTGAGGATTCCCAGCATCAGAAACCCGAAGGCGATGACGAGTAGCCCCGCTGCTGTCTCGAACGCCGCCCGATTCACCGTCAGGAAGGCGCCGAGGGCCGAAGCCGTTGCCCCGAGCGCCACGAACACCGTGGTGAACCCTGCCACGAACAGCAAAGCAGGGACGAGGACCGCCGAGCTCCTCCGGTCTTGAGCGGCCAGCTCGGAGGAGCTCATGCCGGTCATGAATGCCAGGTAGCCAGGGACGAGCGGCAGCACGCACGGAGAGATGAAGGTCGCAATGCCTGCCCCTATCGCCGTGAGAAGCGCCGGAAGACCTTCCATCGACTACTCCTACAGGGCGACTATGCGACGCGCCGCATCAGTCCTCGACAAGCTCGGCACCGTAGCCAGCACGCGTGATGGCCGCGATGATCTCCGCCGAACCGATAACCTCGTCATCGTAGACGACCTCGGTCATCGAGCTCCGATGGTCGGCTGTGGCCGACGAAACACCGGGCAGGTCGGACAGGTCCATCCGGATGAGCATGGAGCACGACGGGCAGTGCATGCCTGTAGTCGCGAAGCGTCTTGTCACTCTTGCCACGAGCGTCCTCCCTCAGCCGGGGTATCATGTTGGTCATACTTGCCAGAGTCCTCGAGCGGCACCCGGCCCGGCATGTCCCCGCAGAACGGGCAGATGCGCCACGCCCCGTGGATCTCTCTCCCACACGAGGGACATTCGGCCCGGTCATCCGGTATGTCGATATCGTCCGTCCGCTGCCGCTCACTGAGCAGGATCCATGCGACGCCGGCGAGGGCGAGCACGGCGGCCACCGGAGCTACCCAACTCGCGGGCCGTGCCACGACGGAGCCGGCCACCTTTGAGTCGACGTACAACATGAACGCGACGCCGACGAAGGCCGCTGCGGTTGCGACGATCCCCGCCATCCTGAGGCCGATCCGAAGACGCTCTTCCACGCCGCGCTCCCACTGAGCAGACATGACATCCGTTCCTTCAGCGTGCAATGCACATGCCAACCCGCCGCGCTTCGGCGGTGCAACCGAGGGCCGCTAGAGGCCGAACTTGTCCATGCGCGCCTCCAGGGTCTTGGTGGTCAGACCCAACAGCTTGGCCGCCTGAGGGAGACTGCCGCCGGCGCGCTCCAGCGCCTGGCGGACCAAGTCGAGTTCTACTTCCTCGAGATCGACGCCTGCGTCCGGAAGAGCGAACGGGCGGACCCCGGCGTCGCACGACGCCAGCCCGGCCCGTACTTCCGCGGGCAGGTCATCGCTGGTGATGACCGGCTCGTGGGACAGGATGACCACCCGCTCGATCGTGTTCTCCAATTCGCGCACGTTCCCGGGCCACTGGTAGCTCGCCAAGGCATCCATCGCCGTCGGCGCAATCGTACGATCGCCTGCGCCGAACTTGTTCAGGAAGTGGGCTACGAGCAGCGGGATGTCGTCAGGGCGCTTCCGCAAAGGCGGGATGGTGATGGGCACGACGTTCAGCCTGTAGTAGAGGTCTTCGCGGAAGGTTCCGTCGGCGATCAGCTGCAGCAGGTCGCGGTTCGTCGCCGAAACGACCCTGACATCCACCTCGATGCTGCGTGTCCCACCGAGGCGCTCGAAGGTGCGCTCCTGCAGCACCCGCAGCAACTTGATCTGTACCGCCTGCGATACGTCGCCGACCTCGTCTAGGAAGAGGGTTCCGCCGTTGGCCATCTCGAATCTGCCCGGCTTGGCCGTCATCGCCCCCGTGAAGGCTCCCTTCTCGTAGCCGAAGAGCTCGCTCTCCAGCAAGGTCTCCGGAAGCGCGCCGGCGCTGATCGACACGAATGGCTTCGACGCTCGCGGGGACAGGCTGTGGAGCGCCCTCGCGACCAGCTCCTTGCCCGTGCCTGACTCGCCGTACACCATGACTGTCGCGTTCGTCGGTGCGACCTTCCTCACCGTCTCGAGCGCCTCCAGCATCCGTGCATCCGCCGCGACGATGCCCTGGATGTCCCAGTCGCGGCCGAGTTCCTCACGGAGCCGGTCGACCTCGGCAGTGAGTTCGCTCATGCGGAGCGCCCTCTCGATCGACAGCCTGAGTTCGTCGAGATCGAACGGTTTGGTCAGATACTCGTTGGCGCCGGTTTTCATGGCCTCGACCGCCGTCTGCACGTTCCCGTGAGCGGTGAGCATGATCACCGGGCTTTGCAGGCCCTTTGCCCGAATGCGCCGCAGCACCTCCATGCCGTCAGGTGCCGGCATCTTGTGATCGAGGATGACAAGATCGGGGTCCTGCTGGGTGATGGCCGAAAGCGCCTCCTTGCCGTCGGCGGCCTCGATTACTTCGTGACCGTCCTCTTCGAGCGCCTGGCGAAGCACCCATCGCATGTTCTTCTCGTCATCGGCAACGAGCACTCGATGCGTCATTGCTGGACCTCTTTCTGCGAAGTCACGGGCAGCGCCACGGTGAACGTCGCGCCCCTGCCCGGCGCACTCTCGACCTCAACCCTGCCACCGTGCTGGTCGATGATCCTGTGCACTATGGTAAGACCCAGGCCCGTGCCCCCGTCTCGCGTGGAGAAGAAGGGGTCGAACACCTTCTCCAGCATCTCCGGCTGGATTCCGGGACCCGTGTCGATCACCGAGATGTAGACGAACGAATCGTCGTCCCAGACTCGCACCGTGATCGTGCCTCCAGTGTCCTCCATCGCCTGTACCGCGTTCGACACGAGGTTGACCAGGACCTGCTTCAGCTGGTCCGCGTCCGCAAGCACCGTGAGGTTCTCGGCCGTGGTCGACACCTCGATGCCCACACGCGCCTGACCGGCGAACTGCCTCGTGAACAGCACGATGTCGTCGATCACCTGGCCGATGTCGATCGGTCTCAGGGTCGGCGCCGAGGGCCGGCCGAAGTCGAGGAGCGTCTTGATCACGCGATCGAGCCGATCGATCTCCTGCTTGATGATCCGCGCCGCGTCCTGGACTCGGGCGGCGTCTCCGTGAGAGTCCTCCACGAGCTGCACCGACGCGCGTATGATTCCCAGCGGATTCCGCACCTCGTGCGCAACACCGGCGGTCAGTTCGCCCATCGCGGCCAGTCGGTCGGTGCGGATCAGCTGGTCGGTCAGTGCGCGAAGCTCGGAGACATCCTCGAGCGTCACCACCGCTCCGATGACGCGTCCGGGCATGTCGCGCATGCGCGACATGGCGACCTGCGTGTGGAGCACACGTTCGTCGGCGGTCACGGCCTGAATCTCCGTCACCAGCTTGGGCGTCCGGCCGCTGAGAAACCGGGCGAGAACGGCATCGAGCCCGCCATCATCGCGGAACAGCGTGCGGAGTCGTCTCGGCACCATCTCGGCTTCGCGCATTCCGATCATGCGCTCGGCCGCGGCATTGACCGTGGCCACCGATCCGTCAGGACCTACGGTGATCACGCCCGAAGTGATCGACCGCAGAATCGCCTGCATGTAGTCCTGGATGTTCACTAGCTGGATCGCGCGCTCCTCGAGTGTGTGGTACGCCTCCTCGAGCCGAAGACTGACCCGGCGCAGGTCTGTGGCCTTCCTCTCCTCCAGGTCGCGAAGCCAGCCGAACAACACGCCGATCGCCAGGTACATCGCGATCTCGTACAGATCATCGACGTTCTGCCCGACGAACGCGCCGCTCGAGGTGTGCGCATGCGGGAGCAGGAGCAGCGAAGAAGCGACCGCGACCGACAATCCGCCGCGCCAGCCGAACGCGAAGCCCGCATAGACGATCGGGACGTAGTACAGCTTGCGATAGAACAGATGCATGGCATCCGCGTTCGGCGAGACGTCGCTCAGGAGATGCAGCGCGGCGATCGCGCCTAGGACGCCCACGACGACTAGCACCTCTCGCTTCGGCGAGAGCGCGCCGAACCGGTTCAGAACGCGGCGACCCCGCGGAGTCTTCGCTGCGTCGCTCATCGGCGTTTGCGGGCCCAGGACGGCTCGATTCCGAGCTCCTCCCGGTACTTGGCTACCGTGCGCCTGGCGATGTCGATCCCCTCGTCCCGCAGCGCGTCAGCGATACGCTGATCCGACAGAGGGCGACCGGGCTCCTCGGCAGAGAGCAGACCGCGCATGCGACGTTTGACGGTGGTCGAGGCCACATCCATGCCGGTCGACGTGCGGTAACCGCCCGAGAAGAAGTGCCGCAGTTCGAACAGGCCGTACGGAGTCGCCACGTACTTGCCCGTCACGCCCCGGCTCACCGTCGAGAGATGTACGCCGATCTCACTGGCGACGTCCTCCAACCGCAGGGGGCGCAGATCGCCTTTCCCGTCCTCGAAGAAGTCGCGCTGCACCTCCAGCACGATCTGCGTGATCCTGCTGACGGTGTCCCGCCTCCGGTCGACGTTGCGCATGAACGTCTCGGCCGACCGGATCTTCTCCTTGAGGTAGCGGCGCGTTTCGTCGTCGGTTCCTGCACTGGAGCGCAGCATGGAGCGGTAGCGCGGACTCACCCGCAAAGACGGGACGACGTCGCTGTTGGGAATGACGAGCCATTCATCGCCGAACCTTCGGAGTGTCACGTCCGGTACCACATACGCCGGCGCCGGGCCGGGAGAGAAAGCACCCGCGGGACGGGGGTTCAGCAACCGCAGCGTCTCCACGACTTCGCGCACACGTTCCTCGGTCGTGCTCAGCGCTCGCGCGATCTTCCGGAAGCGATTCACCGCGACATCATCGAGATGGGTCTTGATGATGGCTTCAAGCGCAGGCGACGACACACCTATGACGCCGGCCTGGATCATGAGCGCCTCGGGCACGCTTCGCGCACCGATGCCGGGAGGATCCAGTTGCTGCACGACTTCCAGGGCCTTCTCGGCAACAGCGGGCGTAAGCCCCGTGATCCGCGCGATCTCGGCACAGTCCCCGACGAAGAAGCCGTCATCATCGAGCGAGCCGATGATCGCGCGAGCTGCAAGCTCGACGTCGTCGGAGATGTCCAGAAGGGCGAGCTGCTCGATCAGGTAGTCGCCGAAGCTGCGGACACCGCCGACGAACTCCTCCGAGTTGATCTCCTCAGCGCCGGGGTCCCGCGGACCCGAGCCGTCCATGCGCTCGAGTTCCTCGTACTGGTCAAGCCACTCGTCCCACGCGCGTTCGTCCTCGACCTCCTCCACCCGCTCCTCGTGGCTTTCCGAGGCCTCGTACTCTTCATCTTCAAGCTCGAGTACCGGGTTTTCGAGCAGCTCGGTCTCGATGAGCGCCTGCAACTCGGCAACCGGCATGGCGAGGATGCTCAGCCCCTGATAGACCTGCGGGGAGAGTGTGACTTTGTGACGAAGTTCCGGGCGCTGCCCGAGTTCCATAGGCACCCCGCGGGGACGACGCGGCAAGCAAACAACGTACCACAGGCGATTATGCCTCGGGCGGTACGTCCCCTAACGGCTCCCGCGCTACCACCGGCATCTCCGCCGGGACGCGTGTTCGTACCTGCGAGAGCACCACCGCGCCGATGACCAGCGCTCCGCCGAGGAGTTGGAGGCCGCTCAGGTGCTCGCCGAATACGAACCAAGCGGCCAGCCCCGCAATGACCGGCTCGATCGCGGAGGTGATCGAGGCTTGAGTCGCCTCGATGAGGTGCAGTGCCCGAAGGAACGCCCCGAACGGAATGACGGTGCTGACAACCGACAGCACGAGCACGGCGATCGCTGCCCGCCAGTCCGCCAGCAGTGCGATGACCTTGCCCGGCCCGGGTAGCACGAGCATCCAGAATCCCGACGCGGCGCCAAGACCGTACGCGAGCATCGTCCAGGGTTCGAACCGGCCTGCGGCGTAGCGTCCCATGAGCGCATAGCCTGCAAAGAACACCGCAGCGACCAGGCCCCAGAGGACACCTTCGCGCGAGACGACGGGTCCCTGCCCTCCCAGGACTCCGACCATGAGTGCGCATCCCGCCACGCTAGTGGCAACCGCCGCGGGGAGCGCCCAGGTGAGGCGCTCCTTCAAGATCGCGACCGAGAACACCAGCACCACCACGGGCGCGAGGTACTCGAGGAGTATCGCGGTGGCTACGCCCGTGAGCGAGATCGCCTTGAAGTAGGCGAAATGCACCGCCGCAAGTCCCAGAACGCCGAACGCCACCAGGAACGGTAAGTTGCGGATCTCCGTCCTCAGCAACTGGTGCCGCCGCGTGATCACCAGGAAGCCGATCACGATGACCGTCGAGATGATGGCTCGCGCGGCAGATAGCACGAGCGGGTCGACTTCGAGGCCGAGTGGCGGAAACGGCCAGCCGGCAGCAGCAGCGCCCGGCGCGGTGAACAGCCACTTCGCGATCAGCCCTCCGCATGCCCAGCACGCGGCGGACATCAGGACGAGTGCGTAACCTTCGGCCCTGCGGCCACCCGTCAGGGCCTGGCGCATCAGAGCCGCCCGTCCCGCTCCTGATCGGCTGTCTTCCGCTGCTGGTAGGGATCGAGCGGCTCCAGGTGCGCAATCACATCCGTGACCTCGGCGAATGCGTCGGCTATGGCCTTCTCGACTCCCTCGGCGATCGCGTGCGCGTTGGCCAGGCTCGTGCCAGGATCCACCTGCACGTGAAGATCGACGCAGACGTCGCTCTCGGTGCCTCTCGTTCGCACGTCGTGGCAACCGAGCACCCCTTCTACGCCCAGCGCGACTTCTCCCACGCGCGCGGGTTCCAGCCGCGCCGTGTCCGCCAGCGACTCCCCTGCTCCCGCGAGCACGCGAAGGCCGGTGAGGATGATGAAGCCGGCGATGACGAGGCCCAGAACGGGGTCAGCGATCGGGAAGCCGAGCTTCACAGCGACCAGGCCTCCGATGACGCCTAGCGACACGAGGATGTCGCTGCCCGTGTGACTCGCATCCGCCTTCAGGATCTCGCTGTTGAGGCGGACACCTGCCCGACGCTCGAGCGTGGTGACCACGAGGTTGACCGCCAGAGTGATCACCATGACCGCGAAGCTGATCGCATCCACACGGGGACCGCTACCCGGATCGGACAGACGCTCGATGGCCGAGGAGCCGACTCGCCAGGCCGCGAACAACAGCAGAGCTCCGATCGCAGCCGAGGCGAACGTCTCGAACTTCGCGTGCCCATAGGGATGATCGCGATCCGCGGGCCTGGCGGCAAAGCTGAGACCGATCAGCCCGATGACGTTCGAGGTGCCGTCGAACATGGAATGGAAGCCGTCAGCGGTCACCGACACGGAATCGATCAGCAGGCCGTAGCCGAGCTTCGCCGCCGCAACGCCCACGTTGAGCACCAGCACCCACCACAGGACTCGCCGAATCGACCGGATGCGATCGCCGGCTGCGTTCCGTGGCTCCGTGTAGCCCATTCCGCCCCCTTGTTGCGAATACCCCCGAGGGGTATATTCACGAGCACAAACCATGCAATTGTACGCCTGCCACCTACTCCCGCAAGGAGACTGGCCATGGACGAGACCTCAAGTACCCCACTCGATGCCAGCGAGGAAGATCGGCGGAAGATCCTCAATCGCCTTCGCCGCCTCGAGGGTCAGATCCGCGGGCTGCAGACGATGGTCGAGAGTGGCAAGGACTGCGAGGCCTTGCTCACCCAGATCATGGCCGCCAAGTCAGCGCTCAACCAGGTCGGTCTTCACATCATCGGCCACTCCATGAAGACATGCCTCGAGGACGAACGCACCACCGACCGGGACGCGCTGGTCGACGAGGCCATCAAGGTCTTCCTCAAGTACTCGAGCTGCGTACAGTAGCCACCCGCCCGCAACGCCTAGGCGCACGCACTATCGACGAGCGCCACGACCGACGCCTCGGCCTCCGCCGGCTGGTCAGCGACGCCCATTTCCTGCAGTAGCGCCACGGGCCGGATAGCGCTCACCCACACGATGTCCCCTTCGGAGTAGACGTGCATCTTGCACAAGTCCGAGGACGTGTCCGAGATGCCGATGTCGAAGACGACCAGCGGCCGAATCACGAAGCCCTTGGCTGCCAGAGTGGCCTGCAGGTCGTGGCGCCTGACGACGTCGAAGCCGTGCAAGCGCACACTCCGCTCCACGGCCTCGAGCATCTCGGGGAAGGCCCTGTGACCTTCACGCCTGTACGTGAACTCCATCGCCACCACCATGTCGGGCGCGCCTCACGGGCGAGCTACCGCCCTCAGCCGAAGCCCTCCTTCGGCGCGCACGCTGATACCGATTCCGGGGACCGGACGACCAACCCGCCGCCAACGCCTGCGGCGACATGCGCCGATCCGCACTCCGGACACACCCGGTCCGACTCCCTCAGCAACCGCATGACGAAGAGGTCGAACCGGTGACCGCACTCCAGGCAGTGAAGTCCGTACGTTGGCATGTGTCGACTCGCCTACAGCAGCCCGAATTCGCGCCCCGGCGCGTCGGCGCCCTTGGCCCCCACTACCTGCGATACAAGAGTACCACCTTCGAACTTGGCGATGGTGGGGATGCTCATGATCCCGCACTGGACCGCCATCCAACGCGCCTCGTCCACGCTGACCTTCACGAAGACTGCCTTCTGCCCTGTCCTGGCCGCCGGCTTCTAGAGTTCGGGGGCCACCATCCGGCACGGGCCGCACCAGGGCGCTGTGGCGCGCCCTCCGGGGTTCCTCTATCGTCTTCCACTGGAAGGAGTGCGTACGCGTTGGCTCACTGGCTCGCGCTGCTGGCAGGGTGTGTGCTTCTCGGGGCAGGGATCGTCGCCGCCCTCGTCGCACCTCGCCGCCTGTCTCTTCTCGTCGCGGCCGGTGTCCTGCTCGCGATCGTCGCTGCGACGATGTCGGTGGGCGTGCTGTCTGCCCGATACGGGAGCGCCCGGGCCCTTGCAGGCGCCATCGCGGTGCTTGTAGCAGGAGCGGCCGCGGGCTACGCGATCGCAGCGGCGGCACTGCCGCACCTGGCTCCCGCCAGCCGCCCGCCTGACCCCGGCCCGGCGCCGACAGAGCCTGGCGGACTCACCTCGGTCGTGCTCCTCTCCCACACGGAACCGGAGTCGTACAGCGCACGGATCGTTGCGGCACGATACCGGCTGCTCGCCGAGAGCGCCGGAATCGAAGTTCCCGCAACCGCCTTGCCTCTCGTCTTCCTGGCCGAAAAGGGCCGCTATCGGGAGCTTGGAGGCAAGGCCCCCGGGCCTGCGGCTGCGCGCGATCTCCAGGAGCTTGTCGATGCGCGACTGCCGTCGTCGGTGCACAGGACCGAACAGGCTTGGACCTACGCGCCCGACTCCCTGGCGAGCACGGTCGTTGCGCTTCGATCTGAGGGCGCCCGCCGCGCTATCGTCGTGTCGCTCGGCCCACCGCAGTCAGGGCATCTAGAGGTCGCACAGGGCCTTCTCGAGACCGCGGTTCGCGGGCTGGGTGACATGACGGTGACCTTCGCCACGACACTCTTCAACGACCGGGACCTTCCCGCTCATCTCGCTTCGCGCATCATGTCATCAGCAGCGGATCTCCGGTGCGAAGATATCGGTGTCGTCCTCGTCAATCAGGGAATGCCCCCGGTCTGGGAGAAGCGCAGTCCTGCCGCGAGCGAGGCAGAGAACTACTTCAACCAGCGCGTCCGCATGCTCCTTGCAGAACGCGGCGTGACTGACCGTCACGTCCGCGTCGCCTGGCTCAACTGGCAGACCCCGGACGTGACAGAGGCAGTGCGCCACGTCGCAGCACTCGGCTGCACCAGGGTCATCGTGGCATGCTCGACGATCGTACTACCGACACTCGAGACCGCGCTCGACCTCAGGCAACGGATCCACGCAGCGCGAGTGCCTGACACGGTCGAAGTCGTGACGGTCATGCCGCACGGCGATGATCCCGCGCTGGCGGATGCCATCTGCCGAAGCGTTGAAGAAGCGCTAGAACACGCTGACCGCTGACCCGGCTGCGCGGACTAGGCTGTGACCCGGCAGCGCTCCCAGTTCGTCGCGCGCAGCTGACGGATGCGAGGCACCGCTCGCATGTACCGAAGCGCCAGCGACAGACCGCCGGGATCGGCTTCGGCGTAGGTCTCCACGGCGTCCAGGCTACGCCGCAAGTCCTCCGCGGTCGTCCCGCGGAAGACCGTATAGCCCCGCCCGACGCTGTGGACCATGTGCGCATCGCTGCCGCCCACCGCCGCAACCTGTGCGCCGTGCGGGAAGAGCTTCCGCGCCCATCGATTGGCGAGTATGAGGTACGGCACCGAGTTGTAGACCTCGAGAGCGTGAAACGCCATCTCGCTGATCTTCTCGGCGAATCCCGTGCGACCGAACGGGCCGAAGACACCCTGGTTCGAGAAGGGATGCGGGATGATCGCAACGCCGCCCTGATCGGTGATCTGACGGATCGTCTCGAGTGCCGAGAGGCCGGGCCTGATCTCCTCGGTCAGGAACAGGCCAAGAACGTGTCCCTCCCTGGAGGAGACCTCTTCCCCGACGACCACTTCGATGCCGTAGACGTCCTCGAGCTGCTTGGCGAACAGCGCGCCCTCGATGGTGTTGTGATCCGTGATGGCGATGACCTTGAGATCGGTCCTCGTCGCCACGTACTCCATGATCTGCGGGATCTTGCCGGTGCCGTCGCTGTGCGAGGAATGTATGTGCAGGTCAGCCTTGCTCCAGACCTCTTTGCTCACTTGCGCCCCACCTCTGTCGAAGACATGCCACAACTCACGTGCAGGTTACGTACCGGGTTCCAGGATATGTGTCGGCAGACGCACTCAGGGCCTCAAGCGACTCTCCGGCGAACGGCAGAAGAATCTTCCACTACCGACGTTCGGCCGCCCATCTCCCGAGCCTGACGACCCCCTCGCGCAGCCGGTCGATCGAGGTCGCGTAGCTCAGGCGCAGGAAGCCTTCTCCGCCCGGACCGAAGTCCGCGCCCGGCGCAACAGCCACACCCGCCTCCTCGAGCAGCCTGCCGGCGAGCTCCACCGAGTCGGTCCCCCACGCGTGCGCGTCGGCGAAGACGTAGAAGGCGCCTAGCGGCTCGACCGCCACCTCAAGACCCATCGCGCGCAGCGCGGGCACCAGGAAGCGCCGCCGCTCGTCATACGCGGCGCGCATGCGCGCGACGTCGTCCTGAGCGCGTAGCAGCGCCACAGCGCCCGCAACCTGTACGAAGTGGTTGGCGCACAGGAAGAAGTTCTGCTGGATCTTCTCCGCCGGTCGCACGAACTGTCTCGGCGCGATGAGGTAGCCGAGACGCCAGCCGGTCATCGCGTATGCCTTGGAGAAGCCGTTGAGTACGAAGGCGCGGTCCGTGAACTCAAGAACGCTGTGCGAGCGCCCTTCGAACTGAAGCCCGTGGTATATCTCGTCGCTCGCCAGCCAGATGCCGTGTTTCTCGGCGAGTGCCGCCAGCGCCTCTAGGTCCGCCGGGCCCAGGACTCCGCCTGTCGGGTTCGACGGAGAGTTCAGCATGAGCGCCCGCGTGCGAGGCGTGATCGCGCGCTCCACCTCGCCGATCCTGAAGCGGAACCCGTCCTCGGCACGTACGCGAACGGGAACCGGCACTCCGCCGAGGAACGAGACGTAGTTCGGGTACGCCGGGTAGCACGGATCGGCCATCACGACCTCGTCGCCCGGGTCGAGCAGCGAGCCGAACAAGAGCAGCATGCCGGGAGACGTGCCCTGGGTCACTACGATGTGACCGGAATCAGGCTTCACGCCGTACGCCGACTGCATATGGCCACAGATCGCCTCGCGCAGGTCAGGAAGACCGAGCGACTGCGTGTACCCGGTGTCGCCGCTCGACATCGCTTCTTCGGCTGCCCGGACTATCACCTCCGGCGTGGCGAAGTCTGGATCGCCGATCTCCATGTGAACGATATCGTGGCCCTGCGCTTCGAGCTCCTGGGAGCGTGCAACCACGTCCATGACGATGAACGGCCGTATCAGGCCGGCACGGTTCGAAACACCTTCGGCATCGGCCACGCTAGACCCCTTCCAGGCGGGCGGCGTACTGGCGAGTCAGGTACACCGACCGCGCCTCGGCGCGACGAAGGTCGTTGAAGCCGATCGTGGGAGTAGCCACGATCTCGTGCGGCGGTTCGGGATCGAATCGCAGGCCGAGTTCGCTCGCGCGGTGCCACAGGTCGGTTCCCGGCAGCACGTGGAGAGTCGACGTCTGCACCTTGCCCGGATCGAGCCCGAGACAGAACTCGACGCCCGCGAAGAAGTCGTCGGCCGTGTCCCCGGGGAGCCCGACGATCAAGTCGCACTCCACGCTGATGCCGACGCGCTTGAGCGCTCCGACGCCGGCCGCGAACCGGTTGCGATCGAAGCTCCGGCGACACTCGGCCAGAGCGGCCGCGCCGATAGACTGCGGCCCTGTCTCCACCGATATCACGCCCGCGCGTCTGAGGAGCGCTGCCTCGTCGTCCCCGATGCGCTCGATGTCCACCTCCACGGTGTGCAACGCCGTGCCGCGCGCGGCATACGGCGCGAGTGTGTCCGAGAGCCAGCGAAGCCGATCGGTCGTGAGGTTGAACACCGGGTCGATGAACGAGAACTGTCGCACGGCGCACTCGCCGGCCAGGTAGGCTACTTCGGACTCGACGCGGGCGGCGCTGAACGAACGGACTCGCCCGTATCCCTTCCCCTCGAAGCAATACGCGCAGCGGTGCGGACAGCCGCGGTAGCCCTCGACGTACGCGCTCCCCTCTCGCGGAACGAGCGCTCCCGAGAGATACGGCGACGGGATCGAGTCGAGGTCGCAGATGAGCGCGCGATCCGGGGCCGAACTCGGCATCCCGTTGGCATCGCGGGCAGTGACGCCCTCGGCACGCAGGAGCGGCTTGCCGCGGCGCACCAAGTCCAGAACGTCTGCGAACGTCGCCTCGCCCTCGCCGCGCACGACCGCATCAACCTCTGGATGCGCGCGCACAACGTCCTCGGCGATCGGGCCGACCTCGGGCCCTCCGAGCACGACCAGCACGTCCGGCAGCGCCTGCTTCACGATCCGGCACACGTCGTAGACGGCGCGAGCGTTCCAGCAGAGTGCCGATGCCCCGATCACGTCCGGCTCGAGGCTGATGAGGCGGTAGGCGACCCACCACGGGTCATCGCCCGAGGTGAGGTCGAGCGCCTGGAAGCCGACGCGACCGGCAAGCCGCGCGTCGGCCCGCGCGTACGCTTGAAGGTAGCCGAGCGCGAGCGACTGGTACCCCGGCGCGTTCAGGGCCAGAAGCGCCACCTTCAGCGCTTCAGACATCGCGCACCTCGCGTGACACGTGGTGCAGAGCGTGGCCCGGCGGGAGCGGGAGTACGGGGTCGGCCTCGACCCACAGGTGGTTCACCATGCCGGTGTCACACGCGGCGGCAACAACAGCACCTGCGGACTCCGGCAAAGGTTCCGAGGCTTCCAGCCGAAGCGCGTGAACGCCCGACGCCGCCAACACAGAGGCGGTAGCGGGCAGTGCCGCGAGGTTGTGACGGCATACCGGCACGATCGCGGTCACGGCGGTCTTCACGCCTGCGGCATCGGCGGCCTCGAGATAGGCGCGAACGCCGGCAAGCGCATCGCGGGTCCGCGCGATGCTAGTGTCCGCGTCTACGATGTGCAGCCAGATGTGGCGCACGCCCGCGCGCATGACTCCCGCGGCGTTAGCCGGCACCGACATCGCCGCCCCGTCGGTCTCGAGCCCGACGCGCAGGGCGCCGGCGGCCACGCACGCGTCCACTAGCGCGGGTAACTCGGGATGTGCGAAAGGCTCCGGACCCCCGAGCACCACGTTCGGGGCCGCGGCAGCCAGGATCCGGGCCGCTACCTCATCGGCGGACGCGTACTCAGCAACCGGCGAGGATCCACACAGCCCGCACCCGGCCGGCCCGCCCTCGCCAACGCTGATCCTCACGAACTCGATCACGCGTGCACCTTTCGCGGTCAGGGTGCCAGTATACAGTGAGCGTGACTGGCACTCGGCGGGCGGTGCCCCGCTAGCGGATGTCGAACCTCGCTACGGAATCAGGGCCTCGAAGCACGTGCCGCTCCACCCGTAGGACCCCGTCCGAATCCGGCTCGACCCGCCATCCGACAAGCCGGATTGCGTCATTCGCGAGTTCGAGCGCGGTCAGTGTCGTGGGATACACACAGCACCCCGTGTTGAAGTAAGGAAGATCGTCTCCGGTCGGGTACTTGAACCGGTGGGTGTGACCGCAGATCAACGCTCGCTTGTGCTTGGCGATCCACTCGGTGAAGCTTCTCTCGATCCTGTGGCGTTTGAGCACGTTCTCCGCCGGGCTTGTCGGGTTGTGCGCGCCGAACGCGTGCAGATGCCCCCAGAAGAACCGGAGCGACGCCATGCCGAGGAACCACGCCTGGTCGTTGACGAAGTCGCCCTGATGCCCGTGGACCACCAGGACTTCCTGACCCGTGTCGCGCTCCTTGAGCACGAGCGCCTCGTGAGCCTGGATGCCCGCGAACAGGTCGTGCGTGATCCCGCTGTGGTCGTGGTAGTGAGTGGCCAGGTTCTCGGCCACGAACTTCGGCTTGCGCAGGTAGTTGTTGTGATTGCCCCAGATGAGGATGAACCGGTCGGCGTCGAAGAACCGCCTCATCGCCCTGAAGGCGGCTTCGTGAGCATCCTTGATGGACTTGAAGTCCGGGTGCTCCCACAGCTCGTCACCGTCACCGACTTCCACGAGCGTGTAGCCCTCGCGGAAGTAGTGCTCAAGCGCGTGCAGGTAGCAGTTCTCGTTGCGGCTGAACTCGTCGGAGAGTCCGCCGCTGCCACGATGGCAGTCGCTCATGAAGACGTAGCGTGAACTCGCGTCGAAGACTTCGACGCGGGCGCCTTCGTAGGCCCTTGTGAGCCGTTGGTCGGTCCGCACAAGTCTCCCTCCCGGTACAGGGTACACCGGGCGAGACCGGTCGGGGTGCGCCTACTGCATCTGCTTGAGGTACGGGTACGGATTCACCGCGCTTCCGCCGCACGGGTGTATCTCGAAGTGCAGGTGGGGCGTCGTCGCATTGCCGGTGCTGCCGACGAACCCGATCACCTGTCCCGCCTCGACCCGGCCGGACGTCACCGCGTAGCCGCTCAGGTGCGCGTAGTAGAACGTCCAGCCGTTGTCAGCCGTGAGCCACAACGTCAGACCGCCGAGCGTGCTCTCACGAGCGGTGATGGTTCCCGGGAGCACGGCCGCACAAGGAGTCCCCGCATCCGACATGATGTCGCAGCCCTCATGCGTGCGCCCGCCCGATCGCGGCGCCCCGAAGGTGTCGGTGTAGCTGTTGGGTCCCAACACGGGGAACACCATGCCGAACGGGTTCGGCGCCGCGCCTGAGTCCGCGACGTAGAACGCGATCCCGTCGTACTGGTAGGTGGCGGCCCACTTCGCGGCCACCACGTCCCGCTCGACGGCCGATGCCGTGTAGAAGTGGCTGCCAGTCTTCATGTTGTAGAACCGGTACACAGGATCCCAGTCGGCGATCCAGCCGGGCGACACGCAGTATGTGCGACCCTCGAGCGTAAAGACGTCCGGCCAGGTCGCGAGGATCGTGTCGGCCTCCTCGGCGCTCGCCGTGTAGAAGTGGCTGGCGCTCTTGTGGTTGTAGAAGCGGAAGAGCGGCTCGGTGCCTGGAGTCGTCTCCGTGCTGTAGGCGACACCCTCGTAGCTGAAGACGCTCGGCCACTTCGCCCTGACCATGTCCCGCTCGTCGGCCGAAGGCGTGAAGAAGTGCGTGCCGTTCTTCACGTTGTAGAAGCGGTAGACGGGGTCGAGCGCCGCTGCCGAGGCGGGCAGCGCAACGGCAAGAACCGCTGCGGCAATGCAGAGAATCGAGGCTCGATCCAGGCGCATGTCTCGGCTCCAGTCGATGCATCGGGGACGCTCACTATTGGATATCGGCCGTCACCGGGCCTCTTCTCACGCCAATCCGACGGGCGGCCGATTCCCGATGCGTTCCTCCGTCGATGCACGCACAGAAGGGGCCGATTGTGCTCGCGAGCACGCTTCGCGATACGAAAGGGCGCCCTCCACGATCGGAGAACGCCCTGCTCATTGCTGGTGTCCGAGGCGAGAGTTGAACTCGCACGTCCTTGCGGACACTAGGCCCTCAACGCTCGTCGAGCGCTCACAATTCGTCGGACGTCGCCTCGGACCTGGGGTTATTCGATCCGAGCTGTCCGACTCATGGCGCGTTCTGCCATTCACGTATTAGCCGTTCTATTAGCAGAACGGCAGTAGTGGGTTGTGTGTCAAGAAGAAGAGCCAGGAACAGACCAGCTTGTCTTCGCATGTCGCATCCCAAGGTTATGATGTGTTCTGAAGATGGGATTCTACGGGGGAGGCCCACGACATGAGTGGCAGTCGCACTGACGGCAATGGTGGCGGAACCGAGCCGAAGTTCTCCGACTTCGTGCCAGAGATACTCGATGGCCTGGAAGACACGTTCAGTCGGTGTCCGTTTGACACGTTCGACGCGCCTTCTGTCTTCGGGTACTGGATGGCTGAGTTGTTCGAGACGACAGAAGAGGGATCCTTCTACTTCACAGATGGCGGCCGGGAGCTCGGCATCGACTTCTACGTGCAGTCCGAGCACTCGTACTACATCTATCAGTGCAAGACCGTCGACCTTGATACCCTCATGTCGGCCGCGAAGTGCCCGAAGTTCGACGCCGATGACGTCAACGACCTCCTCGAAGGAATCGACTACCTCAGGAACGATTCGTCCAAGTTCTCCGCGACCAAGAAGCAGATCAAGGAACTTCGAACGAAGTACCAGCGCGATCTTCGCGAGCTGCCAGAGGAGACTCACCTCTACGCGACGGTCGCAGTCCTGGGTGAGCTCACTCCAGGCGGCCAGGATCGGTTTGACTCAGAGCGCACCTCACTCGCAGCAAGCGGGGTCACTCTTCGTCTGATCTCATGGCATGACATCTACGAACAGGTGCATGCGCTTGAGCCGATGCCCCTGAAGAACATGAAGATGCAGCTTCGTGTTGACGACAAGGACAAGGATATTCTCTACCAGCGAGACTGGGTCTACGCGCTCGTCTATGCCAGCGATCTGATTGACGCCTTTGACAAGTACGGGGTGCGCCTGTTCGACCTCAATGTCCGTCACGAGATACGCACGTCCAAGGTGAACAAGGCCATCGTGGAGACGCTCCAAGGCGATCGCGGCCGCAAGGACTTCCACCACTACAACAATGGGCTCCTGATCGTCTGCAACGACTACAAGCTACCGAGCAGGGGGGACCAGCAGAAGCCTGCGGTCATCCAGATACACGAACCTCAAATCATAAACGGATGTCAGACTGTGAGCTCGTTGGCCCGCGCGTACCACGACGTCGACATGGTTCCCAGCGAGCAGGAGGACCTCCGCAAGACCGTCAAGGTCCAAGTGAAACTGCTCCAGCACGCCAGGCAGGAGCTGGTTGATGAAGTCGTCATCACCACCAACAATCAGAACCCGATGAACCCCCGGAACCTCAAGTCCAACACCCGTGAGCAGCGGGATCTGCAGAAGGCGTTCCGCGAGTTGTCACCAGCCAAGTGGTTCTACATTCGGAAGGATGGCGAGTTCGAGGCTCTATCTCAACGGGGCCAGGAAGTCCAATGGTTCCGGAAGAAGGACTACGAGATCGACGTGTCATCCGGACGGCCACGCTACCGGAAGCTCGACAACTCGGACATCGCAAAGGCTTGGTTCTCGTGGATTGGCTCATCTGGGAAGGCGCTAGTTGGTGGATTCGACTACTTCGACACCGATAGTGTCTACGAGCAGGTATTCAAGAAGCGACCGAACGACCTGTTCTGGGAGCAGTTCTCCGAGCCAACCTTCGACAAGGTGACAGATGAACTGTTCGAGTTGGTTTCCCCGACTGCGCATCAGCTGATCCTTGCGAGATCTGTGGCCTCCTACATCAAGGAGCGAAATCCGTCGCCGTATGTGAATAGGCGTGATTCAATAGTCCGCCTGGTCAAATCGAAGCAGCTGTCAGGCAACCGAGAAACTGGCGAAACCGACGCGACCCAGGCTCAGATAGCACAGGCGCTCGCGCAAGATCAGACGTTCATCCGCACCGGCTACTTCTACAACATGGAGAACGTGCTGACGGAGCTCAGCTCATTCCTACTCACGCAGCGATACAGCGCGCTTACCCCGACAACCTCACGGAACCTGCTGCAGCAGCCTGATATTGAGCTCTGGTCAAGACGAGGATTCTGTCCGGCACCCGGAGATGATGCAATCATGCGCCAACCCAGCGCAATCCTCTGGCGACTTTACGAGTTCCTCAAGTGGTCCATTCAGCAGAACTACTTCACGGAGTTCAAGTTCCAGATCGAAGCCGCTGCTCGTCCGAAGATGTACTTTGCCCGCAAGGAGAGCATCAAGGAAATGAAGCGGGTTCTACTGGAGTCAAACGAGCTGGTCCGAGAGGGCGTCTTCCCTTGGAAGAGCCAGTCTGGTCAGTCATTGATCGAGAGTTTGCCACCGCTGGGCTAGTCGACGCACCGTCGGCCGGAGGGGACATCGTGTCCACACCCGGAGGATGGCCTGACGTGGTGCCCAGCGGCCGCAGGCAGAGACGACTGCGCCCAGGCGTCTCCGTCCTACCGCAAGCAGCAGTGCTTGTACTTCTTGCCGCTTCCGCAAGGGCAGGGATCGTTCCTGCCCAAGTCGGTCAGGCGCTGAATACGCATCCGCAGTTCCTGGCAGCCGGGGTCCAAGTCCGGGCCTAGGCTACCGGTCCAGCCACCCAAGATGCGGGTAGTCAATGTGTACTCAAGAAACGCACGAACGGCATCTACTCCCACTCTGGACACAGCGAAGCCATCGGCCTCTTGCTCAGTTGCGGGGATGGAGCCTGCAGCGATGGCGTCCAATCTCGCTCGCCGTCGTTCGCGCTGACCGACCGGCACAGATTCATCTAGCACATGCAGATGATGCACGTGGCCAACTTCGTGCCAGATTGCCGCTTCTCTCAACTCTATCGGAATGGACATGAAGACCGAGCTGACGACGATGTCCGGTTGGGCGTTCTCGTGCCTTTGCACCACGAGCCTCATGCGAATGCCGCTCATGTACTTGTCGTCAAGCCGGATGGGCACCACCCGTCTGTGGTACCCATCTGTGGCGAGGTTCACGACCTCGCCCACCAACCCGTCATCTCCGTTGCGCCACACTAGCCTGTATTCATCGCCAAACTCCAGATCCCCCACTGTCTCGGTCCCAACGCGCAAGATGCATACCTCCCCTGCTGACGGCCTCAAGAATGGACCTGCCGCCGTCGTCCGCAAACCCGACCGCCGGTGCCAAGACTCCTGTGCACATTAGACGCTACACTAGCAGCCGCCCCTGACACAGCAACAGCGGCCCCTCCCCTTCGGGAGAAGCCGCTGGTAGTTGCTGGTGTCCGAGGCGAGAGTTGAACTCGCACGTCCTTGCGGACACTAGGCCCTCAACCTAGCGCGTCTGCCATTCCGCCACTCGGACGAATCAGCCGTCCCCGGGGACAGCGAACGAGAGTATAACAACTGCTCCTGCCGGTGCCTAGCCCGCGACTGCGCCCTCGCCTGCGACGGCTGCGGGAGCCTCCGCGGTGATCGGGAACGGCTTCGCGAAGTGGCACGCTGCCTCGTGCCCGTCGGCCACCTCACGCAGCTCGGGTTCGGTCGCGGTGCAGATGTCCTGCGCGATCGGACACCGGGTGTGGAAGCGGCAACCGGTCGGCGGGTCGATCGGGCTCGGGACGTCACCCTCGAGGATGATGCGCTCCCGAGACCGCTGCTTGTCGGGGTCCGGCACGGGTACCGCGGAGAGCAGCGACTGCGTGTATGGGTGGTGCGGCTGATCGTAGAGCCCCAGCCACCCGCCGACCTCGACGATCTTGCCGAGGTACATGACCGCCACGCGGTCCGAGATGTGCCGGACGACCGACAGGTCGTGGGCGATGAACACGTACGTGAGCTCGAACCGGTCCTGCAGCTCGTCGAGGAGGTTGATGACCTGCGCCTGAATCGACACGTCGAGTGCCGACACAGGCTCGTCGCAGATGAGCAGCCGGGGATTGAGCGCAAGCGCCCGCGCGATGCCGATTCGCTGACGCTGACCTCCGGAGAACTCGTGAGGATAGCGGTTGATGTGTTCGGGGTTGAGGCCCACGACATCCAGCAGCTCTTTGGCGCGGGTGCGGCGTGTCGCGGGTGTCCCGATCCGGTGGACCACCATCGGCTCGGAAACGATCTCGCCGATGGTCATGCGCGGGTTGAGGCTCGCGTACGGGTCCTGGAAGATGAACTGCACGTCCCTGCGGAAGGACTGCAGCGCTTTGCCCCTCAGCGAGCGCACATCGGTGCCGTCGAAGGTGATGCTGCCGGCGCTCGGCTCGAGAAGGCGGATGATGCACCGGCCAGTGGTGGACTTGCCACACCCGGACTCGCCCACCAAACCGAGGGTCTCACCCTTGTTGACCGAGAATGAGACCCCGTCGACCGCGTGGACCTTCTTCCCCAGGTGCGAGGCCACGACGCCCTGGTCCACCGCGAAGTGCTTGACTAGGTTCTCGACGCGAAGGAGTTCGGACATCTAGTTCGCCTCCATGTCCGCCGAGCAGGCGACTTGATCGCGACGGAACGCCGGGTCGCCCGAGAAGTGGCATGCCGAGCTGTGCCCGGGCTCGATCTCCACGAGCGCCGGAACGGTGGTGCGGCATATCTCCTTCGCGTACGGGCACCGCGGATGGAAGGCGCATCCGCTGGGGATGTCGATGAGGCTCGGGGGTTGACCCTTGATGGGACACAGCTCGCCCTTCGCCGATATGTCGTGACGCGGCAGACTGTCCAGCAGACCCCAGGTGTACGGATGCAGCGGCCGGTAGAAGACGTCATCGGCCACGCCATACTCCACCTGCTTGCCGCCGTACATCACCATCACGTCGTTCGCCATGTCGGCGACGACGCCGAGGTCGTGGGTGATCATGATGATGGCGGTGCCCTCGCGCTGCTGGAGCTCGACCATCAGCTCGAGGATCTGCGCTTGAATAGTCACATCGAGGGCTGTCGTCGGCTCGTCGGCGATGAGGATGTCCGGGTCGCATGCGAGGGCCATCGCGATCATCGCGCGCTGGCGCATGCCGCCCGAGAACTGGTGTGGGTAGTCCTTGGCGCGATGGGCGGCATTCGGAATGCCGACGAGGTCAAGCATCTCCACCGCCCGGTCGAACGCTCGCTTCCTGTTCATGCCCTTGTGCACGCGCAGCGCCTCACCGATCTGGTAGCCGACCCGGAACACGGGATTCAGCGAGGTCATCGGGTCCTGGAAGATCATCGCGATTCGGTTGCCGCGCATGGCGCGGATCGCTGTGTCGCTCATCTTGAGCACGTCCTGCCCACCGAGATTGACGCCGCCTTCGACAACGCGACCCTGCGGCTCCTGGATCAGGCGCATGAGGGAGAGAGCGGTCACGGACTTGCCCGAGCCTGACTCGCCCACGATCGCGAGGGTCTTGCCCTGCTCGAGCTCGAAGCTCACGCCGTCGACGGCCTTGACCACGCCGTCGCGGGTGAAGAACTGCGTCCTGAGACCGGTGACTTCAAGCAGCGCCATGTCAGTCCTTCATCTTCACGTCGAGGGCATCGCGAAGACCGTCGCCCATGAGGACGAAGGCGAGAACGGTCGTGAGTATCGCGAACCCGGGGAATATCGTGAGCCACGGCGCGGGCAGGATGAGCGAGCGTGCGTCGTCTAGCATCGCGCCCCACGCCGGCGTCGGAGGCTGCACGCCCATGCCGAGGAACGTGAGTGCGGCTTCGGTCAGGATCGCGCCGCCGACGCTCATCGTGGCGTACACGGTGATCGGCGCTATGGCGTTGGGCAGTATGTGCCGCACCATGATGCGCCAGTCGGACGCCCCCATCGCTCGGGCGGCATCCACGTACTCGTTCTCCTTGACCGAGAGTATCGAGCTCCGGAAGACACGCGCGATCGACGGCCATCCGAGGATGCCGATGGCGATGAAGACGTTCTGGAAGCTCGGCCCCAATACCGCCAGCAAGGCGATGGTGAACAGCATGTAGGGGAAGGCGAAGAAGATGTCTGCCGTTCGCATGACCATGGTGTCGATGAACCCGCCGTAGTAGCCGGACAACGCGCCCAGTATCAGGCCGAGGACCAGCGATATGCCGACAGCGAGGATCCCGACGGCGAGCGACACTCGGGCACCGTACACGACGCGCGAGAAGACGTCGCGGCCTATGCGGTCTGTGCCGAACGGGTGGTCGGGGAATGTCGGCTTGATGAGGCTGCCGAACTCGGTCGATGTGGGATCCGCGAAGTAGCGCGGCACCCAGAGGTCCGCGGACAGGGTCAGAATGACCACGACGATGACCCAGGCAAGCCCGATGATCGCGAGCTTGTTCTTCTTCAGGCGCGTCCATGCGTCGCCCCACAGCGTCCGCGACGGACGGTCCGCGAGCTCCGCCGCGCCCGGCGGCATCGGAGGCTGCGGCATCTGCGTATCGAGCGGGTGACCCTCGACGTCCAGAGGACCGGCGGACACCGCCCGCTGCTCGCGCGAGCCGCGACGCTTGCTCATTCGGCGGCACCTCCGTACCTGATACGGGGATCGAGGACCGCGTAGCTCAAGTCGACGGCCAGGTTCACGAACATGTAGATGAAGACGATCACGATCACGCCGCCCATGACGACGGGCCAGTCCCTCTGACCGACCGCCAGCATGATCTCGCGCCCGATGCCGGGCCACGAGAAGACGCTCTCGGTGAGGATCGCGCCGCCCATGAGGGCCCCGAGGTCGATACCGACGAACGTGACCACTGGAATGAGCGCGTTCTTGAGCGCGTGCTTGAAGATGACGGCACGCTCTGTCAGCCCCTTGGCCATGGCGGTGCGTATGTAGTCCTGGCCCATCGCCTCGAGCATCTGGCTGCGCATGATCCGAGCCACGTATGCGGTGGAGACGGATGCCAGGGTGAATGACGGAAGGATGAGGTGCATGAGATCGGGCGGGTCGCCCATGCCGGTGATCGGCAAGAAGACGGCGCCCCCGGTGAGCTTCTTGAGTCCGATGCCGAACGTCATCTGCAGAAGCAGGCCAAGCCAGAAGACAGGAACGGACACGAGGATCGACGTCGAAAGGGTGACCAGCACGTCCCAGAAGGAGTACTGCTTCACCGCCGAGATGATGCCCGCGAGCAGCCCGAGGACGATCTCCACGAAGATGGCTGCGAACGCGAGCCGGAAGGTGTTCGGGAACTTGTCGAGCAGAATGTCTTTGACCTCGCGGTTCTTCTGGTACGACTCCCCGAGGTCGACGTTGCGGGGGTCCGGGAAACCCTTTGCGAATCCCTTGAGGTACTCGTAGTACTGGACGTAGACAGGATCGTCGAGGTGGTTCTCCTTGATGATCTGTCGCCGGGTGCCCTCGGGCAGCGGCTTCTCGCCGGCGATCAGCTTGATGGGATCACCCGGAAGAAAGCCGGGAATCCGCAGTGCGAAGAGAATGAGTGTGACCCCGATGAAAACCGGGATCATCTGCAGCAGGCGTCGGACGGTGTACTTGAGCATCAGACCTGTCTTCCTGGGGTCGGCCGGAACGGCCGTGTGAAGGTTGTGTGCCGGGGCGCCCGGGGCGCCCCGGCACACAATATGTCGTGCTCGATGCTAGCTCGCTAACGCTTACTCAGCGGCAGCGGACAGCCAGCAGGTCTCGAACGTGAACAGGCCATTGGCGCTGTACACGCCGTCGTTCACACGATCGGACGCGACGCGGGTGTGGCGGTAGTAGAACATCGGAATCACGGCGGCGTCATCGCCGACGATCTTCTCGACTTCCTTGTAGATGGCCAGGCGCTCGTCAGCGTCGACGGTCGTACGAGCCTCGTCCAGCTTCTCGTCGACATCCGGATTCGTGTAGAACGAGTAGTTGTCGCTGCTGCCGGTCTTGAACAGCGGATACAGGAAGTTGTCCATGATCGGGTAGTCAGCGATCCATCCGAGGCGGCCGACCTGGTACTGCTTGGCGGCCAGCTTGTCGAGGTACTGCGCCCACTCGGAGCCAACGAGTTCGGTGTTGACGCCGATGGCCTTGAGGTCCTCCTGCACCAGCGCAAGGATGTCCTCGTGGCCCGAGCCGCTGTTGTACTCCAGCGTGATGGTCGGGAAGCCCGCACCATCGGCGAACCCGGCCTCGGCCAGCTTGGCCTTAGCGGCCTCGACGTCGTACTTCGCGTACTGGAACGCGTCGGCCTCGTGGCCAACGATGCCCGGCGGGACGATGCCCGTGGCAGGCTCGCGAGTGCCCTCGAAGACCTTGTCGCAGATGTCCTGGCGGTCGATGGCCAGCGACAGGGCGGCACGGACGTTGGCGTCCGTAAGCGCCGGGTCCTCGTTGTTGATGAGCAGGTAGTAGATGGCCTGCTCGGGGCCGAGGCTGACCTGCTCGCCAGGATTGACGGTGTAGCCGTCAGCGCTCTCGCCGTAGGTGTCGACGGTCGTCTGGATCTGACCGGTCGGAATCGGCACGAAGTCCAGGTTGCCGGCCTCGAACTCGAGGAAGGCAGCGTCCTGGTCGGCAAGGATCTTGAAGTCGACGCCGTCGATGTTCGACTCGGTGCCGTAGTAGTCGGCGAACTTCTCGACCTTGATGTACTGATCGTGGGCCCACGGCTCGCTCATCTTGAACGGACCGTTGCCGATCGGCATGTCCGCGAAAGCGGCGGGATCCTTCTCCACAGCCGCCTTCGGCACCGGCGCCAGGGCCGGATGGCCGACGACGTACTCGAAGTCGGCGAAGCCGTAGTTGAGCGTTACCTCGAGCGTGTTGTCATCGACGACCTTCACGCCTGAGAGCTCGGTGGCGGTACCATCCTGCATCTCGTCGTAGCCCTTGACGACCGCGAGGTGGTAGGAGATCTCCGACTCGTTGGCCGGGTCGCAAATGCGCTCCCAGGCGTACTTGAAGTCGGCGGCGGTGACCGGCGTGCCATCGTGGAACTTCGCGCCCTCGACGAGGTAGAAGGTCCACACGGTGGCATCGTCATTGGCCTCCCAGCGCTCGGCTGCAGCCGGCTTGACCTCTGAGGTGATCGGGTCGAAGGCGACGAGGCTGTCGAAGACCGCCTGGCCGACCTGCGTGCCCTCGGACTCCTGGAGGTTCACCGGATCGATGAACGCCGGCTCGCTGATGTAGAAGTTGAAGGTGCCACCCTTGACCACGTCCGACTTCGGCTCCCCGCCCTCGCCGTCCGTCTTCGGCTTGCAGCCACCGATGGAGAGCATCGCGACCACGAGCGTCAGAACGAGGACGATGGCGAAGCTCTTGCGAATTCGCTTAGACAAAGTAGAGCCTCCCTCCATGCATACGAAAACCCGGGTACTGACAGCGTGCAGAACAGCGTCTCGCCTCGCACATCCCTCCCTACGGCGGCTCGGGCGGCCTGGAGGCAGCGACACCCACCTCGCCGGCCACAGCTGCTCCGGTTCATCTACCGCACTAGTCTGTCCCTGTTTGCATCGAAGTGCAAGCGCGCAGGGCGCGTCGCAAGGCCCCCGAAACGCACGATGCCCGCCGTTGCGGCGGGCATCTGCAATCCCCGAGACCACCCCGGTCTGTCAGGCGCCCGGACGGTACACCAGCATCAAGAGCAGCGCAGTAAGCCCGTATCCTGCGGCAAACCCGATCGTGATGCGGTCCAGGTTCTTCTCGATCAGTCCCGTGCCGGTTGCCGATGCCGGGAGGCCGGCACCGAACAGGGAGGAGACTCCGGTGCCCTTGCCCGAGTGCAGCAGAACGAATACAACCAGCCCAATAGCGCATATCACGTGGATAGCGATGGCGATATATGCAACAACTTCCACAACGGTCTCCTCGGTAGGTGCGTGCCGGTACGACGAGGCTTGTCGAGGCAAGCGTCGAGAGTCTAGCGCAGGAGCGACTTGCCCGTCCACTCGGCAGGGGGCTCGATTCCCAGCAGTCCGAGTACAGACGGCGCCACGTCGGCCAGAATGCCGCCGTCAGCCACGGTCGCCACGTCGTCGGATACGCATATGAACGGCACGTCGGCCAGCGTGTGCGCGGTGAAAGCGCCCCCGCCTTGCGGGTCGACCATCTGGTCTGCGTTGCCGTGATCCGCGGTGACGATCGCGGAACCGCCCCTGTCCCGGACAGCACCGACGACCGCGCCGACACCCGCATCTACCGCCTCGACCGCGGCCACCGCCGCCTCGAGGACCCCGGTGTGTCCGACCATGTCGCAGTTGGCGTAGTTCACCACGTAGAAGCCAGCCTGGTCCTCGGAGATGGCCTCCACCAGCCGAGTGGTGACCTCGGGCGCACTCATCTCCGGCTGAAGATCGTACGTGGGAACCTTGGGACTCGGGACGAGGATCCGCTCTTCCCCGGCCTTCGGAGCCTCGGCGCCGCCGTTGAGGAAGAATGTCACGTGCGCGTACTTCTCGGTCTCGGCGATGTGCAACTGCTTGACTCCGGCATCCGCGATGACGTCCGCCAGCACACAGCACGGAAGGTCCTTCGGGAAGGCGACCGGCGCGGGAATCGTGGGGTCGTACTCGGTCAGGCAGACGAAGCGGACTTCCGGCCACACACGCCGCGCGAACCCGCCGAAATCCGGATCCACGAACGCCCGCGTGATCTCTCGCGCCCGGTCGGGCCTGAAGTTGAAGAAGATCAGTGCGTCCCCGTCGCCGATCGCGCCGATCGGTCTGGGGCCGTCGAACACGACCGCAGGCGCGACGAACTCGTCCGTGACGCCTCTGTCGTAGGAGGCGGCCACGGCCGCCGCGCCGGTCATCGCCGGCTCACCCTCGCCGAGTACGATCGCGCGCCATGCCCGTTCCACGCGCTCCCACCGGTTGTCGCGATCCATCGCATAGTAGCGGCCCATCACGGAAGCGACCCGACCAACGCCGATGCCTGCGAGAATGCCCTCGAGAGCTTCGACGTACCCGAGGCCGCTTGACGGCGGCACGTCGCGGCCATCCAGGAACGCGTGGACGAACACGCGCGTCGCGCCTCTCTGCGCGGCCATGCGCACCAGCGCGCAAAGGTGCTCCTGGTGGCTGTGTACCCCGCCGTCGGACACCAGCCCCATGAAGTGCACGGCACCGCCATCGGCAACGGCGCCGTCGATCGCCTCGGCGAGCACCCGGTTGCCGAACAGGCTGCCGTCCTCGATCGCCTTGTCGATCCGCGTGAGCTCCTGATACACGATGCGTCCGGCACCGATGTTGAGATGCCCGACCTCCGAGTTCCCCATCTGTCCCTCGGGCAGTCCGACCGCGCGCCCGCTAGCGCGCAGCGTCGTGTGCGGGAAGTGCGCGAACAGCGCGTCGAGGTTGGGTGTGCGTGCCAGCGAGATGGCGTTGGCGGGACCGGGGGCAGACATCCCGAACCCGTCCATCACGATGAGTGCTACGGGCGGGCGACCGGGCACCTAGAGAGCCGCCTTCACGATGTCGGCGAACGAGTCGGCCTTGAGAGCCGCGCCCCCAACCAGGCCGCCGTCGATATCAGGCTCGCTGAAGAACATCCGCGCGTTCTCGGCCTTCACCGACCCGCCGTACAGCACGCGTACCGCCATTGCCGCCGGTGGTCCGTACATCGCCCCGACGGTCGCGCGAATCGTGCGGCACACGTCGTTCGCGGCTTCGGGCGTCGGCGTGCGGCCGGTGCCGATGGCCCAGATCGGCTCGTAGGCGATCACGAGCTCCGCGGCTTCGGCGGTGTCGAGCCCTGCCGCACCCTCCATGATCTGCTTCCGCACGAAGGACTCCGTCTCGAGCGCGTCGCGTGTGGCCAGGCTCTCGCCGCAGCACATGATGGGCACCATGCCGGCGGCGAATACCGCCTTCACCTTGCGGTTGACGGTCTCGTTCGTCTCGCCGAAGTACTCGCGCCGTTCCGAATGACCGACGATCACGTAGTCGCAGCGAAGCTCGGTCAACATCCGGGGGGCGATGGCCCCCGTGAAGGCGCCTTCCGACTCCCAGTGAACATCCTGCGCGCCGAGCTTGAGCTTCAGATGGTCCAGCTCGATGACCGTGGAGACGGCCTTCAGGCCGGTGAACGGCGGACAGACGGCGACCTCCACCTCGTCCCAGTCGTCGCTCACACGCGGCGCCAGGTCTTCCACGAGGGCCGCGCCTTCGCCCGAGGTCGTGTACATCTTCCAGTTGCCGGCAACCAGCATTCGGCGATCCATCTTGAGGCCCCCTACTTGTCCAGGAGGGCGTCGACGCCTGGAAGCGCCGCTCCCTCAAGCAGCTTCATCGAAGCGCCGCCGCCTGTGGAGACGAAAGTGACGCGCTCCTCGAGGTTGAACTTCTTGAGCGCGGCCACGGAGTCGCCGCCCCCCACGAGCGACACGGCGCGGTTGTTCCGGCCGACGGCTACCGCGACCTCCTTCGTGCCGGTCTCGAAGGGCGTCATCTCGAACACGCCCATCGGGCCGTTCCAGAAGATCGTCTTCGCCGAGGCGATCTCGCCCTTGTAGAGCTCGACCGTACTCGGACCGATGTCGAGACCCATCATCCTCTTCGGGATCTCCTGCCGGCCGACGACGCGAGTCTCGGCGTCTTCGGTCATCTCGGATGCGATCACGAAGTCGGTCGGAAGGATCAGGTCGGCGCCCTTGTCGCGCGCCTTCTCGAGCATCTTCTTCGCGGGTTCGACCCAGTCGGTCTCGACGATCGAGTCGCCGACCTCGAGTCCCTTGGCCACGAGGAAGGTGAATGCCATGCCGCCACCGATGAGCAGCACATCGCAGCAGTCGATGAGCTTGTCTATGACGCCGAACTTGTCGCTGACCTTCGACCCTCCGAGTATCGCCACGAACGGCCGGTCCGGATCCGAGAGCATCCCGGTGAGCGTCTCGATTTCGCGCGCGAGGAGCATGCCCGCGTATGCGGGCAGGTAAGCTGCCACGCCGGCCGTGGAAGCGTGTGCGCGGTGCGCCGCCCCGAAGGCGTCGTTGACGTAGATGTCGCCGAGCGCCGCCAGTCTCTTCGCGAACTCGGGGTCGTTCGACTTCTCGCCCGGGTCGAAGCGCACGTTCTCGAGCATGAGGATCTCGCCGTCGATCATGCGCGAGACGGCCTCTTCGGCCTCTTCACCGACGATCTCCGGTGAGAACGCCACGTTGCGCCCGATGAGACGCTGCAGGGACCGGCGAACGGGCTTCAGCGAGTACTGCGGGTCCGGCGCGCCGCTGGGACGTCCGAGGTGGCTCATCAGCACGACCCGCGCGTGATGGTCGATGAGGTAGCGGATCGTCGGCAGCGCGGCCCGGATGCGTGTGTCGTCGGCAACGGCACCTTCGGCGAGAGGGACATTGAAGTCGACTCGCACCAGCACGCGCTTCCCGCGGACGTCTACGTCCTTCACGGTCTTCTTGGCGAACATGCGCCCTCCCGGCAGACGAATCGAGGTCCCGGCATGCGGTCGGAGGCCCCAGCCCCCTTCTACCAGTGAGGCGCTCACGAAGGGCGCCTCACGACGATCCTCGCTACTCAGCTGACGATCTTGATCAAATCGCGAACGCGGTTGCTGTAGCCCCACTCGTTGTCATACCAGGAGACGCACTTCACGAACGTCCCCGAGCCGCCCATGACCATCGTCTGGAGCGAGTCGAAGATCGAGGACGCGGGATTGCCGACGACGTCCACCGAGACGATCGGGTCGGTGCAGTACTCGAGTATGCCCTTCATCGGGCCGTCCGCGGCCGCCTTCATCGCTGCGTTGATGTCGTCCTTCGTCACCGTCGTGTCGAGCTCGGCGACCAGGTCGACGACCGAGCCGTCCGGCGTGGGCACGCGCATCGACATGCCGTCGAGCTTCCCCTTCATGTCGGGCAGCACGAGGCCGATGGCCTTCGCGGCACCGGTAGAGGTCGGGATGATCGACATCGCGGCGGCGCGCGCCCTGCGGAGGTCCTTGTGCGGGAGGTCGAGGATGTTCTGATCGTTCGTGTAGCTGTGGATCGTGTTCATGAAGCCGCTCTTGAGGCCGAAGCTGTCACGGAGCACCTTCGCGAACGGCGCGAGGCAGTTCGTGGTGCAAGACGCGTTCGAGATGATGTTGTGCTTCCCGGCATCGTAGTCGCCGTCGTTCACGCCGATGACGATCGTGATGTCCTCGTTCTTGGCCGGAGCCGAGATGATGACCTTCTTCGCGCCGGCATCACGGTGTGCGGCAGCCTTTGTCGCGTCGGTGAAGAAGCCGGTCGATTCCACGACGACGTCCACGCCGAGGTCGCCCCACGGCAGCAGCGCCGGGTCGCGCTGGGCCATGACCTTCACCTCGCGGCCGTCCACCGTGAAGGCAGCCTCGCCCGCGACGACGTCGTACGGGAAGGTCTTGTGGATCGAGTCGTACTTCAGCAGGTGCGCGAGAGTCGCCGCATCGGTCAGGTCGTTCACGGCGACGATCTCGATGTTCGGATCTCCTTCGCATGCACGGAACACAAGGCGACCGATTCGGCCGAAGCCGTTGATGCCCACGCGGATAGCCACTTGGATACCCCTCCTCGATCGTGTTGCCGACTCGTCCGCACTCAGAGCCTGTTGCCCTGGGTGCATGGTAACTGAAACGCCCCGGCGTGAGCAGCGGCGCACGGTCGCTCACGCCAGAGTACCTACCCGTCTTCGGCCAGTTCCTCCAGGCGACGGATACGGTGGTACACCGCCGACTTCGAAAGGGGCGGATCGGCCAGCTCGCCGAGCTCCCGCAGGCTCACGTCGGGGTACTCCAGCCGCAGGAGCGCTATCTCCCTGAGCGCCGGCGGAAGTGCGTCGAGCCCTCGCGCTCTGTCAAGGAACCGGACCGCGGCCACCTGCTCGGCTGCCGCCATGGCGGTCTTCTGCAGGTTGGCGGTCTCTGCGTTCACGAGGCGGTTCACGTCGTTGCGCATCTCTTTCAAGATGCGAACGTCTTCGGTCCTCAGCAGCGCGCGATGCGCTCCGACAAGAGCGAGGAATGTCACGATGGGCTCCGCGCCCTTGAGATAGACCGCGTACGCGCCGCGCCGCGTGGTCATCCGCGCGCCGATACCGAACCGTCGCATCAGCGCGACCAGATCGTCCGCGATCGGCTCGGACTCGGCCGTCAGCTCGAAGTGGAAGTCCCCGTGCGGATCGGCGACGAACCCGCCTCCGAGGAACATCCCGCGAAGGTACGCGATCGCGCAGCAGTCCTTCTTCACCAGCCACGACGGCACCTCGTACAGCGGCGAATGGTCCGCATCCAGGACGCCGAGTTCCGACAGCGCACCGGCAAGCCCCGGCTGGTCGATCACCGTGATCAGGTAGTTGTTCGATTTGTGCAGCACCGAGCGGCGTACCGTCAGCTCGGTGGTGAGATCGAAGACCGAGCGGAGCAGCTTGATCACCTTGCGCGCGACCGGCGCGGTCTCGGTGGCGATCTCCAGACGCATCCGACCGCTGCCGGTGTAGTGCAGTGTCCCCTCGACACGCACGAGCGCCGAAAGCTCCGCACGGGCACAACAGGGCTTCCTGTTCTCAACGCGAGCCAGCTCCTCCTTGACCTCGGCGGTGAAGGACATCACCACACCCCGCCCAGAGCCGAGAAGAGCCGATCGGGATCGTGCCGCATCGGGTTCGCGCGGTCCGCAAGATCGGCCGAGACCGCCCGGATGCCGAGCGCCTCGATGCGCGCGACCGCCTCAAGACCCCCGGTGACGTGCGTGCCGTGCTCGGGATCGGTCGACGAGTCGACCAGCGCCACGTCGATCGCACCGGCCAGGCCGTGCCGCATGAGCGCGTCGACGTGGTCGGCGGCATTCATGCCGGTGGTCTCACCGCGCAGATTGCCTACGTTGCAGACGTAGATCGCCGTGGCGGTGCTCTCGCGCACAGCCTTGATTATCCCGTCGACGAGGAAGTTGGGGATGATGCTCGTGAACAGGCTCCCCGGTCCGATCAAGATGACGTCCGCGGCCTGCAAGGCCTCGAGTGCAGGCGTGTACGCTGGCACGGACGTCAGGTCGAGGCTGACCGTTGTGATCGGGCCCTCGCTCTCGGCAACGTTCGCCTGTCCCCTGACCAGACGGCCCGCCGAGTCGCGACCGGAGAGCACTACGTCAGCGAGCGTGGAGGGCAGCACCCGGCCGCGCACGCCGAGCAGCCTCCCCGCCTCCTCCACGGCCTCCGCGAAGCCTCCCTCGAGGTCGGCCAGTGCGGCAATGATGAGATTGCCAAGCGCGTGACCTGCCAGGCCCTCGCCCTCGGCAAAGCGATACTGGAACACCCGCGCGAGCTCGTTCCCGGGCTCTGCGAGCGCGGCGAGGCAGTTGCGGATGTCGCCGGGCGGGAGCATCCCGAGTTCGCGGCGCAAGTGTCCGGAGCTGCCACCGTCATCGGCGACGGTCACCACGGCGGTCGGGTCGAAGCCGCCGCGCAACAGGCAGCCTAGGACGAGCGGGAGTCCGGTACCACCGCCGATGGCGACCGCCTTGCGGGGAGACATCAGCGCTCCCGGTCCTTGGTGATGTCCCGGTGCGTGGTCGAGGTAGCGTAGCCGAGCGAGCGCAGGAACTCGGCGGTCCGCTCGGAGAGGACGACACTCCGATGCTGCCCGCCGGTACAGCCGAGGCCGATCGTCAGATGCGACTTCCCTTCGGCAAGGTAGTTGGGAAGCAGGAACTCGAGAAGCGCGAACCAGCGGTCGCAGAAGACCGCGGTCTCTGCCTTGTCGAGCACGAACTGACGCACCGGGCGCTCGAGGCCGGTCTTGGCCTTGAGTCGGGCGATGTAGAACGGGTTCGGGAGGAATCGGACGTCCATCACGATGTCGGCGTCGATGGGCAGACCGTACTTGAAGCCGAAGGACACGAGGGCCACGGAGAGCTGCCCTTCCGAGCCTACCGCCGCGAACGACTCGCGTATGACGGCGCGCAGCTCCTGCGGCCGCAGCTCGGTGGTGTCGATGATGAGGTCCGCGCGGTCGCGGACCGCCTCGAGCGCCTTCCGCTCGGCGGCGATGCCCGCGCTCAGAGACCCGGACTCGGCAAGCGGATGCCGGCGGCGTGTCTCTTTGAACCGCCGGAGCAGTGTGCGCTCCTCGGCAGTGAGGAACAGGATGCGGAACGGATGGCCCTGCGCCTCGAGCTTCTCGAGCTCGCCCACGAGGTCCTGGAAGAACAGGCCGCCGCGGACGTCGCAGACGACGGCCATCTTGCGCGCGCCGTGGCTCTGCAGAGCCGTGAGGGACACGATCTGGCTGATAAGCGCCGGAGGCAGGTTGTCGATGCAGAAGTAGCCGAGGTCCTCGAAAGTGTGAACGGCCTCGCTGCGGCCGGCGCCGGACATTCCCGTGATGAGCACCAGGTCGCTCTCGGCGACGGACTGCATCTCGCCGGTGGACGTGTCCTCAGCCATGACCGGCGCCTACTCCTTCTTGCCCTCGGTCAGCCCGCCGACGACCGAGCTGACGATCGAGATGATCACCGACGCCGCCACTGTCTGCAGGAAGCCGGTCGTGTGCACACCGTCGACGATTGCCGCCACGAGGTACAGCATCCCCGCGTTGATCACGAGCGCGAAGAGCCCGAGCGTGAGGATGGTGACCGGCAGCGCCAGCAGCTTGACGATCGGCTTGATGATGGCGTTCACCAGCGCGAGGACGATGGCGGCAACCACGGCGGCGGGCCAGAACGAGTCGACCTCGAGAAGCGAGCCGCCCGAGAGGTACGCGACGCCGAAGATGGCGGCTGCCGATGCGGCCATTCGGATCAGGAATCTCATGACACTCCTCCTTGTGGCACGGCGTGCGTGGATGCGTTCAGTATACCAGCGGCAACCCGCCAGACGGCATCTCCACGCGCGCCCTGCAACGATGCATACTGGCTAGGCACAGATCACTGCGAACCAGAAGGGGATTCCTTTTGGAGTCTGCATTCACCAGCACACTCGCCGCAGCCCAAGCCGGCGCTGAGTGGGCCTGGACGACGATCTACCGCGACTACTCGCCGGCAGTTCTCCGGTATCTGCGCGGTCACGGAGCGCGTGAGGCCGAAGACCTGCTCGGGGAGGTGTTCGTGCAACTCGTGCGGGGCATCGAAGGCTTCCGCGGTGACGAGCGCGCCTTCCGGACCTGGGTGTTCATGATCGCCCACAACCGGCTCGTGGACGAGTGGCGGGCTGGTCGGAAGGCCGCGCTGCCGGTACCGGACGAAGTGATCCTCGCCCGAGGCGGCACGGCGGACGTGGAGGACGACGCCCTTCGCAACCTTGGCGACCGCCAGGTGATCGAGGTTCTCGAGAGCCTGAGTACCGGACAGCGCGACGTACTGTTCCTGCGACTGTTCGCGCGATTGACGATCGAGGAGACCGCCAGCGTCATGGGTAAGCGCCCGGGTGCCGTCAAGGCGCTCCAGGCGCGCGGCCTGGCCGCCATACGGCGAGGAATCTCGAGATAGGCCGTGACCTTTTGGACGTCGCGGTCGGTTACGGGGATGAGACGACGTGAGAGGCGAGGGCCGGCATGTCCGGCACTCGACGAGCGAAAGGAGCGTGTAGTCAGTGAACAGCCTACTTGGCACCACACTCGGGAAGATTGGGGCGATCGCGGTCGCCATCTCTGTCGCTTCGGCGGGCACGGCGTTCGCGGTCACCTCGGGTGTACTGCCGGATCCTGCGCAGGACGCGATTTCCGGCGCTGCGGAGACCGTAGGGATCGACATCCCCGACTCGGACGACCTCGACGACGACGATGAGGCCGATGAGGCCGACGAGGCCGATGACCTCGACGACGACGACGAGGCCGATGAGGCCGACGAGGCCGATGACCTCGACGACGACGACGAGGCCGACGACGCCGACGATGACCTCGACGACGACGATGAGGCCGATGAGGCCGACGACGCCGACGATGACCTCGACGACGACGATGAGGCCGATGAGGCCGACGACGCCGACGATGACCTCGACGACGACGATGAGGCCGATGAGGCCGATGAGGCCGACGAGACCGACTGACCAAGTGAGATCCAGCTGAGCGTGAGGAATGCTGTGAAGCGGCGCACAGACATCGCGGATGACCCTGTTCGGGACCTAGTGAGCCCGGAGACGGTCGGGGCGTTGCCCGAATCCGACGCCGTTTCACGGTTCGTGGGCGACGTGGACCGGCTCTTCCCGGAGGAATCCACCGCCTCGCTCGAAGCGCACCACATCCAGATGATGATCCAGGCTTCGTGCCCGTCGGTAGCAGGAACCCCCACTCACCCCGCTACCGACGGGCGCGGCCCCATTCGCGAGTCCCCGATATGGCGACGTTGGCCGGCATATGCTGCCGCTGCGATGGCGTTCGCCGCGCTCAGCGGAGTCGCGTATGCCGCATCCGAAGGCCTGCTGCCACCCGCGCTGCAGTCGGCTGTTTCGGCGAGCGCCGCCTCCGTGGGAATCGACGTACCGGCACACGCGCCGCTGACCGACACTGCCCCGCCTGCTGAAGCGAGCCCCGACGAGAGCCGGGAGCCCGAGGCTGTCACGGAACCGGAGGAAGAGGCCAGCCGCGAGGCATCGGCGGCGGCGGAAGAGACGAGCGAGCATGAGGCCGCCGATGATGGGGCGTCCGATGAGGAGCCCATTGCGGAGACCCCGGAGCCCGAATCTCCGCCTGCATCGGATAGCGACTAGCGCTTCGCGCCATCACCTGTGTCCGTCGCGTGTGGCGTGTCACGAACCACTAGGATCTGACGCCATCGCCTCGGCCACCGCTTCCGCTGCCACCTTCCCCACGCCCGGCACCGCCGCGATTTCCTCGACGCTCGCCGCCCGCAGTCTCTTGAGCGAGCCGAAGTGCTTCAGGAGCGCCTTCTTGCGCTTGGGGCCGATGCCGGGAACGTCATCGAGCATCGAAGCGCTCATCGCCCGGCCCCGAAGCTCGCGATGGTACTCGATGGCGAAGCGGTGCGCCTCATCGCGCACGCGCTTGACGAGGTAGAGCGACGGCGAGCCGTTCGGCAGCATCACAGGCTCGTCCCATCCTGGCCGCCACAATTCCTCCTCGCGCTTGGCGAGCGACGCGAGGGCGAGATGCTCCAGACCGAGTTCGGCGAGTACCGCCTGTGCAGCGTGCAGCTGCGGCTTGCCGCCGTCGATCAGCAGCAGGTCCGGACGCTTCGCGAAGCGCGAGTCGCCCAACTGCTCGCGCGCGAAGCGTCGGCGCAGCACTTCGGCGAGCATCGCCACGTCGTTGGACTCCTCAGCGGGCATCCGCACCTTGAAGCGGCGGTACGCAGCCTTGTCGGCCCGCCCGCCGGTGAACACCACCATCGAGCCCACGCTCGAGCGGCCGTGGAGCGTCGAGACGTCGAAGCACTCGATCCGAAGCGGCGGTGCCGGAAGGGCGAGCGCACTCTCGAGCTCGAGCAGCGCGCGGTTCAAGCGCTCCTCGTCGTAGCGCGTGCGGTGCTTGTACCGCGCGAGCGAGTGGCGCGCGTTGGTGGCTGCGAGATCCGCAAGCGCGCGCTTCTCACCGCGCTGCGGCACCGCCATGCGCACGTGCGCGCCACGCAGGCCGGTCAGCCACTCCTCCACAGCCCCGGGTGCCTCCGGCAGCACCGGAAGGACGACCTCCCGCGGGATGTGCGATACAGCGTCGTAGTAGCGGAGAAGGAATCCTCCGATGAGCTCGGCCTCGCTCACGTCCAGCCCCTTGTCGAGCGTGAACTCGTTGCTGCCGAGTAGGCGGCCCTCGCGTACCTGCAGGACGTGCACGCCCGCGATGGTCTCTTCGCGCTCCAGCCCGATGACGTCGATGTCAAGCGGCCGGTCCGAGACGACCCTCTGCCGCTCAAGCACGGAGCGCACCGCGTCGAGCGAGTTGCGCAGCCGCGCAGCGCGCTCGTAGTCGAGTTCGGCAGCCGCTTCGCGCATCTGCTGCTCGAGGTCGCACGCCACGGCGCTCTGCTTGCCCTCCAGGAAGGCCGCCACCTCCTGGACGCGCGCCGCGTACGCGTCCGCAGTGATTGCTCCGACGCATGTTCCGGGGCCCTTCCCAACGTGAAAGTCGAAGCACGGCTTGCCCGTCGGCGTCCCGCCCTTTGCGTTGACGCGACGCCACTCGGCACATGTCACGCGGCATGTCGGGTACACGCGCCTCACGATCTCGATGGTTGCGCGCGCTGCCTTCGCGTCGGTGTACGGCCCGAAGTAGCGCGTACCCGGCCGGTGCTTCTCGCGCGTGTACTTGACCGCCGGAAACGGGTCTTCGAGCGTGAGTGCGATGTACGGGAACGTCTTGTCGTCCTTGTAGTCGACGTTGTATGGAGGCCGGATCTTTTTGATGAGGTTGGCCTCAAGGATCAGGCTCTCCCCCTCGGTGCCGGTCACGACGTAGTCGAACCCGTCGACACGCTCCATCATCAGGGGCACCATCGGGCGCTCGTCGTGCAGCCCCACGTACTGCCGCATCCGCTTGCGCAGCGATTTCGCCTTGCCGACGTACAGAACCTCGTCACCCTGCTTCCACAAGTACACGCCAGGCGCATCGGGCACGTGGCCGAGCTGGGTCGCGATGTCGGGCGCCCCGCTCACGAGAACGTCGTCCCCTCGCCTGGCGCGACGCTCGCACCGCGGCCCTCGAGCACCGGCTTCAGGAACCGCCCGGTATGCGATCGCGGTTCGGCAACGACGTCCTCGGGCGTGCCAGAGACGATGATCTCGCCCCCCAAGTCGCCGCCTTCGGGGCCGAGGTCGATGATGTGATCGGCGCTCTTCACGACGTCGAGGTTGTGCTCGATCACGAGCACGGTGTTGCCCGCGTCCACGAGGCGCTGAAGCACGTTCAGCAGCTGACGCACGTCGTCGAAGTGCAGGCCGGTCGTGGGCTCGTCGAGGATGTAGAACGTACGGCCGGTGGAGCGCTTCTGGAGCTCGGAGGCGAGCTTCACGCGCTGCGCCTCACCGCCGGAGAGCGTGGTTGCCGGCTGACCGATGCGGATGTAGCCGAGGCCGACGTCGAAGAGCGTCTGGAACTTGCGGCGGATTGGCGGGATGTTCTCGAAGAACGAGAGCGCCTCCTCCACCGACATGTCGAGGATGTCGGCCACGCTCTTGCCCTTGTAGGTAACCTGCAACGTCTCGCGGTTGTACCGCGCGCCCTTGCACACCTCGCACGGCACGTACACATCGGGCAGGAAGTGCATCTCGATCTTGATCTGCCCGTCGCCCTTACAGTTCTCGCAGCGCCCGCCCCGCACGTTGAAGCTGAAGCGCCCTGGTGAGTAGCCGCGCGCCTTGGCCTCGTTGGTGGAGGCGAGGAGGTTGCGGATGTCGTCCCACACACCGGTGTACGTGGCGGGATTGCTGCGAGGCGTCCGTCCGATCGGGCTTTGGTCGATCGAGATGACCTTGTCTATCGCCGAGAGGCCCTCGATCCTCGTGTACTTGCCGGTGCGATGGCGCGAGCGCATCACAGCATTGTTGAGCGCTGGAGCGAGCGTATCCGCAACGAGCGAGCTCTTGCCCGAGCCGCTCACGCCCGTGACAACCGTGAACGTGGCGAGCGGGATGGCGACGTCGATGTCCTTGAGGTTGTTCTCCCGCGCGCCCAGCAGGGTTAGGTAGCCGCGCTCGTGCGTGCGGCGCTCGGCGGGGAGTGGTATCGCTACTTCGCCCGATAGGTAGCGGCCGGTGAGCGAGTCGGGGCACTCGAACACGGCGCTCGGCGGGCCGACGCACACGAGCTCGCCACCGTGCTCTCCCGCGCCGGGGCCCATGTCGATCACGAAGTCGGCGGCGCGGATCGTCTCCTCGTCGTGCTCCACCACGATGACGGTATTGCCGATGTCGCGTAGCCGCTCGAGCGTGGCGATCAAGCGTGCGTTGTCGCGCTGGTGAAGCCCTATCGACGGCTCGTCCAGGATGTAGAGCACGCCCACAAGTCCGCTGCCGATCTGCGTCGCGAGGCGGATGCGCTGCGCCTCGCCGCCGGAAAGCGTCGCGGTGGCACGCTCGAGCGTGAGGTAGTCGAGGCCGACGTCCACGAGAAACCGCAGCCGCTCGACGATCTCCTTGATGATCCGCCGGGCGATCGTCTCCTCGCGCTCGGTCAGTTCGACGTCCTCGAAGAAGTGCAGGCTGGCCTTAGCCGAGAGCGTGGTGACGTCGTTGATATTCCTCCCGCCGAAGGTGACCGCAAGGATCTCGGGCTTGAGGCGCGCGCCGCCACACGCCGCACACGGGATAACCGCCATGTACTCCTCGAGCTTCTCCTTGCTCAGCTCGGACTCGGTCTCGTCATACCGGCGCATGACACTGCCGAGGGCTCCCTCGAACTGCGTGTACCAGTACGTCTCACGCCCGTCGCGCGTGACGTAGTCGAGCCGGATGCGCTCGTCGCCCATGCCGCGGAGCAGCTTCTCGCGCGCTACCTCGGGCAGATCCTCCCACGGCGCGTCCATGCTGATGCCGAGGTGCTTGGCCGCGGCCTCGACGAGCTGCGGGTAGTAATTCAGGTTGCCGGAGTAGGGTTTGATCGCGCCTTCGGCAAGCGAGAGTGTGTGGTCGGGCACAACGAGATCGGGGTCGACCTCAAGCCTGCTCCCGAGGCCGAGGCAATCGGGACACGCGCCGTAGGGCGAGTTGAAGGAGAAATCCCGCGGCGCGAGCTCGTCCATCGAGAAGCCGTGCTCCGGGCAGGCGAGCGCCTGCGAGAACTCGAGCTCCTCACCGTCTGCGACCGCCACGGTGACCGTGCCGCCCGCGAGCTTGAGCGCCATCTCCACGGATTCCGAGAGCCGGAGACGGATCGAATCCTTCATCACGAGCCGGTCGAGCACGACGTCGATCGAGTGCTTGTACTTCTTGTCGAGCGGGATGTCCTCGTCGAGCGTCTTGACCTCGCCGTCCACGCGCACCCGCGTGAAGCCCTCGGCCTTGAGGTCGGCGAACAGCTTGCCATACTCGCCTTTCCGCCCCTTGATGACCGGCGCGAGCACCTGGAACTTCGTGCCCTCGGGCAGCTCGAGGATCGCGTCCACGATCTGCTCGGGCGTCTGCTTCTCGATCCTTCGGCCGCAGATCGGGCAGTGCGGGATACCCACGCGGGCGAAGAGCAGGCGCAGGTAGTCGTAGATCTCCGTGACGGTGCCAACGGTGGAGCGCGGGTTCTTGCTCGTCGTCTTCTGGTCGATCGAGACCGCCGGCGACAGCCCCTCGATGTGGTCCACGTCCGGCTTGTTCATCTGGCCGAGGAACTGCCGTGCATACGCGGACAGCGACTCCACGTACCGGCGTTGGCCCTCGGCGTAGATCGTGTCGAACGCCAGGCTCGACTTGCCCGAGCCGGACAGCCCGGTGATCACGACGAGCTGGTCTCGAGGGATCTCGAGGTCGATGTTCTTGAGGTTGTGTTCGCGTGCGCCGCGAATCGATATGCGGTCGAGAGACATTCGGGGGTGGACCTTCCGCTAACGAGTTGAAGGGCGTTTGTTCGCAAACACCCATTGTACTCGCGTCCGGAAGCGAACGCACGTTCGGGTTCGCGACGCCGTGCCACCCGGCCCGGACGGCGGAGGTTTCCCGCATCCGCCACGCAGATGAAACAGCCCGGAAACGCAGCGCACGTAACCTGCTCGCAACACAGTCGGGAGACCGGGCGACGCTAGAGTCGCCCGGCAGGGACCGCAAGGGGGCGGGAAGTGGCCGCAATCAACGTAGGCGATACCGCATTCATGCTGGTGGCAGCGGCGCTGGTGCTCTTCATGACACCGGGGCTCGCGCTGTTCTACGCAGGCATGGTGCGCTCGAAGAACGTGCTCTCCACAACCATGCACAGCTTCGTCTCGATGGGGCTCACCTCGGTCCTGTGGGCCCTCGCGGGTTACACCCTCGCGTTCGGTTCTGCCGAAGGGCCGTTCGGTGCGATCGTCGGGGGCCTGAGCAAGCTCGGCCTGTCCGGCGTCGTGAGTGGCGTCTCTGGCGTTGAAGGACACCTCATCCCCGAGAGCGTCTTTGCGATGTACCAGGGGATGTTCGCGATCATCACTGTCGGGCTCATCACCGGTGCCATCGCCGAGCGGATGAAGTTCAAGTCGTATCTGATCTTCGCAGGCGCATGGGTGCTACTCGTGTACTCCCCCCTCGCACACTGGGTCTGGGGTGGCGGCTGGCTCGGTCTCTCCGGCGTCGGCGCGCTCGACTTCGCGGGCGGCACGGTCGTCCACATCGCTTCGGCGGCCGCGGCGCTAGCAGCAGCGATAGTGCTCGGCAAGCGCAAGGACTACGGCAAGCCGGAGCTCGTACCGCACAACCTGCCGATGACGCTCCTCGGCGCCGGAATCCTGTGGTTCGGCTGGTTCGGCTTCAACGCCGGAAGCGAGCTTGCTGCCGACGGCGTGGCGGGCTCGGCGTTCATGGTCACGCACCTCGCCGCGGCCTGCGGCATGATCGGCTGGCTCGCCGCCGAGTGGATCGGGCACGGCAAGCCCACCTCGCTCGGTGCGGCGTCTGGTGCCGTCGCCGGTCTTGTGGGCATCACGCCTGCCGCGGGCTTCGTGGACGTGCTTCCGGGCATGCTGATCGGCCTGATCGCTGGCGTCGTGTGCTACTACGGCGTGCGCATCAAGACGAAACTCGGCTTCGACGATGCGCTGGACGTGATCGGCGTACACGGCGTGGGCGGTACCACGGGCGCGCTGCTCACGGGTGTCTTCGCTTCCACCGCCGTGAACGCGGCAGGCGCCGACGGCCTTCTCGCCGGCAACCCCGCGCAGATGCTGCCGCAGATCGTCGGCGTCGTCGTCACGCTCGTGTTCTCGTTTGTGGTGAGCTTCGGCATCTTGAAGGCGATCGACGCAACCGTCGGCCTCCGCGTTGACGAGGAGACCGAGGAGCGCGGGCTCGATATCGCAGAGCACGCCGAAGCCGCGTACGTGTTCTAAGAGACCGCAACGCGCCGTTCACGCGGGCGCAACGAATGCCGACGCATACTGAAGAAACCGCCAGACAGAGGAGACGGACATGAAGAAGATCGAGGCGATCATCAAGCCGCACAAGCTGGATGACGTGAAGGACGCCCTGCACACGCTCGGCGTTGCCGGGCTCACCGCCTACGAGGTCAAAGGCTTCGGGCGGCAGAAGGGCCACACAGAGATCTACCGCGGTGCCGAGTACACGGTGGACTTCGTGCCGAAGGTGAAGATCGAGGTCATCGTGGATGACGACCTCGCCACGAAGGTCGAGGACGCCATCGTCGAGGCCGCCCGCAGCGGCAAGATCGGCGACGGCAAGGTCTTCACGTACGACTGCGCGGGCGCGATCCGCATCCGCACGGGCGAGCGCGGCCCGGACGCGCTCTAGCACACCGCGATGGTTCCAGAAGGGCCGCTCGACGGCTTGCTGCGCGCGAGGTCCGAGCTTCTCGAGACCGCGGCGCCGGGGCTTCGGGCGGCCCGTCTGCTTTCCGACCTCACCGACGAGGCGATCCGCAAGCAGGCACACGCCGCCGAAGTGCGCGTGCCCTACGCGTTGTTCGCGCTCGGCGGGTACGGCGCAGGCAGGCTCCTGCCCGGCTCGGACATCGACCTGCTCGTGGTGACCCGCGGGTCCAAGTCCGAGCTCGAGCCGCTCGTGCGGGCTGTGCTCTACCCGCTATGGGACGCCGGCCTCACCGTGGGGCATCAGATCCGGACGCCAAAGGGGCAGGTCGAGGCGCTGGCCGAGGATCTGACGATCGCCACCTCCTTCCTCACCGCGCGGCAGATCGCCGGGGACGAGCGACTCGGCAGCCGAGTGCTGGCTGACTCGTTCCGCAAACTCCGGCGCATCGCGCGCAAGCTGCAGACCGCAATCCTCCAGCGCGATCGCCCCGGATCCCCGTACCTGCTCGAGCCCGATCTCAAGGATGGCTGCGGCGGGCAGCGAGACCTCGACGAGCTCGTATGGCACGCCGCGCTGCGTGCGGGTTCGCCAGTCGCCGACTGCGACTCGCTCGCCGTTGTGGGGCTGCTCACCGTCGCCGAGTGCTCCGCACTTGCCGAGGCTGGCGAGCGCATCGCGGCCGCCCGGTGGGCGCTCCACCTCGACGACACGCGCGCAGGAAACCTGCTGACGCTCGAGGTGGCCGAGTCCGCGCGGGTCGACGCCGGTGCCCTCCAGCGCTCGTTCGCCGAAACGCATCACACCTTGCTCGCCTTCCGCGAGCGGCTTCGCGGTGCCGCATTCGCTGACGAGCCGGCACTCACGCTCGACGGGCTGCGCGCGCTCGCTTCGGGAGACGATTCCGCCCTTGCCACAACCGAGCGCGCAGCGCACGAGAGACGCTACGAGGGCGTCGTGCCGGGGTTCGCCGAGATGATGACGCTCCGGCGCCCTGCACTCTCGCACCGGTACACCGTCGGGGCCCACTGCCTCCGCGTCGTGAGCGCTATCGGCGGCGAACTCGACTCGCTTGGCTCTGGCCGCGTCCCCGGCGAGATGCGTGACGCCGCGCTCGTGGCCGCGCTCGCGCACGACGCCGGCAAGCGCGAGCCTGCGCCCGCGCATGCCGCGCGCAGCGCGGGCGTCGCCGAGGCGGCGGCTCGGGCGCTGGGGCTGACCGAGCGGCAGGCCTCGGCGGCGCAGGCGCTCGCACGCGAGCACCTGCTGCTCTCCGAGATCGCCGCTCACGCGGACACCTCCGATGAGGACGTCGTGCTCTCTGCGGCGGCCCGGATCGGCGACCGCGATCTCGTCGCGCCGCTCTTCGCTCTCACCGCTGCCGACATGCGCGCTACCGGCCCCGAAGCGTGGACATCGTGGCGTGCGGCCGTCATCGGCGACCTCGCCGCCAAGCTCGAGGATGCCCTGTCTTCCGACGTCGACGGCGCGGGCATCGTTGCAGCCGCCGAGATCACCCGCGCCAGCGCTCTCCGCGAGGCCGCGAAGGTGGGTGCTTCGCGGGCGGTGCTCGACTTCCTCGGCCACGCGCCGCTGCGCTACCTCGCGGGCCGATCGCCTGCCGAGGTCCTGCGTGACGCGCGGTTGGTGCTCTCGATCGCCGGCCCGGGAGCGCCGGGCCGCTTCGCATTCAGTGTCGAGCCCGGCCCGAGCGAGCACACCTGGGTGGTCGATGTGGTCACCCGGGACCGACGCGGCCTCTTCGCGAGCATCTCCGGCTCACTCGCTCTGTGTGGCCTGGACGTCCACTCGGCCGAGGCCTACACCGACAGTAGCGGCATCGCGCTCGATACGTTCGTGGTGGCCCCCGCCACCCTCGCGTGCGCTGACAGCGCGACGTGGAGCGCCTTCGAGCGAACGCTCGGCGCGGCGCTTGATGGCACGCTCGCACTCGACACGCGTCTGGCCGAGCGGCGCAAGCACTACCCCCCGCGCGCTCGCATGCACACGCCGATCACGGTCGTCGTGGGCACGCGAGGACCGTTCGGCACCCCGGTGCGCGTGACCGCGCCGGATCGCGTCGGCCTGCTCCACGACATCGCGCGCGCGATCGAGGCCGAGCGGTTGGATATCCGGCGGGCGGCGATCGGCACGACATCGGGTGTTGCCGCCGACACGTTCGAGCTCACCGACCCCGACGGCGCACCGCCCGAGCCGGATGCCATCCGCGAGCGGCTCACCGCCTCGCTCGTGCGAGCGTGCGCTACTTCTCCTGCACCGTGAGCGTCCAGTACACGGCGGTGCTCATCGACTTGACCATGAACGTCTGCGTGCTGGCAGGCACGTCGAAGATCGTCTGGTACGGCAACTCGCCCGGCTGCGACACGATGATCGACTGCATCTTCCAGTCGGTAGATGTCGCGGAATCCCAGGAGTAGACCGCGACGAGGTAGCCGTTCGGACCGTCGGCGTTCAAGATGATCTGCTTGTCTCCGCCGCCGAAGTCGACCGGGCCGCTTGTCCACTGCAGCGCCGTGTCCGAGTGCTCGAGCTTGGTCGTCCACTGCTGCAGTACGAAGAAGTTCGGATCGATCACCCTCGGCTTCGCCACGAGCTTGGAGAAATCATCGATCGTGAGGTCACCCGGCGGCGCAGGCGGCGGTTGCTCCTCGGCGGTGCCTCCGCCCGAGGACCCTCCTGACGTCTCCGCCGGAGGCTGTTCCTCAGCCGCAGCCTCGGCGATGACGAGCGAGATCTCGGTACCGGCGGCGACCTCCGCGCCCGGCAGCGGGTCCTGGCTCAGCACGGTGCCTGCCGGCGTGACCGACGGGGCGACGATCGCCGTCGCCGTCGCGCCGATGACGAGACCTGCCGCCTCGGCATCCGTCGTTGCCCGGTCGAGCGTCATGCCGCGAAGGTCCGGCACGACAACCTCTTCGGCCCCGGCCTTCTCCTCGGAATCCGTCCCAGCCTCGACGACGCGCTCTGGCTCTCCGCCTGCCTGCATGCCGAGAAACACGCCTAGCCCCGCGACCAGCAGCATGACCAGCACGACCGCCGCCGCGAGCCAGCGGCGTGGCAACCTCGCGCGACCGCGCGCCGCATCCTCCGCGACCGCGTCCGGCGCGCCTTCGCCCGGCACTGCCGGCTCGTCGGCCGGGGGCATGACCTGGGTGACGTCGCTCTCGTCCACGGACCCTCCCCTACACGCCTGCCAGCAGGTCTTTCACGACCTTCGGATCGGCAAGCGTCGATAGGTCACCGAAGGCCTCCATGTCGGTTTCCCCCGCCGCCATCTTGCGGAGTATGCGGCGCATGATCTTCCCGCTTCGCGTCTTGGGCAGATCGTGCGCGAACTGGATGCGGTCGGGCTGAGCGATCGGGCCGATCACCTTGCGCACGTGGCCCTTGAGGATCGTCGTGAGGTCCTCGGACGGCGTGTGCCCGTCGCGAAGCACAACGTAGGCGTGGATGCCTTCGCCCTTGACCGCGTGCGGGAATCCGACGACCGCGGACTCGCTCACGGTCTCGTGGCTCACCAGCGCGCTCTCGATCTCGGCGGTACCCATGCGGTGACCGCTCACGTTGATGACATCGTCAACGCGGCCGAGTAGCCAGTAGTCCCCGTCGGCGTCCACGCGCGCGCCGTCTCCGGTGAAGTACCGACCGGGGAAGCGCTCGAAGTATACCTCGCGCATGCGCGCGTGGTCCGGATCGCCCCAGGTCCCACGCATCATCCCGGGCCATGAGTCCTTCACAGTGAGGTAGCCGCCGTCCCCAGGCTCGGCCCTGCTGCCGTCCTCGCGCACGACCTCGGCTCTCACGCCGAAGAACGGCCACGATGCCGACCCCGGCTTGAGCGATGTCGCTCCCGGGAAGGGCGTGATGAGGAAGCCTCCCGTCTCCGTCTGCCAGTAGGTGTCGACAATGGGCAGCTGGTCTCGTCCGATCGTGTCGTGATACCACTCCCAGACCTCGGGGTTGATCGGCTCGCCTACCGTGCCGAGCAAACGCAGGCTCGACAGGTCGTATCGCCGTGGCCAGCCGGCGCCGTGACGCATTAGAGCGCGAATCACCGTGGGCGCCGTGTAGAAGATGTTGACGCGGTACTTCTCGATGACCGCCCAGAAGCGCGCGGGATCCGGGTAGGTGGGCACGCCCTCGAACATGAGCGCCGTAGCGCCGGCGGCGAGCGGTCCGTACACGATGTAGCTGTGTCCGGTCACCCAGCCGATGTCGGCCGTGCACCAGTAGACGTCCTCGTCCTTGTAGTCCATCACTGTCTTGAACGACATCGTGGTGTACAGCAAGTAGCCGGCGGTGGTATGCAAGACGCCCTTCGGCTTGCCGGTGGAGCCCGAGGTGTACAGGATGAACAGCGGGTCCTCGGCGTTCATCGGCTCGGGCGGGCAGGGCTTGCGCACCTCGGGCGCGGAGACCTCCTGGTGCCACCAGGTGTCGCGGCCCGGCTCCATGTCCACGTCGCCGCTGCCGCGCTTCACTACGATGCACGCGTCGATGCTCGGGCACTCGAACAGCGCCTCGTCGGCAGCGACCTTCAGCGCCACCTTCCGTCCGCCACGGATGCCCTCGTCGGCGGTCACCAGCAGCTTCGCGCCGCAGTCCTGGATGCGCTCGCGTAGCGCGCTTGCCGAGAAGCCGCCGAAGATGACCGAGTGGATCGCGCCGATGCGCGCGCACGCGAGCATCGCCATCGGCAGCTCGGGAATCATCGGCAGGTAGATGGCCACGCGATCGCCGCGCTCGATGCCCTTCTTCTTCAGCACGTTCGCGAAACGGCTCACGGTGTGGTGCAGCTGCTGATAGGTGAACGTGCGGGACGTGCCGTCGTCGCCCTCCCAGATCAGTGCGGCTTTGTTCCTGCGCCAGGTGTCCAAGTGCCGGTCGAGACAGTTCGCCGCAACGTTGATGGCTCCGTCTTCGAACCAGGTGAAGTCGAGGTTCTCGAATCCGCCCCCGCGCACCTTCGTGAATGGCTTCAGCCATTCGAGCTCGTCGCGAGCCGCATCGCCCCAGAACCCGTCCGGATCCTCAAGAGAGCGCCTGTACATCTGCTCGTACGTCGGCCTGTCGGGGATGACGGCGCTTGACGCGAAATCCACCGGAGGCGGCACGATGTGCTCCTCGCCGCTGAGATGTTCGATGCTCGCCCGGCTTTCGTCCGACATGTGACCCCCTCCGGCCGTCCCTATAGCACCTATTCCCCTTGCATCGGGGAACACTCGTGTACGATACGCTTACTCCGAGCCGCAGAGGAGCATACGTGCAGTCTGCCGCACGAAAGTACGACGATCTCCGCAATCGCCTGACCAACCTCGGCAGCGCCCTGGTGGCGTACTCCGGCGGTGTCGACTCCACGCTGCTGGCGTTCACCGCGCACGCAGTGCTCGGCGACCGCTGTCTGGCCGTGCTCGCAGTCTCGGACGTACATCCCTCTGCTGAGGTCGACGAGGCCCGCGCGACCGCCCGCAGCCTGGGCCTACGCGTTCATGAAGCGGAGACGTACGAGCTCACCGACCCGCGCTTCCAGGCCAACCCGCCCGACCGGTGCTACTACTGCAAAGCCGAGATGTTCGCGCTGATGCGCACGATCGCCGGCAGCCGGGGCATCACGTGGGTCCTGGACGGTACGAATGCCGACGACACCTCGGACCGCCGTCCGGGGCGTCGGGCCGCCGCGGAGTTCGGAATCGTGAGCCCGTTGCTCGAGGTGGGGCTCCACAAGAACGAGATCCGGCATCTGTCCCAACAGCTTGGACTGCCGAACTGGGACAAGCCACAGGGCGCGTGCCTCGCCACGCGCTTCCCATACGGCACGCCGATCACAGAGGCGCTTCTCGAGCAAGTCGCAAGCGCCGAAGCGGCAGCTCGCGCGCTCGGACTTCGCCAGGTCCGCATACGAGCGCATGGCGACGTGGCCCGCATCGAGGTGGACCCGGCCGAGATGGAACGGGCGTTCTCGCTGCGCGACCAGCTCGCGCCAGCCGTGAAGCAGGCCGGCTTCACCTTCGTGGCGCAGGATCTCGAGGGCTACCGCACGGGCTCTTTCGACGCTGACCTGCCAGAGGATGCGCCACAGCAGTAGTCTCAGCCCGAGGCCGGTTCGGACTAGAGGGACTCCTTTGAGGCCTCGCCGAATGCCCTGAGCTGCCTCCGGCGCCCGCGAATGCGAGTACCTACTCCAATAGCCAACCAAGTCAGACCGGCGAACGTCGTCACGGGAACGGCCAAGAGAGCGGTGTAGAAAGCGACCCAGGCTACCTCGGGGAATCTCCTTCCCGACGCAAGCATGAGCGCCACGGAGATCAGCGGGTACGCTATGACTCCCGCCCAGACCCCCCGCATGTCCGCGCCCCTGCGTCGAACAACCAGTAGGATCGAGACCAGGAGCGCCACGTAGAGCGCCCCGACGGCGACCGTCGCCAGCGTGGCAGTCAGCGGATCTGATGCCTCAGCGCCGAACAGGGAGACCAAGCCGCTTCCCGCTGCAACCAGGGCCAGCTGGCAGATGGTCCCGCCGGCGAGCATGCCGGTCAACGTCAGCAGCGCGGTCATCACGATTCGGACATGGTACTTCATTGTCCCCCCTCGAACTCCATCGCCCCTTTCGAGCGTGAACCGCGCGCCGACGTGCCGGCCAAGCGACCGGAGTGCCTCCGGGCTCCCGCGCCTGACGGTCGCTGCCCGCTCCCCCAATGACCCGCCTCCAGTGTCCGCTCGAGCACTAGGCCACAAGCTCCCTCAGCGCCGCCCTGATCGCGAGCGGCATTCGCTCGTACAGCCGCGCCGGGTCGCCCATCGCGCGGCCGAGGATCCGCGTGGTGAACGGCTGGGCCGTCGCGACGATATCGATGTCGGGGTAGAGTGCCCGTGCGACGCCCTCGACTGTCGCAAGCGACTTGATGAGCAGCCCGTAGCCACTCGGTATCTTCACATCGTATTCGCCGAGCAGCTTGAGGAAGCCGAGTCCGAAATGCGCGAAATCGCGGGTCCCGTCCGGGCGTGTCGTGCCGTCCAGGAGCTCGCCGAGTCCAGCGCGCACCGCCGGAATGCGCTCCTGCGGCACGTGAACGCCGAGTTCCGCCGAGTACTTGAGCGCACGGTCGGGATCGCGGTACACGAGCGCCGCCATCACCTGCGTGATGTTCATCCGTTCCTCGGGGGTGAGGAAGCCGACGATGCCGAAGTCGAGATACGCGATGGTGTTGTCGGGCGTGACGAAGATGTTCGCCGGATGAAGGTCGGCGTGGTACCGGCCGTATACGAACACCTGCCGCATGAACGCGGTCGCGCCGTGGACCGCGAGTGCACGGCAGTCGACGCCCGCGGTGCGCGCAGTCTCGAGGTCCGAGAGTCGCCAGCCGGCCATGAACTCCATGGTGAGCACGCGCGAAGTGGTCCTCGGCCAAACGATGCGCGGCGCGACGACGCGCGGATCGTCCCGGAAGTCGAACAGGAACCGGTCCGCATACTGCCCCTCCTTGCGCAGATCGAGTTCGCGTTCGACGGTGGTAGCGAACTCATCGAGCAGCGCAACTGGATCGAACCGGCGGCCGAAACCCGTACGCGCAAGACGGGTGACGAGCTTCCGGGCCACCGCGATATCACCGCGTATGGACTCGGCGGCACCGGGACGAACGACCTTCACGACCACGTCGGCGCCTGCGGGCAGAGCATCGCCCCACACCGGGCGGTACGGCTTGGCGAGCGTGGCACGATGCACTTGGGCTATCGATGCCGACGCCAGCGGCGTGTCATCGAAGGTCGCGAACAGCTCCTCCGGCGCCGCAGCAAACTCGGCGGCGATCACGGCGCGGATCACCTCGGCTGGAAGCGCGGGCACCGCATCCTGCATGCTTTGCATCTCGGCGACAAGCTCGTCTGAGAACTCGTCCGGTCGCACGGAGATGAGCTGTCCAAGCTTCACGAATGCCGGGCCTAGCCGCTCGAACGACAGCCTCAGACCCCTCGCCCACGCAGCACGCCGAACGTGAGCGGGGGCAAGTCCGAACCTGGCACGTGGCAGTTCCGCCACAAGACCCAGCAGCGTGACGCCCACTATCTCAGCGCTTCTGGAGGACACGTCGGCCCCCTTCAGTCGCCGAGCTTGCGGAGCGCGGTCTCCAGGAGCGACTCGATGTTGTCGAGTCTGCCACGGAGCTCGGCCACCTCGAAGCGGACTTCTTCGAGCGCCGGATCCGTCGGCCGCTCGATTGCGACCTCTTCGCCCCGAGCGCGGGCCTGGAGGTCAGCCTTGAGCTTCTCCTTCTCTTCGGCGACCATCGCTGCCAGCCCGTCCACGAACGCATCGGGACCACCGCCCATGCCTTCGGCGCCGCCCTCGTCCCCGCGCCTGATGGCCGCCTTCATCCCATCATCCGCAGCTTCATGCGTGAGCATCCATGCGGCGAAGAAGCGCATCACGTCATCGGTCATCTCGTGCCCCCGTCCCTAAGACATACTGTGTAATGGATAGTACCTCGCAATACAAGGTAACGCAAGCCCGGGGCCGCGGAAGTGCGTCGATGCGCAAAGCCCGCGGTTCGAACCGCTGGAACGCGCGCTCGCTACCGTGCGCGCAAGAGGCGGAGGCCGTTGGCGATTACCAACAGAGCGACGCCCGTGTCTGCGAAGACCGCCATCCACAGCGTCGCGTGGCCGCCGATCGCGAGCGCGAGCACGAACGCCTTCACGCCGAGGGAGAGCACGACGTTCTGCCGGATGTTCGCCATCGTGCGCCGACCGAGGTCAAGGAAGCGCGGGACCGCCAGCAGATCATCACGCATCAGCGCAACGTCGGCGGTCTCGATCGCGGTGTGGCTGCCCGCCGCGCCCATCGCGATGCCGATGTCGGCCGTCGCGAGCGCGGGAGCATCGTTCACTCCGTCGCCGACCATCGCCACGACCTTGTGCTGCTGCCGGAGCTCGGCGACCGCCGCGGTCTTGCCCTCTGGCAGGAGACGAGCCCGGTACTCGTTGATGCCCGCTTGCGAGGCCACCCTAGCGGCGGCCAGCGGGTTGTCACCCGTGAGCATCACCACATGCTTCACGCCGAGCTCCTCCAGGCGCTCGGTCACCGCTGAAGCGCTTCCGCGCAGACGGTCCGCGATGCCGAGCACGCCTATCGCGGCCACCTCCGGCGGCTCTCCGGCGACGACGGCAAGGACCGTCAGCCCTTCGGACTCCATCTGCTCCGCTTCCGCGAGCAACCGCTCGGAGCTGGCGCCGAGCTCCTGTGCGTACGCGACACTGCCGACCGCGACTCGTTCGTCGTCGACTAGCCCCGACACTCCGCGACCCGGCACTTCGTGCAGTCCCGACACGGGCGTCAAATCCGCACCAGGAGCTGCCGCCGCGACAGCCGCAGCCAGGGGGTGGTTCGAGTGCGCCTCGACCGCGGCCGCCCGCGCGAGCACGCCGGCAACCGGGACGTCGGACAGTGGGACGGTCCGCGCTACCTCGGGGCGTCCTTCCGTGAGCGTACCGGTCTTGTCGAAGATGACTGCCCGTACCTTCCCGGCCAGTTCCAGGTAGACACCGCCCTTCACCAGCACGCCGTCGCGCGTGGCGCGCGTGATGCCCGAAACGATCGCGACCGGCGTCGAAACCACCAGGGCGCACGGGCACGACACCACGAGGAGAACGAGTGCGCGGTACATCCAGTCGCGCCACTCGGCCATACCCGCCCACGGCGCCCCCATTTCGCCGAGCGCTGGCGCGCCCACCGCAATGGCGAGCGCTCCCGCGATCACCAAGGGCGTGTACACGCGGCTGAACCGGTCGACGAAGCGCTGGACGGGCGCGCGGCTGGCCTGCGCCGCCTCGACCAGGTGCACGATCCTGGAAAGGGTCATATCGTCAGCGACGGCCGTCGTACGGACCTCCACGAGCCCGGAGGTATTGAGCGAACCTCCGAATACCGCATCTCCGACGCCGTGGTCGACCGGGACTGCTTCGCCGGTGATCGGCGACTCATCGAACGACGAGGCGCCGCTTGAGATGACGCCGTCGAGCGGGACCCGTTCGCCCGGCCGGATGACGATGGTCTCCCCGACCTCGACCTCGGCGGGATCGACCTCAGTGACCGCACCCTGCTGACGTACTCGCGCCAGCTGCGGCGCCAAGTCCACGAGATCGCGGATCGAGCTGCGCGTACGCGCGAGCGATCGGCTCTCAAGCATCCCGCCGAGGGCGAACAGGAAGATGACAGTCGCCGCCTCGCCCCATTCGCCCATCGCGGCAGCGCCCGCGACGGCTATCGTCATGAGCACGTTCATGTCGAGCGTCCGCGCCATCAGAGACGTCGCGGCCCGACGCCAGGTCAGTGTCCCGCCGACGATGATCGCCAGTGCATAGGCGATGACGGAGAGCCACGTCGGATCCAGCGCCCGGAGTGGCCAGCCGAGCAGGATCAGAGCGCCAGAGGCCGCAACCATGGACTCGTTGCGGTGTTCGCTCCACCACGTGGTCCGCGTGCGAGGCGCCTCCCCGCCATCCAGCGGCTGCGCGCCGTGCCCGGCGCCGGCCAGTACGCCCACCGCTCTTCTGCGGGGATCCGCGGTGGCATCGTACTCTAGCAGCATCACGCCGCTCGCGAAGTTGACATCGGCCGCAAGCACCCCTGGGATCTGTCCTACGGACTTCGCCAAGGTCCGCGCACAGTCGGGTCAATCGAGGCCGGTCACACGGTACGCTGCATGCGCGACTCGCCCCGTCTCCTCCAGCGCGATGCGCCGCACCTTTGCGGCGAGCGCCTCAGCCGACAGCCCACGTCCGTACCGGGTGATGGTCAGGGTGCCGCTCTCGAGGTCGCAGCCAGCAGCCGCAACACCATCGAGCCCGGCGACGGCCTCGCAGACGCGCCGTGCGCACGCCGAGCAGTAGTGAGGGCCGGGAAGCAGCTTCTTGAGATCGAGTTCGTGAGTGCGCGGCTCGGCCAATCGGAACTCCCGCTCCCTATGCCACGTCGCGGCGCGAGAAGACGACCACGCAGCCCGCAAGCGTCACCACGGTGAGAAGACCGTACACCCACCATGAAGCGGCATCGGCGGAGCCGCCATTGATGATCTTGCCGGGCTGCCAGTACGTGACCAGGTTCACCGGATCGAAGAACTCGGCTGCCTCCGAGACGTTGGCCACCATGTCGGCGATCCAGAACAGGAGCAGCATGCCAGAGGCGATGGCAGCAGGCTTCCCGCTGTCGCGGAACATCGAGCTGAGCAGCATCGCGAGACCGCCTATGCCCATGGTGAACAGCAGTCCGAGCAGGAATACAGTCCAGAAGACCTCGGCGGACAGCTTGACGTCGTACGTAGGCCCGAAGATCTGGATCGGGACGAAGGTGAACGCGTTCAGGAGCACGGCGTAGCCGATGAAGGCGACAACCCGGGTGAGCGCCACGCGGGCACGAGAAATCGGCTGGGCGAGCAGCAGCTCCATCGTCCCCGCGCCGATCTCTCCAGAGAACGCCTTGCACGCGAAGAGGACCACCGCCGCGCCGATGATGATCATCCACATGAGGCCCAGGTACTCGATCTGGAAGAAGCCGCCCATGGACGCGAACGAGACTTCGTTGCCGCCGAAGAGCGTGAGGAACTCTTGCGGGTAGTTCTCGAGCATCTGCCCGTAATCCGCCCCCATCTTCTCCCAGAACCAGACCATCATCCACGAGTAGAGCGCGAGGCTGAAACAGAACCAGAACATCGACGTGCGGCGCTGGTGCAGCGTGCCGCGAAGCAGGGTCCAGCTCATAGCGCCTCCCCTCCCTCGGCCGTATCGGGCGCGGAGTCGTCACCACGGTAGAACTCCAGGAAGACGTCTTCGAGGCTCGCCTGCTGGATCCGGATGTCGTCCACCTGACGAGCCGCGATGCGCTTGAGCACCGGATCTATCGCGTCTCCTTTGACACGCGCCTTCAACACCCTGTCGCTGACCGACGTGAGGCTGTCGACCCCGGGCAGGTCCGCCAGGAAGGCGGGGCCGGTCGGCTCGGCGAACGCGATCTCGAGATGCCGAAGCCGCTTGCCTAGCAGGCCCCGCATATCCTCTTCGGCAGCGAGTCGGCCGGTCCGGATGATCCCCACGCGGTCGCACACCCGCTCGACCTCGGAGAGCACGTGGCTCGACAGGAACACCGTGCGCCCAGCCGCCACACGCTCGTCGATTACGTCGTACACGCTCTCCTGGTTGAGCGGATCCAGACCGCTCGTGGGCTCGTCAAGGATGAGGAGCTCGGGGTCGTGTGCCATGCCGAGGATGAGCGCGAGTTTCTGCTTGTTGCCCTTCGAGAGCTCCTTCACCTTCTTCGAGGGGTCGAACTCGAAGCGCTCGATCAGGTCGTCGGCTAGCGCTCCCCGTCCGCCTCGGAAGCCGGCGACATAGTCGATGTGCCAGTGGCCGGTCTCGTGTTCGTAGAGCCTGACCTCCCCTGCCACGTATCCGATTCGCGTACGTTCGGCCGCACCGTCGAGGGCGATCTTGTGCCCGAGGACCCGCGCTTCGCCGGACGTCGGCTTGAGCATCCCGAGCAGGCATCGGATCGTCGTGGTCTTTCCCGACCCGTTAGGTCCGAGGAAGCCGTAGACGGCACCCTCCGGGACGGACATGGTGAGGTCCTCCACCCCGCGCGTCTTGCCGTAGTACTTGGTTAGACCCTGGGTCTGGATCACGTCCAACTCAAACGCCCTCCTCTGCGGACAGTAGGCACACTCCCAGACTACCCCAACCCGCTTGGTCTCAGGACGTGTCGCGGCTGGATTCCGGCAGGCTTCGGGGAGATACTTGAAGCAACCGAGGGGGAGGTGGGCAGCATGGCGATCAGCCAGCGCACCAAGATCATCGCGCTCGTTGCAGGGGGAATCGTCCTCGCACTGCTGCTGGGAATCGGTGCGGGATGGATCATCCGCGAGCTGAGCGCTGCCGACAAGGACAACAGTGCGGCGCAGGTGGCGGAGGAAGACGCCGCCGACACCGAGGAAGAAGCGGAGGGGGACGCGGAGTCGGCCGAGGACGAAGCGGCGGGCGAACCCGAGCGTGAGGATCTCGGGGTCGAGGGCCTGCTCGAGCTCGACGAGGCTCGCCGGCGCCTCGCCGTGGCGGGCCATCTGGGCCACGAGGCGCTGCCGGGCGAAGACGGCCAGCTCGCGCTTCTGGTGGATGTGGGCGTCCCACAGCTCGCGGTCGGGGAGGCGCCCCACCCGCTCCCAGAAGCGCT